>NZ_JBIBHR010000011.1:0-310081 GCF_042957125.1 Streptomyces sp. NPDC008125
TGGACGCAAAAAAGCAGCCTCACCCGCGTTTCCGCAGGTGAGGCTAGGTGTGTGCCCCCGGCAGGACTCGAACCTGCGGCCAAGCGCTTAGAAGGCGCCTGCTCTATCCACTGAGCTACGGGGGCCGGGTGTGGGCCGTGGCGGACGGGAGCCCTGTGGTGGGGGAGTCCCTCGCCGTGCCGGGACAAGGATAGGGCTCTTGTCGCGGTGTCCCGGTTGCTTCGCCTGCGTGGCACCTTGTGGAGGTTCGGTGAAGCGAACCGATAATCGCAGCTGGGTGCGGATCACGCACCGGTTTTCGGGCCGGATCGCGCGGGTGTTGTGCACTCGTTATGCCCGCGCTGTGCATGTCCCGCCTGCCCTCGGGGTGGAACCGCCGCGCACGGGTGGCCATACGCTTCAAAAAGGCGCCAAAAGCGGGCATTCTTCGCATGTGGTGACCATGGATGTACGGCCTCAGTTCATCGACGCACTCTCCGCCCTGCGCGACCGTGTCGCTGCCGTGCGTCTCCCACTACCGCTCCTGGGATCGGAACGGGCCCGCCAGACCAGGGACGAACTCCTCGCGCAGCTCGACGACTACCTGCTGCCCCGGCTCAAGGCGCCCGAGGCGCCGTTGCTCGCGGTGATCGGCGGGTCCACCGGGGCGGGGAAGTCGACGTTGGTCAACTCGCTCGTCGGGTGCCGGGTCAGCGAGGCGGGCGTGCTCCGGCCGACGACGCGTACGCCGGTGCTGGTCTGCCACCCGGACGACCACCACTGGTTCGCCGACGTACGGGTGCTGCCCCAGCTGACCCGGGTCTGGTTGCCGCCGGGGCGTGGGGCCGGGGCGGACGGGATCGAGGAGGCGGGTGTCGGCCGGTCGCGGGGCGCCGCTCAGGAGTTGCGGGTCGAGACGGCGATGAGCCTGCCGCGCGGGCTCGCGCTGCTCGACGCCCCCGACATCGACTCGCTCGTCGAACGGAACCGGGTCCTCGCCGCCGAACTCATCTGCGCGGCCGACGTGTGGGTGATGGTGACCACGGCGTCCCGGTACGCCGACGCGGTGCCCTGGCACATGCTGCGTACGGCGAAGGAGTACGACGCCTCGCTGGTCAGCGTGCTCGACCGGGTGCCGCACCAGGTGGTGGGCGAGGTCTCCCGCCAGTACGCGGCGCTGATGACCCGCGCCGGGCTCGGGGACGTACCGCGCTTCACCATCCCCGAGCTCCCCGAGTCGGCGGGCGGTGCCAGCGGGCTGCTGCCCACCACCGCCGTCGCCCCGCTGCGTGCCTGGCTCACCCACCGGGCCCAGGACCCCGCCGCGCGGCAGCAGGCGGTGGGGCGCACGGCGGCGGGGGTCATCGACTCGCTGAGCGTGCGGATGCCCGCGCTGGCCGGGGCCGTCGCCCAGCAGTACGCGGCGGCCGTACGACTCACCGGCGCCGTGGAGGACGCGTACGAGAAGGAGGCCGAGCGCATCCGCCGACGGCTCCGCAACGGTGCCGTGCTGGCGGGCGACGCCCGGACGCGCTGGCGCGGGTACCCGCTGGACAGCTCGGCCTGCGAGGTGCTGGAAGCACTGGTGGAGAGCCTGGTGGCACTCGTCCAGTGCGCCGTCGCCGCCGCCGACGAGAAGATCCGTGCGGCCTGGCGGCGGGATCCGGCCGCAGCGGCGTTCCGCTTCGAGAGCGCGGGCCGGGAGGGCGGCGGCTGGGGCCCGGCGGAGGACGCCGAGGGTCGGATCGCCGTGGCGGTACGCCGGTGGCGGCGGGTCGTCGAAGAGCTGGCCGAGGAGGAGGTGGGCCGGCTCGACCGCAGTGTCGCGCCGGACCCGGAGACCGTCGCCGCGCTCCTCGCCGCCGCCCTGCTCGGCGGGCGCCGGGCCCGCACCGCGGGGGAGCAGCTCGCCGAACGCATCGGCGCCCAGGGCGCCCTGAGGCTGCGGGACAAGGGCGGGGCCCTGCTCACCAGCTATCTGGACCAGGTGCTGCGGGTGGAGCGGGAGCGGCGGCTCGCCCCGCTCGAC
This sequence comes from Streptomyces sp. NPDC008125, assembly GCF_042957125.1. Classification (NCBI taxonomy): domain Bacteria; kingdom Bacillati; phylum Actinomycetota; class Actinomycetes; order Kitasatosporales; family Streptomycetaceae; genus Streptomyces; species Streptomyces sp. NPDC008125. The sequence goes on from NZ_JBIBHR010000011.1 coordinate 2,009, forward strand.
GCACTCGACATCGCCCCGGAACCGCAGGCGGAGCTGATCGCCGCACTGTCCGTGTTGCAGAGGGAGAGGAGGCAGCGATGACTGCCGTCGTGGATCAGGACCGGGAGCAGGGCGATCAGGGCCGGGGGAGGGGCCAGGAGAAGGGCCGGGAGAAGGGCCAGGGAAAGGGCGATGCGGGTGGCGGGGGCGACAGTGACGTGACGGCGCCGGAGACGTCCGAAGCGTCGGAGGTGTCCAGGACACCGGAGGAGCCCACGGCGTCCACGGCGTCGGGGGCCTCGGGGGCCGCGGGGGAGGGGGCCGGGCCCGGGGCACCCGCCGTCGGCGATCCGAAGGTGCCGGGGGCCGCACGCGCGGACCGGAGGTCGGACCGAAACTCGGACCCGCAGCCGGAGCGAACGACGGGCCCGCAGCCGGACCGAAACGCGGACCCGAAGCCGGACCGGAGCCCGGACCGGAGCCCGGACCGGAGCCCGGACCGGAGCCCGGACCGGAGCCCGCACCGGAACGCGGACGCGGACGGGCCGGTGGACGAAGCGGGCGAACCGGGCGCATCGGGCGCCGTACCCGGGGCGCCGGCGGACGTGCCCGAACCGGCGGGCGACCCCGACCCGCGGGACACCGCCGTCACACCGGCGGGCGTGCCCTCCCACTGGGACGACGGGCTCATCGCCCGCCGGGCCGCGGCCCGGGCGGCCAAGGCCGCCGAGCGCGAGCCGGCCGTGCCGGAGGACGAACCGGGGCCCGAGGTCGAGGCGTACGTACCGTCGGGCGGCACGCTCCGGCCGCGGCTCGAAGCCCTGCGCGAGCTGGTCGGGCTCTCCCGGGCGCGGCTCGACCAGGGGACGCTCGCCGAGGCGGGCCGGGTGCTCGAAGAGGCCGCCGCGCGGCAGCGGCTCTCCTCCCGGCACACCGTGGTCGCCCTCGCCGGAGCGACGGGCAGCGGCAAGTCCTCCCTCTTCAACGCCCTCGCCGGAGCGCAGATCTCCGACACCGGGGTGAGGCGGCCGACCACCTCCTCCCCGATCGCGTGCAGTTGGACGGACGGGGCCGCCGGGCTCCTCGACCGGCTGGCGATCCCCGGACGGCTCCGCCGAAGGCCGCATGCGGGGACGGCGGCGGCCGACGCGGCGCTGCAGGGGCTCGTCCTGGTGGACCTCCCCGATCACGACTCGGCAGCCGCCGGGCACCGGGAACAGGTGGACCGGGTCCTCGCCCTCGTCGACGCGGTGATCTGGGTCGTCGACCCGGAGAAGTACGGGGACGCCGCCCTGCACGAGCGCTATCTGCGCCCCCTCGCCGGTCATGCGGAGGTCAGCTTCGTCGTGCTCAACCAGATCGACCGGCTGCCCGGCGAAGCCGCCGACCTGGTCCTCGACGATCTGCGCCGGCTGCTCGACGAGGACGGCATGGCGGTGGGCGAGCACGGCGACCCCGGCGCCACCGTGCTGGCCCTCTCCGCCCTCACCGGCGAAGGGGTCGGCGAACTGCGCGAGCTGCTGGGGAAGTTCGTCCAGGAGCGTACGGCCGCACAGCGCCGGCTCTCCGCGGACGTGGACGCCGCCGCCGCGCGGCTGCGCCCGGTGTACGTCGCGGAGGGGCGGTCCGGGCTGGGGGAACGGGCCCGGGAGGAGTTCACCGACCGGCTCGCCGACGCGGTCGGCGCTTCGGCCGCCGGACAGGCGGCCGAGCGGGAGTGGCGCCGGAACGCGGGCCGCGCCTGCGGCACCCCGTGGCTGCGGCTCTGGCGCTGGTACGAGTCGACGCGCAGGCTCGGCGGCCTGGAGCGCATGGGCCAGGTCCTCACACCCGCACGGGAGGAAGAGGAGGCCACCGCGCGGCAGCGGGTCGAGCAGGCGGTACGGGTGGTGGCCGACGACGCCGCCGGAGGGCTCCCGGACCCGTGGGCGCAGGCCGTGCGCGAGGCCGCGTACAACGGGGCGATGGGGCTGTCCGAGGCGCTGGACGAGCTGGCGGAGAAGGCGGGTTCGGCCGCCCCCGCCCCCGCCCGAGGCCGGAGGGCCGGAGCCGACGCAGCGGGGGCCGGCACGGCAGGGGCAGGCTCGGCGGACGGGGCCGCGAAGCCGGACGGGGGCGGCCGTACGCGCGGCCCGGGGCGGTTCGGAGGCAACCGGTCCCGGGGGGCCGGGGCGGAGACCGGGGTCGGCAGTGTCAAGGGCTCACCCGTGCTGCTCGGCCGGCCCGCCAAGCCGCCGCGCCCCAAGTGGTGGCCGGCGGCGGTGGTCGTCCAGGCGTCCATGACCCTGCTGCAGATCTTCGGCGGGCTGTGGCTGGTCGGCCAGATCGCCGGGGTGCTGAAACCGGGACTCGTCGTTCCCGCGCTCGTGATGCTCGCCGGAGTCGTCGGCGGACCGCTGGTGGAGTGGGCGTGCGCGGCCGCCGCGCGTGGGCCGGCCCGGCGGTACGGGCAGGAGGTCGAGCGGCGGCTGCGGGACGCGGCGGCCGGATGCGGTCGCGCCAGGGTCCTCGACCCGGTGGCCGCCGAACTCGCCCGGTACCGCGAAGTGCGCGAGCGGTACGGGGCGGTGACGGAGTTGTCCACAACCGGCCGGTAATCCACAGGCCCCGGCGGGATCGCCGCACCTCGTCCAGCATGGAGTCCTCGCACCGGCCCGCACACGGGAGCGGTGGAGGCGGCAGCACGGGGGAGCGGGGAGAGCCTCGCGTACCCACCGGTGCGCGGGGCTCTCCCGTGTTCCGGGGGCGTACGCGAGGGCGACCTCGTACCCCCGGCTGCTCGCACCCGGCGGGTTCGCCCGCACGGACAGCAAGCGAAGAGGGGGACAGGACATGAACGAGACCTTGGTGACCCTGGTCGGCAATGCCGCGACGGGGGTGGAGTTCCGCGAGACGGCCTCGGGCGGGATGGCGCGGTTCCGCCTCGCCGTGACACCGCGCCGCTGGGACCGGGAGAAGCAGCTCTGGGCCGACGGGCACACGAGTTTCTACACGGTGTGGGCCTGGCGGAGCCTCGCGTCGAACGTGGCCGCCTCCGTCGCCGTGGGCGAACCGCTGCTGGTGCACGGCCGGCTGAAGGTGCGGGAGGAGGAACGCGAGGGAGCGCGCCGGACGTTCGTGGACGTCGAAGCAGTGGTGGTGGGCCACGACCTGAACCGGGGCTCCGCCGCGTTCCGGCGCTCGGCGCGACGCGAGCCGTCGTTCGGCGCTGAGGCAGGTACGACTGCGGGTGCGGGGCTGGATTCGGGGGGCGGTACGGGCATGGGCGCGGGTATGGGTACGGGAGAGGGCGCCGGTGCAGGTGAGGGGGTGCGTACGAGAGTCGGCGCAGGACCGGGAGGGGGCCCTGGGGAAGGTCCGGGAGGAGGTCCGGGAGGTGGGCCGGCGGGGGCGGGAGGACAGGACGCGGACGGTCCGGTTTTCGCGAGCGAACCGGTCGGTGGCGGTCCCTCCTGGGAGTTCGGGCCCGTCGACGAGGAGGGCGGCCGTCCCGGGGCGGCAGGGGTTCCTCGTCCGGCGAGACGCTCACGCGAGCCGACGGGCCGTCAGTAACGGTATGCGGGGCGCGCGTCGGTGCGCTGCGTGCTCCGACGAGCGCTCGGTGCACGGCTGGTGACGGGGTGCTGATGGTTTTCGTCGTACGCCGTGGGGCGGGAGTGACGGCGATAACGATTGCGATTCGGAATGGTTGTGCGACCGTAAGACGGGGGAGCGGTTCTGGCCCCCGTCCATAGGATTCCCCCCGTACTCATGGGCACTTGAGTCTTTCGGCGGGGCACTCCCCACACGCGCACCGAGCGCGAGGGCTCCGCCCCGGAGGGGAATTCTGTGACTTCTGCGTTTTCTGAGATTTCAGCGCTTCAAGGTTCCGACATATCGTCCGACCCGGCCCTCGGCGCCGGTCGGGCCGCACGTCGGTCGCTGCGGGGACGGGGCCACGGGCTCGCCCGCCTGGCCTCCACCGCACTGGTCACCGGTCTCGTCGCGGCCGGCGCCCTCACCGGCGCGGGCACGGCGGCGGCCGACGAGGCGCCTGCGCACCAGGGCGGCGCGACCGCGGTCCTGGACGGGCTGAAGACGTCCGACAAAGCCGTGATCAAGACAGCCGGAGCGGACGACCTGCGAGTTTCCGCCGGTCTCTTCGAGATGACCGTCGACGGCGGCGGCAAGCTCAAGACCTACTGCATCGACATCCACAACCCCACCCAGCCGGCGGCGGAGTACAAGGAAACCCCCTGGGCGCAGTCCTCGCTCGGCAAGAACGAGAACGCCGGCCGCATCCGCTGGATCCTTCAGCACTCCTACCCGCAGGTCGACGACCTTGCTTCGCTCGCCAAGGCGGCCGGCGCCGACTCGCTCACCGAAGGCACCGCGGCCGCCGGTACCCAGGTCGCCATCTGGCGGTTCTCGGACAACGCCGACGTCACCGCGGTGAACGAGGACGCCGAGAAGCTCGCCGACTACCTCCAGGGTGCGGCCAAGAACTCGGCCGAGCCCCAGGCATCCCTCACCGTGAGCCCCGCCGTCGTCTCCGGCCAGGCCGGCGGCCCGCTCGGCCCGGTCACCGTCCACACCGACGCGGCCGAGGCCGCGGTGGCCCCGCCCGCCGACGCCGTCGCCAGCGGCATCAAGATCACCGACAAGGACGGCAACCCCGTCTCGAAGGCGACCGACGGCACCGAGCTCTACTTCGACGTGCCGAAGGGCGCCGCGGACGGTACCGCCGCACTCACCGTGCAGGCGACCACCTCCGTCCCGGTCGGCCGCGTCTTCACCGGCGTGACGACCACCAGCCAGACGCAGATCCTGGCCGGTTCCAGCGAGTCCGTCGTCTCCGCGCAGGCCACCGCGACCTGGGCCGCCAAGGGCCCGGTTCCCGCAGTGACCGCGCAGAAGAACTGCGCCAAGGGCAGCGTGGACTTCACCGTGACCAACAGCGGCGACCAGCCGTTCAGGTTCTCGTTCGAGGCCGGTACCGACTTCACCGTCGAGGCCGGTGGCACCAAGACCGTGTCGGTCCCGGTCGGTGAGGACAAGGCGTACGACATCACCCTCGGCGGTGTCGACAACGACTTCAAGCAGAACTTCAAGGGCGTGCTCGACTGCGTCACCGCCTCCACCCCCGCCCCGGGCGACGAGGGCACCGACACGCAGGCCGGCGCCTCGCCGAGCCCCGTCGCGACCGCCGCTGCCGCCGACACGACCGGCGGCGGTGAGGGCGACCTCGCCGCCACCGGTGGCTCCAGCGCGACCCCGGTCATCGCGGGCGTCGCCGTCGTGCTCGTCCTCCTCGGCATCGGCACGATGGTCTTCCTCCGCCGCAAGAAGTCGGCTGCCGGCGCCCAGTAGTGGCCGCCAGGTGCGCGCGGTGACCGCGCGCACCACGCCGTAACGGTGGGACGGTGCGACGGCAGGAGTGCCGCACCGCCGCAGGACCGTACGACCGAAGGCCCCGTTCCGCCGGATTCCCCGGGGGAACGGGGCCTTCGCACGTATCCGACCCGAGGCACCCGTACGTACCCGCGCGCACCCGCACACGCACCCCCGGCACCCGAACGAGCACCCCGCGCTCCGGTCGTCCGACGCCGGTTTCCATCGGCTTCCAGCGGTTTCCGGCCGCTGCCAGTGGCGTCTCGTCCGGCGATGTCGCCTTTGCCGCCGCCCGAGGCCCCCCGCCGCCGCCCAGGTCAGCGGCCCCGGGTGGGACGGGTTTCCCCCGTGGGCTTGTCGTCAGGCAAGATGGGGTGTATCTGCCCACACCTCTATTGCTGCCGGACGGTTTCTCTTGGCTGAGTTCATCTACACCATGCGCAAGACGCGCAAGGCGCACGGCGACAAGGTGATTCTCGATGACGTCACCTTGAACTTCCTGCCCGGCGCGAAGATCGGTGTCGTCGGCCCCAACGGCGCCGGCAAGTCCACGGTGCTGAAGATCATGGCCGGCCTGGAGCAGCCGTCCAACGGTGACGCCTTCCTCTCGCCCGGCTTCAGCGTCGGCATCCTCATGCAGGAGCCGAAGCTCGACGAGGAGAAGACCGTCCTGGAGAACGTCCAGGACGGCGCCGCCGACATCATGAGCAAGCTCAAGCGCTTCAACGAGGTCGCCGAGCTCATGGCGACCGACTACTCCGACGCGCTGCTCGAAGAGATGGGCAAGCTCCAGGAGGACCTGGACCACGCCAACGCGTGGGACCTGGACGCCCAGCTGGAGCAGGCCATGGACGCCCTGGGCTGCCCGCCCGGCGACTGGCCCGTCACCAACCTCTCCGGTGGCGAGAAGCGCCGCGTGGCGCTCTGCAAGCTGCTCATCGAGGCGCCCGACCTGCTGCTGCTCGACGAGCCCACCAACCACCTCGACGCCGAGTCGGTGAACTGGCTGGAGCAGCACCTCTCGAAGTACGCGGGTGCGGTCGTCGCCGTCACCCACGACCGGTACTTCCTCAACAACGTCGCCGAGTGGATCCTCGAGCTGGACCGCGGCCGCGCGCTCCCGTACGAGGGCAACTACTCCACGTACCTCGACAAGAAGGCCGCGCGCCTCAAGGTCGAGGGCCGCAAGGACGAGAAGCGCGCCAAGCGGCTCAAGGAAGAGCTGGAGTGGGTCCGGTCCAACGCCAAGGGCCGCCAGACCAAGTCCAAGGCCCGCCTCGCCCGTTACGAGGAGATGGCTGCCGAGGCCGACAAGATGCGGAAGCTGGACTTCGAGGAGATCCAGATCCCGCCGGGCCCGCGCCTCGGTTCCATCGTCGTCGAGGTCGAGCACCTCTCGAAGGCCTTCGGCGACAAGGTCCTGATCGACGACCTGTCGTTCACGCTGCCCCGCAACGGCATCGTCGGCATCATCGGTCCGAACGGCGCGGGCAAGACCACGCTGTTCAAGATGCTCCAGGGCCTGGAGACGCCGGACTCCGGCACGGTCAAGATCGGCGAGACCGTCAAGATCTCGTACGTCGACCAGTCCCGCGCCAACATCGACCCGAAGAAGACCCTCTGGGCCGTCGTCTCGGACGAGCTGGACTACATCAACGTCGGCCAGGTCGAGATGCCGTCGCGGGCGTACGTCTCCGCGTTCGGCTTCAAGGGACCGGACCAGCAGAAGCCGGCCGGTGTGCTCTCCGGTGGTGAGCGCAACCGCCTGAACCTGGCGCTGACGCTGAAGGAGGGCGGCAACCTGCTCCTCCTCGACGAGCCCACCAACGACCTGGACGTCGAGACCCTGTCGTCGCTGGAGAACGCCCTGCTGGAGTTCCCGGGCGCCGCTGTGGTCATCTCCCACGACCGCTGGTTCCTGGACCGCGTCGCCACGCACATCCTGGCGTACGAGGGCGACTCCAAGTGGTACTGGTTCGAGGGCAACTTCGAGTCGTACGAGAAGAACAAGGTCGAGCGCCTCGGTGCGGACGCGTCCCGCCCGCACCGCGCCACGTACAAGAAGCTCACCCGGGGCTGATCACCGTGGCCCGTCACCTCTACCCCTGCCCGCTGCGCTGGTCGGACATGGACGCCTTCGGCCACGTCAACAACGTGGTCTTCCTCCGCTACCTGGAGGAGGCGCGCATCGACTTCATGTTCCGGCTGGCGCCCGGGGACGGTTCGCCGTCCTTCGCGGGCGGTTCCGTCGTGGCCCGCCACGAGATCGACTACCTCCGGCCGCTGGTCCACCGCCACGCACCGGTCACCGTCGAGTCCTGGGTCACCAAGATCGGCGCGGCGTCCCTGACGATCGCGTACGAGATCAAGGACGCGGATCTGGTGTACGTGCGGGCCTCCACGGTCGTCGTGCCCTACAACCTGGTGGAAGGGCGGCCCCGGCGGATCTCCGCCGAGGAGAAGCTCTTCCTCCAGGAGTACATGGAGCAGGAGCCCGCCGCGGCATGACCGTGCCCGTGCACTCCGTGCTCTTCGCCGACACGAGGGAGGCGGCGGACCTCGCCGCCTTCCTCGGCCGGCTGCTCCACTACGACCGCGCCGCCGCCGTCCGCCTCCAGGCGGCCGGCGGGGCGCTGGCCGTGTTCGGGCGCCCGCCTTCGTTCGACGTGCTGGCGATCCGTACCGCACGCCTGGCCGCGACCGGGAGCCCGGGGGCCTTCGACGTCACCGTGTCGGCGGGGGAGTTCCTGGAGAGCCTCGGCCACGAAGGCCACGAAGGCCACGAAGGCCCCGAAGGTCCCGAGGACGGCGACGGAGGCGCAGGCGTCCTGCCCGCCCCCGTCACCGGACCGCCCTGGGCCGGGCTGTTGCCGCCCCGCGGCCCCTGGCGCGAGATACCGGGTCTGCCGGGCCCGCAGGAACTGCGGACGATGCTGACCACGGCCGTCGGCGAGTTCCGCGCCCGCGACGAGGCGCTCCCCGAGGAGCACCGCACTCGGGCCGAACGCGACGTGATCGGCCGCGAGATCTGGTCCCGGCCGGTGGGCGGGACCCCGCTCCCGCTGCGCGCCGTGCACGCGGCCCAGTCGCTCGGCTTTCTCCGCCCCCAGCCGGACTTCCCGGTGAGCCTGCTGTCGGCGGGATCCTGGCTGCGGCTGCGGACCCCGTACGGCTCCGTCGCCCTGCGCGCCGAGGGCGGCGGCGGGCTCGGGGCGCTCCAGGTGTCGGTGGGCCGGCGTTGAGACACCCGCGCTGGAGCCCGGCGCTGAAACACCCGCGCGGGTACGTCAGCCGGCCGTGTTCACCATCGAGGCCGCCGCGTACGTGAGGTAGGACCACAGCTGCTGCTCGTGCTCGGGGGCGAGGTCCAGCTCGTCCAGGGCCACCCGCATGTTGGCGAGCCAGGCGTCGTGCGCCGCCCGGTCCACCCGGAACGGCTGGTGCCGCATCCGCAGCCGGGGGTGGCCGCGGTGGTCGCTGTACGTCCGGGGGCCGCCCCAGTACTGCATCAGGAAGAGCGCGAACCGCTCCTCGGCCGGGCCCAGGTCCTCCTCCGGGTACATCGGCCGCAGCAACGGGTCCTGGGCCACTCCCTCGTAGAAGCGGTGCACCAGACGCCGGAAGGTCGCCTCGCCGCCGACCTGCTCGTAGAAGGTCTGCTCCTGCAGCGTGTCGTGCGGGTTCTCTGTCACGTCTCCATGGTCGCAGACGTACCGGCCCAGGTCCGGGGTCCTAGGACCCCTGGGGCCCGCGGTCCTGCGACCCCCTCGGCCCGGCGCCGGGACGGGCCCACGCGCAGACGAGTCCGGCGAGCGCGCAGATCCCGGCCGACAAAAGCAGGGACCAGCCGGCGTGCGCGGCCGCGGCGGCGCCCATGAGGGCGACGCCGAGGGTGGCGCCGACCTGGCGTACCGCGTTGAGCAGGCCCCCGGCCGAGCCCGCGGTCCCTTCGGGGGCGGCGCCGACCACCGCCGCGGCGAGGGCCGGCAGCACGAAGGAGATCCCGAAGCCGGTGAGCAGCAGGCCCGGAGCGAGCCAGAGGAAGCCGACCCCGGTGAAGGCCGGGAAGGCGAGCGCGGCACCCCCGGCGGTCAGCAGGGACAGACCGGTCAGGATGGGGAGCCGGGGGCCCTTGCGCGCCACGATCCGGCCGGTCAGCGGCGGATTGGCGGCGAAGGGGACCGTCAGCGGCAGGAAGGCGAGCCCGGTCTCCCACGCGCTCAGGTGCCACTGTCGCTGGAGCAGCAGGGGGAGTACGAAGAGCGCGCCGGCCAGCGCGAAGCCGACGGCCGCGCCGGCCAGGAGACCGGCCCGTACCCGGGCGGACCGCAGCAGCGCGCGGTTCAGGACCGGCGACCGGCTTCCCCGCTCGCGTACGAGGAAGGTGACCGCCGCGAGGAGGAACCCCGCCGACGACCACACCGCGTGGCCCGTGTTCCGCGCCCCGGCGGCGATCAGCGCGTCCGTGAGGAGCGCCAGCGCCACCGCGGCGACCGCCTGCGCGGGCCAGTCGAGAGGGCGGTCACCGCGCGGGCAGGCCACCGAACGCCCCCGGGTGAGGGCCAGCGCCACCAACCCGACGGGCACGTTGACCAGGAACACCGCGCGCCACCCGGCCGCCTCGACCAGGAGACCCCCGACGAGCGGGCCGGCCGCGACAGCCGCCCCGCTGACCGCGGCCCACACCGAGATGGCACGCGCCCGTGCGGCCGGCTCCGGGTAGAGCCGGCCGATCATCGCCAGGGAGGCGGGCACGCACGCCGCGGCGGCTGCGCCGGAGACCGCCCGGAGCAGCAGCAGCGCGGTCAGGCCAGGGGCGACGGAGCTGAGCACCGACGCCAGCACGAACACCGCGACACCGCCACGGAAGAGCCGGTCGGCCCCGAACCGGTCGGCCGCGGCCCCCGCCGACAGCAGCAGCGCCGCGAAGGCCACGGTGTAGCCGGTGACCGCCCACTGGAGTCCGGCCATCGACGTGCCCAGGGAGGAGGCCAGATCGGGTTCGGCGACGGAGAGCACCGTGGTGTCGAGAAGGACCATGAAGTAGCCCAGCGAAATGCCCGTCAGCGCACGGGTCCGCCGGCCCTTCCGGCTCTTCGGGGAGGAGAGGCCGGGGGATGCGGGTGGATCGACGACAGTCATGACGGGCAGTCCTCCTGGGAGTCGGGAGTCGGGAGTCGGTGGTTGGGGGTCGGTAGTCGGGAGTTGAGGGCAGGGGCGGACAGGGGCGGGCAGGGGCGGGCAGGCGGGAAAGCCCGGCCCAGGAAGCCGGGAAGCCGGGAGCGTGCGGGACGTTCGGGCGAACTCGGGTGCAGGCAGCCCACCTTGGCCGTCGCGGGGCGAGAGCTCCACCGGCTCGTCCGCACGGGGCGTTCGGAATCCCCGAACGCTCACCCGCGTTCTCCTCCGTCATGGAGCTACGCCAACTCAGGGTCTTCGCAGCCGTCTTCGACCACCGGACCGTGACCGCGGCCGCCGTCGCGCTCGGTCTCGCCCCCTCCTCGGTCTCGGAACAGATCCGCTCCCTCGAATCGGCCCTCGGGGTACCCCTGTTCGACCGGGGGCCCCGGGGGATGGCGCCGACGGCCGCCGGGCAGCGGCTGCGCGGCTGGGCGCGTTCCCTGCTCGACACGGCCGAGCGGGCCGTCCGCGACGTCCGGGCCGAGCGCCGGAGGCTGCGGCTCGGCGCGCTGGAGACGCTGGCCGGCTCCCATGTCCCGCTGGTCCTCGCCCGGCTGGCCGAGCGGCGGCCCGAGACCGACGTCGAGGTGCACGCCGACGGCAGCCGTCAGGCGCTCTTCGCGGACGTCGTCGCGGGGCGGCTGGACGCCGCGCTGCTGCTGGACTCCGGCGAGGAGATCGGCGGCCTCGGCTTCCCGCCGCCGGCCGAACCGCTGGCTTTCGTCGATCTCGACCCGGTCCCGCTCGCCCTGGTCGCCGCTCCCGCCCACCCGCTGGCCGGCCGGAGTGCGCTGGTCCCCGCCGACCTCGGCCGGGAGCGGCTCCTGGTCAACGTCCCGGAGTGCTCGTTCCGGATGGCCGGTGACCAGATCCTCGGCACCGGCCCCGAGCGGGTCCGGGCCGGCGGGGTGACGGTGATGCGCTCCTGGGCCGAGCACGGCCTCGGCATCGCGCTGCTGCCGCACTTCGCGGTCGCCGACAGCCTGCGGGCGGGCACCCTGGTCCGGCTCGGACTTCCCCTGCCCGACCTCAGCCTGCGCCTCGTCTGGCGCGAGGACCGCGAGGCCCTGCCCGGCCTGCGGGACATCCTGTACGCCGCCGCCCACGCCGCCCACCCCTCGCCATGACGGACCGGGCCGACGGACCCGGTGGGCAGCCGCCGCTCGCCCGCCGGGCGCCGCCGCAGGAGAGTGGAGGCATGGGTGGACCAGAGCACGCGGCGCGCGATCCGTTCGAAGCCGAGGCGGCGGCGGCCCGCCAGGCCATGGTGGGGCTCATCGTGGCCGGCGGCGGGCTGCGCGACCCCGCCTGGCGTGCGGCGTTCGAGGACGTGCCCCGCCACCTGTTCGTGCCGTACTACTACGAGGGCGGGCTCCTCGGCCACGTACGCCTCTGGTGCGGGGACGCCGACCCCGTACGCCGCGAGCAGTGGCTGCGCGGGGCGTACGCGGACGGCCCGCTGGCCACCCGGATGAAGGACGGCGAACTCGTCTCCTCCAGCAGCCAGCCCTCACTGATGGCGCTCATGCTCGAAGAGCTGGACGTGCGCGACGGCCAGAGTGTGCTGGAGATCGGCGCGGGCACCGGTTACAACGCCGCCCTGCTCGCCCACCGGCTCGGCGACCGGTCGGTCACCACCGTCGACCTCGACCCGGAGATCACCGAGTCCGCCCGCCGCCACCTCGCCGCGGCCGGATACCGCCCCACCGTCGTCACCGGCGACGGGGCACGCGGCTGCCCCGGGCGGAGCCCGTACGACCGGATCGTCGCCACCTGCACCCTGCCGCTGATCCCGGAGGACTGGCTCGCCCAGTGCGCCCCCGACGCGCGCATCCTGGCCCCCTTCGCCACCGGGCTGATCTCGCTCCGGGTACGGCAGACGGCCGGCGGGCGGCGGGCCGAGGGGCGCTTCCTGCACACCCCGGCGTTCTTCGTGCCGCTGCGCGGGACGCCGGAGCGGCACGGCGGCCCGGCCCGGCACACGGCAGGGAACGACCTCTACTCGTTCCTGCTCACCCTGGCGGGCGGCTCGCTCGGCGCGGACGAGGCGATGAACCTCTGGGAGGGCGAGGGACGCCCCGACCGGGAACGCTTCGGCCTCACCGTCGACCGGGGCCGGCAGTGGGCCTGGCTGGACGACCCGGAGGGCCCGTACGTATGGCCCCTCACCGGTCACGAGGAGCGGTGAGAGGCCGGAAGCCATACGTGCGGGGTACTGCCGGGGCGGGTCAGCCCCGGCGGACCGTGATCGTCGTCCACGCCCCGACGTGCACCTGGTCGCCGTCCTGGAGCGGCACCGGTACGTAGGGCTGGATCGGGTCCTCGGCGCCGTTGAGCGTGGTGCCGTTGGTGGAGTTCTGGTCCACCACCGCCCAGCCGCCGTCCGGCTGCTTCACCAGGACCGCGTGCTGGTGCGAGACGCCCGGGTCCTCCGGCGGCACCGCCAGGTCGATGTCGGGCGACTCGCCGGTGGAGTGCCGACGGCGCCCGATGGTGACCTGGCTGCCCGCGAGTTCGAGGTGCTGCTCGGGGGAGTAAGCGGGCAGGTTCAGCCCGGTCGCCTCCGGGCCGCTGCGCTGCATCATCGCCAGGAAGTAGTCACGGTCCGGCGCGATCACCGCGGTCCAGACGGCCGGCCGCGGCGGCTCCTGCCCACCGGGACCCGCCTGACCGCCCGGCGCCCCGGGGCCCGCCTGGGCGCCGGGGAAGCCGCCCTGACCGGGGAACGGCGGCGGGAAGGCCCCCTGGGGGCTCTGGCTCTGCTGCTGGAAAGCGTGCGGCTGCTGCTGCTGCGGCTGCTGGTGCGGCGCGGGGGCGTGCGGCGCCTGCGCACCCGCCTGCGCCCCGGCCCGGCCCTGCGAGGGCGGGGGCAACATCCAGTCGTCCGCCTCGGGCGCGGACGGACCGGGCGCGGGCGGCGCGCTCTGCTGGAACGCCGACGGCGGGCCCTGCTGGAACCCGGCCGGCGGGCCCTGCTGACCACCCTGCTGCCGGCCCGGCCCGCCCTGCTGGCCCGGCCCGCCCTGCTGGCCCGGCCCGCCCTGCTGGCCCTGCTGGCCCTGCGGGAAGGACGGCTGCCCGGGGTGGCCGGGGAACTGCTGCCCGCCCTGCGGGAACGGCGGCTGCGGGCCCGGCCCGCCCTGGGGGTTCGGCTGCCCGGGATGCCCCTGCTGGCCGTGCTGCCCCTGCTGGAAGGCCGGGGGTGGCGGGCCCTGCTGGAAGGCGGAGGGCGGCGGGCCCTGCTGGAACGCGCTCGGCGGCGCCTGCCGTCCGTCGCGATCCGGTACGAGCGGCTCCGCCGGGCGGTTCAACTGCGAGGGGCGCGAACCCTGGTACTCGAAGGGGTCACGCGGCTGCGGAGGCTGCGGGCCCTGGGACTGCGGGCCCTGGGACTGCGGGGCCGGCGGTGCCTGCCGGGGGCCGGGCTGCGCCTGGAAGCCCGGCGGCAGGTTGAGGCCGGGCACGGCTCCGCCACCGGCGCCGGGCTGCGGAGCCAGCGGGGTGTACGAGGTGGCCGTGTTGGTGAGGAAGTTCCACCGGCACTCCTCGCAGAACGGCCCCCCGGGCTCACGCGGGGTGCGGCACTGCGGGCAGAGCTCGACGCCGGCGGTCGGCTGAGAGCCGGGGCCGGAGCCCTGCGGGTAGCCGTACCCGGGCGCGGGCGGCGGCGGAGGGGGAGGCGGGGGCACGGCACCGGGCGGGCGGGCTCCGGCCATGCGGTGTCCGCAGACCTCGCACCAGTCCTCGGAACCCGACTGGTGTCCGTTCGGGCAGGTCGGCATGTCGGCGCTTCCCCCTCTCCTCGTCCGGCCCAGGGGGCCGTCATGCTCGTCGATCGCCGTGCGCGCGGCGGGGCGGAGGGTCCGCCCTCGGCCGTGCGGACGACTCTGTCGCTCGGCTTCGTCTGTGTCGTTCTCTTGCTACTTCTTGACGCGAACGGTCTTGGTGGAGCGCGTTTCGAGTGTCATCTCGTCCGCTTCCGCGACCTTCGCTTTCAGTCGCACAGTACCTGTCGCGGCGTCGACCACGTCGACCACCTTCGAAAGCAGCTTGGCGGTGTCCTCGTTGCCGGAGACCGACGCGAGCTGCACCGCGCGCCCCAGTTTCGCGGTCGCCCCGTTCAGGTCCCCGGCCTTGCGGGCGTCGAGTCCCTGCTGGATCACCCGGGCCAGCTCGGCCTGGCCCGTATAGTGCGCGACCTGCGGGTTCATCGCCGTGGACGCCACCAGGTCGTCCGTCCACACCGCCCGTACGAGCCCCTGCGCGAGGGTCTCCGGAGCGCCCCCGCCCGAGGGACCGGGGAGGACCAGGGAGACCCGCGCCGCCAGCATCTCCTGGCCGATCCGGGCCTGGGGAACCCTGACGCACACGTGATAATCGCGGGATTCGTCACCCCAGGAACCCGTCGGATAGTCCCCGGCGCGTGGCCCCGCCTCCGTCCGGCGCCCGGTCAGGTCGACGACCGACGGAGCGACCTGTTTCACGAAGAGGACCTCGGTGTCCACCGGAGTCCAGAGCCGCAGCGCCACGTCCGCGACCTCCTTGCCCATGGCGTTCTCCATCATCCGCGTGAAGTCCGCGGCCAGCCCGGCCGGGTCGGCGACGATGTCGGCGGTGCCCAGCAGGGCGGAGGCGATGCCCGTGACCTCCTTCACCTCCCAGTCGGTGCCGACGCCCCGGGCGTCACAGGTGAAGCGGCCCGCACAGGCGTCCAGCGCCGCCCGCAGATCCTCCGGCGCCTCGTGCTCGTTGCGCCCGTCGGTCAGCAGGATGCCGTGCCGCAGACCCACCCCGGTGGTGCCGAACAGCCGGTCGGCGAGCCTGAGCCAGGTGCCGATCGCCGTGCCGCCGCCCGCGCCCAGCCCGCGCAGGGCGTCCTTCGCCTGCGCCCTGGTCAGGCGGTCTGCCTTGGCGAGGCGGCCGTTGCCCGGGTAGACGTCCTTCGCCACGTGCGTACCGGCCACCACCGCGAAGAGGGTGCCGTCGCGCAGGGTGTCGATGGCCGCCGCGGTGGCGTCCCGGGCGTTGCGCATCTTCGTCGGCGGGTACTCCATCGACCCGGAGCAGTCGACCATGAGCACGACCGCCGTGTTCGACGCGGACGCGTTCCCGGCGAGCGGCACCCCACCCGTCGTACCGCCTCCCGTGGAGGTGACGGTGACGATCGCGTTGACCTCGCGGCCCCCCTCGGGGAGGTAGCTGTTCTGGTACACGTCGACGGAGAACCGCGGCGCTTGCGACTTGGAGAAGTTGGCCATGGAGCGGCTCCTCGATGCCCCACCGGAGGGACGGATACGGGTGTGCGGCGGACGGTCGGTGACCAAGGCGGGGAATGGTCCACAAGCAGTGGGAAGCAGTGGGAAGAGGTGGGAACCAGCCGGAAACGGCCGGGAGCGCCCGGGAGCCCGTCAGCCGGAGTGTGCCCCGGCCGGCGGTACGGCGAACGGCAGCAGCGCCACTGTTACGTTGTCGTGGCCCCCGCCGTCGAGCGCGTGCCCCACCAGCACCCGGGCGCCGTGCAGGGGGCGTTCGCCCGCGTCCCGGGGCAGGGCGGCGGCCATCTCCTCGGCGGACTCCGCGTAGTTCCAGAGTCCGTCGGTGCAGACCACCACGGTGCCCGGCTGGTCGGGCTTGAACGCCGCGGTGTGCGGGTCGAGTTCGTAGGCGTCGGCGCCGAGCCAGCCGGTGATCGCGTGGGCCCGCTCGTCCGCGTACGCCTGCTCCTCGCTCATCAGGCCCGCCGCCACCATCTGCGCGGCCCAGGAGTCGTCCTCGGTGAGCCGGGCCGGCTGCAGGCCACGGTCGGCCGGCACCCAGTAGACGCGGCTGTCGCCGACCCAGCCGACGATCAGCAGACCGGCGGCGACGATCGCGCCGACCAGGGTGCAGGCCGGGGCGTTCTGGTGGCGGTGCGGGTCGTGCTCCGTCGCGCCCTCCTGCTCCTCGGCCAGCGCGTTGACGGCCCGGGAGGCCGCGACGATCGCGTCGTGCATCGCCTGCTGCGGGTGGGTGCCGCGCGGCAGCGACTCCAGGAGGGACGCGTCGGCGGCGTACGCGGCGGCGGCCGACGCCTCGTCGGGCCGGTGCGCGGAGGACACCCCGTCGCAGACGATCGCGACGACGGCCGGCGAACCGTCCGGCAGCGCCGTCGTCGACACGGCGAAGGAGTCCTCGTTGCGGTGGTGGCGCAGCCCGCGGTCGCTGACCGCCGCCACCGGGCCGAGCTCCCGCTCCATGTGGTCGCGCTCGCGCGGCTGGGCGTGGCCGCAGGTCTCGCAGTACCCGTCGGTGTCCACCCGGCCGGCCCGGCAGGCGACGCACAGCTTGGTGCCGGCCGGGGCGCTCGTACCCGCGGCGGGAGTCGTGACGGTCCCGGGGGCGCGCGGGTCGGTGGCGGGCACGCCCTCGGGGGCGGACCCCGGTGCTGCCAGTTCGAAGTCCCCCGAGCCGTAGCCGGGGCCGAGGGAGCCGGGGCCGAGGGAGCCGGGATCGAAAGAGTCGGGTTCGGCCGAGCCGGGTCCGGCGGAGCCGGAAACTTGGCCGGGGCGCTGTCCCGGTACCGCCCGGTCGTCGTGGCGCACGGCGGGCGGGGCCACCGGGGCGGCGGGCGCGGCGGGGGCCGCCGCCGCGCGGGCGTACAACGGGTGGCCCGCGGAGTCGATGCCCGGGAGGTCGGCCGGACGGTGGACGGGCGCGGGCTGGTCCGAGGTGTCGGTCTCGGACGCGGGCGGCCACTGGACCGGAGCCGGAGCCGCAGCACCCGGAACCGCCCCCGGCCGGGCGGGAGCCGGCGGGGCCCCCGGCGAAGCATGCGGTACGGGCGCACCATGCGGTACGGGTGGGGCAGGCGGGGCCGGTGGTGCTGCCGGTGGGGGTGGAGGCGGGGCGGTGATCGCCATCGTCGGCCGGTCGCCCGGCCGTTCGGGCACGGCCGACAGGTCGTAGCCGCAGGCGCCGCAGAACAGGTCGCCCTGCTCCAGCGGTTCCGCGCAGCTGGGGCAGGCCGGCAGGGGAGCCGCCTGCTGGTGGATCCGTGACATCTTCACACCCACGTCCGGGGGCGGAAACGGTTGGCCCGCTCCACCAGTTCGATCCTCTCGTCGCCCTGCTGAGCCAGCCTGGCGAGCATCCGATAAGCGCGTTCCAGCCCGAACCGGAGCCCCCGCTCGTCCAGTTCGCTGCCGAGCAGCGTCCGCGCGCCCGGCCCCGAGAGCGCGGAACCCGCGGACGGACGGGCGGGTCCTGTGGAGAGTACCCAGTCCAGCGCGGTCCCCAGCACCTCCGTCGAGAGGCGCTCGCGGCGCACCGCGTCCAGCCCCAGTCCGGCCAGCTCCGTGATCTGGTCCGAAGCGGAGGCGAGGTCGTCCGCCAGCGGCTCTCCCGGGGCGCGCCCGCGCAGCCGCGCGCGGACCGAGGCGACCCGGGCGGCCGTGAAGTGGATCGACGCGGCGGGCACCGACTCCAGCGTCCGTACAGCGCCCGTACGGTCCCCTGCGGCGAAGCGCACCCGGGCGAGCCCGAACGCGGCGCTGACGAAGCTCGGATCGGTGGTCCAGACGAGGTGGTAGTAGTCGGCGGCGTTGTCCAGCTGCCCGAGCACCTCCGCGCAGACGCCGAGCGCCAGCTTGGGTGCCGGTTCGCCCGGGAACGCGTCGTACACCGCGTCGAAGGAGAGCGCCGCGTGCTCGCGGTCACCGGTCACCAGGGAGACGATCCCCCGGTACCAGACCACCCGCCAGTCGGCCGGGTACCGGGCCTCCAGCTCGCCCAGCACGTGGCCGGCCGCCCCGTACTCCGCCAGCTCCAGGAGGGCGCGCAGCTCGCGCAGCCTGGTCTCCGGAGAGGGCGCCGGTACGGTGCGCAGCGCGCCGATCAGCTCCTGCGGAGCCGCCGCCATCACCCCGGCGAGAAAACCGGCGTTGGGGTCGCTCGCGTCGACGCGCGGCACCGGCAGGGCGAGCGCGGTGGCACCGGCGTCGAGACCGCCGAGCCACGGCCCGGCTCCGGACGGCGCGGGTCCCGCCCCCGGCGGCGGGACCGGAACGGCTGCCGCCGGGTGGGCGTACGCCGGAGCCACCGGCTGCGACGGCACGTACGGGGACTGCCCGCCGGCCGGCGGACGGCCGCCCACCGACCCGTTCGTGTGGGTGGGCGCGGCCGTGAGCGCCGCCGCCGAGGGCTGGTACCCGGCCGGCGGGGTGTACCCGGACGGCTGGGAGTAGGGGGCAGGCGCCGCGTGCCCGGACGGCTGGGAGTAGGGAGAGGGCGCCGCGTATCCGGACGGCTGGGAGTGCGGGGCGGGCGCCGCGTGCCCCGGGGCCGGTGCGTACCCGCCGGGCTGCGGGCCGACCGCTCCGGTGCGGGCCGGGGGGACACCGCCGTACGGCCCCGGGCCCACCGGCAGTGCCGCCGCCACCGCCGGAGCCGCCGCGCCGGGGGCGACCGTGCCCGGAGCCGCCGCGCCCGGCGGGACGGCTCCCGCGAGGGCCCCCGCGGGGGGCTTCCCGCGCCGCCTCGGGCGTCCCGCCCGTCCCGCCGCCTGCGCGCCACGGCCGCCGAGGAGGGAGACGTCACCGGTCAGCTCGGCGAACAACTCCGTGTCCGTCACCCGCAGTTCCGGGCCGAACAGGGTGGAGAGCGCCGGGCGCGGGCGGCCCGACTGGAGCGCCACGACCTCCCGGAGCACCCCCGTCAGCTGTTCGGCCATCTCCTCCGCCGAGGCGAAACGCCGCGCCGGGTCGGGGTCGGTGGCGCGGACCAGAAGCCGGTAGAAGGACTCGTACGTCCGGAAGACCTCGATGTTCTCCGGGTCGGGCAGCGAGTCAACGAAGACGTTGGTGTAGCCCTGGAAGTCGAAGGTGAGCACCGCGAGGGTCCGCGCCACCGTGTACAGGTCGGAGGCGACCGACGGACCGACCTCCCCGACCTCGGGGGCCTGGTAGCCCACCGTGCCGTAGATCGCCGACTCCTCGTCGTCCATCCGGCGGACCGCGCCCATGTCGATCAGCTTGAGCTGGTTCTCCGTCTGGATCGCGTTGTCGACCTTGAAGTCGCAGTAGAGGAGGTTGCGGCTGTGCAGGTGGCCGAGCGCCTCCAGCGCCTCGATCCCGTACGCGCACGCCTGCTCGACCGGCAGCGGATCGCGTCTCCCGGCCGGGGTGCGGCGGTCGTTGGCGATCTCCTTGAGCGCCTTGCCGCCGACGTACTCCATCACGATGTAGCCGTCCAGCGAGCCCGTCCGCTGGTCGAGGTGCTCGACGAAGTTGTAGATCCGCACGATGTTGGAGTGCTCGATCTCGGCGAGGAAGCGGCGCTCCGAGATGGCCGCCGCCATGGCGTCCTGGTCGCCGGTGTCGAGCAGGCCCTTGAGGACCACCCAGCGGTCCGAGACGGCCCGGTCCACCGCGAGGTACACCCAGCCGAGCCCGCCGTGCGCGAGGCAGCCCGCGACTTCGTACTGCCCGTGCACCACGTCACCGCCGCGCAGCTTCGGTACGAAGGAGTACGGGTGCCCGCACTTGGTGCAGAACCCCTCGGTGCGGCCCGGCCGGTCGCCGCGCGCCCGGCCCACCGGCGCCCCGCAGTCCGAACGCGAGCAGAACCGCTTCCGCTCGGGGACCTCGGCGTGCGCCATCACGGCCGCACGCGGATCGGGGCGCGGCACGTCCGGCACCTGCACCAGGCCCGCGCCCAGCCGGCCCCGGCCGGAGGAGCCGCCCGACGCGCCGGAGGACCGTACCGACACCGACGGCACGGTCCCCGCGCCGCCGGACAGACCCCGCGAGAGCCGGCCCGAGACGGACCGCCGCGAGGTCGACGAACGCGAGGAGGCACGGCCCGAGGCGCGGGAACCGGCCGGTGCGGACGCCGAGTCGCCGCCGCGCGCGGCGAAGGCGCCGCCCGCGATGCCGGTGGGCGGCGAGGCGACCATGCCGGTCGGGGAGACGACGGGAGCCAGACCGCAGGTGTCGCAGTACAGCTCTCCCTCGCCCATGTCCTCGTACGCGCCTTCGCACGTGGGTCGCTGGCACCGGGTACTCATCGGGTCTCCCGCTCGTCGTGCCGGCCGTGCCGGTCGTGCGCGTCGTACCGCCGGTCCTCGGGCGGGGGCGTCCGGCCCGGCGCCGTCATCTCCGCGGCCGTGTGCTGGTAGCGCAGCACCGCCTGGTCCGCGACCCGCAGATCGCAGGGTGCGCTCCACAGCATCCGGCGGGCCGCGTCGTACTGCTCGATCAGCAGCGGGTCCTCCGCGAGCCCGTGCCGCGCCACCTTCGCGCGGTACGCGTCGAGCCGGCCCCGCAGCTCCGCGCGCACGGCGAGCGGGGCGGTCACCGAGGTCAGCGACTCACGGGCGCGCAGCAGCTCCTCCTCCGCCTCCCGCTCCAACTGTTCGAGGAGCGGCGGGAGCCGGTGCCAGCGGGCGTGCCGACGGTGCTCGGAAGCGGCGGCCAGCCGCTCCTGGAGCGCGGTCGGCGGACCGCTGACGGCGGGCACCTCCGAAGCGGCGATCTTCGCCAGCACCTCGCCCCGGGCGGTCCGCGCCTCGGCCAGCGTGCGGTCGGCCCGCGAGAGCACGTCCCGCAGCCGGGCGAGCCGGTGTTCGGCGTCCTGCCGGACCGCGAGGACCGCCTCGATCTCCCGCCGCACCTCCTCCAGCGCGCGGGCCGCCCGGTCGTACCGCGCGGTGTCGGCGCGTCCGCCGCCCGGCGCCGCGCTGCCCGGCCCCGGCAGCCAGAACGCCAGCGGGTCGGCGATCACCTGGGCCCGCAGCTCGGCGAGCTCCCGGGTGATCGACTCCAGGTCGTCGCCGGACGGGTGCTCGCCCGGCCGCACCCCCACCGAGTGGGCCAGCGAGCGGGTGCGGTGGAGCTCGGCGGCGAGCAGGTCGATCCGCGCGGGCAGCGCCGACCAGACCGAGTCGGAGGCCACCACCATGTCGAGCGAGCGGGCGTAGAGCGTGTTCATCCGGCTCACCAGCTCCTCCAGCGAGAAGCGTGTCGCGAGCCGCGCCGGACCCGCGACCGAGGGGTCGGGCGGCGCGGCGCCGTGCGCCACGGTGATCTCCCGTCCACGGAGCAGCCCGGTGAGCGTCTCCAGGTCCTCCCGGCCGGGGTGACGCCTGCGGGCGCGCACCTCGCGCGCCCGGGAGAGCGCGCCGGCGTACGCGTCGAAGTACCCCCAGAGCTGGGTGATCGACCGCTCGGTGGTGGCCCAGCGCTCCTTGGTCACCCCGGACAGGTCGGCGCCCTCCAGGAGGCGCCGGCCCGCGTGGTCCTGCAGGGCGAGGAGCGAGGTCTCGATCGCCTCGTGCTCCGCGCCGAGCCGGGCCAGCGCACGGTCCGCCTCGTCCCGGTCCATGACGGGGCCCGGGGGCTTGGACGCGTAGCTGGGGAAGGGTCCCGCGACGCTCATCGCTCACCTCTCCGCTCTCCCCGCCGGCCCGTGGGCCGCCGGGATCAGTTGCTCCGGTACGAGGGTGCCGGGGGTGCCGTGACGCCGGGCAGCCCGGCCTCCAGCCAGGTGCGGTACGAACGCATCCACGGGCTCCCCGCACCGCCGCTGCGGTAGTCCGCCAGCACCTGGTTCACCCGGGCCACCAGGTCGTCGGAGCCGAGCCTGGCGGCGACGCCGTAGTACTCCGTCGTGAACGGGCCGCCCTTGAGCTCCACCGTCGGGTCCTGGGCCACCTGGCCCGCCGCCAGGGCGTTGTCCGTCACCACCGCGTCCACCTCGCCGAGCTGCAGGCGCACCAGGCAGTCGAGCTGGCTGGGGACGGTCAGCCGGTCCTCGTCCCCGGCGGTGCCGTCGTGCGCGTCCTCGAAGAACGCGCCGTACGACTGCTTCTTCAGGGCCTCGTACGCGGTGGAGCCCTCGGCGGTGCAGACCCGCTTCCCGCGCAGCGAGGCGTTGTACCCGGTGATGCCGGAGGCCACCGGGGCGAGCACCTGCTGGCCCGCCCGGAAGTAGGCGGTGGAGAACGCGACCTGCTTCAGTCGCGCGCAGTTGATCGTCATCGTCCGCACCACCACGTCGACCCGGCCGCTCTCCAGCGCCGCGATCCGCTGGCTGGTCGGGATGGCGCGGAAGACCACTTTGGAGGAGTCGCCGAGGATGTCCTGGGCGATGGCCCGGACCAGGTCGATGTCGAAGCCCTCCAGCTTCCCGGTCGCCGGATTGCGGTACCCCCAGCGGTAGCTGTTCTGGTCCACCCCGGCGACGAGCTTGCCGCGCTCCTTGATCCGCGCGACGCCCGGGCCGTCGTCCCGGGACGGCGGCAGGCTCGCCTCGGGCTTGTCGCAGGTCTCGGCGCGCACCTGAGCGGCCTTCGCGGCGCCCGGGCCCGGGTCGCCGCCGAAGGAGCCGGTGGTGCCGTGCGTCAGCGGCAGCAGGGCGAACAGGGCGGTGAGCACGCAGGCCACCGCCATGGACGTCACCCCGCCCCAGCCGCGCAGCCTGCTCCCGCCGGTCCGGGTCCGTGCCATCGCTCCCCCTCCCACCGCTCCTCCCTCTGCCGGCTCGCCCGCCGGTCCGTCCGCGTTCACCGGTACTCCCCGAGTCGCCGGCCGATCCCGGTGATCGCGGCGACCGCTCCCAGCACCGCCAGGACCCCCGCCCCCACCGGCAGCCCGTCCAGGGCGCCGCGGCCCTTGCCGGCCGCCGCGTCGAACTGCTTCTGCTCGTGGGCCAGGGCCGTCTCCAGCGCGGCGTCCACCTTCGAGAAGCACTCGCCGGTGGAGTCCTTCGCCCCGATCACCAGGGCGAGCGCGCCCTCGTAGTCGCCGCCGTCGTCGGTCTTCCGGGCGTCGGCGTGGCGCTTCTGCCACTCCGTCACGCTGCCGACGGCCGCTTTCACCGGGGCGCTCCCGGCGGAGTCGTCCGCCAGCTCGCCCGCCCTGCCCAGCTCGGTGCGGAGCGTGGCCATGTCGGCGGTGTAGTCGGTCTGGTACTGGTCGGCGGAACCGTCCGCGGTGAGCACCGCGCCCCGGGCGACCAGGGTGAGGTTCTCGTTGGCGCGGGCCTTGAGGGAGACGATCCGCGCGCCGTTCAGCACGTCCAGCGAGGCCTGGCCGTCCGCCATGGCGTGGTGCAGCTCGGTCCTGGCCAGGGCCTGCCCGGCGGCCAGCCAGACCAGCGCGGCGGCGGTCGCGGCCGTCGCGGCGAGCAGTCCGCGGCTGAAGACCCGGTTGGTCCGGCGGTAGTCGCGCCGCTGCGCCCAGGCCAGCACGGCGAGGGCCACGATCCCGGCGGCGAGGGCGACGAGCGGCCACTGCCGGGCGTCGCGCTGGTCGGCGTCGAGCCGGCCGGTCTCCGCCGTGTACAACCGCTCGGCCGCGGGCAGGAGTTCGCCGCTCATCTTCTGGTTGGCGTACCGGAGGTAGGCGCCGCCCAGCGGCAGCCCGAGACGGTTGTTGGCGCGGGCCCGCTCGACCAGGCCGGTGTAGACCGGGAGGAGCTCGTTCATCGTGCGGATCTCACGGCCGGAGGAGGTGCCGGCCCCGGTGTTCGCCGCCGCCTTCACCAGCAGCCGGGAGGCGTTCCGGATGTCCTTCTCGTACTGGGTGCGGACGCTCGAAGGCTCCCGGGTGCCCGCGAGGAACCCGCTCGCCGCCATCGTGTCCGCGTCGGCGAGCGAGCGGTAGACGGCCGCCGCGTCCGCGCTGAGCGGCTGGCTGCGGTTGACCACGTCGTCCGCGGCGGCGGCCCGCCCGGAGACCTCCACTGCGGTCACCGCCCCGAAGGCCACGACGAGCAGGGCGAGTACGGCTCCGACGAGCCGCAGTCGCCCCGGCTCGGTCGTCGCCGCGTCGCGCAGCCGTCCCGCCAGCGCGGATGCCGCCCCGCGCCGCTGTGCGGGCACGCCGGAGGCCCGCACCGCTCCCCGCTGTCGCGGCGGGCCCCCGATCGGCGGGTGTGTCACTCGGCTTCCCCCTCGTCACTGACGGCGCTCCCGCCCCCGGCCGGTCGGGGGAGTGACGCCCGGGCTGAAGTATGGCCGCAGCGACCGGCATCCACCAGGAATACCTGGATCTCGCACCGGACTTGAGCCTCACGCCCGTGACCGGACCGCCCCCGCTGTGAACACGATCGGCACAGGTGATCGGTTCCCGTACGTCAGGGCCGTCCCGGGCGACGCGGTGCGGAAGCCGACGGGCGCACACCGGCCGGCCTCCCCGGCCCGCCCTTCAGACGTACCGCGCGCGCAGCCTGGCGTGCGCCCCGGGCGCCGCCCCCGTGTGGTCCAGGCCCAGCAACGCGGCGCCCAGCACGGGTGGTTGGGCCACCACGCGGATCTCGGCCCGGGGTGCGCGGGCGGTGAGCAGCGAGGCGATCCGGCGGTCCAGGTCCGGGTGGCGGGCGGCCAGCACGCTGCCGCCGAGAATCACCGGAACGTGTGCCTCCAGAAGACCCAGCCGGTCCAGCGCCACCGAGGCCATCGCGACCACCTCCTCGGCGAGCCGGTCCACGACCGCGCGCGCCACCGGGTCACCGGCGGCCCCCGTCGCGAAGAGCACCGGGGTCAGCTCGTGCCGGCGCTCGTACGGGAGGTGTTCCCGGTGCAGTGCCTCGATCAGCTCGTACATCGAGGCGAGCCCGAAGTGAGCCGGGAGCGCCCGGGCCAGCTCGGTCGGCTCGCCCCGGCCGTCCTCGGCGCGGGCGGCGAACCAGAGCGCCTCCTCGGCGAGCCCCGAACCGCCTCCCCAGTCACCGGATATCCGGCCGATGGCGGGGAACCGGGCGGTGCGGCCGTCCGGCAGCATGCCCACGCAGTTGATCCCGGCGCCGCAGACCACCGCGACGCCCCGGGGCTCGTCCACCCCGGCGCGCAGCACGGCGAAGGTGTCGTTGCGCACCTCGACCGTGTGCCCCCAGCCGCGGTCGAGCAGCGCGGCCGCCAACTCCTCCTCCTCGACCGGAAGGTCGGCGTTGGCGAGGCAGGCGGAGACGTGCGCGACCGGACCGGACGGTTCCCCGGCCGAGGCGAACGCCCTCGCCACGGCGGCGGCGAGCACGTCCAGCGCGGCGGGGATTCCGACCACGGGCGGCTGGAAACCGCCGCCCCGGCCGGTGCCGAGCACCGTGCCGTCCTCGCCTATCAGCGCCACGTCCGTCTTGCTGTTCCCCGCGTCGATGGCGAGGACCGAAGCGTTCACGCCCACGCGAGGTGCTCCCGGTTGTGCGCGATCAGCCGGTCCGTGAGGCCCTCGGCGTACTCGAACTGACCCACCAGCGGGTGGGCGAGCAGCGCCTTGAAGACGCGGTCCCGGCCGCCGTGCAGGGCGGCCTCCAGCGCCAGGTCCTCGTACGCGGTGACCTGGGCGATCAGCCCGGCGTAGAGCGGGTCCAGCGCCGGGACGGCGAGCGGTACGGCGCCCGAGCCGTCGACCCGGGCCTGCGTCTCGATCACCGCGTCGTCGGGGAGGAACGGCAGGGTGCCGTTGTTGAGGGTGTTGACCACCTGGACGGTGGGGGCGCCCCCGCCGAGCAGCGAGGAGGCCAGGTCCACCGCCGCCTCGGAGTAGAAGGCGCCGCCGCGCTTGGCGAGCAGCGCGGGCTTCTCGTCCAGCGCCGGGTCGCCGTACATGGCGAGGAGTTCCTTCTCCATCGCGGCGACCTCGGCGGCCCGGGACGGCTTGGTACCGAGCTCCCGGACGACCTCGTCGTGCGCGTAGAAGTACCGCAGGTAGTACGAGGGGACCACGCCGAGCCGGTCCACGAGCGCGCGCGGCAGGTGCAGGTCGGCGGCGATGGCCTCGCCGTGCTCGGCCAGCAGGCGCGGCAGCACGTTCTCGCCGTCGGGGCCGCCGAGGCGTACCCCGAGCTCCCAGGAGAGGTGGTTCAGCCCGACGTGGTCGAGGTGGACCTCGGCGGGGGAGACGTCCAGCAGCCGGGCGAACTTCCGCTGGAAACCGATCGCCACGTTGCAGAGGCCGACGGCCTTGTGGCCGGCCCGGAGAAGCGCCCGGGTGACGATGCCCACCGGATTGGTGAAGTCGATGATCCAGGCGTCCGGATTGGTGCGGCGGACCCGCTCGGCGATGTCCAGCACGACCGGCACGGTGCGCAGCGCCTTGGCGAGGCCGCCCGCGCCGGTGGTCTCCTGGCCGACGCAGCCGCACTCCAGCGGCCAGGTCTCGTCCTGGCCGCGCGCGGCCTGCCCGCCGACACGCAGCTGGAGCAGGACCGCGTCGGCGCCCTCCACCCCGGCGTCCAGGTCGGAGGTGGTGGTGATGGTGCCGGGGTGGCCCTGCTTGGCGAAGATCCGCCGGGCGAGGCCTCCCACGAGGTCGAGGCGGTCGGCCGCCGGGTCGACGAGCACGAGCTCCTCGATCGGCAGGGTGCCTTGCAGACGGGCGAACCCGTCGATCAGTTCGGGTGTGTAGGTGGACCCGCCACCCACGACTGCGAGCTTCATTTCAGCCCTTCACTCCGGTCAGTGTGACGCCCTCGACGAATGCCTTCTGGGCGAAGAAGAAGACGGCGATCACGGGGGCCATGACCAGAACGGTCGCGGCCATGGTCAGGTTCCAGTCGGTGTGGTGTGCGCCCTTGAAGGACTCCAGGCCGTAACTGAGCGTCCAGGCGGCCGGGTTCTCGGAGGCGTAGATCTGCGGCCCGAAGTAGTCGTTCCAGGCGGCGAAGAACTGGAACAGCGCGATGGCGGCGATGCCCGGCTTCGCCATCGGCAGCACCACCCGCAGCAGGGTGCGCAGTTCGCCGCAGCCGTCGATCCGTGCCGCGTCCAGGTACTCGTCCGGGATGGTCAGCAGGAACTGGCGCAGCAGGAAGATGGAGAAGGCGTCGCCGAAGGCCATCGGGAGGATGAGCGGCCAGAGCGTGCCGGAGAGATCCATCTGCTTGGCCCAGAACAGGTACATCGGGATGATCACGACCTGCGGCGGCAGCATCATCATCGAGACGACCAGCATCAGCGACAGCTTGCGGCCCTTGAAGCGGAACTTCGCGAGCGCGTAGGCGACGGGCACCGAGGACACCACGGTCAGCACGGTGCCGGCCCCGGCATAGAGGAGGGTGTTGCGCCACCAGGTGAGGAAGCCGGGGGTGTCGAAGACCCGCCGGTAGTTCTCCCACTCCCAGGTGTCGGGGGTGAGGTCGCGGGTCAGCGCCTGCTGGTCGCTCATGAGCGAGGTCAGCACCACGAAGACCAGCGGGAGGACGAAGAAGAGCGCGGCGGCGACGCCGAGCGAGTGCACCGCGACCCACTGCAGCAGCGCCTTGCGGCGGGCGGTGCGGCCGGCGGCCGTACGTGCGGTACGGACGGCGGGCGCGGGGGATTCGAGCAGCTGGGTCATGAGTCAGTCACCGGCCCGGACGAGGTTGTTGCGGCCCCGCATCAGCAGTGCGGTGAAGGCCATGGCCAGGGCGAACAGGACCAGGGCGACGACGCAGGCGGAGCCGTAGTCGAAGCGCTGGAAGCCGAGGTTGTAGACGAGCTGGGGGAGCGTCAGGGTCGACTTGTCGGGATAGCCGGGCTCGAAGGACTGCCCGGAGCCGCCGATCACACCGGAGGCCACCTTCCCCGCCACCAGCGGCTGCGTGTAGTACTGCATCGCCTGGATGACCCCGGTGACCACGGCGAACATCACGATGGGCGAGATGTTCGGCAGGGTCACGAAGCGGAACCGCTGCCAGGCGGAGGCGCCGTCCAGTTCGGCCGCCTCGTACTGCTCGACGGGCACGTCCAGCAGCGCGGCCATGAAGATCACCATCAGGTCGCCGATGCCCCAGACCGCGAGCATGGTCAGCGCCGGCTTCGACCAGGTCGCGTCGTTGAACCAGCCGGGTGTCGGCAGCCCGAGGTCGCCCAGGACCGAGTCGACCGGCCCCGTCCCCGGGTTGAGCAGGAAGACGAAGGCGAGGGTCGCGGCCACCGGCGGTGCGAGGTAGGGCAGGTAGAAGAGGGTGCGGAAGAGCCCGGTGGCGGTCTTGATCCGGGTGATCAGCAGCCCGATGCCGAGCCCGAACACCACCCGGCAGGTGACCATGACGATCACCAGCCAGAGGGTGTTGCGCAGCGACGGCCAGAACATCGGGTAGTCGGTGAAGACGTACGTCCAGTTCGTCAGCCCGTTGAAGACCGGCGCCCCGAACCCGTCGTACTTCGTGAAGGAGAAGTAGACGGTCGAGATCATCGGATAGGCGAAGAAGAAGCAGAAGCCGATCAGCCAGGGCGACAGGAACGCCACCGTGCGCAGCGCCGACCTGCGGCGCTTGGAGCGGAGTGTGTACGTGGTCATCGCGGGCTACTTGGCCTTGGCGATGTCGGTGTCGATCTGCGCGGCGGTCTTCTCCAGACCGGCCCGGAGGTCCTTCACCGAGCCCTTCTCGTACTGGTAGCCGAAGTCCTGGAGGGTCTGCTGGTACGTGGCCCCGTTGACGGCCCCGTCCGGGGTGTTGGAGTGCGGGTTCCGCGCGATGTCCAGGAAGGTCTTGAAGCGCGGGTCGAACTTCAGGTCGGGGGAGTTCAGCGCCGCGAAGGTGGAGGGCACGTTCTTGATGCCGTTGGCGAAGTCGACCACCGCCTCGGTGTCGCTGGTCATGAACTCGACCAGCTCCCACGCGGCGTTCTGCTTCTTGCTGGCGGGCGCGATGCCCATGATCGTGCCGGAGAGGAAGCCCTTGCCGTAGGTGTCGGCCTCGTCGTCGGCGACGGGCATCGGCGCGACCCCGATCTCGAAGTCCGTGCCCGCCTCCTCGGCCATCCCGAGCCGCCACTCGCCGTCCATCTGCATGGCGACCTGGCCGGTCTGGAACGGGTGCTTCGCGCCCCACTCGTCTCCGAAGGAGCCGCGGAACTTCTCCAGCCTGTCGTAGCCGCCGAGGTCCTCGACCAGCTTCTTCTGGTACGTGAACATCTCGGCGAAGGCCGGGTCCTTGGCGATGTTCGACTTGCCGTCCGCGTCGAAGTACGTGTGGTCCCAGGACCCCAGGTAGTGGTCGGCCACCGACTCGTAGCCGTGGAAGGTCGGCATGAAGCCGAGCTGCTGGTAGCTGTCGCCCTTGGTGACCGTGAGCTTCTTCGCGTCGGCGGCGAACTCGGAGAGGGTCTTCGGCGGTGCGGCGATCCCGGCCTTCTCGAACGCGTCCTTGTTGTAGTAGAGCCCGTACGCGTCGGCCAGCAGCGGCAGCGAACAGCGCTTGCCCTCGAACTGCGTGTAGTCCAGGAGCACCTTCGGGAAGGTCTTCTCCAGGTCCAGCTTCGACTTCTCGATGAACGGCGTCAGGTCCGCGAAGGCGCCGGACGAACAGAACTTGCCGACGTTCGACGTGGTGAAGGACGACACGACGTCCGGACCGTTCGAACCGCCGGCACGCAGCGCCTGGTTGAGCTTGTCGTCGTTGATGTTCCCGACGACGTTCACCTTGATGTTCGGGTGGGCCTTCTCGAACCGGTCGACGTTGTCCTGCACCGCCTTGACCTCGGACGGCGCGCTCCAGCCGTGCCAGAAGTTGATGGTGGTCCTCGCGTTCGGGTCGTCGGTGGCACCGCTCTTCGACTGGCCCGTGCAGGCGGTGGCGAGGGCGGATATCGCGGCGACCGCGACGGCGGCGGTGGTGAGGCTGTTTCTGCGCATGGCAAAGCTCCTTGAAGACGGTGAAGGAGAGGCGACAGCGGTACGGAGTGCGGGTGGTTCAGGGGCGGGAGGTGTCGAAGACCTCGTCGCGGGTGTCCGCGAGGGCGCGTTCCAGAGCGCCGCGCAGCACCGGCAGCCGGACGGTCTCGGCGAGGACGAGCGGGGGCCGGGAGGCGGCCAGTTCGGCGAGTTCGGACTGGATCAGTGCCCGCAGCCGCTCGCCGCCCGCCGAGATCAGCCCGCCGGCCAGCACGATCAGCCCGGGGTCGAGCACGGCCGTCAGGGAGGCGAGCCCGGTCGCGAGCCGCTGCGCGTAACTCCGCAGCAGCTCGGTCAGCCGCTCGTCCTCGCCGTACGCGGCGGCGGCACGGGTCACCAGGGCGGCGGCCACCTCCGGGTAGGGCTGCTGCGGGGTGTCGATGCCGAGCGACGCGGCGAGCCGGGGGATCGCCTGGGCGCCCGCCAGTTCCTGGAAGCCGCCGGCGTTGGCCTTGACGACCTGGCGTACGAGCGGGGTACCCGGCACCGGCAGGAAGCCGACCTCCCCGGCGCCGCCGGTGAAGCCCCGGTGCAGCCGGCCGTTGATGACGAGCGCGCCGCCGAGCCCCTCCTCGTTCCAGAGCAGGACGAAGTCGTCGTGGCCCCGGGCGGCCCCGCGCCGCTGCTCGGCCACCGCGACCAGGTTCACGTCGTTCTCGTACTCCACGGGCATGGGCAGCGCCGCCGCCAGCTCGTCGAGGAGGGTGGGGGAGTGCCAGCCCGGCAGGTGCGAGGCGTAGCGCAGCCGGCCGGTGCCCGGGTCGAAGGCGCCCGGAGTGCCGATCACCACCCGGTGGACCGCGGACCGGTCGAGACCGGCCCGCTCCACCGCACCGTCCAGCGCCCGGACGACCTGGTCGACCGCGCTCTCGGCGCCCCGGCCGGGGGTGCGGAGCTCGAACTCGCCCACCGCCTCGCCGGTGACGTCGGCGACGGCGGCCACGATGCGCTGGGCGTTCACGTCGAGCCCGGCCACGTACGCCGCCTCCGGGTTGACCGCGTACAGCTGCGCGTTCGGCCCCGGCCGCCCCTCGGTGGTGCCGGTGGCCCGCACCAGCCCGGCCGCCTCCAGGCGGGCCAGCAGCTGCGAGGCGGTCGGCTTGGAGAGACCGGTGAGCTTGCCGATCCGGGTGCGGGAGAGCGGGCCCAGCTCCAGCAGCAGATCGAGAGCGGCGCGGTCGTTCATGGCACGCAGCAGCCGGGGGGTGCCGGGCACGCCGGTGCCCGGGGTGGTTCCTGCCATGGAAGTGGTCCGCCCTCTGTTAGGAAAGTTTCCTATCCGGTGGGAGCAAGGTAGGCGTCCGTACCCGGGGCGTCAATGGCGAGGAGGCCGGGCAACGAAAGCGTTACCCGCGGAGGGAGCGCGGAAGGGGGCCGAAACACGCCGGAGGGCCTCCGCGGCGTGCGCGAAGGCCCTCCTGACTGGCGGGTACGGCTACTTGCTGATGCTCGGCGGGGTGAGCGGCGTCGCCGCGAGCGACTGCGGCGAGGTCGCCGAGGCGTACGCGGACGGGGCGGCCATCGCCGCCGTCGGGTCGGCCTTCGACTCGGCCTCCGGCTGCGCCGGCACCGCGCCGATCATGCTGATGCCCGCCTCGTCCAGCGAGCTCTTGATGCGCCAGCGCAGCTCGCGCTCCACGGCCAGCGCCTTGCCCGGCATGGTTTTCGCGGTGACCCGTACGGTCATCGAGTCCAGCAGGACGGCGTCCAGGCCGAGGATCTCCACCGGGCCCCAGAGCCGCTCGCTCCACGGCTCCTCCTTCGCCATGACCTCGGTGGCGGCGGAGATGGCGGCGCGCACCCGGTCCAGGTCCTCCGTCGGCCGGACGGTCACGTCGACACCGGCGGTGGACCAGCCCTGACTGAGGTTGCCGATCCGCTTCACCTCGCCGTTGCGGACGTACCAGATCTCGCCGTTGTCGCCGCGCAGCTTGGTGACCCGCAGCCCCACCTCGATGACCTCGCCGGAGGCGACGCCCGCGTCCACCGTGTCCCCCACGCCGTACTGGTCCTCCAGAATCATGAAGACGCCGGAGAGGAAGTCGGTGACGAGGTTGCGCGCACCGAAACCGAGCGCGACCCCGGCGACCCCGGCGGAGGCCAGCAGCGGCGCCAGGTTGATCTCGAAGGCGCCCAGGATCATCAGCGCCGCCGTGCCCAGGATCAGGAAGGAGGTCACCGACCGGAGCACGGAACCTATCGCCTCGGAGCGCTGGCGGCGCCGCTCGGCGTTGACCAGCAGCCCGCCGAGGGCGGTGCCCTCCACGGCCTGGGCGCTGCGGTTCATCCGCTCGATCAGATTGGTGAGGGCGCGGCGGATCAGGTAGCGCAGCACGATCGCCACGGCGGCGATCAGGATGATGCGCAGACCGGTGTTCAGCCAGGTGGACCAGTTCTGCTCGACCCAGCCCGCGGCGTCGCCGGCCTGCCGGGCGGCCTCGTCGAGCGAGCCTCCCGACCCGGTCGACGGGGCGGCGGCCAACAGAACGGACGGGGACACGGTGGGACCTCCAGAACGGGCGACAGCTGATCAACCAGGTTAACGACGGGCGCGGCCCGGATGATGTCCGCAGCCCGCCGAGAGACGCATCTCATCCCTTCATCACACGTTTGTGCGCGTTCGGTCGCGCAGCCCGACCGCACCCGGCCGGCCGGTGGGAACGGGCGGACACGGCACGGTCCGTGCGGCCGTCGGGCGGAATCCGCTCGGCCCATTACTCGCACGTGGTGGCGCCCGGACCGGCCATGAGGAGAGACTGAGAGCGGATCGTCCCGGCGCGAGCCACGCGCCGCCGGCGTACAAGGAGGCATCCACCGTGCCGCACGTCCTGGTTCTCAACGCGTCGTACGAGCCGCTCGGCGTCGTACCGCTCCACCGCGCGCTCGTCCTCGTCCTCGAAAACAAGGCCGTCTGCCTCGAAGAGTCCGGCGCCCTCCTCCGCAGCCCCACCACCGCCGTACCGGCGCCCAGTGTGGTCCGCCTCAAGCGCTTCATCCGGGTCCCCTACCGGGGGCCCGTCCCGCTCACCCGCCGCGCGCTCTTCGCCCGGGACGGCGGGCGCTGCGTGTACTGCGGGGCCGCCGCCACCAGCGTCGACCACGTCGTCCCGCGCAGCCGGGGCGGTCTGCACGCGTGGGAGAACGTGGTGGCCGCCTGCCGCCGCTGCAACCACGTCAAGGCCGACCGGCACCTCCCCGAACTCGGCTGGCGCCTGCGCCACCAGCCCGCGCCCCCCACCGGCCTCGCGTGGCGGATCATCGGCACCGGCCACCGCGACCCGCGCTGGCTGCCCTACCTCCAGCCGTTCGGGGCGGACGACGCGATGGCCCGGATCGACGGCGTCTCCGCGTGAACACCGCCCGCCGCCCCGGTCGCGGGACGGCCACGGCGGGATCGTGGCGGCGGGGTCGTGAGGGCAGGTGGCTGGGCAGGTGGATTGGCTGAAAATGGCTCAAATCTGCCGTCCGGGGGAACGGGATATGACCCACGGCACGTTGAGGACGTCGGCATCGGACCTGTGCCACCCTCACGTCTGCGCACCCGAGGGCTGGGTAGGTCTCTCATCCGTTCTGCTCCCACAGCCAGGAGGCCCACCTTGCCCGCAGCCGCGCGTCTTCCGCTCCCCGCCCTGTCCAAACAGGTCCCCGGTCCGGCCGGCCCGGAGCCGCTGACCAGTGAACCGCTGACCAGCGAACCGCT
This sequence comes from Streptomyces sp. NPDC008125, assembly GCF_042957125.1. Lineage (NCBI taxonomy): Bacteria > Bacillati > Actinomycetota > Actinomycetes > Kitasatosporales > Streptomycetaceae > Streptomyces > Streptomyces sp. NPDC008125. The sequence continues at coordinate 35,873 of NZ_JBIBHR010000011.1, forward strand.
GACCAGTGAACCGCCCCTCCCGCCCGCAGCCGTCCCCCGTCCCCCCGGCGCCCCCCGCACCGGCCCCACCGCCGCGCTCGACTCGCCTCCGGCCGCCGGCTCCGCACCCCTCACCAGCGAACCGCCGCTCGCCGACGCCACCCCGCTGACGAGCGAGCCGCCGCTCGCCGTCGCCGCTCCGCTCACCAGCGAACCGACCGCCCCCGGTGTCGCGGGGGCCATGGAGTCTCCAGGAGTCTGAATGGGCCTCTCCCGGCTCGCCGCCCTGCACGGCGTCGCCACGTCCTACTCCCCGTCCGCCGGTGTCACGGTGCCCGTCCCCGACGACACGGTCACCGCCGTGCTCGCCGCGCTGGGCGTGGACGCCGCCACCCCGGAGGGCGTACGGAGGTCGCTCGCCGCCGCCGAATCGAAGGCGGGCTCCCGGCTGCTCCCGCCCACCGTGGTGGTCTGGGCGGGCGAGCCGCTGCCGCCCGCCCTCGCCACCCTGCCGATCGGGACGACCCTGACGGTCGCCCCGGAATCCGAACCGGGCGCCGCGCCGCCCGAGCCGGTCCGGCTGCGCGTCACCGGCGCGCAGGCCGACGTCCCGGACGCGCCCCCGCCGTCCGCCGTCCCCGTCTGGTGGACCGGCCCGCCCCTCGGCGTCCACCGGGTGACCGCGCGCACCCCAGACCACCGGCAGGGCACCGCCACCCTCGTCGTCGCGCCCGCCCGCGCCCCGCAGCCCCCCGCCCGCGCCCAGGGCTTCCTCGTCCAGCTCTACTCCCTGCTCTCCGGCCGCTCCTGGGGCATGGGCGACCTCGGCGACCTGGCCGACCTCGCCGCCTGGGCCGGACGCACCCTCGGCGCCGGATTCGTCCAGATCAACCCGCTGCACGCGGCCGTCCCCGGACGCCCCACCGACCCCTCCCCGTACCGCCCCTCCTCGCGGCTCTTCCCCGACCCCGTCCACCTGCACGTCGAGTCGATCCCGGAGTACGGCCAGGTACGCGCCCGGGCGGTGCTGGACGACCTCCGCCAGGACGCCGCCGCACTCTCGGAGGCGGTACTCAACAAGGGCGCGCTGATCGACCGGGACGCCGTCTGGGAGCTCAAGCGGCAGGCCCTGGAGCTCGTCCACCAGGTGCCGCTGACCCCCGGCCGCCGGGCCGCGTACTGCGACTTCCTCTCCGCCCGGGGCCAGGCACTGGAGGACCACGCGCTCTGGTGCGCGCTGGCCGAGGTGCACGGCCCCGACTGGCACACCTGGCCCGAGCCGCTGCGCGACCCCCGCTCCCGGGAGACCGCCCGCGCCCGCACCGGACTCCTCGACCGGGTGGACTTCCACAGCCGGCTCGCCTGGCTCACCGACATCCAGCTCGCCGAGGCCCAGCGGGCCGCCGAGGACGCCGGGATGGAGGTCGGCGTCATCCACGACCTCGCCGTCGGCGTGCACCCGGCGGGCGCCGACACCTGGGCCGGCCAGGACCACTACGCGCGTCGCATGTCCGTCGGCGCGCCCCCGGACGCCTTCAACGCGCGGGGCCAGGACTGGGGCCTGCCGCCCTGGCGGCCCGATGCCCTCGCCGCCTCCGGCTACGCCCCCTTCCGGAGCCTGCTGCGCGGCCTCCTCGCGCACGCCGGGGCGCTCCGCGTCGACCACGTCATGGGCCTCTTCCGGCTCTGGTGGGTCCCCGAGGGCAAGCCGCCCACCGAGGGCACCTACGTCGGCCAGGACGGCGAGGCGATGCTCGCCGTCCTCGTCCTGGAGGCCCACCGCGCCGGGGCCGTCGTGCTGGGCGAGGACCTCGGCACGGTCGAGCCCGGCGTCCGCGAGGCGCTCGCCCGGCGCGGCGTCCTAGGCACCTCCGTCCTCTGGTTCGAACGCGACTGGGAGGGCGACGGCCGCCCCCTGGCCCCGGAGCGCTGGCGCCAGGACTGCCTGGCCACGGCCACCACCCACGACCTGCCGTCCACCGCCGCCCGCCTCTCCGGCGACCACGTACGGCTCCGCCACGAACTCGGCCTGCTCACCCGCACCCTGGAGGAGGAACTCGCGGAGGACGCCACCGGCACCGCCGAGTGGCTCGGCTGCCTGGCCCGGCTGCGGCTGCTGCCCGAGGGCGAGGGCGACGAGGAGGCCGCCGTACGGGCCGTGCACCGCTTCCTGCTGCGCACCCCCGCCCGGCTGACCGGCATCTGGCTCCCGGACACCGTGGGCGACCGCCGCCCGCAGAACCTCCCCGGGACCTGGGACCAGTACCCCAACTGGCGCCTGCCGATCGCCGACGGGGAGGGCCGTCCCCTGACGTTGGAGCAGATCACGGGCTCGCCCCGGCTGCACCGCCTGATGGACGGACTGACCCCCCGCACCCCACGTACGGCACCCCCGGACGCGCGGCGTCCTTAGGCGTTCGCTACGTTTGCACCGTGGACAAGAAGAACGCTATGCGCGCCGGCGCCGTTGCGGCCGGTACGACGCTGATGATGCTGCTCATGTCGTCCCCCGCTCTCGCGCTCACGCGCGACGACGGCGACGACCCGGGTCAACACGGTCTGTCGGTCATCGAGACCATCAGCCTGTACGTCCTCGCGCCCCTCGCGCTGTTCGTGGTGATCGCGGGCCTGGTCGTGGTGCTCGACAAGTCCAAGAAGAAGGCGTAACCGCCTCACACGCTCACGCCGTGTGCGCCGCCGGTACGGGTTACCGCGCGGCGCACACGCATGTCCGGATACGGGCGTGCCCGCGCCCCCGGGTACGCACCGGGGCGCCCTCCCCGCCGCGTACCGCCGGGGAGGGCGCCCTGGTGTCGTGCCCTTACGCGGTCGCGGCGGCGTCCGCCGCCTGGGCGCGCAGCGCGCGCTCGACGCCCGCGCGGGACTCCGACATCAGCCGGCGCAGCGCCGCGTTCGGCTCGGCCGAGGCCAGCCAGGCGTCCGTGGCGTCCAGCGTCTCCCGGGAGACCTGGATCGCCGGGTAGAGGCCGATCGCGACCTGCTGGGCCATCTCGTGGCTGCGGCTGTCCCAGACCTCCTTGACCGCCGCGAAGTACTTCTCCGCGTACGGCGCCAGCAGCTCGCGCTGCTCGGTCTGGACGAAGCCGCCGATGACGGCCTCCTGGACGGCGTTCGGCAGCTTGTCGGACTCCACGACCAGCGCCCAGGCCTCCGCCTTGGCCTCCTCGGAGGGACGCGCGGCGCGGGCCTCGGCCGCGTGCCGCTCGCCCGCCGCGGTCCGGTCGCGCTCGTACTCGGCGGCGATCTCCTCCTCGTCGAGCAGACCGGTCGCGGCGAGGCGCTGCACGAACGCCCAGCGCAGCTCGGTGTCGACGGCCAGGCCCTCGACCCCCTTGGTGCCGTCCAGCAGCCCCTGCAGCAGGTCCAGCTGCTGCGGGGTACGGGCCGTCGCCGCGAAGGCGCGGGCCCAGGCCAGCTGGTGGTCGCTGCCGGCCTCGGCCGCGTTCAGATGCGCCAGGGTGGCGTCCGTCCAGCGGGTCAGCAGCGCCTCGCGGGACTCCGGCGCCGCGTACTGGTCGAGCGCCAGCTTCACCTGACGGTGCAGCGACTGCACCACGCCGATGTCCGACTCCTTGCCGATGCCGGACAGCACCAGCGCGAGGTAGTCGCGGGTCGCCAGCTCGCCGTCGCGGGTCATGTCCCAGGCCGAGGCCCAGCACAGCGCGCGCGGCAGCGACTCGGCGAAGTCGCCCAGGTGCTCGGTGACGAACCGCAGCGACTCCTCGTCGAGCCGGACCTTCGCGTAGCTGAGGTCGTCGTCGTTGAGCAGGACGACGGCCGGGCGCTTCGTGCCGTCGGGCAGGTCCACCTCGGTGCGCTCGCCGTCCACGTCCAGCTCGATCCGCTCGCCGCGGACCAGCTTGCCGTCGGCGCCGAGGTCGTAGAAGCCGATCGCGATGCGGTGCGGGCGCAGCGTCGGCTCGCCCTTGGCGCCGGCCGGGAGCGCCGGGGCCTCCTGGAGCACGGCGAAGGAGGTGATGCGACCCTCGGCGTCCGTCTCGATCGACGGGCGCAGGATGTTGATGCCGGCGGTTTCCAGCCAGGATTTCGACCAGGTCTTCAGGTCGCGGCCGGAGGTCTTCTCCAGCGCGCCCAGCAGGTCGGTGAGCCGGGTGTTGCCGAAGGCGTGCGCCTTGAAGTAGGCCTGCACGCCCGCGAAGAACGCGTCCTTGCCGACGTAGGCCACGAGCTGCTTGAGGACCGAGGCGCCCTTGGCGTACGTGATCCCGTCGAAGTTGACGAGGACGTCGTCGAGGTCGTTGATCTCCGCCATGATCGGGTGGGTGGACGGCAGCTGGTCCTGCCGGTACGCCCAGGTCTTCATGGAGTTGGCGAACGTGGTCCACGACTGGGGCCACCACGAGCCCTCGGCGTCCGCCAGGCAGGCGATCGAGGTGTAGGTGGCGAACGACTCGTTCAGCCAGAGGTCGTTCCACCACTCCATGGTGACCAGGTCGCCGAACCACATGTGGGCCAGCTCGTGGAGGATGGTCTCCGCGCGGCCCTCGTACGCGGCGTCGGTGACCTTGGAGCGGAAGACGTACTGGTCGCGGATGGTGACCGCGCCCGCGTTCTCCATCGCGCCCGCGTTGAACTCCGGCACGAAGAGCTGGTCGTACTTGGCGAACGGGTACGCGTAGTCGAACTTCTCCTGGAACCAGTCGAAGCCCAGCCGGGTGACCTCGAAGATGTGCTCCGCGTCGAGGTGCTCGGCGAGCGAGGGGCGGCAGTAGATGCCGAGCGGCACCGTCCGGCCGTCGCGCTCGTAGCTGCTGTGCACCGAGTGGTACGGGCCGGCGATCAGCGCGGTGATGTACGTCGAGATGCGGGGCGTCGGCGCGAAGGTCCAGACGTCGTCCGCCGGCTCGGGCGTCGGGGAGTTCGAGATCACCGTCCAGCCCGCGGGCGCCTTGACGGTGAAGGCGAAAGTGGCCTTCAGGTCGGGCTGCTCGAAGCTGGCGAAGACCCGCCGCGCGTCCGGCACCTCGAACTGGGTGTAGAGGTACGCCTGTTCGTCCACCGGGTCGACGAACCGGTGCAGGCCCTCACCGGTGTTGGTGTAGGCGCAGTCGGCGACGACCTGCAGCTCGTTCGCGCCCTCGCGCAGGTGCGGCAGGGTGATCCGCGCGTCGCGGAAGACGGCGGCGACGTCCAGCGGGGCGCCGTTGAGGACGACGTCGTGCACGGCGGGGGCGATGAGGTCGATGAAGGTCTCCGCACCGGCCTCCGCGGAATCGAAGCGCACCGTGGTGACGGAGCGGAAGGACCCGCCTTCCTGCGCTCCGGAGAGGTCGAGCTCGACCTCGTAGGAGTCCACGGTCAGCAGGCGGGCCCGCTCCTGTGCCTCTTCGCGGGTCAGATTCGTGCCAGGCACCCGGTCATCTCCTTCGATGGTGACGTTTCGGGTCATCCTTCCACGTCAGGGGTGCGGGGCGTTAAGCGCTTCCGCGCGGAGCGAGCCGGGGAGACCGAACGCGAGGGGGCGGCCACCGGTGGTCACCGGTGGCCGCCCCCTCATGGTGGGTCAGCCGTTCAGCTCGGCCGCCACCAGCTCCGCGATCTGCACCGCGTTCAGGGCCGCGCCCTTGCGCAGGTTGTCGTTGGAGACGAAGAGCGCGAGGCCGTGCTCGACCGTCTCGTCGACCCGGATGCGGCCCACGTACGAGGGGTCCTTGCCGGCCGCCTGGAGCGGGGTCGGGATCTCGGAGAGCTCCACGCCCTCGGCGTCCTTGAGCAGCTCGTAGGCGCGCTCGACGCTGATCGGACGCGCGAACCGGGCGTTGATCTGGAGCGAGTGGCCGGAGAAGACCGGCACGCGCACGCACGTACCGGAGACCTTGAGCTCCGGGATGCCGAGAATCTTGCGGGACTCGTTGCGGAGCTTCTGCTCCTCGTCCGTCTCGTACGAACCGTCGTCCACGATCGAACCGGCCAGCGGCACCACGTTGAAGGCGATCGGGCGCTTGTAGACACCGGGCGCCGGGAAGTCCACGGCTCCGCCGTCGTGGGTCAGCCTGTCCGCCTCGGCGACGACCTTGGAGGCCTGGCCGTGCAGCTCGGAGACGCCGGCGACACCGGAGCCGGAGACCGCCTGGTAAGTGGCGACGGTGAGGGTCTCCAGACCCGCCTCGTCGTGCAGCGGGCGCAGGACGGGCATCGCGGCCATCGTGGTGCAGTTCGGGTTGGCGATGATGCCCTTGGGGCGGTCCAGCGCGGCCTTCGGGTTGACCTCGGAGACGACCAGCGGGACCTCGGGGTCCATGCGCCAGGCGGAGGAGTTGTCGATCACGACGGCGCCCTGCCGGGCGACCTTCTCGGCGAGGGCCCGGGAGGTGGCGCCGCCGGCGGAGAAGATGACGATCTGCAGGCCCGTGTAGTCGGCCGTGGAGGCGTCCTCGACGGTGACCTCGGTGCCCTCGAAGTCGATCGTGGAACCCGCCGAGCGGGCGGAGGCGAACAGCCGCAGCTGGGTGACCGGGAACTCACGCTCGGCCAGGATCTTGCGCAGGACTGTGCCGACCTGACCGGTGGCGCCGACGATACCGACCTTCACGGAAGACTCCTCTGTACGTGTGTGCGGCCCTGGGGGCTCGCCCCGTCGTCCCTGGTGAGCGGGTACGCGGTGCGGCCCTTTGCCGCCCCATGATGCGTACGTCCCTGCCCACCTTGTCCAATCCATTGTCCGGCCTGCGGACTCCGCGGGCCCGGGCCGCAGGTTCTGCCGTCGCGCGGGCCCGCGGAGCGAACATCTTCGGCGCGGCGCCGGGGCCCGGCGGCGGCCGGTGGAAGCGGGACGGGGCGGGTGCCCGTGAGAGCGCCCGCCCCGCCGTTCCGCCCGGCCGGTCGCGAGGACCGGCCGGGCGGAGGTACTACTCGGTGACCTTGTCGATCACCACACTGCCGGTGCCCGCGGCGGTGCCGTGGGCGTTCACGAGCTGGACCTCGCCGAAGAACTGGCGGCCCGCGGGGGCCGCACCGGCGACGATCACCTGGGCGCCGACCTGGGCGGACGCTCCGGCCGCCAGGTTCACCGGCGTCGACTCGTCGACCTTGATCGTGCCGAGCGCCGCGGAGTAGAACACGTCGCGGTAGTCGTACGCGGTGGTACCGGTCGGAACGTCGTAGCCGTCCACCACGACCGTGTAGGTACCGGCGGCCGGGGAGGGGATGCTCACCGACTCCTCGGACCCGGCGGTGGTCGAGGCTCCGACCTGCGTGTCACCGAGGAAGACGTACAGGTCGATGTCCGCGTTGGCGTCCGAGGTGGAGCCGATGGCGACGTCGAGCTTCTCGGCGCCCGCCGGGACGGTGACCTCGAAGGACTGCGCGTCACCCGTCGAGATCGACGGGCGCTCGACCGCGGCCGAACCGAGCGAACCGCCCTTGAGGTGGCCGGTCAGCGCCGCCGCCTCGTTGGTGACGGTCCAGTTCACCGCTGCCGGGGTGCCGATCTTCGCCTCGGCGATGGTCTGCACCGCCGGGTCGAAGGTGGCGCCGAGCAGCGAGACGTCGAGCTTGTACGGGTTGTCCAGGAGCGGCGACGTACGACGGGCCTCGACCTCGATCTCCCAGACGCCGGGCTGCGGGTCCTGGTAGGCACGCGCGTCCGGACGGCAGGTGTTGGTCGGGCTCTCGTAGTTCGGGTAGCAGTAGATCGTGGAGCTGTCCTCGACCGACACCCCGTACGGGTGGATCGAGATGAACCGCGTCTGGCTGCCCGAGCGCAGGGCGCTGAGCGCGACCTCAAGCGTCTTGGCGCCCTCCGGCACGTTCAGGAAGTACGACGTGGTGCTGTTGCGCTGCACCGAGCCGGACGCCGTGAACGCGTTCGTGGGGGCCTTGATGTCGGTGGCGACGACGACGGTGTTCAGGATCTGCTGGTCCACGCCCACGGTCTTGCCGTCGTTCACCTCCAGGATGGCGCTGTGCGCACCGGCAGAGCGCGGCTGTGCCTGGACCTTCACGGTCACCGGCGTGCCGAGCGGCAGCTTGACGGTGCTCGGACCGACCAGCTTGAAGGTGCCGTCGTCGTTCTTCCACGACAGCTTGTGCGCGACGTCGCGGTCGGCACCGGTCGTGCGGGTGACGACCACGTCGTACGTCTTCTTCTGGCCGGCCTTCAGGCCGCCCTCACGGTCGTAGACGCCGGTGCCGAAGCCCGGGTCCTTGAGCGCGAAGTCGATCGCGGTGTCGACCGGGGCCTTGACCGTGTACTCGTTGGCCGTGGCGCCCTCCTTGATGAGCTTCCACGCGTCCACGATGTTGATCAGGCCGGAACCCTGAGCGAGCGCGGGCACGCCCTTGATCAGGGTGGCGGAGCTGGTCAGCGCGGTGCGCAGATCGGCCGGGGGCAGCTCGATGTGCTTCTGCTTCGCGGCGGAGAGCAGCAGCGCGGTGGCGCCGGCGACCTGCGGCGACGACATCGACGTGCCCTGGAGCATCGAGTAGCCGGCCGGCAGGGTGTAACCGGCTTCCTTGACCGGGCTGCCGGGCAGCCAGGTCTGCGTGGTGTTGATGGCCGCGCCGGGGGCGGTGATGATCGGCGCGAAGCCGCCGTCCTCACGCGGGCCGCGCGAGGAGAAGGGCAGCATGTCGTACTTCTTGGTGACCAGGGAGCCGTAGTTGGCCGCCCACGTCTCCTTGGAGATCGACGCGCCCACCGAGATGACGTGGTCGGCGAGGCCGGGGTCACCGATGGTGTTGACACCCGGTCCCTCGTTGCCGGCCGAGATGACCAGCTGGACGCCGTAGGTGTCGATGAGCCGCTTGTACAGCTCGGCGCGCGCGTTGTTGCCGTCGTTGAGCGCCGGCAGACCGCCGATCGACATGTTGACGACGTCGACACCGCGGTTCACGACGAGGTCGATCATGCCCTCGGTGAGGGCGATGTTGGTGCAGCCGCCGCTCCAGGTGCAGGCACGCGAGGAGACGATCTTCGCGCCGGGGGCCGCGCCGTTCATCGCGCCGCCGAACAGGCCGTTGGCCGAGGTGATGCCCGCGACGTGCGTGCCGTGCTCGCCCACGATGACGCCGATGTTGACGTAGTCGGAGGTGGCCCCCGCCGCGTTGTAGACGACGTTCTTGCGTGTCTCGACGACGAACGGGATGCGTTCGGCGACCTCGGTGCGCGGGTCGTCCTTGCCGAAGTAGGAGACCTGGAACTTCTCCTTGTACGGCAGGAGGGCCGTGTCGTCGGAGAAGTCCGCGTTGTTGTTCAGGTCCACCCGGGTCACCCCGGTGACCGGGTCGTACAGCACGCCCCAGGTGTCGGTGGTGTCACCGTCACGGTTGAGGTCGCCCGCCATGTCGCCGCCGAGGGTGGCCGACTCGCGGAACAGGCTGAACTTGTACGACCCTGCGGGCGCCTTGTAGGTGACGCCGCCGAGGGTGAACGACGGGCCGGAGACCGCCTGAGTCATCCGCAGCCAGGTGCCGTCGCCGTCGCTGACCGGGTCGGTCGCGGTCACCCAGTCGACGATCTTGCGCTCACCGGTGGTGGTCTTCTGGAGCGCCGGGTGGGCGAGGTCCACACCGGAGTCCAGGATGCCGATGGTGATGCCCCGGCCGTCCGCCTTCGGGTTCTGCTTCACGAAGTCGACGGCGCCCGTCTCGAAGGACGGGTTGTACGGGTTCTTCGCGGGCGTCTTCTTCGACGGCGCCGCGTACGTGGCGGAGGTCCTGGCCGTCTTCGCGCCGGCGGCACGGTCGGCCGACGGCGTCGGATCGTCCAGCTCGATCTCCTGCTGGAGGTCGATGCCGAGCACCGACGACAGCTTCGAGGCCGAGGCGATGGTGGTCTTCGCCGTCTTCGTGGGCACGGTCGCCCGGACGTAGCCGAGCTTGTCGTACGTGATGCCGGGAACCGAGCCGCTGACCGCGTCGAGCTGGCTCTTGACCTGCTCGGTGGCGCCGGGCTTCGTGGCGACCATCAGCGTGACGTTCTTCTCGCCCTTGGCCTCGGCCTGCGCCAGCACCTGCGCGTCGGACTTGCCGAGCTTGTCGCCCGAATCGCCGGTGGCGGCGGGCTTGACGGTGGTCGCGGCCGGGTCGTCCGCGGCGAAGACCGGCACGGCACCGGTGGCGGCGAGCGCTGCCACCAGACCCGCCGCGGCGGCCACCCGGGCCACGCGTCTTGCCGCCGGTATGGAGCCGGGGGAATCCTTGGTCATCAGCATCCCTGTGATTCGGAAAAAATGAGTCCGGAATTCGGTACCGGATGACCGCTCACCCTTTCGTACTTGACAGGGTTTTGTGGAGAGTTGACGGAGGCGCTTAGACGACATGGCGTAGATCCGCCACGGTTGCTCCTGCGACACCGGGGACAAAAGGTGTCGGACCATGCCATCGCAGCCCCCGGGGTTCCTGCCCCGGTTCCACCCTCCGCTCAGCGGTGCCACCCTCCGCTCAGCGGGGCAACGCCACCACGTACGCGGCGGGTTCCCGGTCCCGCGCCGCGCCCAGCGCCGTCCGCACCACGTCCGCCTGCTCCTCCATCGCCTCGCGCAGCCGCTCCGCCCGGAGCCGCACCACGGTGATCCCGAGCCGCTCCAGATGCTCCCGCCGCACCGCGTGCGCGGCCGGCCCCCGCTCACGTTCCGCCCGGCCGCCGTCGTGTCCGCGGTCCGCGCGGGGGCGCCCGCGCTCCGCCCGGTCGCGCTCCGCCCGGTCGCGCTCCGCCCGGTCGCGCTCCGCCCGGTCGCGCTCCGCCCGGTCGCGCTCCGCCCGGTCGCGCTTCCCGCGCGGGGCGGGCCAGGGCGCGGAGGCGGCGGCGCAGCGGGACGCGTGGGCGGTGTCCAGCTCCACCGCCACCGCCTCCTCGGGCCAGTAGGCGTCCACGCTGCCCAGGTACGGGCCGCCGGGCAGCCGCAGGTCCACGTTCCACACCGGTTCGGGCAGCCGGTGCAGCCGCACCATCGCGTACAGCCGCTCCTCGGCGATGCCGCGGCCCTCCGCGAGCAGCAGTTCCACCGCGCGGGTCACGGCGGGCCGGTCCAGCAGCTTCGCCGCACTCAACTCGGCGACGAGCGGGCCGGGTTCGCAGTGGCCGTCGCGGACCGCCTCGGTCAGCAGCAGGCGCACCGCGACCGGCTCGTCGAGCCCGGCCACCACGTCGGCGACGGCCCGCTCCGCGGCCACCACCGGAAATCCGCCGACCGTCGTCCGCTCCCGGGGGAGGGCCGCGCGCACCACCCGGACGAAGCCCGCCGCCCGCAGCCGCCTGGTGCGCGGCACGAGGACGTCGACCCGGGTGAGCGCCGGTACGGGCGGGGCCGCGGCGAAGCCGTGCAGCGCCAGCGCCGCCACCCCGGTGACGACGGCGTCCGTGGCGGCGGCGCCCGTATCTGCTGAGACGTCCGTACCCGCCGGGAAGCCCGTACCGGCCGCGGGGTCCGCGCCGCGGCGGCCGGTGGCGGGGCGGCCCGCGTACAGCAGCGCCGCGCGCAGCCGCTCCCGCCCGTCGGCCGGTCCGGTGCGCAGCAGGTAGACGCCGGGCAGCAGTCGCTGCCAGGGGCCGCGGGGCGAGCAGCGCTCGGAGACCTGAGCCTGGGTCAGGCCCTGCCGCCGCAGCTGTGCGCCAGTGACCACCCGGAGATCCGCCCCGGGCGTGCGGGGGAGGGCGCGGGGGGAGGACAGAGGGGTGTCGTGGTTCATGCACAGGGGCCTTCCGCCGACGGACCGGCCGCTAACCCCTGTTACAGGCCCGTCGCGATACCAGGACAGCGCGGGCCCCCTGCGTACGGGCCGATGATCGAAATGGCCCGCCCTGCGGGGGTTGCCCGGGGCACGCCCGGGCAACCCCCGCAGGCGTCAGGCTGCCGCGTCGCACTCCTGACCGCGCAGTGCGCGCGCCAGGTCGTCGCGGGCCTCCAGCACCAGGCGGCGCAGCGCGGGTGCGGCGTCCTCGTGCTCCTTCAGCCAGGCGTCGGTGGCCTCCAGGGTGGCCGGGTCGTCCTGGAGTCCCGGGAACAGACCCGAGACCACGTGCATCCCGATCTGGATGGAGCGCTCCTTCCAGACCCGCTCGATCGCCGCGAAGTACTTCCCGGTGTACGGCGCGAGGAGTTCGCGCTGCGAGGGCCGGGCGAATCCGGCGATGGTCGCCTCCACCAGGGCGTTGGAGAGCCGGTCGGACTCCACGACCGCCGCCCACGCCTGGTCCTTGACCGCCGCCGAGGGGCGCGCCGCCAGACACCGCACCTGGTGGCGCTTGCCCGACGCCGTGTCGTCGCGGGCCAGTTCGGCGTCGATCGCCGCCTCGTCGGCCACGCCGTGCGCCGCCAGCGGGAAGAGGAACGCCCAGCGCAGCTCCTGGTCGACGTCGAGTCCGTCGATGGCGGCGGAGCCGTCGAGCAGCTGGCCCAGCAGGTGGAAGTCCTCGTCCGATGAGGCCGTCGAGGCGAAGAACCGGGCCCAGGTCAGCTGGTCCTGGCCGCCCGGCACGGCGAGCCGCAGCTCGCGCAGCGCGCCTTCCGCCAGCAGTCGGCCGCCCTCCTCGCGCCAGGCCGGGGCCGCGTAGTTCGTGAGCGCGGACGCGGCCCAGTTGTGCAGCATCTGGAGCACGCCGATGTCCGTCTCGCGCCCGGCGAAGGCGAGGACCAGGGCGATGAAGTCGCGGGCCGGCATCAGCCCGTCGCGGGTCATGTTCCACAGCGCCGACCAGCAGAGCGCGCGGGCCAGCGGGTCGGCGACGGCGCCGAGGTGGTCGCGCAGGGTGGCGAGCGACCGCTCGTCGAACCGGACCTTGCAGTACGTCAGGTCGTCGTCGTTGACGAGGATCAGCTCGGGCTTCTCGGCCCCGGCCAGCTCGGCGACGACCGTCCGCGCCCCGGCCACGTCCGTCTCGACGCGGGCGTACCGCGCCAGCGTGCCGTTCCCGTCGTGCCGGTACAGGCCCACCGCGATCCGGTGCGGGCGCAGTTCCGGGTGGGAGGCGGCGGCCTCCTGGACGACGGCGAGCTCGGCGATCCGGCCCTCGGAGTCGTACGACACCACCGGGGTCAGGCTGTTGACGCCCGCCGTCTGGAGCCAGGCGCGGGACCAGGCCGTCATGTCGCGGCCGGAGGTGTCGGCGAGCACCGAGAGCAGATCGCCGAGGCGGGTGTTGCCGTAGGCGTGCCGCTTGAAGTAGCGCCGGGCGCCTTCGAGGAACGCGTCCCGCCCGACGTACGCCACGAGCTGCTTCAGGACGGAGGCGCCCTTGGCGTACGTGATGCCGTCGAAGTTCAGCTTGGCGTCCTCCAGGTCGCGGATGTCGGCCGTGACCGGGTGGGTGGAGGGCAGCTGGTCGGCCCGGTAGGCCCACGCCTTGCGGTTGTTGGCGAAGGTGATCCAGCCACTGGTGAAGCGGGTCGCCTCGACCATCGAGAAGGAGCCCATGAAGTCCGCGAAGGACTCCTTCAGCCACAGGTCGTCCCACCAGCCCATGGTGACGAGGTCGCCGAACCACATGTGCGCCATCTCGTGCAGGATGACGTTGGCCCGGCGCTCGTAGGACGCCGTGGTGACCTTGCCGCGGTAGATGTACTCCTCGCGGAAGGTGACCATGCCCGGGTTCTCCATCGCGCCGAGGTTGTACTCCGGCACGAACGCCTGGTCGTACTTCCCGAACGGGTACGGGTAGTCGAAGTGGTCGTGGAAGAAGTCCAGGCCCTGCTTGGTGATGAGGAAGACGTCGTCCGCGTCGAAGTGGCGGGCGAGACCCTTGCGGCACATCGCGCCGAGCGGGATCTCCAGCGTGCTGCCGTCCTCGAAGGTGCGGGAGTAGTGGTCGGTCACGTAGTGGTACGGCCCCGCCACCACGGCCGTGATGTACGTCGAGATCGGCTCGGTCTCGGCGAACCGCCACACCCCGCCCTCGTGGGACTCCTCGGCGCCGTTGCTCCACACCCGCCAGCCCTCGGGGGCCGCCACCTCGAAGCGGTACGGGGCCTTGAGGTCGGGCTGCTCGAAGTTGGCGAAGACCCGGCGGGCGTCGGCCGGCTCGTACTGCGTGTAGAGGTAGACCTCGCCGTCCTCCGGGTCGACGAACCGGTGCATCCCCTCGCCGGTCCTGCTGTACGCGCAACGCGCGTCGACCACCAGGACGTTCTCGCCCTCGGCCAGACCGTCCAACGCCACCCGGACGCCGTCGAAGACGGCCGCCGGGTCGAGCGCGGTGCCGTTCAGGGTCACCGCGTCGACACCCGGGGCGATCAGGTCGGCGAAGGTGGAGGCACCCGCGCGGGCCGAGCGGAAGCGGATCGTGGTCACGGACCGGAAGGTGCGCGGGGCGCCCTCCTCCTCGGCCCCGCCGACGGCGGACCGCAGATCGAGCGCGATCTCGTATCCGTCGACGGTCAGCAGCTCCGCCCGCTCGCGGGCCTCTTCGCGGGACAGGTTCTCACCGGGCACCGGCACTCCTTCGTGGCTCGATATCGAATGTTTTGATCCTCGCATGCCGCTCTGCGGGGAATCTCCGCGGAATCTCCTGACGGTTCGATCCCAGGGGAATCTCCTGGCCGTTCCACGCGTTGTGCCGCGCGGAGACCGACGCTGCCAAGGAGAGACATGTCCGACACCACCACCGCACCCGGCAAGACCCCCGCGGACTTCTGGTTCGACCCGCTCTGCCCGTGGGCGTGGATGACCTCCCGCTGGATGCTGGAGGTCGAGAAGGTCCGCGACGTCGAGGTCCGCTGGCACGTGATGAGCCTGGCCGTCCTCAACGAGGACAAGCTGGACCAGCTGCCCGACGAGTACCGCGACATGCTGGAGAAGAAGGCGTGGGGCCCGGTCCGGGTCGTCGTCGCCGCCCAGCAGCTGCACGGTGACGAGGTCACCGGCCCGCTCTACACCGCGCTCGGCACCCGCTTCCACAACAACGGCGAGGGCCCGACCCGCGAGGCGGTCCTCGGCGCGCTCGCCGACGTGGACCTGCCCGCCTCGCTCGCCGACTTCATGGACGACGCCACCTACGACGCCGAGCTGCGCGCCTCCCACCAGGAGGGCATCGACAAGGTCGGCCAGGAGGTCGGCACCCCGGTCATCGCCGTGCCCGGCGCCGACGGCGAGCAGGTCGCGTTCTTCGGCCCGGTCGTGACCCCCTCCCCGAAGGGCGAGGCCGCGGCGAAGCTCTGGGACGGCACGCTGCTGGTCGCCTCGGTCCCCGGCTTCTACGAGCTCAAGCGGACCCGCACCCAGGGCCCGGTCTTCGACTGATCCGTACCGGCGTACGGGGCACGGGCGGGCGCGGGGCCGGACGGCCCGGCGCCCACCCCGTACTCGTTCGCACACCCGCAACACGCGAACCCTTGTTCCCCCGGTGCGTCCGCCGCATGATCGGCGCATGCCCGCCGACAGACCCCCGCGACCCGCGCCCGCCCTGCCCCGCCGGGTGCGCGTCGGTTACGGCCTGGGTTCCCTCGCCACCGGCACCTTCTCCACCGTGCCCGGTCTCGTCCTGCTCTACTACCTCACCGACGTGCTGGCCGTGCCCGCGGCCGTCGCCGGGGCCGCCGTCTTCCTCCCCAAGGCGTGGGACGTCCTGGTCAACCCGCTGGTCGGCGCGGCCTCCGACCGCAGCCGGCTGCGCGGCGGCCCCCGCCGCCCCTTCCTGCTGATCGGCGCCTGCACCCTGCCGCCGTCCTTCGCGCTGATCTTCGCCGCGCCGGACCTGCGCGGCGGAGCCGCCGCCGGGTACGTCGCCGTGCTCTTCCTGCTCGCCGCGACCGCGTACGCCGTGTTCCAGGTGCCGTACGTGACGATGCCCGCCGAGATGACCGAGGACCCCGCCGAGCGCGGCCGGGTACTGGCCTGGCGGGTGGCGTTCCTCGGCGTCGCCATCCTGCTCTCCGGCGCGCTGGCCCCCGCGATCGCGCACGCGGAGGGCGACACCCCCGCGAGCTACCGGCTGATGGGCGTCGTCGTCGCCGTGCTCCTCGCGGCCGGCATGTTCGGCGCCTGGTTCACCACCCGGTGGGCCCCCACCGCCGCCCGCGGCGAGGCCGAGCCTTCGCTCCGCGCCCAGCTCGCGGCCGCCCGCACCAACCGCCCCTTCCGCCACCTCGCCGGGATGTGGACGCTCCAGGCGCTGGCGATCGGCGTGATGCTCGCGGGCGTCCAGTACTTCGCCACCTACACCCTGGGCTCGGCGTCCGCGGTGACCCCGCTCTTCGCCTGCATGATCGGCCCGCTGGTGCTCTTCATGCCGCTCTGGAACCGGCTCGCCCGCCGCAAGGGCACCCGGTACGCCCAGTGGTGCGCCTCGCTGCTCTACATCGCCGGGGCGCTCGCCCTCGCCTTCACCGGGGCGGCCGGTCCGGTGCTCGGCTACCTCGCGGTGGCCGCGGTCGGCATCGCGTACGCCGGTCTCCAGTTGCTGCCGCTGACCCTGCTGGCCGACACCCTCGCCGCCGACGCGGTCCGCACCGGCAAGCGCAGGACCGCCACCTTCACCGGTCTGTGGACGGCCGCCGAGACCCTCGCCTTCGCCCTGGGCGCGGGGGTGTTCGCGCTGGTCCTCGCGGGGACGGGGTTCCGCTCATCGGACGCCGACCACGAGGTCGCCCAGCCCGCCGCCGCCCTCACCGGCATCGCCGCCGGGATGAGCCTGCTGCCCGCCGTCCTCGCCGCCGCGAGCCTCTGGCTGCTGCACCGCTACCGCGAGGAAGCCCAGCCCACCGCCGTGACCCCTACCGCTACCGCCCCGAAAGCCGCCCCGAAAGCCGCCCCGAACGAGGACCTGACCCGTGCCGACTGACCCCGTACCCGCCCCCGCCGCGACCGGGCGGCCCGCCGCCGAGGTGCTGGCCGAACTCCGTGCCCTGCGCGGCGCCGACGCCCCCACCCGGGGCGGACGCACCTTCGCCTACGTCTACGACGCCGGGCTCGACGGACTCGACGAGCTGACGGCCGAGGCGTACACCGCCTTCGCCACCGTCAACGGCCTCGACCCCACCGTCTTCCCCAGCGTCGCCCGGCTGGAGAACGACCTGGTACGCGCCGCCGTCGACCTCCTCGGCGTCCCCGGCGCCCAGGGCACCTTCACCAGCGGCGGCACCGAGAGCATCCTGCTCGCCGTCAAGACCGCCCGCGACCACGCCCGTGCCGTACGCGGGGTGACGGACCCCCAGCTGGTGCTGCCCTCCACCGCCCACGCGGCCTTCCACAAGGCCGCCCACTACCTGGGCCTGGAACCGGTCGTCGTCCCCGTCGACCCGGTCACCTTCCGGGCCGACGCCGGCGCGATGGCCGCCGCCCTCACCGGCCGCACCGCCCTGGTGGTCGCCTCCACCCCCTCGTACGCCCACGGGGTGATCGACCCGGTCGCGGAGATCGCCGCCGCCGCCTCCGCGCGCGGGGTGCTCTGCCACGTCGACGCCTGCATCGGCGGCTGGCTGCTGCCCCATCTGCGGCGCGCCGGACGGGACATCCCGGCGTTCGACCTGTCGGTGCCCGGTGTCACCTCGCTCTCCGTCGACCTGCACAAGTACGGGTACGCCGACAAGGGCGCCTCCGTGGTGCTCTACCGGGACGCCGGACTCCGCCGCCACCAGTACTTCGCGCACGCCGGCTGGC
This sequence comes from Streptomyces sp. NPDC008125, assembly GCF_042957125.1. NCBI lineage: Bacteria > Bacillati > Actinomycetota > Actinomycetes > Kitasatosporales > Streptomycetaceae > Streptomyces > Streptomyces sp. NPDC008125. The sequence goes on from NZ_JBIBHR010000011.1 coordinate 53,429, forward strand.
CCGGCTACCCGGTCGTCAACCCCACCGTGCAGGGCACCAAGTCCGGCGGACTGCTCGCCCAGGCATGGGCGGCCCTCCACCACGTGGGCGAGGACGGCTACACCGCACTCGCCGGCCGGGTCGCCGAGGCGTCCGACCGGCTGCTGGCCGGCCTGCGGGCTCAGCCCGGCCTCCGGGTCCTCGGCGAACCCGCCGCCGGACTGGTGGCGTTCACCGTGCTCGGCCCGGAGGCGGGGGCCGACGAGGGAGCCCCCGACCTCAGCCTGCTGCTCCACCTCGCCGACGAGATGCGGGAGCTCGGCTGGTACCTCCAGCCCCAGCTCTCCTTCGACGGCCTCCCGCCCAACCTGCACCTCACACTCACCCCGGCCACGGTCGGCCAGGTCGACGCCCTCCTCGCCGACCTGGCGAAGGCACTGGTCGCCGCCCGCGCGCTGGAGCCGGTCGCGGTCGACCCCGCGCTCGCCGCGCTCGCCGCCGGCCTGGACCCGGACACGCTCGGGCCGGAGGAGGTCGCCGGGGTGCTCGCCTTCGCCGGTCTCGACGGGGACGCCGGTCTGCCCGGCCGGATGGCCCCGGTGCTGGTGCTGCTGGACGCCCTGCCGGGGCGGCTGAAGGAGCGACTGCTCGCGGAGTTCATCGGCGCGGTGTTCCGGGTCTGACACTCCTGAAGCGGACAGGGGAGAGCCCCCGCGGACCATGTCTCCGCGGGGGCTCTCCGTCCATCCGCCCGCCGGGTGAGGGTTGAGAAGACGATCACGAGGCAGGACGCTTCAGCGGCCGGGTTCGGCGGCCGGGCTCAGGGGGCGAGCAGCAGCACGTTCTCGCGCGCCTTGGCGGCGGCGTACCGCTGGGCCACGTCCTGCCAGTTGACGACCCGCCACATCGCCTCGATGAAGTCGACCTTCTGGTTCTTGTACTGGAGGTAGAAGGCGTGCTCCCAGGCGTCGAAGACGAGGATCGGCACCGATCCCTGGCCGACGTTGCCCTGGTGGTCGTAGACCTGCTCGACGATCAGCCGGCCGCTCAGCGGCTCGTACGCGAGGACGCCCCACCCCGAACCCTGGGTGGTGGCGGCGGCCTTCGTCAGCTGGGACTTGAATCCGGCGAAGGAGCCGAAGGAGACGGTGATCGCGTCCGCGAGGTCGCCGACGCCGTCCGCCGCGAGCGGTTCGCCGCCACCGTCGCCGGTCATGTTGTGCCAGTAGATCGAGTGCAGGACATGGCCGGAGAGGTGGAACGCGAGGTTCTTCTGCAGCCCGTTGACCGCGCCCCAGGCCTCCTTCTCCCGGGCCTCCTCCAGCTGCTCCAGGGTGTCGTTCGCGCCCTTCACGTACGCCGCGTGGTGCTTGTCGTGATGGAGCTCGATGATCTGCGGGTTGATGACCGGTTCCAGCGCCGCGTAGTCGTACGGGAGTTCCGGGAGCGTGTAGGTGGCCATGGTGGGGACCCTTCAGATGCTCAGCAGTTGTTATTGCAACCTATGTGCAAGTGCAGGCTAGCAGGAAGAAGATCGTGCGGGGGAGAGGGCCCGACGGAGGCGTCCGTACGCGAAAGGGCGCGGCGGGGTGCCCGTACGCGAGAAGGAGCGGCGGCCCGGGAATTCCCCGGGCCGCCGCTCCTTCTCGACGTGCGACCGTCAGCGCGCCGCCGCACCCCGCCGCTGCCGGATCAGCCCGACCACGATCAGGACCACCGTCAGCGCACCCGTGGCGAGCAGTTGGTCGCGCGTGTCGGGCTGGCGGAGCATCAGCACGAAGATCCCGGCCATCGCCAGCAGCGCGGCCACCGTCGCCACCGGGAACAGCCACATCCGCACCACCAGCTTCTCCGGCGCCTCGCGCTCGGTGCGCCCGCGCAGGACCAGCTGGGAGAGGGCGACGAAGATCCAGACGACCAGGATCACCGCGCCGATCATGTTGAGCAGCCACGGGAAGACGTCGTCGGGCCGCCAGTAGCTCAGCAGCACGCAGACGAAGCCGAAGAGCGAGGAGGCCAGCACCGCGTTGCGCGGCACCCCGGACGAGATCCGGCCGAGCGCCTTCGGGCCCTGACCGCGCGCCACCAGCGAACCCGCCATCCGGGAGGCGCCGTAGATGTTGGCGTTCATCGCGGAGAGCAGCGCCACCAGGATCACCACATCCATGATCCGGCCGGCCGCCGGGATGCCCAGGTGGTCGAGGGTCGCCACGTACGGGCCCTTCTCCACGACCTTCGGGTCGTCCCACGGCACCAGCACCACGATGACCGCCATCGACCCGACGTAGAAGAGCGCGATCCGCCACATCGCGGTACGGACCGCCTTCGCGACCCCGCGCACCGGGTTCTCCGACTCGGCCGCCGCGATGGTGACCGTCTCCAGCCCGCCGTACGCGAAGACCGAGGCCAGCAGCCCGATGATGAACCCGTTCGCCCCGTGCGGCAGGAAACCGCCGTCACCGGTGAGGTTGGCGGAGCCGGGGGCGTCCACGTCGGGCAGCACCCCGGTGATCGCCAGTACGCCGAGGACCAGGAAGAGCGAGATGGCGCCGACCTTCAGCGCGGCGAACCAGAACTCGAACTCGCCGAAGTTCCGCACCGCCGCGAGGTTGGTGCCCAGGAAGACGGCCATGAAGAGCGCCACCCACATCCACTGCGGGGTGCCCGGCAGCCAGCCCGTCACGATGTCCGCGGCGCCGATGCCCTCCAGCCCGACCGCGACCGAGAGCAGCACCCAGAACGACCAGCCGGCGGTGAATCCGGCCCACGGCCCGAGCGCACGCTCGGCGTGCACCGAGAAGGAGCCGGATGCCGGGTGGGCGGCCGACATCTCGCCGAGCATCCGCATCACGAGCATGACCAGCAGCCCGGAAGCCGCGTAGGCGACGACGATCGAGGGTCCCGCCGAGGCGATGCCCGCGCCCGAGCCGACGAAGAGCCCGGCGCCGATGACCCCGCCGAGCGCGATCATCGACAGATGGCGCTGCCGGAGACCGTTGCCGAGCGAGGAACCGTCCGGGGCGGCTTCCCGCGCGGCGGCCTCCGCGTCGGGCGGTACGGCGGCCGGGGTGGGGGACCCGGTGGGCGCCGGCGGACCGGCGGCGGGGGAGGATGCGGGGGTGCGGGGCATGGACGGGCTCAGTTCGGTCGGCGGACACCGCCCGGGGCGGATCCGTGAGGGCGGTCGGGCCGCTGACCAGTGAGTTTCCTGGCGCGGGGGTGGCGGCCCGGGGGACATCTCCATCTGAGCGGATGAACCACCCATCGGGCATATGTGTCCGCAATGCGGTCACCGGATTCGCACACCGCGCACACCCGGCGGCCCCGCCGGACCGTCGTCGAGCCCGGTCAGCGCCCCGCCGACCCGCTTCGCCGCCCCGCGAACCCGCGTACCCACGCGACCAGGAGCACCAGCGCCGTCGCCCCCGCCGACCACAGCACCTGCCCGCGCGCGGAGTCGTCGGCGAGCATCAGCACGAGCACCGCGAACAGTGCCGCCAGCGTCAGCCAGGTCAGATACGGGAAGCACCACATCCGCAGCACCGGCCCCCGCTCCGGCCCGCGCGCGGCGGCCTCCCGGTCGATGCGGGGGCGCAGCCGCAGCTGGGAGAGGGCGATCAGCGCCCAGACGAACAGCAGCACCGCCCCGACCGAGTTGAGCAGGTACAGGAAGACCGTGTCCGGCCACCGCAGATTGAGGAGTACCGAGACGAAGCCGAAGGCCACCGAGGCGAGCACCGCCCGGCGCGGCACCCCGCCGCCGCGCTCCGTCCGCCCCGACACCTTCAGCAGCCCGCGCGGCGCCTCGCCCCGCTCGGCCAGCGAGAAGATCATCCGCGAGGAGCCGTAGAGGTTCGCGTTGAGCGCGGAGAGCAGCGCCACGAAGATCACGACGTTCATGATCTGCCCGGCGGAAGGCACCCCGATCGAGTCCAGCATCTTCACGTACGGGCTCAGCCCCGCCTGCTGCGCGGTCCACGGCAGCACCGTCACGATGACCAGCATCGAACCGACGTAGAAGAAGAGGATGCGCACCACCGCGCTGCGCACCGCCCGCCCCACCGCGCGCGCCGGATCGTCGGTCTCGGCGGCGGCGATGGTGAGGACCTCCAGGCCGCCGAAGGCGAAGACCACCGTCAGCACCCCGGACACCACCCCGCTCCAGCCGTTCGGCAGGAATCCGCCCCGGCCCGTGAGGTTGGTCAGGCCCACCGGACCGGTGTCCGGCAGCACCCCGAAGACGGCGAGCGTGCCCAGCACCAGGAAGGCGACGATCGCGCAGACCTTCAGCGCGGCGAACCAGAACTCGAACTCGCCGAAGTTCCTCACCGCGGTGAGGTTGGCGGTGGTGAAGACCACCATGAAGAGCAGCACCCACGCCCACGGCTCGACCGCCGGCACCCAGCCGTGCGCGATCTGCCCCGCCGCCGTCGCCTCCACGGCCAGCACCACCACCAGCAGGAACCAGTAGAGCCAGCCCACGCTGAACCCGGCCCAGCGCCCGAGCGCGCGCTCCGCGTGGACGGAGAAGGAGCCCGAGGCGGGCATCGCCGCCGACATCTCCCCGAGCATCCGCATCACCAGCATCGCCAGGGCGCCCGCGATCAGGTAGGACACGATGATGGCCGGTCCCGCGACGGCGATCCCGGCGCCCGAACCGACGAACAGCCCCGCCCCGATCACCCCGCCGAGGCCGAGCATCGTCAGATGCCGTTGCTCGAGTCCGTGGGAGAGGGGCCCGGCGGGGGCGGGGGGTGGTGCGTCGCGCATGGGGGGTGAGGCCGCTCTGAGTCGATTTAGTGGGGAACCTACAGCGTCTCACGGAGCGAGACGCTGCCGGAAAACGTGTCTGTGCTGGACGTGCGGGAGTGATGAGGCTCACGCCGAGGCGCGGTTACCCTGGCGCCTTTGTGCGAACCTCACCACGTCATGGCCCGGCCCTTTGTGGGCGACACACGGTGATCAACGGCAGGCCCTTCGGCTAACGTCACCCGCAGGCTCGCCTTTTCGGCTCCAGCCCTCCCGTCCGTCCCGCCCACCCTCACCCGCGGAGTCCCGATGAGCACTGCTGCCGCCCCCGTCCGTACCGGAGTGGTCCTCGCCGACCTGCTGCCCGCGGTCCGGCACCGCGCCGCCGTCGACACGGCCCTCGTCATGGGCGGCGCGGCCCTCACCGGTCTCGCCGCGCAGATATCGGTCCCGATCCCCGGCTCCCCGGTCCCCGTCACCGGCCAGACCTTCGCCGCGCTCCTCATCGGCACCGCGCTGGGCGCCCGCCGCGGCTTCCTCTCGCTGGCGCTGTACGCGATCGTCGGCATGGCCGGTGTGCCGTGGTTCTCCGGCGGCACCTCCGGTGCGGGCGGCGCCACCTTCGGCTACGTCCTCGGCATGCTGCTCGCCGCCACCGTCGTCGGCGCCCTCGCCCGCCGGGGCGGGGACCGCTCCGTGCTGCGTACTGCAGGCACCATGGTGGTCGGCTCCGCCGTCACCTACGCCGTCGGCGTCCCGTACCTCGCCCTCTCCACCGGCATGTCGGCGAGCGCGGCCGTCGCGGCCGGTCTGACGCCCTTCCTCATCGGCGACGCCGTGAAGGCTCTGCTGGCGATGGGCGCGCTGCCCGCCTCCTGGAAGCTCCTCGGCCGCCGCGCCTGAGCCCTTCCCGTACGACCCCGAAAGGCCCGCCGGACGCGTTCCGGCGGGCCTTCCGCGCTGTCCGCGTACGGGCGTCAGTCCCGCACCGGCGCCCGGCGTCCGCGCCGGTCCCGTACCAGCGACACCGCGACCACCGCAGCCGCGACCAGCAGGGAGAGCAGCACCTGCTCGCGGCCCGCGTCGTCGGTCAGCATGTAGACCAGGACGAAAGAGATCATCGCGATCGTCGCCCAGGTCAGATACGGGAAGAGCCACATCCGCACGACCGGCTTCCCGGGCGACTCGCGCTCGATCATGGGGCGCATCCGCAGCTGGGTGAAGCAGATGACGAGCCAGACGAAGAGCGCCACCGCTCCCGAGGAGTTCAGCAGGAAGGCGAAGACGGTGTCCGGCCACCGGTAGTTGAAGAAGACCGCCACGAAGCCGAAGACCACCGAGGAGAGGATCGCCACCTGCGGGACGCCCCGCTTGTTCACCCGGGTGAAGGCGCGGGGCGCGTCGCCACGACCGCCGAGCGAGTAGGCCATCCGGGAGGCCGTGTAGAGGCCGGAGTTGAGGCAGGACAGCACGGCCGTCAGCACGATGACGTCCATCACCTGCCCGGCGTGCGGGATGCCGATGGAGTCGAGCGCGGCGACGTAACTGCCCTTGTCCACGATCGACGGGTCGTTCCACGGCAGCAGCGTCAGCACCACGAAGATCGAGCCCAGGTAGAAGACGGCGATCCGCCAGATGACGCTGTTGGTCGCCTTCGAGACGGCGCGCCGGGGGTCCGAGGACTCACCGGCGGCGAGCGTGACGATCTCGCTGCCCATGAAGGAGAAGACCACCATCAGCACCCCGGTCAGGATCGCCCCCGGCCCCTTCGGCAGGAAGCCGCCGCTGTCGGTGAGATGGGCGAACCCGGAACCCGGGTTGTCGGAACCGGGCAGTACCCCGAAGACCGCGAGCAGCCCGACGATCACGAAGGCGCCGATGGCGACGACCTTGATCCCGGCGAACCAGAACTCGAACTCGCCGTAACTGCCGACCGAGATCAGGTTCGTGGCGGTCAGCACGGACATCACGATCAGCGCCCACCCCCACTGCGGTACGGTCGGCACCCAGCTCTCCAGGATCGCGGCGCCCGCCGTGGCCTCCACGGCGAGCACGACCACCCAGAAGAACCAGTACAGCCAGCCGATGGAGAACCCCGCCCAGCGCCCGAGCGCCTGGTCGGCGTAGGCGGAGAAGGAACCCGAGCTGGGCCGCGCGGCCGCCATCTCGCCGAGCATCCGCATCACCAGCACCACCATCGTGCCGACCAGGGCGTACGAGACAAGGATCGCGGGACCGGCCGCGGCGATGCCCGCGCCGGAACCCACGAAGAGGCCCGCGCCGATCACCCCGCCGATGGCGATCATCGAGAGGTGCCGGTTCTTGAGCCCGGCCTTCAGCTCGCCGCCCGGTCCGCCCGCGCCACCGCTGCCGCCCGGTCCGCCCGCATCTCTGGTCCCGGCGGCTCCGCCTTCCGGCTCGCCGCCCGGCTCCGTCACCGTCGTCCCCGAGGTCATGGATGACTCCTCACGTGGTCCGGGCGGACCGCGAGGAACCGCCCCTGCCTCCGCGGCGGTTCCGGTGACGATCCGGCCGCCACCCCGCGAAGGGCTCCGACCCCGCTGACGGCTACCCTGCCGCGTCCGTGCCACACTTTCCGGCATGCGCGTGTACCTCGGATCGGACCATGCCGGCTACGAACTCAAGAACCACCTCGTCGAGTGGCTGACGGCCCACGGCCACGAGGCCGTGGACTGTGGACCCCACATCTATGACGCCCAGGACGACTACCCGCCGTTCTGCCTCCGCGCCGCCGAGAAGACGGCCGCGGACCCGGACAGCCTCGGCATCGTGATCGGCGGCTCCGGCAACGGCGAGCAGATCGCCGCCAACAAGGTCAAGGGCGTCCGTGCGGCGCTGGCCTGGAGCGAGCAGACCGCCGCCCTCGGTCGCGAGCACAACGACGCCAACGTGGTGGCCATCGGCGGCCGGATGCACTCCCAGGAGGAGTCCACCAAGTTCGTCGAGATCTTCCTGAACACGCCGTACTCGAACGAGGAGCGCCACACCCGGCGCATCGAGATGCTCGCGGCGTACGAGGACACCGGCGCGCTCCCGCCGATCCCCGCCCACCACCCGCAGCAGGGCTGACTCCCCGGGCCGCACCCGCCCGACCACCCACCGTGCCGCCAGGCCGCCAAGCCCTGGCGGCACGTCCGTTTCCGCCGCCTCCCGCGCGCCGCCCGTCCTGCGCGTCCGCCTTCCGCGCGCCGCCCGTCCTGCGCGTCCGTTTTCCGCGCCGCCCGTCCTGCGCGTCCGTTTTCCGTGCCCGTTTCCGCCCGTCAGGAGAAGCCGCCCGTGCCCGAGGGACACACCATCCACCGCCTCGCCGCCGACCACCGCGAGCGGTTCGCCGGGCGGCCCGTGCGCGTCAGCAGCCCGCAGGGCAAGTTCGCCGCCGGCGCCGCGCTCCTCGACGGCCAGGTGCTCGACGACGTCGACGCCCACGGCAAGCACCTCTTCCTCGGCTTCGGCGCCACCGGCTGGGTCCACATCCACCTCGGCCTCTTCGGGAAGCTCGGCTTCGGTACGGCCCCGGCCCCGCCGCCCTCCGGCACGGTCCGTCTCCGGCTGCTGGGCGAGGACCAGTACGCCGATCTGCGCGGCCCCACCACCTGCGCCCTGGTGACCGAGCCCGAGAAGCTGGCGATACACGAGCGCCTCGGCCCGGACCCGCTGCGCACCGACGAGGACGGCACCCGCGCCTGGCAGCGGATCTCCCGCAGCCGGATCACCGTCGCCGCCCTGTTGATGGACCAGAAGGTGGTCTCCGGCGTCGGCAACGTCTACCGCGCCGAGGTCCTCTTCCGCCACGGCATCGACCCGTACCGCCCCGGCAAGGACCTCACCCGCGCCGAGTGGGACACGATCTGGGCCGACCTCGTCCTGCTGATGCGCGAGGGCGTACGGAACAACCGGATCGACACCGTCCGTCCCGAGCACCTGCCCGAGGCGATGGGCCGCCCGCCCCGCGTCGACGACCACGGTGGCGAGGTCTACGTCTACCGGCGCGACCGGCGCCCCTGCCACATCTGCGGCACCGACGTCCGCACCGCCGAACTGGCGGCCCGCAACCTCTTCTGGTGCCCCACCTGCCAGCAGCGCTGACGCGCCGAACCAGCCCGGTGCCGGGCGTACGCCGGGGGCGCCGCGTACCCCGGTGCGCGCGCTTCCACCCCACCGAAAGCATGTTCCCGGAAGGCCGCACCGGGCGCCCGTCCCGGAGGCTCCGGCCCGCCCGGTTCCGGGGGCGTACGCCATGCCTACCAGCCTCTCCACCGGCGGGGCGACGCCATCTCGTACCGCCGCCGACCGGGGTCCCCCTGCACGGGGAGCCGTTCGGTCGATAAGGTCCCGACAATGGCCTCTCGTGACGGACTGAACGCGCACGTGGCCCGGTGGCGGCGAACGGCCCACCGGGCCCGCATCGCGCTGCGCCGGTCCGGGGTCGACTACTTCCGCGGTGACGGGTCCGACTGGATAGCCTTCGCGGGCCTGCTGCTGACGATCCCGGCCCTCACGGTGGCCACGGTGTGGAACCCGGAATGGTTCTCGCCCACCGCCCTGGTCCTGCCGATCGTCGCCGGCGGCCTGCTGCTCCGCCCCTCCAGCCTGCTCACCCTGTACGCGGTGGCGGCGGGCGCGTTGATCGTCGAGTCCTTCACCCTCGGCACCTCCCCGGCGGACGTCACCGTCACCCCCGGCAACGTGCTCGTGGTCGGCGCCTGCGGCTTCTTCGGGCTGGTGCTCGCCCAGTTCCGGGCCCGGGTCGGAGTGCCCTGGCGGCGCGGCGGCACCATGCTCTTCGACCTGCGCGAACGCATCCGGGTCCAGAGCGCGCTGCCCCGGCTGCCGAAGGGCTGGCACTGCGAGATGTCGCTGCGCCCCGCCGGCGGCCAGTCCTTCTCGGGCGACTTCGTCGTCGCGGCGCGTACCCACGGCGGAAGCACGCTGGAGGTCGTCCTCACCGACGTCTCGGGCAAGGGCATGGACGCCGGCTCCCGCGCCCTGCTGCTCTCCGGCGCCTTCGGCGGCCTCCTCGGCTCGCTGCCCCCGCACGGGTTCCTGCCCGCCGCCAACGGCTACCTGCTCCGCCAGGACTGGGACGAGGGGTTCGCCACCTCGATCCATCTGGTGCTGGACCTGGAGTCCGGCGACTACGAGATCCTCTCGGCGGGCCACCCGCCCGCCCTCCAGCTCAACGCCGCGACCGGACAGTGGGAGGAGAAGGCCGCCGAGGGCCCGCTGCTCGGTGTCTACGACGGAGCGGATTTCGACGCGGTCAAGGGCTCCCTGGCCTCGGGCGACGTGCTGATGCTCTTCACCGACGGCTTGGTCGAGGCGTCGGACCGGGACATCGCCGACGGCATCGACCGGCTGACCGGCGAGGCCGACCGGTACGTCACGACCGGCTTCGAGGGCGCGGCCTGGCATCTGATCGAGGCGTGCGCGAAGGACGTCAACGACGACCGCGCCCTGCTGCTGCTCTCACGCCGGGGCTGAGGCTCGCCCGCCGCGGAAGAGCAGCAGTACCAGGGCGAGCAGGGCGGCGGCCGGAATGGCGCCTCCCACGGCCATGAGCGTGTCGGCATGCCCGATGAGCCCGATCCTTCCAACAGGTCGACAAGTCGAGACAGAAGGTAAAGAAGAAGTCAAAATAATCTCCTGTGCCGGCGTCGCCGCTCGCGCCTCGGCGCGAGCGGCGCCCACGAGCGGACGGGCCTCCGACCGGGCCGGAAGCCGTCCGGACGGGGATGCGGAGGTGAGGGCCGGGCCTGGCTGCCGTACCGCCCCGGGAGGGGAGGGCCCGGGGGTACGGGGGCGGCCGACCGGGACATGGGCCCAGGTGCGGCGACGTGCGGGTCTCCATGTCGATCAATCGCCTCCGGACCGAATGAATTCGGCCAACCCTGGCCCGAACGTGGACCCGGCCGGCAGCACCGGGGCCCGGGCGGTCCACAGCTCCCGCCGCCCGCGAACGACGAAGACCGGCGCCGCCCGCCCGGAGGGGCGGTGGCACCGGTCTTCACCCTTCGGGGGGACGGCCCGACCGGATCAGCGGGTGGCGGGGCTCCGGCGGAAGGCCCAGCCCATGTCCGGCTCGGTCGCGAACCGCATCACCCTGCGCACCGGCGGGGTGCACAGCAGCGTGACGGCCGCAGCCGCGAGGACGGAGACGACGACCAGCCCCGCGGGGCCGGAGAGCCACGCATTCTCGTCGATCAGCCCCGCGTACTCGGCACCCCTGATCAGGAAGCCGTGCAGGAGGTAACCGCAGATGGTCCCGGCGCCCAGCGCCGTGAACCAGGTCGTCCGGGAAGGCACCCAGGACAGGAAGCCGACGGTGAGCAGCAGGGCGCAGCCGAACATCAGCAGGGTCATCATCACCCCGGACCACCAGGGCGCGCCCAGTTCCTGGGCGCTGTCGCTGCGGTAGAACCAGCCGAGCCGCATGTGCGGGGCCACTGCGTACGCGAACACCAGCGCCCCGGCGAACAGCGGCAGCGAGAGCAGCCGCACCCGGCGCCGGCGCACCCACACGAAGTGCTCGGGGCGGGCCATGACGCCCAGGACGAAGAACGGCAGGAACTGCAGGACGCGCTGGAGGTCCAGATCGTCCCCGATGCCGGGGCAGACCGAGGCGAGCGCGGCCATGGCGAGGGCGACCGGGAGCGGGTGGCGGAGCGTCCGCCAGAGCGGGGTGGTCAGCCGCCAGATCAGCAGGGCGGCCAGGAACCAGGTGAGGAAGAGCGGGTCCAGCAGGGTGATGGGAGCGTGCGGCTCTCCGCCCGCGTACCGCCTGAACAGCGAGTAGGCCGTCTCGAAGACCACATAGGGGACCGCGACCCCGGTGACGAGCCGCTTCATCCGGGCCGGGCTCGCGTCGAACGACCGGGAGAAGTAGCCGGACACGAGGATGAACGCGGGCATGTGGAACGTATAGATGACCATGTACAGCGCATGGGCCGCCCGGCTGCCGCCCATCACCGGTTCCCAGGAGTGCGCCACGGCGACGAGCACGATGGCCAGATACTTCGCGTTGTCGAAGTAGGGATCGCGCTTCTTGGCCGCCGGACCGGCCCCGCGGGAGGACGGCGAGGACGCCGGGGGAACTCCGGGCGTCGTCGCCGGGGGAGCTTCGGTCGCGGTCGCCGCGGATCTCCTGCCGGGCTCCGGGTCCAGGGTCGCCGGCGGGAGCGCGGTCCTCTGTGTGCGGCTCGGAGCAGGAAGCATTCGAAAAACCTAAGCCTGTCTTTCGCTTTTCGTGAAGCGCGTCGGAAGCCTCGCGTCTGCCCGCCAATTCGATGCCGAAACAGCTGAGTTATGTCCGCTATGCCGGTCAAATGACCGACTAAACAGGACAAAACGCACCGGGATGGAGGGGCGTGAATTACGGCACTCTTCCCGGCTCCCTCCCCGCCGTCGCCGCGCCGTCCGCCGGCTCGGTGACATGCGCGTGGCCCGTGGGGAGAAAGTGAATTCTTGCCGGCGGCGCGAGAGCCTGTTTCCCCGGCCGGGCGTGGCGGGCCGGGGCCGCCGTGCGCCGCTCCCGCGCGGCCGGGGGCGCGGACGCCGCCCCTCGGGGCACCCGGACGCCGCCGCGTGCGCGGGTGGCGTGAATGGCGAGAATCAGCCAGGTCACTCCGTCACCCGGCGGCGCCGCCGCGGGAGTTGATGGCACGATGGAGTGAACGGAGGGCGTGCGACGGAGCACGCCCCCGGGCCGGCAAGGCGGACCGACCGAGGGTGTGAGCAGTCGTGGCCATTTCACTGTCTGTGGTGCTGATGTTGGCGATCATCCTGGTGGTGCTGATCCGCGGCGGATCCATCAAGGCCGGGCCTGCGATCGTCGCGATCCTCTTCGGGTTCTTCCTGGCGTCGACGGGCATGGCGCCCGCCATCAACAGGTTCATGAACTCCATAGCCGACACGATCAACCAGATCAGCTTCTGAGCCGCGAGCGCTCCACCGCTCGCCCCGCGCTCGAAGACCGCCGCGCCGCCGACCGCCGTCCCCACGGCCGGCGGCGCGGCGCGAGCGCGCTCGGGGTGGCCGCGTCCGCGAGCCGCCCCCCCCGGGTACGCCGAAGGCCCGGTGCGACGTCCGTGGAATCACGGGACGCGGCATCGGGCCTTCGTCATGGAGCGGGCGACGGGAATCGAACCCGCGTAGCTAGTTTGGAAGACTAGGGCTCTACCATTGAGCTACGCCCGCATAGCCGCACCGGCGCCGTGAACGGCCCCGGGTACGAAGAGCATCGTAGCGGGTCGGAGCCCGTGCCCGCACACCCGTATCCGGGGGCGCACCGGGACGGAGCCGGCCGGACCGTGCCGCGCGCCCCGCCTCCTGACGGAGGCCGGGACGGGCCGTCCGCCGCTGGGCCGCCGGAAAGCGGCGGATGGGCGCCCTTTCTGCATGTACCCTCTGTGTCGCACCGACGGGGTGTGGCGCAGCTTGGTAGCGCGTCCGCTTTGGGAGCGGAAGGTCGTCGGTTCGAATCCGGCCACCCCGACCACCAGGAAGATCGCATTGGGGGAGTCCTCCCCCTTGCCGTTACTATGCAAATTGCGTGCCCGTGTGTCTGATGAGCCGGGCCGATCCGCGAAGCCGCCGACAGGCGGCGGGCGGGACCCCCCGAAGTCAGCCACCAAGGAGACCGAACCGTGAAGAGCGCCGTGGAGACCCTGAACCCGACCCGGGTTCGGCTCAGCATCGAGGTGCCCTTCGAGGAGCTCAAGGACAGCCTCGACGCGGCGTACAAGAAGATCAACCAGCAGGTCACGGTGAAGGGCTTCCGCAAGGGCAAGATCCCGGCCCGCGTCATCGACCAGCGGTTCGGCCGCGGTGCGGTTCTGGAGGAGGCCGTCAACGACGCCCTCCCGAAGTTCTACACCGAGGCGGTCAACGAGGGTGAGCTGAACGTTCTCGGCCAGCCCGACGTCGACATCACCGAGCTGAAGGACGGCGAGCTGCTCTCCTTCACCGCCGAGGTGGACGTGCGCCCCGAGATCGAGATCCCGGACTACTCCGGTATCGAGGTCACCGTGGACGCCCTCGAGGTCTCCGACGAGGACATCGAGAAGGCCGTGGAGCAGCTCCGTGAGCGCTTCGCCTCCACCAACCCGGTCGAGCGCGCCGCCGCCGAGGGCGACGTCGTGACGATCGACCTGCAGGCCAAGGTCGAGGGCGAGGTCCTGGAGGACGGCGTGGCCGACGGTGTCTCGTACACCATCGGTTCCGGCGAGCTCCTCGACGGCATCGACGAGGCCGTCAAGGGCCTGGAGGCCGGTGGCGAGACCACCTTCACCTCCGAGCTGAAGGGCGGCTCGGCCGAGGGCAAGGAAGCGGAGGTCACCGTCAAGGTCACCGCCGTCGCCGCCCGCGAACTGCCCGAGCTGGACGACGAGTTCGCCCAGATGGCGAGCGAGTTCGACACGCTGGAGGAGCTGCGCGCCGACAGCCGCAAGCGTCTGGAGAACACCAAGCAGTACGACCAGGCCACCCAGGCCCAGGAGCGCGTCCTCGAGGAGCTGCTGAAGCTCGCCGAGGTCCCGATCCCGGAGAAGCTGCTCGCGGACGAGATCAACACCCGCAAGCACAACCTGGAGCACCACCAGCTCGGCCAGATGGGCCTCGACCTGGCGAAGTTCCTGGAGATCCAGGGCAAGACCGTCGAGGAGTTCGAGGCCGAGACCTCGGAGCAGGCCGTCAAGGGCATCAAGACCCAGTTCCTGCTGGACGAGATCGTCAACAAGGAGAAGCTGAACGTCAACCAGGAGGAGCTCACCGAGCACCTCATGCGGCGCGCTGCTTCCTCCGGCATGAGCCCCGACCAGTTCGCCCAGGCCGTCGTCGAGGGTGGCCAGGTGCCGATGCTCGTCGGCGAGGTCGCCCGCGGCAAGGCGCTCGCGCTGGTCGTCGAGGCCGCGAAGGTCACCGACACCAACGGTGAGATCGTCGACCTGGAAGACGACGAGGAGGAGACGGCCGAGGCCGCCACCGCCGACTCCGACGAGGCTGCCGCCGAGGAGAAGCCGGAGGCCTGAGCCTCCCCCTGATCCGCACGACGGGCCCCGGACGCCGCACGCTGTCCGGGGCCCGTCGTCGTACCGCGGCCGGGACGACGACGGGCCGGCAGCTCCCCCGGAGCGCCCTCACGGACCCCCCGGCCGTCCGGCCCCCGCCGGGGGCCCGTAGGCTCCCGCACGAGGGTCCGCGGGCCGCTCCGGCGCGTCCGCGACGAACCCTCAGAACCCTTGTGCGCACTGCGTACCTTGCGCTCCCAGCGAACAGTTGTGGAAGCGGGATGGTCTTGTTCAACCTGCGCGTTAGGGTCCATGAAGAGGAAGGGTCGGGGAGTCCCGGCCCACCCGGTACGAAGACGCTGAGACGGCCGGAGCCGTCAGAGACGAGCAGGTGGATACGTGACGAATCTGATGCCCTACGCCGCCGGAGAGCCGTCCCTCGGTGGTGGCCTCGGCGACCAGGTCTACAGCCGACTGCTCGGCGAGCGCATCATCTTCCTCGGTCAGCAGGTCGACGATGACATCGCCAACAAGATCACCGCACAGCTGCTGCTCCTTGCCGCCGACCCGGACAAGGACATCTACCTCTACATCAACAGCCCCGGTGGCTCCGTGACGGCCGGCATGGCCGTCTACGACACCATGCAGTACATCCCGAACGACGTCGTCACCATCGGCATGGGCATGGCGGCCTCGATGGGCCAGTTCCTGCTCACCGGCGGCGCCGCGGGCAAGCGCTTCGCGCTCCCCAACACCGACATCCTCATGCACCAGGGTTCGGCCGGCATCGGCGGTACCGCCTCGGACATCAAGATCCAGGCCGAGTACCTGCTCCGCACCAAGACGCGGATGGCGGAGATCACCGCCCGCCACTCCGGCCAGACCGTGGAGACGATCATCCGCGACGGCGACCGCGACCGCTGGTACACCGCGGAGGAGGCCAAGGAGTACGGCCTCATCGACGAGATCATCACGTTCGCGTCGGGCATCCCGGGCGGCGGCGGCACCGGCGCCTGATCCGGCTCACGCCGGACGGCCCCGCTTCCGCACACACCTCTCGTACGCCAAGAACGTGCGCCGAGAAACCAGCCCACAGAACGCCACCAGGATGGTGAACACCCACATGAACAACTTCCCCGGCGCCTCCGCGAGCGGCCTCTACACCGGCCCGCAGGTGGACAACCGCTACATCGTGCCGCGCTTCGTGGAGCGCACCTCGCAGGGCGTGCGCGAGTACGACCCGTACGCGAAGCTCTTCGAGGAGCGCATCATCTTCCTCGGCGTGCAGATCGACGACGCCTCGGCCAACGACGTCATGGCGCAGCTGATGTGCCTGGAGTCGATGGACCCGGACCGCGACATCTCGATCTACATCAACAGCCCCGGCGGCTCGTTCACCGCGCTCACCGCGATCTACGACACGATGCAGTTCGTGAAGCCGGACATCCAGACGGTCTGCATGGGCCAGGCCGCCTCCGCCGCCGCCGTCCTGCTGGCCGCCGGCACCCCCGGCAAGCGCATGGCGCTGCCGCACGCGCGGGTGCTCATCCACCAGCCGTCCTCGCAGACCGGCCGTGAGCAGCTCTCCGACCTGGAGATCGCCGCCAACGAGATCCTGCGCATGCGCACCCAGCTCGAACAGATGCTGGCCAAGCACTCGACGACGCCGCTGGAGAAGATCAGCGAGGACATCGAGCGCGACAAGATCCTTACCGCCGAGGAAGCTCTGGCGTACGGTCTGGTGGACCAGATCGTCTCCACCCGCAAGACCTCGGCCGGAGCCGCGGTCTGACGTCGGTCTTTTCCCCTTGGCACGCACATCCGACCGGTCTCCGGCCGTGTGAACCGTGCCAAGGGGGGCCCGAACGGGGGGCCAGGCAAGGTACCGTCGAAGAGAGGCACCAGGAGTCGCTGAACCAGGCGTCTCCCAGGCGAAGGGGAAGCACCTCGTGGCACGCATCGGTGATGGCGGCGACCTGCTCAAGTGCTCGTTCTGCGGAAAGAGCCAGAAGCAGGTGAAGAAGCTCATCGCGGGACCCGGTGTGTACATCTGCGACGAGTGCATCGATCTCTGCAACGAGATCATCGAGGAGGAGCTCGCCGAGACCTCGGAAGTGCGCTGGGAAGAACTTCCCAAGCCGCGCGAGATCTACGAGTTCCTGGAGGGGTACGTCGTCGGGCAGGAGCCCGCGAAGAAGGCCCTCTCCGTCGCGGTGTACAACCACTACAAGCGGGTCCAGGCCGGGGAGAACGGCGGTGGCTCGGGTCGCGACGACGCGATCGAGCTGGCCAAGTCGAACATCCTCCTGCTGGGCCCCACGGGCTCCGGCAAGACGCTGCTGGCGCAGACGCTGGCCCGCATGCTCAACGTCCCGTTCGCCATCGCCGACGCGACGGCGTTGACGGAGGCCGGCTATGTCGGCGAGGACGTCGAGAACATCCTGCTCAAGCTGATCCAGGCGGCCGACTACGACGTCAAGAAGGCCGAGACCGGGATCATCTACATCGACGAGATCGACAAGGTCGCCCGCAAGAGCGAGAACCCGTCGATCACGCGAGACGTCTCGGGCGAGGGCGTGCAGCAGGCGCTGCTGAAGATCCTGGAAGGCACCACCGCCTCGGTGCCGCCGCAGGGCGGCCGCAAGCACCCGCACCAGGAGTTCATCCAGATCGACACGACGAACGTCCTGTTCATCGTGGGCGGCGCCTTCTCCGGGCTGGAGAAGATCATCGAGTCCCGGTCCGGCGCCAAGGGCATCGGCTTCGGTGCGACGATCCGGTCCAAGCTGGAGATCCAGGCGAGCGACCAGTTCCAGGAGGTCATGCCGGAGGACCTGGTCAAGTTCGGCATGATCCCCGAGTTCATCGGCCGCCTCCCCGTCCTCACCTCGGTCCACAACCTGGACCGCGAGGCGCTGCTCCAGATCCTCATCGAGCCGCGCAACGCCCTGGTGAAGCAGTACCAGCGGCTGTTCGAACTCGACGGCGTGGAGCTCGACTTCGAGCGCGAGGCGCTGGAGGCCATCGCCGACCAGGCGATCCTGCGGCAGACCGGAGCCCGCGGCCTGCGCGCCATCATGGAGGAAGTCCTCCAGTCCGTGATGTACGAGGTCCCGTCCCGCAAGGACGTGGCCCGTGTGGTCATCACCCCGGACGTGGTCCGCAACAACGTGAACCCCACGCTGGTCCCGCGCGAGCCCCGCGCGATCGGCAAGAACGACGGCGGCCGGCACGAGAAGTCCGCGTAACTCCCGCCCGCAGCAACGCCCGAGGGGCCCGTCCGCACAGCATGTGCGAGCGGGCCCCTCGGGCGTCGTGCGGACCGGGTCTCTCCGTGCGGCCCGGAACTCTCCGATGCGATCAGATCTTGGTGCGGCCGGTGTTGTAGAGCTTCGCCGCGAGGGCCGCCGCCTCGTCCTGGCTCATCGGCTTGTTGGTCATGGCGCCGCCGACGTCGAAGCCGATGACGATGCCCACCGTGCTGTAGTCGGCCCAGACGCAGACCGGCATGGTCATTTCCTTGGGGCCGTTCGCGGCGGTGCCGTCGGCCTTGTCGTTGATCATCTTGGCGTTCTGGCACTTCATCAGGGCGCCCTTGAAACCGGCCGGCTTGACCTCCTCGGGACTGCCGACCAGCGACCCCCCGTTCGAGCTGCCGAGCTCCGCCTTCTTCGCGGCGCTCGCGAACGACGCGTCGATGACCTTCGCGGGATCGGCGATCTCGCCCCAGCTGCCCTCCAGGAGGAGCATCTTCGTGGTGAGCGGGTTCTTCTCCAGGTCGCCGCTCACGTACGTGGTGCTGACCTGGCTGGGGTTCTTGATGCCGATGGCCTCGGCGTCGCTCTTGTCCTTGCCGGTCATCGGGGCGCCCGGCTTGGCGTCCGTGGTGTCCTGTTCGTAGTCGTCCACCGAGGCCGGCGGCGTGATCTTGTACCCCTTGGTGGAGTCCGCGACGTCGCTGTTGGACCCCGAGGTCAGCAGGTAGGCGCCGCCCGCGACGACGGCCAGCACCACGACGACGGCCGTCACGATCAGGCCGGTCCGCTTCTTCTTGGGCTGTTCGAACGGGGGCACCCCCGGCTGCCCGGGGACGCCAGGCCCGCCGTACGGGGGAGCGGGCGGCTGCTGGCCGTACGGGCCCGGCTGCTGGCCGTACGGTCCGGGCTGCTGGCCGTACGGTCCGGGCTGCTGGCCGTACGGTCCGGGCTGCTGGCCGTACGGACCGGGCTGCTGGCCGTACGGACCGGCTTGCTGGCCCTGCGGGTAGCCGTAGCCCTGCGCGGGCGGAGCCGGGGGCTGCTGCGGCGGGACACCCTGGGGAGCCTGCTGGGGGTAGCCGTAGCCGGGCTGTGCGCCCTGCGGCGGCTGCTGTTGTCCGTACGGGTTCGGCTGCTGCCCGCACGGTCCGGGCTGATGGCCGTACGGCCCCGGCTGGTCGTTGCTCATGACGCTGTCCCCTCCAGAATGCTTATGCGTTCCGAACATCCTGGCGGACGCGGCTCCGGAGCAGGACACCCGCAGGCACACCGTTACGGAACAAACCCGTTTCGGGGCACGACGGTGACAGCCCTAAACTGTCCCCGTGACCGAGAACTCAACGCACGCGACCGCCAGCAACCCCGAACTGCCGACCCAGTACGCGCCGGCCGAGGTAGAGGGGAAGCTGTACGAGCGCTGGGTGGAGCGCGGTTACTTCACGGCGGACGCCACGAGCGAGAAGCCCCCGTACACCATCGTCATCCCGCCGCCGAACGTCACCGGCGCCCTCCACCTCGGCCACGCCTTCCAGGTCACGCTGATGGACGCGCTGACCCGGCGCAAGCGGATGCAGGGCTTCGAGACCCTCTGGCTGCCCGGCATGGACCACGCCGGCATCGCCACCCAGAACAAGGTCGAGCAGCAGCTCGGCGAAGAGGGCAAGTCGCGCCACGACATCGGCCGCGAGGCGTTCACCGAGCGCGTCTGGCAGTGGAAGGAAGAGTACGGCGGCCGCATCCTCGGCCAGCTCCGCCGCCTGGGCGCCGGTCTCGACTGGTCGCGCGAGCGGTTCACCATGGACGAGGGCCTCTCCCGTGCCGTCCAGACGATCTTCAAGCGGCTCTACGACGACGAGCTGATCTACCGCGCCGAACGCATCATCAACTGGTGCCCGCGCTGTCTGACGGCCATCTCGGACATCGAGGTCGACTACCAGGACGACGACGGCGAGCTCGTCTCCCTGAAGTACGGCGAGGGCGACGAGACCCTCGTCGTGGCCACCACCCGGGTCGAGACGATGCTCGGCGACACCGCCGTCGCCGTCCACCCCGACGACGAGCGCTACGCCCACCTCATCGGCAAGCGCGTCAAACTCCCGCTCACCGACCGCACCATCCCGGTCGTCGCGGACACCCACGTCGACCCCGGGTTCGGCACCGGCGCGGTCAAGGTGACCCCGGCGCACGACCCGAACGACTTCGCCATCGGCCAGCGCCACGGCCTGGAGTCGCTCACGGTCATGGACGAGCGCGGTGTCATCACCGTGCCCGGCCCCTTCCAGGGCCTCGACCGCTTCGAGGCGCGCTCCGCCATCGTCGCCGCCCTGCGCGAGCAGGGCCGCGTCGTCGCCGAGAAGCGCCCGTACGTCCACTCCGTCGGCCACTGCTCCCGGTGCAAGACGACCATCGAGCCGCGGCTCTCCCTCCAGTGGTGGGTCAAGGTCGAGACGCTCGCCGGGGCCGCCGGCGACGCGGTCCGCGACGACCGGGTCACGCTGCACCCCAAGGAGATGGAGAAGCGGTACTTCGACTGGGTCGACAACCTCAACGACTGGTGCATCTCGCGCCAGCTCTGGTGGGGCCACCGCATCCCCGTCTGGTACGGCCCCGAGGGCCAGGTCGTCTGCCTCGGCCCCGACGACGAGGCGCCCACCGGCGAGGGCTGGACGCAGGACGAGGACGTCCTCGACACCTGGTTCTCCTCCGGTCTGTGGCCGTTCTCCACGCTCGGCTGGCCGGAGCGGACCCCGGACCTCGAGAAGTTCTATCCGACCGACGTCCTGCTCACCGGCCACGACATCATCTTCTTCTGGGTCGTCCGGATGATGATGTTCGGCCTCTACGCCATGGACGGCGAGATCCCGTTCAAGACCGTCGCCCTCACCGGCCTGGTCCGCGACGAGTTCGGCAAGAAGATGTCGAAGTCGAACCCGAACGCCGTCGACCCGCTGACCTGGATGGACGCCTACGGCTCCGACGCCGTCCGCTTCACCCTGGCCAACGGTGCCAACCCCGGCGCCGACGTGCCGATCGGCGAGGACTGGGTCAAGGCGTCCCGCAACTTCGCCAACAAGATCTGGAACGCCACCCGCTTCGCCCTGATGAACGGCGCGACGGTCGACGGCCCGCTGCCGGACGCCGCCGCGATGACCGCCACCGACCGCTGGGTCCTGTCCCGCCTCAACAAGACCGTCGCCGAAGTCGACCGGTTCTACGAGGACTTCGAGTTCGCCAAGGTCTCCGACGCCCTCTACCACTTCGCGTGGGACGAGGTCTTCGACTGGTACGTCGAGCTGAGCAAGACCACGTTCTTCGCGGGCGGCGAGCAGGCCAAGGTCTCCGGCCGGGTCCTCGGCGAGGTCCTCGACGTCACGCTGCGGCTGCTCCACCCGATCGTGCCGTTCGTCACCGAGACGCTCTGGACCACCCTCACCGGTGGCGAGTCCGTCGTCGTCGCCGACTGGCCGAAGGACTCCGGCTTCCGCGACGAGGCCGCCGAGGCCGAGATCGAGCTGGTCCAGCAGGTCGTCACCGAAGTCCGCCGCTTCAAGGGCGACCAGGGCCTCAAGGCCGGCCAGAAGGTCCCGGCCCGGCTGACCCTCGACGGTACGGCGCTGGCCCCGCACGAGGCGGCCATCCGCCAGCTGCTCCGCCTCCAGCCGGCGGAGGAGGGCTTCCACGCCACCGCCACCCTGCCGGTGGCCGGTGCGCAGGTCGCCCTCGACCTCTCCGGGACCATCGACGTCGAGGCCGAGCGCAAGCGCCTCACGAAGGACCTGGGCGCCGCCGAGAAGGAGAAGGCCCAGGCCAACGCCAAGCTCGGCAACGAGGCCTTCCTCGCCAAGGCACCGGACGAGGTGGTCGGGAAGATCCACGCCCGGCTCGCCAAGGCGAACGCCGACATCGAGCGGATCACCGCCCAGCTGGCCGACCTGCCGCAGGGCTGACGGCCCGGACGAGGTCCCGCACCCCGTACGACCCGGGTGCGGGGCTTCGCCGTACACCAGCGGTCCGGCCCCCGGTACGGGCGCTGCGCGCGATGTCCGCGGCGATCCGTAGACTGGGCCCCGTGAGTGAGCCCCGCCCTTCAGACCGGCACGACGCGTCAGAGTCCGACGACACCTTCTCGGAGATCGTGGACGAAGCAACCCAGCGCGACCCCGACCTGGCGGTGATCGAGGCCGGGAGCCGCACCCTGCGCACCCGGTCCGGGCCGCCCGTGTCCGACGCGCCCCCGGCCACGCCCGAGGACCCCGAGACCGCCGAGGCGCTGCGCGCCGTGGAGCAGGAGCTGGCCGGGCGCTGGGGTGAGACCAAACTCGAACCCTCCGTCACCCGGATCGCCGCCCTGATGGACGTGCTCGGCGAGCCCCAGCGCGCGTACCCCTCGGTCCACATCACCGGGACGAACGGCAAGACCAGCACGGCCCGCATGATCGAGGCCCTGTTCAACGCCTTCGACCTGCGCACCGGCCGCTACACCTCGCCGCACGTCCAGTCGATCACCGAGCGGATCAGCCTGGACGGTTCCCCGATCGCCCCCGAGCGGTTCGTGGAGACGTACCAGGACGTCAAGCCGTACGTCGAGATGGTCGACGCCCAGCAGCCGTACCGCCTCTCCTTCTTCGAGGTGCTGACGGGCATGGCGTACGCGGCCTTCGCCGACGCGCCGGTCGACGTCGCCGTGGTCGAGGTCGGCATGGGCGGCACCTGGGACGCCACCAACGTGATCGACGCAGGCGTCGCGGTCGTCACCCCGATCTCGCTCGACCACACCGACCGGCTCGGCAACACGCCCGCCGAGATCGCCGGGGAGAAGTCCGGGATCATCAAGCAGGGCGCGACGGTCGTGCTGGCCCAGCAGCCGGTGGACGCCGCGCAGGTGATGCTCAAGAAGGCCGTCGAGGCCGACGCGACGGTGGCCCGCGAGGGCATGGAGTTCGGCGTCGTCTCCCGGGAGATCGCGGTCGGCGGCCAGCTGCTGACCCTGCGCGGACTCGGCGGCCCGGCCGCCGAGTACACCGACATCTTTCTCCCGCTGTACGGCGCCCACCAGGCGCACAACGCGGCGGTGGCGCTCGCCGCGGTGGAGGCGTTCTTCGGCATCGGCGGCGAGCAGACCCGCTCGCTCGACATCGACGCGATCCGCACCGCCTTCGCCTCGGTCCGCTCGCCGGGCCGTCTGGAGGTCGTCCGCTCCAGCCCGACCGTCGTCCTGGACGCCGCCCACAACCCGGCCGGCGCCGCGGCCACCGCCGAGGGCATCTCCGAGGCCTTCAGCTTCTCCCGGCTCATCGGGGTCGTCGGCGCCAGCGACGACAAGGACGTGCGCGGGCTCCTCGAAGCCTTCGAGCCGATCTTCGCCGAGATCGTCGTCACCCAGAACTCCAGCGCCCGGGCGATGGACGCCGACGCCCTGGCCGCCGTCGCGGTCGAGGTCTTCGGCGACGACCGCGTCCAGGTGGAGCCCCGCCTCGACGACGCGCTGGAGGCGGCGATCACCCTCGCCGAGGAAGAGGACGAATACGCGGGCGCCGGCGTGCTGGTGACCGGTTCCGTGATCACGGTCGGCGAGGCCCGGCTGCTCCTGGGAAGGGGCTGACCCCCTGTGCGTACCCTCTGCGCGTCGACACTGATCGGCGAGTTCTTCGTGATCGGCTTCGCCGGGCTCGTCGCGATGAAGTCCAACGACCTGACCGCGGCGACCGTCTGGACCGTGTGCGGCATCGGCATGCTGCTCTCCGTGCTGCTCTGCGGCATGCTCACCCGCCCCGGTGGTGTCGCACTGGGCTGGGCGCTCCAGATCGCGCTCGTGGTGAGCGGCTTCTTCGTCCCGGTGATGTACATCCTCGGTGTCGCCTTCGCCGCCCTGTGGTGGGCGTCGGTGCACTACGGCCGGAAGATCGACGAGGCGAAGGCCCGCTGGGCGGCCCTGGAGGCCGACGCGGCCCCGGCCGCCAACTGACCCTTCACTCAGCCCCGAGCTTGACGCAGCGTAACCCCCGCTCGTCGGGGTCCGGGCCTGCCCCTGTAATCTCGCTCTCCCGCACCCCGCCACCCTCAAGGAGCCGCACGACATGACCCAGCGCACCCTCGTTCTCCTCAAGCCGGACGCGGTCCGGCGTGGGCTGATCGGTGAGATCGTCGGCCGCATCGAGCGCAAGGCGGGCTGGCGGATCACCGCCCTGGAGATGCGTACGCTCGACGGGGACACGCTGGAAGCCCACTACGGCGAGCACAAGGGCCGCCCGTTCTACGAGCCGCTCGTGGAGTTCATGGCCTCCGGCCCCGTCGTGGCCCTGGTCGCCGAGGGCGAGCGGGTCATCGAAGGTGTCCGCGCCCTGGCCGGCCCGACCGACCCGATCGCCGCCGCGCCCGGTTCCGTCCGCGGCGACTTCGGGACGATCACCCGGGAGAACCTCATCCACGCCTCGGACTCCGAGGAGTCCGCGCAGCGGGAACTGAAGCTGTTCTTTCCGGGTCTGTCCTGACGGTCGATCGGCCAAACAGCGCTGGTGACCCTGGGCGACCGAAGTAATTCGGTCGCCCTTCGGTATACGTACACCGTTCGCGGGAACGCATCCCACCGACGTAACGTCACCATGGGTGGGACGGGTAGTCGTTCCACCCGGTAAGGCGAATGACCCTCGCGCCGCGTGCGTGCACCCGGCACTACGATGGAAGCTTCCACACCCGCAGCGCGCCGGATTCGCCGAGCAGAACCAGCCATCATGCTTTCTCGGGAAGGCACCGCCGCATCCTCATGGGGAACAAGGGGAACTCAATGTCGTTCATCGGTCGTGACATGGCTATCGACCTCGGGACTGCCAACACGCTGGTGTACGTCAGGGGGCGCGGCATCGTCCTCAACGAGCCGTCCGTCGTGGCCATCAACACCAACACCGGCGGCATTCTCGCGGTCGGCTCCGAGGCCAAGAAAATGATCGGCCGTACGCCGGGCAACATCGTTGCCGTGCGGCCGCTGAAGGACGGCGTCATCGCCGACTTCGAGATCACCGAGCGGATGCTCCGCTACTTCATTCTCAAGATCCACAAGCGCCGCTACCTGGCCCGCCCGCGCGTCGTCGTCTGCGTGCCCTCCGGTATCACCGGGGTCGAGCGCCGCGCCGTCATCGAGGCGTCGACGCAGGCCGGTGCCCGCCAGGTGCACATCATCGAGGAGCCCATGGCGGCGGCCATCGGTTCCGGCCTCCCCGTCCACGAGGCCACCGGCAACATGGTCGTCGACATCGGCGGCGGCACCACCGAGGTCGCGGTGATCTCCCTCGGCGGAATCGTCACTGCCCAGTCGATCCGGGTCGCCGGGGACGAACTGGACAACGCGATCATCCAGCACATCAAGAAGGAGTACTCCCTCCTCCTCGGTGAGCGCACCGCCGAACAGATCAAGATCACGATCGGTTCCGCGTACGACATGGACAAGGACGAGCACACCGAGATCCGCGGCCGGGACCTCGTCTCCGGACTGCCCAAGACGGTCGTCATCTCGGCCGCCGAGGTGCGCAAGGCCATCGAGGAGCCGGTCAACGCGATCGTCGACGCCGTGAAGACGACGCTCGACAAGTGCCCGCCCGAGCTCTCCGGCGACGTGATGGACCGCGGCATCGTCCTCACCGGCGGCGGCGCGCTGCTGCGCGGGCTGGACGAGCGGCTGCGCCGCGAGACGGGCATGCCGATCCACATCGCCGAGGACCCGCTGGACTCGGTGGCGCTCGGATCGGGCAAGTGCGTCGAGGAGTTCGAGGCGCTCCAGCAGGTCCTGGACGCGCAGCCCCGCCGCTGAGCGGTGCGGCCGACAGGCCCCTGACACACCTTCGGTCTGCCGTGCGGGCGCTGCCGCCCCGTACGGCAGATCGTTGATATACAGGCACGAACATTCCTACGAGGAAGGCACGGCCGCCGCACGTGAGGGACACACGAGAGAGCCGGCTGCTCCTGGTGCTGCTGATCGTCATCGCGTTCGCACTGATCACGGTGGACATCCGCGGCGGCGAGGACTCGCCGGTGGACGGCGCCCGGCAGGCCGCCGCGACGGCCTTCGGGCCCGTCGAGAACGGCGTGGCGGCGGCGGTGGACCCGGTGGGCAACGCCATCGGCGCCGTCCGGGACTCCGGGGACCGGCACGACAAGATCGCTGCCCTGGAGAAGGAGAACGCCGAGCTCAAGACGGAGCTCGGCAGCGACGCCCGCACCAACAGCCGGGTCCGCCAGCTCGACGCGATCCTCAAGAACGCGAACGCCGGCCAGTACGGCATCAAGGGCGCCCAGGTCATCGCCATAGGAGCGGCCCAGGGCTTCTCCTGGACGATCACCATCGACGCCGGCTCCAAGGACGGCATCGCCCGCGACATGACCGTGCTCAACGGTGAAGGACTCGTCGGCCGGGTCACCACCGTCGGCCCGAACACCGCGACCGTACTCCTCGCCAACGACCCGGACTTCACCGTCGGCACCCGGATGGAGAAGACCGACGAACTCGGCTTCGCCACCGGCCAGGGCGCCAGCCCGCTCTCGGTGCAGTTCCTCAACGGCAAGGCCAAGGTGGCCAAGGGCGACCGGCTCGTCACCTTCGGGTCCAGCAAGGGCAAGCCGTTCGTGCCCGGCGTCCCGGTCGGTGAGGTCGTCCGCGTCGACCCGTCCAACGGCGATCTCACCCGGACCGTCTACGTCAAGCCGTTCGTCGGCTTCACCAAGCTCGACATCGTCGGCATCGTCGTGCAGGCCCCCCGCACGGACCCGCGCGACGCGGTCCTGCCGAAGAAGGCCGCCAAGCCGGCCAAGCCGAAGCCCACCCCGACCGTCACCGTGACCGTCCAGCCCAACGGCGACCTCGTCGACGGCAGCGGCAAGGTCGTCGGCAACATCCACCAGACGCCCGGCGCGACCGCCTCGGGCGAGGCGGCGGCCGGAGCCACCGACGTCGCCGCGCTCCCCGACGCGAACACCGACGCAGACACCGATGCCGCCGCCGACCCCGACGGCCAGGCAGACGACCAGGAGTAGGGCTGAACCCCATGCGCTTGAACCGGACGCTGCTCTCCGTCGCCCTCGTCGTGGTCGCCCTCGTGGTCCAGGTATCCGTGCTCGCACGGCTCCAGCTCCCCGGAGCCGTCCCCGACCTGCTGCTGCTCACCGTCCTCGGACTCGCCTTCGTGTACGGGCACGTCAGCGGCGCCCTGATCGGGTTCGGCGCGGGCATCCTCGCCGACCTGGCCCCGCCCGCCGACCACGCCGCCGGGCGCTACGCCCTGGTGCTCTGCGTCATCGGCTACCTCGCGGGGCTGTTCCGGCCGGAGAACGGGCAGCTCAAGTCGGCTTTCGGCCCCATGGCGTTCGTCGTCGTGGCTGCCGTCGGCACCACCCTGCTGTACGCGCTGGTGGGCGCGCTCGTCGGCGACACCGCGGCCCGGCACGTCGGCCTCACCAGCCTGGTGGCCACGGCCGCCGTCTACGACCTGCTGCTCGCGCCGTTCGTCGTACCGCTGATCATGGGCATCGCCAGACGTACCGAGAACGACCCGGTCTCCGAGTCGGCCGGCGGCGACGTCTCCGCCGGCTGGCTCTCCTCGGGCACCGGCCTGACGATCGGCAACCAGCGCGGCGGACTCCGCGTCAGGGCCGCCCGCAATCGCGCCGCGCGCGCGGGAAGGATCAAGGGAGTCAAGCGACTGTGAGGCCGGACCAGCACCCGAGCACCCTGTACGGGGGCGCACCGTGAGCAACATCCCCGAGACCGGCCGGACCCAGCGCGTCCAGATCCGCCTCGTCGTCATCCAGATCCTCGTCTTCTCCCTCCTGCTGACGCTCGGCGGCCGGCTCTGGTACCTCCAGATCCGCAACGGCCAGGAGTACACCGACGAGGCCAAGAACAACCACGTCCAGCAGGTCGTGCAGCCCGCCGTCCGGGGCGACATCCTCGACGCGCGCGGCGTACCGCTCGCCGACAACGAGACCCGCCTCGTCGTCTCCGCCAGCCGCACCGAGCTGCTGAAGATGGAGGACGACGGCGACGCCGTTCTCACCCGCCTCGCCGACGTCCTCGACATGAAGCCGACGGACGTGAAGGACAAGGTCAGGCTCTGCGACGCGAAGACCCCCCAGCCCTGCTGGAACGGCTCGCCCTACCAGCCGATCCCGGTCACCGACGAGGCCACCACCCAGCAGGCCCTCCAGATCCGCGAGCGCGCCGAGGACTTCCCCGGCATCACGGCCGAACCCACCGCCGTACGCCGGTACGCGGCCCCCGGCGGCGCCAACACCGCGCAGGTCCTCGGCTACCTCTCCCCGGTCACCGACGAGGAGATCACCAAGGCCCAGGACACCGAGTCGCCGTACCTCCGCTCCGACCAGGTCGGCCGCTCCGGCCTGGAGCGCACGTACGACAAGGAGCTGCGCGGCAAGGCCGGCGTCACCCGCTACGAGGTCGACAACCTCGGCCGGGTCATCGGGCAGGCCGCGAACGACCCGGCCGAGCCCGGATCGTCCGTCGTCACGTCGATAGACGCACGCGTGCAGTCCGTCGCCGAGTACGAGCTCGACAAGGCGATGAAGACGGCCCGCAAGGAGTTCGACAAGAACACCAACGAGAACTACAAGGCCGACTCCGGGGCCGTCGTCGTGATGGAGGCGAAGACCGGCCGGGTCGTGGCGATGGCCTCGCTGCCGGACTACGACCCCAACGCCTGGGTCGGCGGTATCTCCGCCAAGGACTACACGAAGCTCACCACCAAGAAGTCCAACTACCCGCTGCTGAACCGCGCGATCCAGGGCCAGGCGGCCCCCGGCTCCATCTTCAAGGTCGTCTCCTCCACGGCGGCGGTCAACGCCGGGTACCCGTTCGACGGCAACTACCCGTGCCCCAGCTCGTACTCCATCGGCGGCCAGACCTTCAAGAACTTCGAATCCCAGGGGTACGGCTCCATCACCATCGGCCGCGCCCTGGAGGTCTCCTGCGACACCGTCTACTACGGCATCGCGCACAAGGAGTGGCTGAAGGACGGCGGTACCTCGCCGAAGAAGAACCCCGGCGACTGGTTCTACAAGACCGCGCACCAGTTCGGCCTCGGCAAGGAGACCGGCATCGACCTCCCCAACGAGGTCAGCGGCCGCGTCCCCGACCGCCAGTGGAAGGAGAACTTCTTCCAGGCCAACAAGGCCTTCTGGTGCAAGGACGGCAAGAAGGACGGCACGTACGCCCAGCAGATCGAGTACGAGAACTGCCGCGAGGGCGACAAGATGCGCGCCGGTGACTCCGTCAACTACTCGATCGGCCAGGGCGACACCCTCGTCACCCCGATCCAGATGGCCACCATCTACGCCGCGATCTCCAACGGCGGCACCCTCTACGACCCCACCGTCGGCAAGGCCATCGTCAGCGGCGACGGGAAGACGGTCCAGGAGATCAAGCCCGTCTCGCACGGCAAGCTGCCCTTCACCGGGACCACGCGCGACGACATAGACGAAGCCCTCGCGGGTGTCGCGACCCGGGGCAGCGCCGCCTGGCGGTTCGGCGGCTGGCCCCAGGACAAGATCCCGATGCACGCCAAGACGGGTACGGCCGAGGTCTACGGCAAGCAGACGACCTCGTGGTTCGCCACGTACACCAAGGACTACTCGATCGTCATGACGATCTCCCAGGGCGGTACCGGCTCCGGTGCCTCCGGCCCCGCCGTGCGCAACATCTACAACTCCCTCTACGGCCTCGACGCCGAAGGCAAGCAGGACCTCAAGAAGGCGCTGCTGCCCACGCCGCAGAAGACCCTGCCGAAGATCCAGCCCGACGGCACGATCAACGCTCCGAAGGTCAGGCCGTACGACCCCGACGCCAACAAGCCCCTCGGCGAAGGGCAGCAGGCGCTCGCCGCGACACTCGGGAGGCGGGACTGATGGCCGGTGGCTTCTCCGTCTCCGGGTACGGCCCCGAGCGGTCGTCCTGGGCCTGGCTCACCGCACGCGACTCCGTCGTTCGGCGGCTCGACTGGCCGCTGCTCGGCTCGGCGCTCGCGCTCTCCTTCATCGGGTCGATGCTCGTCTACTCCGCGACCCGGGGGCGCGACAGCCTCACCCACGGCGACCCGTACTACTTCCTCTTCCGCCACGCCCTCAACACCGGCATCGGCTTCGGCCTGATGATCGGCACGATCTGGCTCGGCCACCGCACCTTGCGCGGAGCCGTACCGATCCTCTACGCGTTCTCCGTCGTCCTGGTGCTGGCGGTCCTCAGCCCGCTCGGCGCCACGGTCAACGGCGCGCACGCGTGGATCATCATCGGCGGCGGATTCTCGCTCCAGCCCTCCGAGTTCACCAAGATCACCATCATCCTCGGCATGGCGATGCTGCTCGCCTCCCGCGTCGACGCCGGTGACCAGCTCCACCCCGACCACCGGACCGTCGCCAAGGCGCTCGGGGTCGCCGCGATCCCGATGGGCATCGTCATGCTCATGCCCGACCTGGGGTCGGTCATGGTGATGGCCTTCATCGTCCTCGGCGTCCTGCTCGCCTCCGGCGCCTCCAACCGCTGGGTCTTCGGACTCCTCGGCGCGGGCGCCCTCGGCGCCGTCTCGGTCTGGCAGCTGGGACTGCTGGACGACTACCAGATCGCCCGGTTCGCCGCCTTCGCCAACCCCGCCCTGGACCCGGCGGGCGTCGGCTACAACACCAACCAGGCACGCATCGCCATCGGTTCCGGCGGCCTCACCGGAACCGGGCTCTTCCACGGCACCCAGACCACCGGCCAGTTCGTCCCCGAGCAGCAGACCGACTTCGTCTTCACCGTCGCCGGCGAGGAGCTGGGCTTCGTGGGCGCCGGGCTGATCATCGTCCTGCTCGGCGTCGTCCTCTGGCGCGCCTGCCGCATCGCCCGGGAGACCACCGAGCTGTACGGCACGATCGTGGCCGCCGGGATCATCGCCTGGTTCGCCTTCCAGGCGTTCGAGAACATCGGGATGACCCTCGGCATCATGCCGGTCGCCGGTCTGCCGCTGCCCTTCGTCTCGTACGGAGGGTCGTCGATGTTCGCCGTCTGGGTGGCGATCGGGCTGCTCCAGTCGATCCGGGTGCAGCGGCCGATGACCGCCTGAGCATCTGCGCGGCACCCGTTCTCCCGGCCCGGTGGCAGCTGCCACCGGGCCGGAGTGCTGTCGGGGCCCGTTCGTACGGGACAACCCTTAGATTCGGAACATGGCCGACGTCACGCGCGAGATCGAACGGAAGTACGAAGCGGTTGCCGGCATCCGGCTGCCCGACCTCACCGGGGTGGCCGGAACGGCCGCGTCCGTGCCCCGTGGGGTCGTGGAACTCGACGCCGTCTACTACGACACCGAGGACTTCCGGCTGGCGGCGGGCTCCGTCACCCTGCGCCGCAGGACCGGCGGCGACGACGAGGGCTGGCACGTGAAGTTCCCCGTCGTCCCCGGCGTACGCGACGAGATCCGCGCGCCGCTCTCCGACACCCTGCCCGACGCGCTCGCCGGACTGATCCGCTCCCGGGTCCGCGGCCGGCCCGTGGTCCCGGTCGTCCGGCTGCTCTCCTCGCGCGAGGTCCACCACCTCGCCGACGCCGGGGGCCGGCTGCTCGCCGAGCTGAGCGTCGACACGGTCCTCGCCGAGCGGCTCACCGTGGACGGCGCCGGAGCCACCGCCGGGTGGACCGAGATCGAGGTCGAGCTGGCCGACGACGGCGACCCCGCCTTCCTGGACGCGGTGGAGGAGCGGTTCGCCGGTGCGGGCGTACATGCCTCGGCCTTCGCCTCCAAGGTGGGCCGGGCGCTCGCCGGGACGGCACCGGGGAAGCAGACCGGGTCCGGGACACGGGCGGGCGGGGAGCCAGGCACCGCGGGCGAGCAGGTCCTCGCCCACGTACGCCGTCAGGCCGAGGCGATCGTCACCCTCGACCCGGCGGTCCGCCGCGACCTGCCCGACGCGGTGCACCGGATGCGGGTCGCCACCCGACGGCTGCGCAGCGCCTTCAAGACGTACCGGAAGGTCCTCGACCGGGCCGTCACCGACCAGCTGGGCGCCGAGCTGAAGTGGCTCGCCTCCGAACTGGGTACCGGCCGGGACCACGAGGTCCTGGAGGCGCGGCTGTCGGGCCGCGTCGACGGGGTGGAACCCACCCTCCTGCTGGGGCCGGTGCGGGGCAGGCTGGAGCGGTGGGGGGCGGCGGAACGCGCCGACGCCCGCCGCCGGATCCTCGCGGCGCTCGACAGCGAGCGGTACCTCGCGCTGCTCGACAGCCTCGACGCGCTGCTCGCCGGCCCGCCCCTGCTGCCCGCGGCCGGCGAGGACGCCGCGACGCTCGCCCGTGCGGTGCTGAAGGACCACCACCGGCTCGCCGCCCGGGTCCACCATGCCCTGGACCTGCCGCCGGGCCACGACCGCGACCTCGCGATGCACGAGGCCCGCAAGGCGGCCAAGCGCACCCGGTACGCGGCCGAGGCCGCGCGCCCCGCCCTCGGCAAGCCCGCCAAGCGGCTCGGCAAACGGGTCAAGGCCGTGCAGAGCCTGCTCGGTGACCACCAGGACGGCGTGGTCGCCCGCGACACCCTGCGCTCCATGGCCGTGCACGCCCACGGAGCCGGCGAGTCCGCTTTCACCTGGGGGCTTCTGTACGGCCGCGAGGAAGCAGCGGCGGCCCGGCTGGAGGACGAACTGCCGCGGGTCTGGGCCCGCGCGTCCGGGGCGCGGCTGCGGGCGGCGCTGAAGAGCTGAGCGGCGGGGTACGCTGGATGGTCACCCCTGCCAGCTCACGAAGGTTCGCGAGATGTCTGCCGAGTCGGTCTTCCCACAGCTCGAAGCTCTGCTCCCGCATGTGCAGAAGCCCATCCAGTACGTCGGCGGTGAGCTGAACTCCACCGTCAAGCCGTGGGACGAATGCGACGTCCGCTGGGCGCTCATGTACCCCGACGCGTACGAGGTCGGTCTGCCCAATCAGGGCGTCATGATCCTCTACGAGGTGCTCAACGAGCGCGAAGGGGTCCTCGCCGAGCGCACGTACAGCGTCTGGCCGGACCTCGAAGAGCTGATGCGCGAGCACAAGGTGCCCCAGTTCACCGTGGACAGCCACCGGCCCGTCGGCGCGTTCGACGTCTTCGGGCTGAGCTTCTCCACCGAGCTCGGTTACACCAACATGCTCACCGCCCTGGACCTCGCGGGCATCCCGCTGGAGTCCAAGGACCGCACGACGGACGACCCGATCGTGCTCGCGGGCGGCCACGCCGCGTTCAACCCCGAGCCCATCGCCGACTTCATCGACTGCGCGGTCATCGGCGACGGTGAGCAGGCGGTCCTGGAGATCACCGAGATCATCCGCGCCTGGAAGGCCGAGGGACGGCCCGGCGGCCGGGACGAGGTGCTGTTCCGCCTCGCCCGTACCGGCGGCGTCTACGTCCCGCGCTTCTACGACGTCGAGTACCTCCCGGACGGCCGCATCGCCCGTGTCGTGCCCAACAAGTCGGGCGTGCCGTGGCGTGTGTCCAAGCACACGGTCATGGACCTCGACGAGTGGCCCTACCCGAAGCAGCCGCTGGTCCCGCTCGCCGAGACCGTCCACGAGCGGATGTCCGTCGAGATCTTCCGCGGCTGCACCCGCGGCTGCCGTTTCTGCCAGGCCGGCATGATCACGCGCCCCGTGCGGGAGCGAAGCATCACCGGCATCGGCGAGATGGTCGACCGCGGCCTGAAGGCCACCGGCTTCGAGGAGGTCGGCCTGCTCTCGCTCTCCTCCGCCGACCACAGCGAGATCGGCGAGATCGCCAAGGGCCTCGCCGACCGGTACACCGAGGACAAGATCGGCCTCTCGCTGCCGTCCACCCGCGTCGACGCGTTCAACGTGGACCTCGCCAACGAACTGACCCGCAACGGCCGCCGGTCCGGTCTCACCTTCGCCCCCGAGGGCGGCTCCGAGCGCATGCGCAAGGTCATCAACAAAATGGTCTCGGAGGAGGACCTGATCCGCACGGTCGCCACCGCGTACGGCAACGGCTGGCGCCAGGTGAAGCTGTACTTCATGTGCGGCCTGCCCACCGAGACCGACGAGGACGTCCTCCAGATCGGCGACATGGCCGTCAACGTCATCGCCAAGGGCCGCGAGGTGTCCGGCCAGAACGACATCCGCTGCACCGTCTCCATCGGCGGCTTCGTCCCCAAGCCGCACACGCCGTTCCAGTGGGCGCCGCAGCTGAGCGCCGAGGAGACCGACGCGCGGCTCGCCAAGCTCCGCGACAAGATCCGCGGCGACAAGAAGTACGGCCGGTCCATCGGCTTCCGCTACCACGACGGCAAGCCCGGCATCGTCGAAGGCCTGCTCTCGCGCGGTGACCGCCGCGTCGGCTCGGTCATCCGCGCGGTGTACGAGGACGGCGGGCGGTTCGACGGCTGGCGCGAGCACTTCAGCTACGACCGCTGGATGGCCTGCGCCGACAAGACGCTCCCCGGCTTCGGCCTGGACGTCGACTGGTACACCACCCGCGAGCGCACCTACGAGGAGGTCCTGCCCTGGGACCACCTCGACTCCGGCCTGGACAAGGACTGGCTCTGGGAGGACTGGCAGGACTCGCTCGACGAGACCGAGGTGGAGGACTGCCGCTGGACCCCCTGCTTCGACTGCGGCGTCTGCCCGCAGCTCGACCTGGACATCCAGATCGGCCCCACCGGCAAGAAGCTGCTGCCGCTCACCGTGGTGAAGTGACCGGCGCGCCGGTCGGCGTACCGAGCGTGTGACAAAGGCCCGTCCCGGGGATCTCGGCGGTTTCCAGGGGCGGGCCTTCCGCATGATGGGCCCCATGGAGAGCGAACAGGCGCCCACGCGGCATACCGGCCCCCGGGGTGCCGGGGCAGCGGCCCGGGAACGGCCGGCACCGGGTGCCGGCGGGGTACGGGTCCGGCGACGGCTGCGTGGTCGACATCGTCCCGTTCCCGGTCCGGATCGTCGCGGTGATCGTCGTGCTCCCGGTGCGCGTCGTCCGGGACCTGCTCGTACTCATGTCACGGGCCTTGGACCGGGTGGTGCTGCGGCTGCTGGGCCGAGGCGCCGCCCGGGTGTGGCGCTGCTTGGTGGTTCTCCCGGTCGTCTGGGCGTGGCGCCACCCGGTCGTTCTCCCGGTCGTCCGGGCGTGGACGTACCTGCCGGCGGACCCTCTGCACCCCGGTCGGGCACGCCGTGCGCGACTGGGTGCGGAAGTCCGCCCGTGTCGTCGCCGCGGCGACCGGACATGCCCTGCGCGTCACGCTGCGCACGGCACGCGACGCCGTCCGCCAGGCCCGCCGCGACGTAGGGCACGCGTTCACCGGCCGACCGGCGAACCCGGAGGTCGGCGGACTCAGGAGGGTTACTGCGCGTACTCTGGGTGAGGAGCACCATGCGACACCCGTGCACGGCGTGGCGCCCGCACCCGAGATCTCCCCGCCCGGCGGAACCACAGGCCGGAGGGGGTGAGCCGGAGCGGGTTCCCCGTGACGACCTGTACTTCGTGGGCGGCGCGCCACCGCGCCCGCCCCGCACCGAGGAGAAGAACCACTGGGCAAGCGACAGCCCGAAGGCCCGCCGCCCGCACCGGCGGTGCAGCGCATCCGACTGCGCTACACCAAGCGCGGCCGCCTCCGGTTCACCAGCCACCGCGACTTCCAGCGTGCCTTCGAGCGGGCCCTGCGCCGCTCCGAGGTCCCCATGGCCTACTCGGCGGGCTTCACCCCGCACCCCAAGGTCTCGTACGCCAACGCGGCCCCGACCGGCACCGGCAGTGAGGCCGAGTTCCTGGAGATCGCGCTCACCGAGCACCGCGACCCGAAGGTCCTGCAGGACCTGCTCAACGAATCCCTGCCGGACGGCCTCGACATCACCGACGCCGTGGAAGCCCGGACCTCCGGGCTCGCCGACCGGCTGACCGCCTCCGTCTGGGAGATGCGTCTGGACGGCGTCACCGTCCAGGACGCCGAACAGGCCGTGGCCGCCTTCCTCGCCGCCGAAACGGTCGAGGTCCAGCGCCGGGCGAAGAACGGTATGCGTACCTTCGACGCCCGCGAGGCCGTGGTCGGTCTGCAGGCCCTCGATCCACGGGCCGATGGGTCCGTGGACACCGCCTGTGCGATACTGCGCCTGGTAGTGCGGCACATGACACCCGCCGTACGACCCGACGACGTCCTGTCCGGTCTCCGAGCTGTGGCCGACCTGGCGCCGCCGGTCCCCGTAGCGGTGACCAGGCTGGCGCAGGGGCTCTTCGACGAGGAGTCCGGCACGGTGACCGACCCGCTCGCGCCCGACCGCGACGCACCCCCGGCCGTCCCCACGGCGGCCCCCGGGAGTGTCGCGACGGCGCCTGAAGGTTCGGGTTCCGCGTAAGGCGGTCGTTGTAGCGCGGCCCCCGGGAAGGCACCGGGGTCGGGCCGCGCACTGACCAGAAGACTTTCGCCAGGCCGTACGCACACCGCGTACGGAACCGGCGAGCCAGACATCAGCTCCCGTGCGGCGCCCGCGCCCCGGACAGCGGGGTCGCGTGCCACGCGACCATCCCGCCGGACCGGACCAGCGCGGCGCCCGGGAGCGCGACGGGAGAACCGCCCGCATGCTTGAGCCGACCGAACCCGGCACGACCGGGAACAACGAAGAGAACACCCCCGGGGACAAGCTGCCGCCGCGCCGCAGGCGCCGCGCCGCTTCCCGCCCCGCCGGCCCGCCGGCCGGCGGAGCCGCGAAGACCAAGGACGAGACGCCGGCCGTGGAGGCCGCTCCGGTGGCCGAGGCCGTCGTGGAGCAGGCCGTACCCGAGGAGGCCGTGGCCGAGGCGCCGCGCGGTCGTCGTCGGGCCGTCCGTAAGGCGACGTCCCCGGCGGGTGCGCCGAAGGGCGCTGTCGAGGAGGCTCCGGTGGCCGAGGCCGTCGTGGAGCCGGTCGAGGAGAAGGCCGTGGAGGAGTCGGTGGAGGCTCCGGCGCCGCGGGCCCGTCGTCGGGCCGTCCGCAAGGCGACCGCTCCGGCCGGTGCGCCGCAGGCCGCCGATGCCACCGCCGTCGCCGAGGAGATCGTGGTCGAGGCCGCTCCGGTGGCCGAGGCCGTCGTGGAGCAGGCCGTACCCGAGGAGGCCGTGGCCGAGGCGCCGCGCGGTCGTCGTCGGGCCGTCCGTAAGGCGACGTCCCCGGCGGGTGCGCCGAAGGGCGCTGTCGAGGAGGCTCCGGTGGCCGAGGCCGTCGTGGAGCCGGTCGAGGAGAAGGCCGTGGAGGAGTCGGTGGAGGCTCCGGCGCCGCGGGCCCGTCGTCGGGCCGTCCGCAAGGCGACCGCTCCGGCCGGTGCGCCGCAGGCCGCCGATGCCACCGCCGTCGCCGAGGAGATCGTGGTCGAGGCCGCTCCGGTGGCCGAGGCCGTCGTGGAGCAGGCCGTACCCGAGGAGACCGTGGCCGAGGCGCCGCGCGGCCGTCGTCGCGCCTCGCGCAAGGCGACCTCGCCCGCCGGTGCGCCGCAGGCCGCCGCACCCGCACCCGCTGCCGAACCGGCCGAGCCGGTCGGCGAAGCCCTTCCCGAGGCCGTCGTCGAGGAGCTCGCCGCCGAGCCCGAGGAGGTGGAGGAGTCCGCGCCGCGCGGCCGTCAGCGCCGCCGCGCCACCGCCCCCGCGGGCCAGCCGGCCACTCCCGCCACCCGCCCGGCCACTCCCGCCACCCGCCCGGCGTTCACGGCGACCGAGGAGCCCGTTCGCCGCGGCCGCCGCGCCACGCGCCCGGCCGTGGCCGTCTTCCAGGCGCCGGTCTTCTCCGAGCCGATGTTCCAGACCCCGGAGACGGCGGCCGCCGCTGCCGCCGCCGCTCCGCCGTACGTGGAGCCGGAGGACGAGGAGGAGACCGAGGACACACAGCAGGCCGTCGAGGCGCCCGCGCCCGCCGAGCCCGCCGGGCAGACCCCGCGTCGCCGTCGCCGCCGCCGCGGGGAGGCCCCCGAGGCCGAGCAGACCGTCGCGCCCGTCGAGCCGGAGCCGGAGGCGGAGCCCGAGACCGAGGACGTGACCGAGTCCGAGACGGAGCACGAGGCCGCCGACGACAGCGAGTACGGCGACCGCCCGTCGCGCCGCCGCCGTCGCGGTGGCCGGCGTCGCCGTCGCGGTGACGCGGGCGACGGCGACGAGGGTGACGAGACGGAGCACTCCGCCCCGTCCGACTCCGCCGCCGACCGTGCCGACGAGCAGCAGCCCGCCGTGGCGCACGCCGACGACAACGACGGCGACCACGACGAGGACGACGAGCGCCACGACTCCGCCGCCGGCGGCTCCAGCAGCAGCCGTCGTCGCCGCCGCCGTCGCCGCCGCAGCGGGGACGCGGTCGACAACGGCACCGACAACGGATCCCACGGCTCCGGCTCCGACGACCCGGAGCGCACGGTCGTCAAGGTCCGCGAGCCGCGGGAGCGCCGCAGCCGCGAGACGGCCGACCGCGAGCCCGGCACCGGCTTCGACGAGGTCCAGTCCATCAAGGGCTCGACCCGTATGGAGGCGAAGAAGCAGCGCCGCCGCGAGGGCCGCGAGCAGGGCCGCCGCCGCGTCCCGATCATCACCGAGGCCGAGTTCCTGGCCCGCCGCGAGGCCGTCGAGCGGGTCATGGTCGTCCGTCAGAGCGGCGAGCGCACCCAGATCGGCGTCCTCGAGGACAACGTGCTCGTCGAGCACTACGTCAACAAGGAGCAGGCCACCAGCTACGTCGGCAACGTCTACCTGGGCAAGGTCCAGAACGTGCTGCCGTCGATGGAGGCGGCGTTCGTCGACATCGGCAAGGGCCGCAACGCCGTGCTGTACGCCGGTGAGGTCAACTTCGAGGCGCTCGGCATGGCCCACGGGCCGCGCCGCATCGAGACCGCCCTCAAGTCCGGCCAGTCGGTGCTCGTGCAGGTGACGAAGGACCCGATCGGCCACAAGGGTGCCCGTCTGACCAGCCAGGTCTCCCTGCCCGGCCGCTACCTCGTCTACGTGCCCGAAGGCTCGATGACCGGGATCAGCCGCAAGCTCCCCGACACCGAGCGCGCCCGGCTGAAGACCATCCTCAAGAAGATCGTGCCCGAGGACGCGGGCGTCATCGTGCGCACCGCGGCCGAGGGCGCGAGCGAGGACGAGCTCCGCCGTGACGTCGAGCGTCTCCAGGGCCAGTGGGAGGAGATCCAGCAGAAGTCGCGTGCCACCGGCAGCTCCAACGCGCCGACGCTGCTCTACGGCGAGCCGGACATGACCGTCCGGGTCGTCCGCGACATCTTCAACGAGGACTTCTCGAAGGTCATCGTGAGCGGCGGCGACGCCTGGGAGACGATCCACGGATACGTCTCGCAGGTCGCCCCCGACCTGACGGACCGGCTGTCGCGGTGGACCTCCGAGGTCGACATCTTCGCGACGTACCGCATCGACGAGCAGCTGATGAAGGCGCTGGACCGCAAGGTCTACCTGCCCAGCGGCGGCTCGCTGGTGATCGACAAGACCGAGGCGATGGTCGTCGTCGACGT
Organism: Streptomyces sp. NPDC008125; assembly: GCF_042957125.1. Taxonomy (NCBI): domain Bacteria; kingdom Bacillati; phylum Actinomycetota; class Actinomycetes; order Kitasatosporales; family Streptomycetaceae; genus Streptomyces; species Streptomyces sp. NPDC008125. Next base: position 92,923 of record NZ_JBIBHR010000011.1, read on the forward strand.
CAACACCGGCAAGTTCACCGGTCAGGGCGGCAACCTCGAAGAGACCGTCACCAAGAACAACCTGGAGGCGGCCGAGGAGATCGTGCGTCAGCTGCGGCTGCGCGACCTCGGTGGCATCGTGGTCGTCGACTTCATCGACATGGTGCTGGAGTCCAACCGCGACCTGGTGCTCCGGCGCCTGCTGGAGTGCCTGGGACGCGACCGTACGAAGCACCAGGTCGCCGAGGTGACCTCGCTGGGGCTCGTCCAGATGACCCGTAAGCGGGTCGGCCAGGGCCTGCTGGAGTCGTTCTCCGAGACCTGCGTCCACTGCAACGGGCGCGGCGTGATCGTGCACATGGAGCAGCCGACGACGTCCGGCGGCGGGGGCGGCGGCAAGCGGTCCAAGAAGCGCCGCGGCGGCGCGGACCAGGACCACGGTCACGAGCACGAGCACGAGCAGGAACAGGAGTCCCTGGCGGAGGTCGCCGCCGAGGTGGCCGAGCCGGTGGCGCTGCCGGAGCCCGAGTTCGTCCCGGACGAGGAGCTGTACAGCAGCCCCGCCGAGGCGGAGGCGGCGGCATCGCGCGGCCGTGGGCGCCGCAGGGCGACCCGCAAGGTGTCGGCCCCGGCCGGCGCTCCCCGGGCCGCCGCCCCGGCGCCGGTCGTCGAGAGGCCGGTCGTCGAGGAGAAGCCGGTCGTCGAGGAGGAGCCGGCCGAGGCCGTGGAGCCGGTCGCGGAGCCCGCGCCGGTCGCGGAGCCCGTCGTGGAGCCGGAGTCCGTCCTGGAGCAGGCGGCCCCCGAGGCCGCGCCCCAGGGCCGTACGCGCCGCAGGGCGACCCGTAAGGCGACGTCTCCGGCGGGCTCGCCGCAGCAGGCCGCCCCGGCGGAGCCGGTGACCCCCGTCGAGCCCACCGCCGATCCGGTGGCCGTCGAGGACCCGGTCGTCGAGGCGCCCGCGCCGGTCGCCGAGGCGCCGGTGGAGGCCCCCGAGGCAGCGGCTCCGCCTCGGGCCCGCCGCCGGGCGACCCGGAAGGCGACCGCTCCGGCGGGCTCGCCGTCCGGTGCCGGTGAGGCGGAGATCGTCGTCGTGACGGGTACGCCCGCCGCGGCCGACGAGATCGCCGAGGCGCCCGTCGCCGATGCCGGTGACGCCGAAGAGGCCGCGCCCGCCAAGAAGACGGCGGCGCGCAAGACCGCCAAGAAGGCTCCGGCCAAGAAGGCGGCTCCGGCCAAGAAGGCGGCGGCCCCGGCCAAGAAGGCGGCTGCCGTGAAGAAGACGACGACCGCGAAGAAGACGACGACGGCCAAGAAGGCGCCGGCGAAGCGGGCGACCAAGAAGGCCGTCACCGCCGAGCAGTCGCCCTCGGGCGGTTCGTCCGAGGAGTGACCGCGGGCTGATCCCGCACGCGCCACCACCGGTGGGCCGTTTCCCCGATGCGGGGGAGCGGCCCACCGGCGCGTACTCGGGCAGGGGGGCGGCGTACCCGGCCTCCCTACGTCAGGAGTCCGCGAGCGGCCCGTCCGGACCGCTCGCGGACCCGTGGAGCTCTCCGGGAGTACGTGCGCCGGGCGGGAGACCCCGTACGCCGCACGGGGCGACGTGCGCGCCGGGTGGGACGCCCCGTACGCCGCACGGGACGACGTGCGCGCCGGGTGGGACGCCCCGTACGCCGCACGGGGCGGATGGGCTCGCGGGGGGCGGTTTGACCCGTCGGGCGGTGGCCCCGTAGCCTTGCCCCTCGGCGTGTTTGTCTGTGCGCCTGCCCCTGAGCACATCCCTCCCGGTGCGGTTCCGCGCCAGGAGAGGCCGCTCATCCTTCCGGATCGTCCCGGGCTCCGGCCCGTGCGAGCGGCTGGCATCAGGGGATCCGTTCCGAGCGAGAGAGAGATCCGCGTGTACGCCATCGTGCGCAGCGGTGGCCGCCAGCACAAGGTTGCTGTCGGTGACATCGTTGAGGTTGACAAGATTTCCACTGCCAAGGTTGGCGACACGGTCGAGCTCTCGACCCTGCTCGTTGTCGACGGCGACGCCGTGACCAGCGACCCGTGGGTCCTGGCCGGCATCAAGGTCCAGGCCGAGGTCGTGGACCACCACAAGGGCGCGAAGATCGACATCCTTCGCTACAAGAACAAGACCGGCTACCGCCGTCGCCAGGGTCACCGCCAGCAGTACACGGCGATCAAGGTCACCGGTATCCCCGCGGCTGCGAAGTAAGGGACTGAGACATGGCACACAAGAAGGGCGCATCGTCCACTCGGAACGGGCGCGACTCCAATGCTCAGCGGCTCGGCGTGAAGCGCTTCGGCGGTCAGGCCGTCAACGCCGGTGAGATCCTGGTCCGCCAGCGCGGCACCCACTTCCACCCGGGCACGGGCGTCGGCCGTGGCGGCGACGACACGCTGTTCGCGCTGACCGCCGGTGCGGTGGAGTTCGGTACGCACCGCGGCCGCAAGGTCGTCAACATCGTTCCCGTCGCCGCCTGATCTTCCGGCGAGCACGGTAACGACGCAACACCTTCCGAGGGCGGATCTCAGCTTTCCCGGTCGACGGGGAAGCGGGTCCGCCCTCGGCGTGTTACATCAGAGACAGATCCGTAGATAGCAGTACCTGGAGGCACCCACCATGACCACCTTCGTGGACCGCGTCGAGCTCCATGCCGCCGCGGGTAACGGAGGCCACGGCTGTGCCTCCGTCCACCGTGAGAAGTTCAAGCCCCTCGGCGGACCCGACGGCGGCAACGGCGGACGCGGCGGCGACGTGATCCTCGTCGTCGAGCAGGCCGTGACCACGCTGCTGGACTACCACCACCACCCCCACCGCAAGGCCACCAACGGCCAGCCCGGCGCGGGCGACAACCGTTCGGGCAAGGACGGCCAGGACCTGGTCCTGCCCGTGCCGGACGGCACCGTCGTCCTCGACAGGGACGGCAACGTCCTCGCCGACCTCGTCGGCCAGGGCACCACGTTCGTCGCCGGACAGGGTGGCCGCGGCGGCCTCGGCAACGCCGCGCTCTCCTCGGCCCGCCGCAAGGCCCCCGGCTTCGCGCTGCTCGGCGAGCCGGGCGAGGACCGTGACATCGTCCTGGAGCTCAAGACCGTCGCCGACGTGGCGCTGGTCGGTTACCCGAGCGCGGGCAAGTCCTCGCTGATCTCGGTGCTTTCGGCGGCCAAGCCGAAGATCGCGGACTACCCGTTCACGACGCTCGTCCCGAACCTCGGTGTCGTCACCGCCGGTGAGACCGTCTACACCATCGCCGACGTCCCGGGCCTCATCCCCGGCGCCAGCCAGGGCCGCGGCCTCGGCCTGGAGTTCCTCCGTCACGTCGAGCGCTGCTCGGTGCTCGTGCACGTGCTGGACACGGCGACGCTGGAGTCCGACCGTGACCCGGTGTCCGACCTCGACATCATCGAGGAGGAGCTGCGCCAGTACGGCGGTCTGGAGAACCGGCCCCGCATCGTCGCCCTCAACAAGGTCGACATCCCGGACGGCCAGGACCTGGCCGACATGATCCGCCCGGAGCTGGAGGCGCGCGGCTACCGCGTCTTCGAGGTCTCCGCGATCGCCCACAAGGGCCTCAACGACCTCTCGTACGCGCTGGCCGGGATCGTCGCCGAGGCGCGTGCCACCAAGCCGGTGGAGGAGGCGACCCGGGTCGTCATCCGCCCGAAGGCCGTCGACGACACCGGGTTCACCGTGACCGTCGACGAAGAGGGCATCTACCGGGTGCGCGGCGACAAGCCCGAGCGCTGGGTGCGTCAGACCGACTTCAACAACGACGAGGCCGTCGGCTACCTCGCGGACCGGCTGAACCGCCTCGGCGTCGAGACCGCCCTGATGAAGGCCGGCGCCCGCGCGGGCGACGGCGTGGCCATCGGTGCCGAGGAGAACGCGGTCGTCTTCGACTGGGAGCCGACGATGATGGCCGGTGCCGAGATGCTCGGCCGCCGTGGCGAGGACCACCGCCTGGAGGCCCCGCGCCCCGCCGCGCAGCGTCGCCGGGACCGCGACGCCGAGCGGGACGACGCGCAGAAGGAGTACGACGAGTTCGACCCCTTCTAGAGGGAGCCGTCCCGAGAGCCGTGAGGAATACCGGGCACGTGGAACCCGGTACGGGCCTCTCCGCCGGCACCGCAGCAGGGCCTCCGGCCCCGCGCGGTCGCCGGGGGAGGGGCCTTCGGGCGTTCCGGGGCGGGCGGTGCGGCGCCGCGGAATCCAGGAGAACGACCCCCGAACGGGTGAGGCAGGGCGGTGCGTGTCGCCCGGTCGGGTGAAACGAACAGGCCGTCCGCCGTGCTCAGGCGGGACATCGGCCGCTCAACCGTGTGGTGTCGGTCACCTGCTCGCGCGGCACTTTCGCAGGTAACGGCCCTGCTCACACGGGAACGGCAGGTGTCGTGGGGGCGGCCCGCACTCGACGTCCACCTTGCGAGATGGTAACGGAGAGTGCAACCATCGGGGGGTTCCCGAGCCCTCGCAAGGTAGGTCGTCTGTGTCTGTGCAGCACATAGCCCAAGCCCGTACCACAGCAGTCGTGCTCGCCGGGGGTACCGGTCAGCGCGTGGGACTGTCCATCCCCAAGCAGCTGCTGAAGATCGCAGGCAAGGCTGTCATCGAGCACACCCTGTCGATCTTCCAGCAGTCCGAGTCAATCGACGACATCATCGTGCTGATGGCGCCCGGCTATGTCGCCGACGTCGAGAAGATCGTCACGAAGGCCGGCCTGACCAAGGTGGTCAAGGTCATCGAGGGCGGGACGACGCGCAACGAGACCACCGAGCGGGCCATCTCCGTACTCGGCGAGGGCCTGGCGGAGGGTGAGGACCGCAACGTCCTCTTCCACGACGCCGTGCGCCCCCTGCTGTCGCAGCGCGTCATCACGGACTGCGTGGACGCCCTCGGGCGGTACCAGGCGGTGGACGTCGCCATCCCGTCCGCGGACACGATCATCGTGACCCGTACGCACGGCGGCGACGGCGAGTTCATCACCGAGGTCCCCGACCGCTCCCGCCTGCGCCGGGGCCAGACGCCGCAGGCGTTCAAGCTCTCCACCATCCGCCGGGCCTACGAGGTCGCGGCCGGCGACCCGAACTTCCAGGCGACCGACGACTGCTCGGTGGTCCTGAAGTACCTGCCCGACGTGCCGATCTACGTCGTCGCGGGCGACGAGTACAACATGAAGGTGACCCAGCCGGTCGACGTCTTCATCGCGGACAAGCTCTTCCAGCTGGCCTCCACGGCCGTGCCGTCGCCCGCCGACGACGCGGCCTACCGGGAAGCGCTGACCGGGAAGACCATGGTCGTCTTCGGCGGCTCCTACGGGATCGGCGCGGACATCGCCGCCCTCGCCGAGTCGTTCGGTGCCAAGGTCTACGCGCTCGGCCGGTCCACCACCGGCACGCACGTGGAGAACCCGGAGCACATCGACGACGCGCTCTCCACGGCCTACGCCGAGACCGGCCGGGTCGACTACGTCGTCAACACCGCCGGGGTGCTGCGGATCGGCAAGCTCGCCGAGACGGACAACGCGACGATCCAGGAAGCCCTGAACGTCAACTACCTCGCGCCGGTCCAGATCGCCCGGGCCTCGCACAAGTTCCTCGCCGAGACCAAGGGTCAGCTGCTCCTCTACACCTCCAGCAGCTACACCCGGGGCCGGGCCGAGTACAGCCTGTACTCCTCCACCAAGGCCGCCATGGTCAATCTCACCCAGGCGCTCTCGGACGAGTGGGCCGGTGACGGAGTGCGTGTGAACTGCGTGAACCCGGAGCGCACCGCCACCCCGATGCGTACGAAGGCCTTCGGTGACGAGCCCGCGGGGTCGCTGCTCTCCTCCGAGGCGGTCGCCCGGACCTCCCTCGACGTGCTGCTCTCCGAGATGACCGGGCACGTCATCGACGTCCGCCAGCAGGACCCGACCCGGGGCGCCTCCGAGGCGTCGGGCTTCGAGCAGGCGCTGGCCGCCGTCCTGGACCGACAGGCCGATGTGTAATACTGCTCGACAATCCACCATTCGGACCCCTGTCGTTCACCTTCGCGTGAACGGCAGGGGTCCGAATTCGTGAAGCTATTTCATCACAATTCCCCCGCAAGGTATTAGTCGGAACCCTCGGGAGCGGTACTTCGTGTTTTCGAAAGCCATTCGCGTGGCGAGAGTGGGCAGTGGTTCTGAGCTCGCCGCCGCAATTCTCCTGGTCCTGGGATTCCCGTGCGTCATGCTCGCGGCGATACTCCCCAATATCTGGCTGTTCTCCGCGGCGGTCCTTGTCACATATCTGGCCGACCGGTATCTGCATCACTGCGGCAGTTATCTCGTCAATCGCCTCGCCGCCGTCCGGGCCGGCCTGTCGATCCGTTTCCTCGTACGTGAGCTGCTGCTGATCCTGCTCATGTCGCGCATGGGATACGGCGAGGGGGCGTTCTTCTACACGACGGTCGCCTGTCTCCTGGCGTTCTACGGCCTCCAGGCACCGCAGAGCGCGATGGTGACCCTCATCCGGCTCCGCCGCAAGCTGCCGGTGGTCACCCGGAACATCGATCTCGGCCCCGTCGGGATAGGGGACGCGCCGCCGCGCCTGCTGATGAGCCGCCCCGCCGAGAAGATGCTCCACTTCGACGTGTTCGCCGTGGTGGGCGTGGTCGCCGCGATCGAGACCGGCACCGACGCGCTCGCCTACGCGGGCCTCGGCCTGACGCTCGTCCTCGCGGTGTTCTACATCCTCGCGCTGCTGCCGTACGTGCGGCCCAGCCGCCTCGTCCCGCCGGAGACCAAGGTCCTGGCGGCCGTCGACGCGTGGCTGCAGGAGTACAAGCCGACCGTCATCCTCTACTTCTCCGGTTCCAGGGACTCCGCCTACCAGGTCAACATGTGGCTGGAGACCATGGGCCGGCTGAGCGGCCGCCCGATGATCGTGCTCCGCGAGCGCGCCATCGTCCCGCAGCTCGCCGGGACGTCCGTGCCGGTCCTCTGCGTCCCCGGCGGCGTGCACCTGATGAACATGGACCTCTCGACGGTGCGGGTCGCGCTCTACGCGGCCAACGTCGGCAAGAACATCCACATGCTGCGCGTGCCGACCATGAAGCACGTCTTCATCGGCCACGGCGACAGCGACAAGCTGGCCAGCGTCAACCCGTACAGCAAGGCGTACGACGAGGTCTGGACCGCAGGCCGGGCCGGCCGCGACCGCTACGCGCTGGCCGACGTCGGCGTCCGCGACGAGGACATCGTGGAGGTGGGACGGCCGCAGCTGGCCTCCATCACCTCCTGGACCGGCACGCCAAAGAACCCCGTCCCGACCGTGCTGTACGCGCCCACCTGGGAGGGCTGGGACGACAACCCGGGCAACACCTCGCTGCTGCTCGCCGGGGAGAACATCGTCCGCCGGCTGCTGGAGTCCGAGAAGCCCGTCCGGGTGCTCTACAAGCCGCACCCGTTCACCGGCACCCGCAGCCGCAAGGCCGCCGCCGCCCACCTGCGGATCACCGCGATGATCGAGGACGCGGCCGCCCGCCGCGCCACCGACCCGCGCTGGGCCGGGGAGAGCACGGCGCTCGCGAGCGAGCAGGCCGAGGCCCGCGCCGAGCTGGCCCGTATCGAGGCGCGGCTGGCCGAGCTGGCCGGCGGCACTGGCGAGAAGGCCCGCGACGAGGCCGAGCTCTCGCGCAACTCGCTGGCCGACCCGGCGCGCGAGGCCGAGACCGCGAAGCTGCGGGACGACTGGAACACCGCCTACTGGCGCTCCCAGGGCTGGTGGCAGCACCAGGTCATCTCCGGATCGACCATGCGCCTGTACGACTGCTTCAACGAGTCGGACGCGATGGTGTCGGACATCTCCAGCGTGGTCTCCGACTTCATCGCCAGCGGCAAGCCGTACGCGGTGACCGACTCGGCCGAGCTGGGCGAGGAGGAGTTCAAGCGCCAGAACACGGCCGTCCGTGCCGCGGTGATCCTCTCCAACGACGCGAGCGAGCTGGACCGCCTGCTCGCGGCCGTGTCCGACCCCGCCGCGGACGACCGGGCGGAGGGCCGGCGCGAGCTCAAGGAGTACCTCCTCGGACCCGACGAGCCGTCCTCGCTCGTCCAGTTCGACCGTGCCGTCCAGGCGCTGGCCGCCCGGGCGGAGGCGCGCAATGTCGGGGTCGCTCATCTCGGCGAACACGTGAGTGGCTGAATCTCACCAGAGATGACCGAAATGCATCGCCCAATGGCCCGTTCCCGCCTCCGAAGAGGCCAGAACGGGCCATTGTGACGCAAGTCACCTATCGCACTTGCTGTGCGTGCACAACCAATTCTGTGCGTCCGCTGTCATCTCTATTCGTGAACGACACTCGAATTCCAGACGTCAGCGTGATCATCGGCGCTTACGAAGCCATGCCCTACCTCATCCGCTGCCTCCAGTCCGTGGAGGCGCAGACCCTTCCCGCCGACCGCTTCGAGCTCATCGCGGTCGACGACGGGTCGAAGGACGGCACCGGTGCGTACCTGGACGAGTTCGCCGCACGTACGGCCGTCCCCACCACCGTGATCCACCAGGCCAACTCCGGCGGCCCGAGCGGCCCGCGCAACGTGGGCCTCGCCCGCGCCCGCGGCCGGTACGTCTTCTTCCTCGACGCCGACGACTTCCTCGGCTTCGAGGCACTGGAACGCATGGTCGCCATCGCCGACAAGGCCGGCACCGACGTGGTGCTCGGCAAGATGGTGGGGGTCAACCGGGGCGCCGCCGGATCCATGTGGGGGCGCCACGACGAAGAGCGCGTCGACATCTTCGACTCCCGCGTCATCTACACCCTCAGCGCCCAGAAGCTCTTCCGCCGCGAGCTGCTGACCCGTCACGGGATCACCTTCGACGAGAAGATGCGCAACGGCGAGGACGCCATCTTCACCATGGAGGCCTACCTCCGGGGCGCCGGTGTCTCCGTCGTCTCCGAGTACGTCTGCTACTACCTGGTGGGCCGCGACGACGGCCTGCACGTCACCCGCAGCGGCAGCTACGAGCCCCGGTTCGAGGCGCTGGAGGCGCTGGTCGAGCTCATCGCCGAACTCGTGCCCGAGGGGCCGAAGCGCGACTTCATGATGGCCCGCCCGTTCACCGTGGGGCTCATCCAGCAGTTCGGGCCGGGCGTCCTCAAGGAGAGCGAGGAGGTCCGCGCCCACAAGCTGGAGCTGGCCGCCCCGATCACCAAGTACTGGACGCCGGGCGTGGCGAAGCTGATCAAGGTGAACGAGCGCCTCCGGCTCGAATGCGTCGCCCGCGGCCGGCTGGACCTGCTCGCCGACATCCACCGGTACATCGCCGCCCGGCACACCCCGAAGGTGGTCCGGGCCGAGCAGGGGGACGCCGCCTACCTCGTCTACCCGCACTTCCGGAAGCCCGAGGCGGGCCTTCCCGACTCGGCGTTCGAGATGACGGTGCCGGAGTGGGCACCGAGCAAGCGGCTGCAGGCGCCCGCGCGGTCGAAGCCGGGTCAGTCCAAGCCCACGCCGACCCTGGCCCGCAGGGTGGTCCGCCGGGTTCGTCGTGACATGAAGCGGTGGAAGTCCTCGGTCTGACCCGACGGCCCGGAGCGGACGGCCGGGGCCGGGACGGTGGCAGAGTTACTCATCGGGAAACCTCACGGGAACTCGAAGTAATATCCCATGGAATGAAAGCGGCCTCGGGAACGCCTGCCATCCGGCTTCCGGCCACCGACCACGCAGCTTGGGGACAGCACACGTGAAGGCACTCGTACTCTCCGGCGGGGCGGGCACCCGCCTGCGCCCGATCACCCACACGTCCGCGAAGCAATTGGTACCGGTCGCCAACAAGCCGGTTCTCTTCTACGGTCTCGAAGCGATCGCCGACGCCGGTATCACCGAGGTCGGCATCATCGTGGGCGACACCGCCGCCGAGATCCGCGAAGCGGTCGGCGACGGCTCCGCGCTCGGCATCAAGGTCACCTACATCCCCCAGGAGGAGCCGCTCGGCCTGGCGCACGCGGTGCTCATCGCGCGCGACTTCCTGGGTGACGACGACTTCGTCATGTACCTCGGCGACAACTTCATCGTGGGCGGCATCACCGGCCTCGTCGAGGGCTTCCGCGGGGACCGCCCCGACGCGCAGATCCTGCTGACCCGGGTTCCCAACCCGACCTCGTTCGGCGTCGCCGAACTGGACGGCGAGGGGCGCGTCGTCGCGCTGGAGGAGAAGCCGAAGGAGCCCAAGAGCGACCTCGCCCTCGTCGGCGTCTACCTCTTCACCCCGGCGATCCACGAGGCCGTCCGCTCGATCGAGCCGTCCTGGCGAGGCGAGCTGGAGATCACCCACGCCATCCAGTGGCTGATCGACCAGCAGCGCAACGTCCGCTCCACCACCATCTCCGGCTACTGGAAGGACACCGGCAACGTCACCGACATGCTGGAGGTCAACCGGTCCGTCCTGGAGACCGTCGAGCCGGCCACGGACGGCGCCGAGGTGGACGAGCACAGCGAGATCATCGGCCGTGTGCGGATCGAGCCGGGCGCGAAGGTCACCGGCAGCCGCATCGTCGGCCCCGCGATCATCGGCGCCGGCTCGGTCATCAGCGACGCGTACGTCGGTCCCTTCACCTCGGTCTCCGAGGGCTGCCGGATCGAGGACAGCGAGATCGAGTACTCCATCGTGCTCCGGGGGGCCTCCATCACCGGCGTCCGACGCGTGGAGGCGTCGCTCATCGGCCGCGACGTCGAGGTCACCCCGGCGCCCCGCAACCCGTCCGCACACCGACTCGTCCTCGGCGACCACAGCAAGGTGCAGATCTCCTCATGACGACCAACATCCTGGTGACCGGCGGAGCCGGCTTCATCGGCTCGCACTACGTCCGTACCGTCCTCGGCCCCCAGGGCCCCGGCGACATCACCGTCACGGTGCTGGACAAGCTCACCTACGCGGGCAACCCCGCCAACCTCGACGAGGTCCGTGACCACCCGGGCTTCTCCTTCGTCCAGGGCGACATCTGCGACGCCGAACTCGTCGGCAAGCTCATGGCCGAGCACGACCAGGTGGTGCACTTCGCCGCCGAGTCGCACGTGGACCGCTCCATCGACGGGGGCGCCGAGTTCGTCCGTACGAACGTCGTGGGCACCCACACCCTGATCCACGCCGCGCACCTGGCCGGGATCAGGACCTTCGTGCACATCTCCACCGACGAGGTCTACGGCTCGATCGACGAGGGCTCCTGGCCCGAGACGCACCCGCTGGAGCCCAACTCGCCGTACTCCTCGGCGAAGGCGTCCAGCGACCTCATCGCGCTCTCGTACCACCGCACCCACGGCCTCGACGTGCGGGTGACCCGCTGCTCCAACAACTACGGGCACCACCACTTCCCCGAGAAGGTCATCCCGCTCTTCGTCACCAACCTGCTCGACGGCAAGACCGTCCCGCTCTACGGCGACGGCGCCAACGTCCGCGACTGGCTGCACATCGACGACCACGTCCAGGGCATCGAGCTGGTCCGCACGAAGGGCCGCGCCGGCGAGGTCTACAACATCGGCGGCGGCACCGAGCTCTCCAACAAGGAGCTCACCGGCCTGCTGCTGGAAGCCTGCGGCGCCGACTGGGAGACCAGCGTCACCTACGTCGAGGACCGCAAGGGCCACGACCGCCGCTACTCCGTGGACTGCACCAAGATCCGCGAGGAGCTCGGCTACGTCCCGCGCAAGGACTTCAAGCAGGGCCTCGCCGAGACCGTGCAGTGGTACCGCGACAACCGCGCCTGGTGGGAGCCGCTGAAGGACCGGGCCGCCCTGTGAGCCCCGTCTGGCTGGTGACCGGAGCGGGCGGCATGCTGGGCCGGGACGTCCTGGCGAAGCTGGCGGCCGAGGGCGGCGACGCCGTCGCCGCCGACCGCGCGGCACTCGACATCGCCGACCCGGCCGCCGTCGCCGCCGCGTTCGCGGAGCACCGCCCCGCGGTCGTCGTCAACTGCGCCGCCTGGACCGCCGTGGACGACGCGGAGAGCCAGGAGGAGGCCGCGCTGCGCGTCAACGGCACCGGCCCGGCGGTCCTCGCCGAGGCGTGCCGCGAGCACGGCGCCGTGCTGCTCCAGGTCTCCACGGACTACGTCTTCGCCGGCGACGCCGACAAGCCGTACGCCGAGGACGAGGCCACCGCCCCCCGCAGCGCCTACGGGCGGACCAAGCTCGCCGGCGAGCGCGCGGTCCTGGAAACCCTCCCGGAGACCGGCTACGTGGTCCGTACGGCCTGGCTGTACGGAGCGGGCGGCGGCAACTTCGTCCGCACCATGATCAAGCTGGAAGGCGTCAAGGAGACCCTGGACGTCGTCGACGACCAGCGGGGCCAGCCGACCTGGACCGTCGACCTGGCGGACCGTCTGGTCGCCCTCGGCCGGGCCGCCCTCGCGGGCGACGCCCCGGCGGGTGTCTACCACGGCACCAGCGGCGGCGAGACGACCTGGTTCGGCTTCACCCGGGAGATCTTCCGGCTGCTGGGCGCGGACCCCGAGCGGGTCCGTCCGACCACCAGCGAGGCCTTCGTCCGGCCCGCTCCCCGCCCGGCGTACAGCGTGCTCGGACACGACCGCTGGTCCGCCGCCGGGATCGCGCCGGTCCGCGACTGGCACGAGGCGCTGGCGGAGGCGTTCCCCGCCCTCGTCGCCGCCGAGCGCGGCTGACGCCCGACGCGCCGCCACCACGGCCGGACCCCCGACCGCCCGGGCGGGGGTCCGGCCGTCGGTGTTCCCGGCCCCGTCCCCCTTCCCGGCCCCGTCCCCCTTCCGGGGCCCGCCGCCGCCCGGGAACGCCGAACGCCCGGCCGGTGAACCCGGCCGGGCGTTCTCGTACGGGCCGTCGCCGGGTCAGCCCCGGGCGCGCAGCTGCTCGTAGTAGGCCTGGCAGTCCTCGAAGGAGGGCAGCAGACCCTGTGCCTCGGCCTCGGCCAGCGTGGGGGCGGCGGCGTCCTTGTCGGAGAGCAGTGGGGTGATGCCCTCGGGCCACTCGATGCCCAGCTCCGGGTCGAGCGGGTTGATCCCGTGCTCGCGGCCGGGGGCGTACCCCTCGGAGCAGAGGTACACCACGGTGGCGTCGTCGGTCAGCGCCATGAAGGCGTGGCCGAGGCCCTCGGAGAGGTACACCGCGTGGTGGTCCACGTCGTCGAGGCGGACGGCCTCCCACTGCTTGTACGTGGGGGAGCCGACCCGGATGTCCACGATCACGTCCAGCACGGCGCCGCGCACGCACTTGACGTACTTGGCCTGGCTCGGCGGGACGTCGGCGAAGTGGATGCCCCGCAGGGTGCCCCGGCTCGACACCGAGCAGTTGGCCTGGGCCAGCTGGAGCCCGTGGCCGGCCGCCTCGGTGAAGTCGGCCGCCTTGAACCACTCGTGGAAGCTACCCCGGCTGTCGGGGAAGACCTTGGGCTCCTGGACCCAGGCTCCGGCGATGTCGAGCTGCCGCATCTGATTCACGTTCCTGTTCTTTTCGCTTCTCGTGCACTTCAGTTTCTCCGGCCAGGCTGTGTCCCGGCCGTCCGGTACCGGGAGGGCCGGATGTCAGCCGGCCACCTTCGCGGCGAGCCCGCGCGCCTTCTTGCGGGCCTTCGCGGGGAGCCGGCGGACGATCGGTCCGCCCACGGTCCGCAGCGCGCTGCGGACGGTCGCCTTGCGGCGGGCGGAGGCCATCGCGCTCAGCATGGCGGGGCTCACCACGGGCAGGTCCGAGACGAGGACGATCTTCCCGCCCCGCTCCACCCGCACGTCGGCGAGGGGCACGGCGGCGCTCTTGGCGCCGTCGAGGCGGACCGAGAGCTTCCACTCGCCCGGCGGAATGTCCGCGGCCTTGGCGGGCACCGACAGGTGGGCGCGGCCCTGGACGGGGCGGAGCGTCGTCGGGAGCACCCGGTCGGTGCCGCCGGCCGCGGTCAGCACCAGATCGGCCTTGGAGGGCGCCGTGGCGGTCGTGGTGACGATGTCGAGGCGCAGTTCCGTCTTGCTGCCGGGGGTGCGCAGGACCGGGCGGCCCTCCAGGTACACGGCCAGCTTCTTGGCCCGGCGCGCCACGTCCAGCGTGAGGTTGCCGTGCGGGTCGGTGAAGTACGGGATGACCGCGCGGGCGGGCGAGCCCAGCGAGGCGGGCAGGCATTCGGCGTCGACCGCCGGGTCGCGGTCGGCGCCGAGCCGGGCCTTGCGGACCACGCCGAGGCCACGCAGCGGCACCCAGATGTCCCAGAAGCCCCGCGAGACGCGGCCCCGGTTCTTGACGCCCTCCGAGGTGACGTGGCCGTGGCCGGTCAGGACGACCTCGAAGACACCGTCGGAGATCTCCTTGACCTCCGAGGTGAACTTGGCGGGGCAGGGCCACTCGACGGCCGTCTCGCGGTTGCGCAGCGAGATCTCCGCCATGTAGCCGTCGAGGTCGTCCTCGACGTCCAGCAGCTCTCCGGCCGGCAGCAGGTCCGCCGTGAGGTCGGGGTGCAGGTGGAGGCGGCCGTCCCGGCGCACCAGGGTCACGGGCGCCTGGTCGTCGCCGTGCACGAGCCGGCCGGTGATGTCGACGCGGATGCGGCCGTCCGGCTGCCACTCGAACTTCTCCAGGCGGGCGGCCGCCTTGATGGAGCCGGCGAACTGGGCGATGCGGACCAGCCCCTCGCGGTCGTCGTTGCGCAGCAGCGTGGAGCGGAGCCGCTGGACCGGGCCGAGCCCGTCGTGCACGCCGTCGTGCATGAAGTCACGTGCCAGGGGCTGGACGGCGTCGATCATCTCGTCGCGGTACTCCGGCGCGTACTTCTGCACGGCGGGTTCACTGAGGCGCGACAACATCTCCACACGGTAGAAGCGGCGCAGCAGAAGGTCGCGGAATTCGCCCGGCTCGGTGTTCTCCACGACGACGTCGAGGACCTCGCGGAGATTTCCGTAGTAGCCCGAAGGGATGAGTTTCGCGGAGCCCGCGTTCTGTCCGTCGTCGCGCCGCGAGTAGTAGTAGCAGGTGTAGTTCCCGAGAATGGAGACGACCTTCGCCGGGAAGTACGCCTGCATCATGTAGAGCTGGTCCTCCAGGCGTCGCTTGCCCTCGGGGTAGGCGATGTTGTTCTCGCGGAGGAATTCCGTCCGGAACATCTTGTGCGGCGTCAGGGAGTCGTAGAGCGGTGCGTCGCGCAGGGTGCACTTTTCCCGGTTGACCTTGAAAACGCCGTGCGGAACGCCGCGGAAGTTGCTGGCCACCTTGCCGATGACGATGTCGGAGCCGTTGCGGTGCCCCATGTTGTAGAGGCGCAGCAGGGCCTCGGAGGCCAGATAGTCGTCCTGGTCGAGGAACTGTACGTATTCACCCTTGGCCTCCGCCACGCCGATATTGCGAGGCTTGCCCGGCCACCCGGAATTGGGGATGGTGATCACACGGAAGTGCGGGTGCACGGTGGCGAGCTTTTCGAGGCGCTCGCGTGTGTCGTCGGTCGAGCCGTCATTGACGAACAGCACTTCGAATTCGCTCGCGGGCAGGGTCTGACGCAGCAACGAGTCGATGGCGGGATCGATGTACTTCCCCGGGTTGTACACCGGAATGATGACGCTGACTTTGACTGACACAACTGTGTCCCATCTCTTGTGGGAACCCTGAACGCGAAGGCGGTGTCGGGATCGGAGACCGAATGAGGGCGAGGGCCGCCGCCCGGAAGCACCATAGCGGTTGTGGCGCATCGAACAGTTCGGACCGGGTAGGAGGCCGTGTACGGTGCAACGGAGGTTTCCGGCGGCGCGAGCCCCATGTGAGCCCAAGTGCCTTACGTATCACCTGCCTTGGGATCTTCGACGGTCGTGCGGGAAGCTGGCCCCGCCACCCGGTCCAGTGAGAGAGGTGTCATCATCAGTCGTGCCCATAACGAGGCCGGCCGGCTCCGGTGGTCGCACGGTTCCGTGGCGGACTGTTTTCAAGGACGGAACAACAGTCTCGGGTTCATCCGGCTCTGCCTGGCCTCCGCCGTCGTCGTCAGCCACGCGAGCGTCCTCGGCTTCGGGGAGAAGGAGTTCGGCCACGGCTTCAGCCACGGCCAGACGGACCTGGGAAAGCTCTCCGTCTACGGGTTCTTCGTCCTGTCCGGCATCCTCGTCACCCGCAGCGGCAAACGGCTCCCGCTGGGCCGCTTCCTCTGGCACCGCGCCCTGCGTCTGCTGCCCGGTCTGTGGGTCTGCCTCGCCGTTACGGCCTTCGTCGTCGCCCCCTTCCTGTACTGGGCGCAACAGGGGGACCTGGGCGGTTTCTGGGGCCACTCCAGGGGCCCCTTCGACTACATGAGCGCGAACTGGGCGGTCGCCCCGCTCCAGAACGACGTCTCCGGCGTCATGGCGCACTCCCGGGGAGACGGCTTCGGCCACAGCCCCAGCATCGACGCCGCTCTCTGGTCCCTGCGCTACGAGGTGTTCTGCTACTTCGGTGTCGCCCTGCTCGCCGTGACCGGGGCCCTCACCCGGGCCCGCAGGGTCGTGCTCCTCGTGGCCGTCGTGCTCGGCTGCTACGCGATCGCTCCCGCCCTGGACTCCCGCTGGTGGTCCGGCTTCTCGGACTCCTCGTACGCGGTGAGCTTCGAGATCTTCCCGGTCATGGGCAAGTTCGACCCGGACATCCTGATCTACCTCGCCTTCGCGTTCGCCGTCGGCGCCGTCATCGAGTCCTACCGCGAGCGCATCCCCGTCAGCGACCCGCTCGCCGCCCTCGCGCTGCTGACGTTCCTCGGCGGCATCTTCTTCGGATACTTCTTCGTCGTCGGCATCCCCGCCTTCGCCTACCTGCTGCTCTGGCTCGCGATCCGGCTCCCCGGGCCGTTCCGCCGCGTCGGAGCCCGCAACGACCTCTCGTACGGCGTCTACATCTACGGGTTCGTCGTCCAGCAGGCACTGACCTCCCTCGATTTCGCCCGCTGGGGGTTCTGGCCCTACCTCGCCATGTCGCTGTCCGGCTCGCTGGCGGCCGCGGCGCTCTCCTGGCACCTGGTCGAGAAGCCCGCGATGCGGCTGAAGGACCTGGGCCGTGCGCGCACCGCCCGTACCGCCCCGCAGTCCGCCCAGCCCGCTCCCCCCGGCAGGACGGAGGCCGCCGGGGCCGCGGCCGGGGCGGACGCCGGCCGGGACAGGACGCTCGCGGAGAGCGGCAGCCTCACCGCCTGAGCGCCGGCGCTCCCGGAGGCCCTTCCGGCGCCCGCACGCGTGCCGGAGGGGCCGCAGGGCGCCTCCACCGCTCCGCGTCCACGAAACGGAACAGCGGTGCGGCCGGCGTACGGACTGGCATACATTCGCCCCTGTGACATCGGTAGCGGAGACAGTGGCAAGACAACAGGTGACCGAGGCCCGCAGGATCGTCGTCAAGGTGGGCTCCTCCTCGCTCACCACCGCGGTGGGCGGACTCGACGCCGACCGGGTCGACGCCCTCGTGGACGTCCTCGCCAAGGTCCGCAGCGGCGGCGAGCGGGAGATCGTCCTCGTCTCCAGCGGCGCCATCGCCGCCGGGCTCGCCCCGCTGGGCCTGCACCGCAGACCGAAGGACCTCGCCCGCCAGCAGGCGGCGGCCAGCGTCGGCCAGGGGCTGCTGGTGGCCCGCTACACGGCCTCCTTCGCCCGCTACGGCGTACGCGTCGGCCAGGTCCTGCTGACGACCGACGACACCAGCCGCCGCGCCCACTACCGCAACGCCTACCGCACCCTCGACCAGCTCCTGGAGATGGGCGCCCTGCCCGTCGTCAACGAGAACGACACCGTCGCCACGGACGAGATCCGCTTCGGCGACAACGACCGCCTGGCCGCCCTCGTCGCCCACCTCGTCCACGCCGACCTGCTGGTCCTCCTCTCCGACGTGGACGGGGTCTACGACGGCGACCCCAGCACGCCGGGCACCTCGCGGATCGCCGAGGTCACCGGCCCGCAGGACCTGGCCGGCGTCACGATCGGCAGCGCGGGCAAGGCCGGCGTCGGCACCGGCGGCATGGTCACCAAGGTGGAGGCGGCCCGGATCGCCACCGCCGCCGGTATCCCCGTCGTCCTCACCTCCGCCTGGCACGCCGCCGACGCCCTCGCCGGACGGGACACCGGGACCTGGTTCCACCCCACCGGCCGCCGCTCCGCCGACCGCCTCCTCTGGCTGGCCCACGCCTCCGCCCCGCAGGGCGCGCTCCTCCTCGACGAAGGGGCCGTACGGGCCGTCGTCGAACGCCGCACCTCCCTGCTGCCCGCGGGCATCTCGGGCGTGGACGGCGACTTCACCGCCGGAGACCCGGTCGAGCTCCGCGACCCCGCGGGACGGGCGGTCGCACGCGGCCTCGTCAACTTCGACGCCAGGGAGATCCCCCAGCTGCTCGGCCGCTCCACGCACGACCTGGCCCGCGAGCTCGGACCCGCCTACGAACGCGAGGTCGTACACAGGGACGACCTCGTCGTTCTCATGCCCCCCTCGACGCCCCGGATCGGCTGAAACCACGCGCTCCCGACGGAGACCTTCACCAAAACCGCCCCACGCCCGCCCTCGGGCTGGTCAACTTTGTAGCGGGGATACGCAGGAGAACAGCACAGCAACACATCCACAGGAGGCCGCCGGTGAGACGAGCGCGCCCGGGGGCGCCGCCCCGAGGGACGGGCACCCGCGCACTGACCAGCGTGGGAGCGGGAACCGGCTTCGACCGGAGCCCGCCCGCCGACCGCACGTCCGACCGGGCCGAGGACCGCACCACCGGCCATGACCCGGTGGCCGCCAAGGGGGAGGCCACGCAGTCGCGGCTGTGGCACATCACGCTCTGCGTGGCCGGGGCCGAGACACCGCTGGGGGAGATCAGACGAGGCCTGGAGCAACTCGCCCACGACCACCCCTTCCTGCTGACCAGCCGGTACGCGAACGACCACGCGGAGGTCCGGTACTGGGAAGAGGCCCGGGACCTGCACGACGCGGCGGCCGTCGCCCTGAGACTCTGGGGCGAGCACCGCTCCACCGCCCAGCTGCCGCCGTGGGAGATCGTCGGCCTCGAAGTCATCGACCGCGAGACCTACCACCAGCGCGTCGCCGAGGGATACGGCCCGCCGCCCGCCGCACCCGTGGGCGTGCACCCCTACTGACCCCGGCAGCGGGAGCGCGCGTCCGTTCGCTCCCGCCACCGGGCGGTCCCCGGGCGTCTCGCACCACGGAACCCGCTGCCGCCTCCCGGGCGGTCCCCGGGCGTCTCGCATCACGAAATACGGGCCGGACGACCACAGCCCGCGCACTACCCTGCGAGCATGACCACGCTCACCCCGTACGACAACATGTCCCCGGTCGCGCAGGCCGCCTACCGGGCGCGCGCTGCCGCCGCCGACATCGCGCCGCTCCCGCGAGCCGCCAAGGACGACGCCCTGCTCGCCGTGGCCGACGCGCTGGAGGTGCGCGCGGGAGAAATCATCGAGGCCAACGCCGAGGACGTCGACCGCGCCCGGGCCGCAGGCACCGCCGATTCGGTCGTCGACCGGCTCACGTTGACGTCCGAGCGCATCCGCGCCATCGCCGCCGACGTGCGCCAGGTCGCCTCCCTGCCCGACCCGGTCGGCGAGGTCGTGCGCGGCTCCACCCTCCCCAACGGCATCGACCTGCGCCAGGTCCGGGTGCCGCTCGGCGTGGTCGGCATCATCTACGAGGCCCGCCCCAACGTCACCGTCGACGCCGCCGTCCTCTGCCTCAAGTCCGGAAACGCCGTACTGCTGCGTGGCTCTTCGTCCGCGTACGCCTCCAACACCGCCCTCGTGCGCGTGCTGCGCGACGCGGTCGGCGGCGCCGGGCTCCCGGCCGACGCCGTGCAGCTGGTCCCGGGCGAGACCCACGACTCGGTCCGCGAACTCATGCGGGCCCGGGGCCTCGTGGACGTCCTCATCCCGCGCGGTGGCGCGGGGCTGATCCGCCGGGTCGTGGAGGAGTCCACCGTCCCCGTCATCGAGACCGGCACCGGCAACTGCCACGTGTACGTGGACGCGCACACCGACCTGGCCATGGCCGTCGACATCCTGGTCAACTCCAAGGCGCAGCGCCCGAGCGTCTGCAACTCCGCCGAGACGCTCCTCGTCCACCGAGACGTGGCCGACCAGTTCCTCCCCCTGGCGCTGGACGCGCTGGCCGAGGCCGGAGTCACCGTGCACGGCGACGAGCGCGTCCTGACGTACGCCGAGGGGTCCAAGGCGACCGTCGTGCCGGCCACCCCGGAGGACTGGGAGACGGAGTACCTCTCCTACGACATCGCCGCCGCCGTGGTGGACTCGCTGGACGCCGCCGTGGCGCACATCCGACTCTGGTCCTCCGGCCACACCGAGGCGATCGTCACCACCTCCCAGGCCGCCGCGCGCCGGTTCACCCAGCTGGTCGATGCGACGACGGTCGCCGTCAACGCCTCGACCCGCTTCACCGACGGCGGCCAGTTCGGATTCGGCGCGGAGATCGGCATCTCCACGCAGAAGCTGCACGCCCGTGGCCCGATGGGGCTTCCGGAGCTGACCAGCACGAAGTACATCGTCACCGGCGACGGTCACACCCGGTAGCCGAGCCGAGCCGAGGCCGAACCGGTCCGGACGGGCAGCACGGTCACACCCGGTCGCCCGGTCGGGGAGACTTCTCCGTCTCCCTGACCGGACCACCCCTCCACGGCTACGCTGAATCCGTGGACGACGCGGGGGGCAGGCCGTTCCCGGACGGCTCGGAGCCCGACGACGACCGCGGGGGCGCGGACGAGGACTTCGCCACCGTGGTCTTCGACGAGGACTTCGTGCGGGCCGCGAGGATCCACGAGCCCACCGCGGTGGAGCGGCTGGTCGCCGCCGCCGAGGCACGCGCGGAGGCCGAGGCCACCCGGTCGCGTGCGGCGGGCGCCCGCGACGGCGACGCGTACGACCACTACGGACCCGGATACACGGGCGGGCGCGGCGGTGCACCCGACCCCGACGACCTCGACTACGACCCCGAGCACGGCATCGGCCAAGGCCCCTACGGCCCCCACGGCGGCTCGCTGCGCCCCTACCGGGGCTCCGCACGCTGGCACAGGCCCGTCGCGTGGCTCCTGGCGCTGGTGATGGGGATCGGGATGGTCGCGCTCGCCTTCAGCGCCGTCTACCGCGCCGCCTCGGCCGAGAGCCAGGACCACGTCCCGCCCGCCACCAGCGGCGTGGACACCACCGCGGACCCGGCCGGCCCGGCGGGCCGGCTGCCGTCCGCGCCGGCGGGCCGGCACGCCCCGGCCGCCGCCGTCCCGCACACGCCCTGAGCGGGCTCCCGGCCGTGGTTCCCCCGCCCGGAACGCGCGCCGGTTCACCCGTCCGGCCGTGTCGCCCCGTAGCGCCCAGTCGTGCGAACTGTGCGGTTGGCCCCGGCCACCGCGTTTACGCGAGGGGCATTCGACCTACTCTCACTGTGTGACCCCTCTTCCGGAGGGGGCTTCTCGCTGCCCTCGGCCGCCTGGCCGGGCAGACCGTTGCGCACCGACCTCGGCCGGTGGTGTGGAGATCGGGAGAAGTCATGGCAGGCCGCGGAGATCCACCGGAAGAGCAGCCCGAGAGCCCCGCCGACGGCGAGGACGAATACCGCGCGCTCGTCTTCGACGAGTCCTTCGTCCGGGCTGCCCGACTCCAGGAGTTCTCCGCCCAGGAACGCATGGGCGAACACGCCCGCGCCGTCCGCTCCCTGCCCCGGCGCTCCTCGCGCAGGAGCCCCGGCCTCGCCACCACGATGGTGGTGCTCGTCGCGCTCGCCTTCGCCACCGCCGTGTACATCGGCTTCCGCCAGCCGCTGCCCGCCCCCGTGCCCGGCCGCGCGGAACCGCTCCAGGCCACCGTCGTACCGCTCGCCCCGCGCGGAGCCGTACCGGGAGGGACTCCCGGCTCGCTCATCGAGCGCGGCCCCGCCGCGCACTTCCGCGTCGGCGCGGCCGGGATCAACCTCCCGGCGGTCCGGCGCACCGACAACTTCTCCGTCAGCCAGGTCATGGCCGCCCTGGCCACCGCCAAGGACTTCCTGGTGGAGTCCTCGCTCAACCCCGACGTCCTCGACGGGCAGGAGACCGGGACGGTCAGGGCTCTGCTCGACCCGGACCAGGCCGCCGAGTTCGACCTGAGCATGGAAAGCCCGGCCGGGGACGGCAGGCATCCGGCAGCCGGCTGGCTGGTGCGCTTCGACCCGGCGCACGCCGAACTCGCCGACCCCGCCATCCGGGTCTTCGGGACCCTCGCCTACTCCGAGGCGGACGCGAGCCGGCTGGAGGTGGTCGCTGACCACACCTTCACCTACGCCGTGCGCCCGGCCGTCAACGGCCCCCGGCAGCCGGACGGCGCCTCCCTGTTCACCGTGCACCGGCTGCTGCATTTCCGCTTCGACCGGGACGACCTGAGGCTGCACCGGCTGGAACTGCGCACCGCGTACGTACAGGCGGGACCCGAGTCCTGTTCCTCGGGGACCGCCCCGGCGCTCCGCCCGCTGCTCGCCGGGGAGCGCGCCGACCCCGCCGGACCCGGGGGCACCGATCCGTACGCGACCGGGACCCCCGCGGGAGGGCTCTGCGGAACGCTGGAGATCAGCCCCCCGCTCGGCCAGGCCCCGCCGGCCCTCAGGGCCCCGGTGCACCAGAGGCCGGGGCTCACGTAGCGCCGGGTTCTACTCCGTACCGGCGGCCGGGTCCGGTGCGCCGCCGCGAGCGCCGCCGGTGAACCTGTTCCGGAGCTTGCCGCCCAGGTCCCCGGCGCCGCCCGCGACGTCGCCGACGAGCTTCATCAGCGGGTCCTTGCTGGTGCGGACCGTGTCGGCGTAGTGCGCGGCGGACTCACGGAAGGAATCCGTCACCGAGGTGTCCTTGTCCTCCTCGCGGCGCGGGTAGTGGCCGTCCATGATGCGCTGGTAGTCCCGGGTCTCCGCCCAGCTCTTCAGCTCGGCCGCCCGCACGGTGGTGAAGGGGTGCGAACGGGGGAGCACATTGAGGATCTTCAGCACGGAGTCCCGGAGATCGCCCGCCTTCTCGTACTCCTCGGCCTGGGCGAGGAACGCGTCGACGTTCATCTCGTGGAGGTGATTGCCACCGGCGATCTTCATCAGGCCGCGCATGGAGGCCCGGAGATCCTGCCCCACCAGCAGCCCGGCCCGGTCGGCCGACAGCTCCGACTTGCGGAACCACTCGCGCAGCGCCGTCACGATGGCGAGCACCGCCACATTGCCCAGCGGTATCCAGGCCACCTTCACCGCGAGGCCCGTCAGGAAAAGCAGGACCGTGCGGTAGACGGAGTGGCCGGAGAGGGCGTGCCCCACCTCGTGGCCCACGACGGCCCGCATCTCCTCCTCGTCCAGCAGCTCCACCAGACCGGTGGTGACCACGATGATCGGCTCGTCGAGTCCGATGCACATCGCGTTGGGCTGGGGATTCTGCGTGACGTACATCGCCGGAACCTTCTCCAGGTCCAGGATGTAGCAGGCGTCACGCAGCATCGTGTGCAGATGGGTGAACTGCTCCTCGCCCACCCGCACCGAGTCGGAGAGGTAGAGAAGCCGCAGGCTCCGCTCGGGCAGCAGGCCGCTGAGCGCCTTGAAAACAGTGTCGAACCCGGACAGTTTGCGCAGCGCCACCAGCGCCGAGCGGTCCGTCGGGTGCTCGTACGCCCGGGAGGAGATTCCCGGGAAACGCCTGCGTCGCCTGCTGGGTTCGTTCGTACGGGTGTCGCCGGTCATCCGATCCCCCTGGTCGCTGCGGGACGCCGCCCGTCCCCCTGACACCGGTCAGCCTAGGTGCTGGCGCTACGGTGTGCGGGGGGCTGTGGACAACCAAGAGGAGCACCCGGAATGCCGCACACCGTCGCACTGCTTGCCGCCGCCGCGGACGACCAGGGACCGGGCAACACGGTGCGCATCGTGTTGCTCGTCTCGCTCGTCGGAGCGGCCCTGATGGCCTGGCTGCTGCTGCGTGGCTACCGCAACAACGACTCCAACGACTGAGTCGCCGTGAGCGTGCCCGACGGACCCGCATACGATGTGCCCGACGTCTTCCTTCCGACTCCCGATCGATAGGTCCTGCCGAAGATGAGCCTCACGAGCACCGCCCACCAGCTGGTCCTTCTCGCCTCCGAAGGCGGAGAGGGCGGCAACCACGAAAGCCTCAACCCGTACGTGACCGGCGGCGGTGCCTTCATCGCCCTGCTGCTCCTGCTCTTCGTCACCACCCGTTTCAACCGCGACCGCTGAGCGGTGACGCCGTGCCAGTAGGGTCTGCACGCATGGGAGAGCAGGAAGTGCCTACCGGCCGCGGCAAGCGCCGAATCGGCGTCATGGGCGGGACGTTCGACCCGATCCATCACGGACACCTGGTGGCGGCCAGTGAAGTGGCCGCCCAGTTCCACCTGGACGAGGTCGTGTTCGTGCCGACCGGGCAGCCGTGGCAGAAGAGCCACAAGGAAGTCTCGCCGGCCGAGGACCGCTACCTGATGACGGTCATCGCCACGGCGTCGAACCCGCAGTTCTCGGTGAGCCGCAGCGACATCGACCGCGGGGGACCGACGTACACGATCGACACCCTGCGGGACCTGCGGGAGACCCACGGGGACGCGGACCTCTTCTTCATCACCGGCGCCGACGCGTTGTCCCAGATCCTCACCTGGCGAAACGCCGAGGAACTCTTCTCGCTCTCCCATTTCATCGGTGTGACCCGGCCGGGCCACGTGCTCACCGACGCGGGGCTGCCCGCCGGCGGTGTCTCCCTGGTGGAGGTCCCCGCCCTGGCCATCTCGTCGACGGACTGCCGGTGGAGGGTCGCGCAGGGCGATCCGGTCTGGTATCTGGTGCCCGACGGTGTGGTCCGTTACATCGACAAACGCCAGCTGTACCGAGGCGAATGAGCCACGGAGAGGGGCACCGGTGGTGAACGACCGACAGAACCCGTACGACCCGTACGGACAGCAGCCGCAGATCATCGGCTACGACGCGTACGGGCAGCCGGTGTACCAGCAGCAGCCCGAACAGCAAGGCTACGACCCGTACACCTCCCCGCAGGACCCGTACGCCTACGGGCAGCCGACGCAGGGTCAGCAGCAGGGCCGGCAGGTGGACCACGGCTACGACCCGTACGCCCAGCAGCAGCCGCAGCAGCTCTACGACCCGTACACCGGCGAGCCGATGCAGCCGCAGCAGCCGCACCAGGGCGAGCAGGGGTACGGCTACGGCGGAGGCTACGGTTACGACACCGGGCAGCAGCCCGTGGTGGTCGACGCGACGGCCCAGCAGTGGAACGTCCCGCAGCAGAACACGACGGCACCCCAGGCCGCATCCCAGGCCGCTGCCCCGGCGCGCGCGCCCCAGCCGGAGCCGGGGGCCCGGAGCGGGGCCCAGGGGGCCGGAGTCCAGGATCCCGGAGCCCAGGATCCCGGGGTTCCGGAGCAGCGCCGCTCCTCCCAGGACTACCGCACCGGCCAGTTCTCGTTCATCGAGGAGCCGGACGAGGACTCCGAGGACGTCATCGACTGGCTGGCGTTCACCGAGAGCCGCAGCGAACGGCGTGAGGAGGCCCGGCGCAAGGGCCGCAACCGGCTGATCGGGCTGATCGTGGTGGTGGCGCTCGTCGTCGTGGCCGGGGTGGGCTACCTCTGGTCGGCCGGCAAGCTTCCCGGCTCCTCCAACGAGGACGGCAAGGCCGCCACCGCCGGCGGCCCGCAGCAGCGCGACGTCATCGTCGTGCATCTGCACAACACCAAGGGCGGCGGCACGTCCACGGCGCTGCTGGTGGACAACGTCACCACCAAGAAGGGCGCCACCGTCCTGCTGCCCAACTCCCTGGCGGTCGCCAACGACGACGGCACCACCACCACGCTCGGCAAGTCGGTGGAGGAGGACGGCAGCACCGGAACCCGCGAGGCGATCGACACCCTTCTCGGTACGAAGATCAGCGGCACCTGGCGCCTGGACACCCCGTACCTGGAGAACCTCGTCGAGCTGGTCGGCAACATCGAGGTCGACACCGACACCGACGTCCCCGACACCAAGAAGGGCGCCGCACCCCTGGTCCACAAGGGCGAGGCGCAGACCCTGAGCGGCACGATGGCCGTGGCGTACGCCACGTACCGGGCCGAGGGAGAGCCGGAGGCGAAGCAGCTGACGCGGTTCGGGCAGGTGCTGCGCGGGGTGTTGCGCAAGATGTCCGAGGACCCCAAGGCGGCGACGGTCACCGTGCAGACGCTGGCCCAGATCCTCGATCCGTCGCTGCCCGAGGCCGACCTCGGCGCCTCGCTCGCGAAGCTCGCCGGCCACGCCAAGGTGGGGGACTACTCCACCCAGGTCCTGCCGGTGCAGGACGACGGCACCCTGAGCGACGCGGCGACCAGGAGCGTGGTGAAGGACGTCCTGGGCGGGGCGGTACAGGCCCCGGACAAGGACGCCGCGGTCCGGGTCGGAGTGAAGAACGCCTACGGGGACACCGACGCCCTCGACGCGGCCCGGGTGGTGCTGGTGAACGGCGGCTACTCCTTCGTCGACGCCGGGAAGACGGACACCCGGTCCACCTCGCAGGTCGTCTACGGCACGGCCGACGACAAGGCCAAGGCGGTGGAGGTGGCCAAGACGCTCGGCCTCCCCGAGACCGTCGTGGCCAAGGGGGAGGCCGCCGCGAACGCGGACGTCTCCGTGGTGCTCGGCCAGGACTACGTGTTCCAGAAGCCCTGACCCCGCTCTCGGGGCCTTCGGTCCCGAGCCCGTCGACCGGCCCGCAGGGGCCCCCGCGCCGAGGTGGCGCGGGGGCCCCTGCGGCGCACCGGGGGAATTCCCAGTCGGCGCTGTCGGCGGTCCGTGAGACCCTAAGGAAGAGTCCCGCGATTTCTGGCGGGCACGCGACGACGGCGACGGAACCCCGCCGCTCCGTCCGCGTGCCGAACCGCCAGGGACGACGGAACAGCTTCCAGGGACTGCCCCGACCGCCGACGAAAGCCTGCATGTGACCGCCACGGACCGCTCCATCGAGCTCATCACCGCCGCCGCCCAGGCAGCGGCCGACCGGCTCGCGCACGACATCATCGCCTACGACGTCAGTGACGTCCTGTCGATCACCGACGCCTTCCTGCTGGCCTCGGCCCCCAACGACCGCCAGGTCAAGTCGATCGTCGACGAGATCGAGGAGCGGCTCCTGAAGGAGCTCGGCGCCAAGCCGGTGCGCCGCGAGGGCGACCGCGACGCCCGCTGGATCCTGCTCGACTACGTCGACATCGTCATCCACGTCCAGCACAGCGAGGAGCGTGTCTTCTACGCGCTGGAGCGGCTGTGGAAGGACTGCCCGGAGATCGCGCTTCCCGAGGACGCGCTGAAGACCCGGGGCAAGGCCGAGGAGCACGCCCGGCTCAACGGCACCACGGAAGGTGACGCGAGCTGAACGGCAGCGGCAGCGGCCGGGGCCGCCGAGTAGTCCTCTGGCGGCACGGTCAGACGGCGTGGAACCTGGAGCGGCGCTTCCAGGGCACCACCGACATCGAGTTGACCGACACCGGAGTCGGGCAGGCCCGCCGGGCGGCCCGCCTCCTGGCGTCCCTGAAGCCCGACGCCGTCGTCGCCTCCGATCTGCGGCGCGCGGCGGCCACGGCCGCCGAGCTGTCCGCCGTGACGGGCCTCACGGTCACCCACGACGCCGGGCTGCGCGAGACCTACGCCGGCGAGTGGCAGGGACTCACGCACGAGGAGATCATCGGCCGGTACGGCGAGCAGTACGCCGCGTGGAAGCGCGGCGAGCCCGTACGCCGCGGTGGCGGCGAGCTGGAGACCGAGGTGGCCGACCGCGCCGCTCCGGTCGTCCTGGACCACGCCGACCGGCTGCCGGACGGCGGCACGCTCGTCGTGGCCAGCCACGGCGGCACCATTCGTACGACGATCGGCCGGTTGCTCGGACTGGAGGCCCACCACTGGGAGGGCCTCGGCGGACTCAGCAACTGCTGCTGGTCGGTGCTGGGCGAGGGCGCGCGCGGCTGGCGCCTGCTGGAGCACAACGCCGGAACCCTGCCCGAACCGGTGCTCGGCGACGACACCTGAGGAGCCGCCCGACCACCCGGAGGCACCTCCGGGAGGGCGGCACCGGCCGGATTTCACTTTCCGGCTGGTCACAGGCTAGAGTTCTTCTTGTTCGCAGCGCGGAAAACACCGAAACGGTGAGGACGCGGAGAAGGACAGCGAACAGCGGGGCTATAGCTCAGTTGGTAGAGCGCCTGCATGGCATGCAGGAGGTCAGGAGTTCAATTCTCCTTAGCTCCACAAATGAAGATCCCGTCCCCTTGGGGGCGGGATCTTCTGCGTATGCCGGTTCTGCGTCTGCTCCGTATGCCGACCCGATGCTTTTGCCGCCCGGTGCTTCCTATGGGCCCGGGGGCTGACGGGCCGTTCCGGCGGTGTGCCGAGCTGCCGTCCCGCACCTGTCCCGCTGCCGTTCCTCCCGTACCGGTCACCGCTCCTCCCGCCCCCGCCCGTCGGCGGCGGTCGCCTGCTTCTTCGTCCGTCGTGGGGCCGGGCGCTCGGGCTGACGTATCGTCAGTAGTCCCCCGGGCCAGGCTCGACGGGCTTCCCCTCTTGCGGGGTCATGGCAGAATCGGAGCGCCGGAGGGGGCGACGGACCGATCGGGAGGGAGTACGATGCCTGCGAGCCGCGTGCGGGTCCCCGGTCAGCCTTGTGTGTCCGGTGCCCCAGCTCCGCCTGCCCGTCCCGTAGTTACCGTGATTCCCGAACACAGGTCCGGTCCCGGCGGCCCGTCCCGCAGCTTCTCCCAGGTGGTCCAGACACCGGAGGGCGGCGGGATCAGGCGCGCGCGCACGGCCAGCGGCCACAGCTGGAGCTGACTGCATGGGTGCGCACAGGCGGAAATGCGACTGGTGTGGCAGCGGTACGCCCATCGTCAGGGACATGGATCCGATCAACGCGGACTACCAGTACTGGTGCGAAGAGTGCGCACGGGCGCTGATCATAAAAGGCGACCCCATCGAGACGTACCGCGAGCTCGAAGGGGAGCCCATCTACGGGCGGCTCCTGGAGGAGCACTGCACGCTCAAGAGGTTCTACTCCTTCGCCACGGCCTGACGGCGGGCGTCGGCGGCAGGGTCCGTGGGGGTGTGGCGGGACCAGCGGGTCGGAGTAAAACGGGCATAGCGGACCGGGCTGGAATGGATTTGGGGAGTACCGGGGAGGCCGTGTAATGTTCTCGATGTCGCCAAGGGAAACCGGAGCGGCAAGCGGGACAAGGGGCTATAGCTCAGTTGGTAGAGCGCCTGCATGGCATGCAGGAGGTCAGGAGTTCAATTCTCCTTAGCTCCACAGTGAAGAAGGCGGGTCATCCGAATCGGATGGCCCGCCTTTTCGTCGTCGGTCGTTTCCCGCGGTCCCTCGTGGGCTTCGCCCGGCCCGATCGGGCTCCGTCGCCGGGCTTCCTCCCCTCCCGCGCTTCCTGTGGCCGTCTCACCTGCAGGCCGTCCCCCGGCCGCCCCCCGGCCGTCCGGAAGGTGGCCGGTCCCGGTGAGGCTCCGGCCCTGTGCGGTACCCTGACGCCATGCGTGCCGTACGCCTTCTGCTTAGCGAGCCGCGCTGATCACTACCGACCGGTGAGAACGCCTGGTCGGACTCGGCGCGGCGTCCCCTCCTGTGCGAGGGGATTTTTCGTTTCCGTAGACGCGCGTCCTTCGACGTGGGCGCCGGCAGATGACGATCGATGGAGCTTTGAGGATCATGAGCGAGACGAATTCCGCAGCCGAGACGGCTGCGCCGCACCGCTACACGGCGGCGATGGCCGCCGACATCGAGGCACGCTGGCAGGACTTCTGGGACGCCGAGGGCACGTACGAGGCGCCCAACCCGACCGGCGACCTGGCGGGCGACCCGGAGCTGGCCGCCAAGCCCAAGAAGTTCATCATGGACATGTTCCCGTACCCCTCGGGCGCGGGTCTGCACGTCGGCCACCCGCTGGGTTACATCGCCACCGACGTGTACGCCCGCCACCAGCGGATGTCCGGCCACAACGTCCTGCACACCCTGGGCTTCGACGCCTTCGGCCTGCCCGCCGAGCAGTACGCCGTGCAGACCGGCACGCACCCGCGGATCTCCACCGAAGCGAACATGGAGAACATGCGGGCCCAGCTGCGCCGGCTGGGACTGGGCCACGACAAGCGCCGCTCCTTCGCCACGATCGACGCGGACTACTACAAGTGGACCCAGTGGATCTTCCTGCAGATCTTCAACTCCTGGTACGACACCGACGCCGACAAGGCCCGCCCGATCGCCGAGCTGGTCGCCCAGTTCGAGAGCGGTGAGCGGTCCACGCCGGACGGCCGCCCCTGGCAGGAACTGTCCGCCGTCGAGCGCGCCGACCTGCTGAGCGAGTACCGCCTGGCATACGCCTCCGACGCCCCGGTCAACTGGTCGCCCGGCCTGGGCACCGTCCTGGCCAACGAGGAGGTGACCGCCGACGGTCGCTCCGAGCGCGGGAACTTCCCGGTCTTCAAGGCCAAGCTGCGCCAGTGGAACATGCGCATCACCGCCTACGCCGACCGTCTGCTGGACGACCTGGACGGCCTGGACTGGCCGGAAGCCATCAAGCTGCAGCAGCGCAACTGGATCGGCCGCTCCGAGGGCGCGCGCGTCGACTTCCCCGTCGACGGCGCCGGTGCGATCACCGTCTTCACCACCCGCCAGGACACCCTGTTCGGCGCCACCTACATGGTGCTGGCGCCCGAGCACGAGCTGGTCGAGCGGATCATCCCGGCCGCCTGGCCCGAGGGCACCCACCCGGTCTGGACCGGCGGCCACGCCACGCCCGCCGAGGCCGTCAACGCGTACCGCAAGCAGGCCGCGGCCAAGTCGGACGTCGAGCGCCAGGCCGAGGCCAAGGACAAGACCGGCGTCTTCACCGGCGCGTACGCGACCAACCCGGTCAGCGGCGAGAAGGTCCCCGTCTTCATCGCCGACTACGTCCTGATGGGCTACGGCACCGGCGCGATCATGGCCGTTCCGGCGCACGACACCCGCGACTTCGCGTTCGCGCGCGCCTTCGAGCTGCCGATGCGCTGCGTCGTCGAGCCCTCCGACGACCGCGGCACCGACCCCGCCACGTGGGAGGACGCCTTCTCCTCGTACGAGGCGAAGCTGGTCAACTCCTCCAACGACGAGATCTCGCTCGACGGCCTGGGTGTCGTGGACGCCAAGGCGAAGATCACCGAGTGGCTGCGGGAGCACGGCGTCGGTGAGGGCACCGTGAACTTCCGGCTGCGCGACTGGCTGTTCAGCCGCCAGCGCTACTGGGGTGAGCCCTTCCCGATCGTCTACGACGAGGACGGCATCGCACACCCGCTGCCCGAGTCGATGCTGCCCCTGGAACTGCCGGAGGTCGAGGACTACTCGCCGCGCACCTTCGACCCGGACGACGCGGACACCAAGCCGGAGCCCCCGCTGTCGCGGAACGCCGACTGGGTCAACGTCACCCTGGACCTGGGCGACGGCAACGGCCCGCGCGCGTACCGGCGCGAGACCAACACCATGCCGAACTGGGCCGGTTCCTGCTGGTACGAGCTGCGCTACCTGGACCCGGACAACGAGCGGGCGCTGGTCGACCCGGCGATCGAGCAGTACTGGATGGGCCCGCGCGAGGGACAGCCGACCGGCGGTGTCGACCTGTACGTCGGCGGCGCCGAGCACGCGGTGCTGCACCTGCTGTACGCGCGTTTCTGGTCCAAGGTGCTGCACGACCTGGGCCACGTCTCGTCCTCCGAGCCGTTCCACAAGCTGTACAACCAGGGCATGATCCAGGCGTTCGTCTACCGCGACGCGCGGGGCATCCCGGTGCCGGCCGCCGAGATCGAGGAGCGCGACGGCCAGTTCTTCCACCAGGGTGAGAAGGTCAGCCGCGTCCTGGGCAAGATGGGCAAGTCCCTGAAGAACGCCGTCACCCCGGACGAGATCTGCGCCGAGTACGGCGCGGACACCCTGCGCCTGTACGAGATGGCGATGGGCCCGCTGGACGTGTCGCGCCCCTGGGACACCCGCGCCGTGGTCGGCCAGTACCGCCTGCTGCAGCGGCTGTGGCGCAATGTCGTCGACGAGGAGACCGGTGAGGTCACCGTCGTGGACACGGAGCCCGGCGAGGACACGCTGCGCGCACTGCACAAGGCGATCGACGGCGTCGCCCAGGACATGGCCGGAATGCGCTTCAACACGGCCATCGCCAAGGTGACCGAGCTGAACAACCACCTGACCAAGACGGGTGGCCCGCTGTCCCGCTCGGTGGCCGAGAGCCTGGTCCTGCTGGTGGCCCCGCTGGCCCCGCACGTCGCCGAGGAGCTGTGGCGCCGGCTGGGCCACGACGAGTCGGTCGTGCACCAGGACTTCCCGGTGGCCGACCCGGCGTACGTGGTGGACGAGACCGTCACCTGCGTCGTCCAGGTCAAGGGCAAGGTCAGGGCCCGCCTGGAGATCTCCCCGTCCATCACGGACGCGGAGCTGGAGTCGCTGGCCCTGGCCGACGAGGCCGTCGTCGCCGCCCTGGGCGGAGCCGAGATCCGCAAGGTGATCGTGCGGGCGCCGAAGCTGGTCAACATCGTCCCCGCGTGATCGTTTCCGCGTGAGGCGTCGGGGACCTGGGCAGGCAGCTCGTCATGAGGCGCCTCCCGGGCCCCCGGGCCACCGGGCACACGGTTGCCAGGGCTTTCCCCTACGGGCAGGTTGGGGGTTCCGACGGAACCCTCGGCCTGCCCGTTGCGTTTACGGTGGAGAGGGCGGCCGTCACCGGGCGGCCTCCGGAGCACCCGCTCCGAGCTTTCCGATCCGCATCCCGACCCGACCGCCGACTGCCGAGGGGCGTTCATGGAGATCCTGCTCTTGATCCTGGCGCTGCTCTTCGTCGCATTCGTGGGCCTCGGCGTGTACGCCGGGGTGAAGGCGGTCAAGGCCGCCAAGCGAGGCGTCGACCGGACACTCACCCAGGCCCGGCGGACGGTCGAGGAGACCACCCTGCGGGCGAAGAGCTACGGCCAGCCCGGGGTCACAGGCGAGCTGGCACAGCTGCGGCTCTCCCTGCGCACCGCGATGCGCGCGACCCAGGAGACGCTGGGGGCCGGGGTCGCCGAGGACGCCTCGCTCTCGGAGTCCCTGGGCCTCTTCCAGAGGCTCAGCGCGCACGGCCTGGAGCTGGACGACGAGCTGAAGCGGCTGGAGCGGGAGCCCGACCGCGCCACGGTGGCGACACTGATGCCCGGACTCCGGGAGCGCACGGAGCGGATCACGAAGTCCGCCGACTCGCTCCGCTGGGCAGCCCGTGACCGGGCCAGGCGGTTCGCCGACGACGACCTGGACGCCCTCAACGCGCAGATCGACGTGGAGGCCGGGGCGCTGCGGCACTGGACGACGGGTGGGGAGCCGACGGCTTCGGCTCCCTGGGGGCCGCACGGTCCCGGGGAGAGCAGGGGCTCCGGCGCGTCCCGTGGCTCCGGGGCGCCCCAGGGGTTCGGGGCGGCCGGGCCGGGGACGGGGCGGGAGGACCCGCGCGAGCTGCCGGAGTCCGGTCCCGCCGCGCGGATCGGGCCGCCGTGGCAGAAGTCCGCCCGGCCGGAGACGACGAACTGAGCGTCGGGACGCAGGGGGCCTCGCGCGGGACGTGTCCGCGCGTGGTGCGGCGTTGTGGGTGGTGGCCCCGGGCGGCGGCGCCGCAGGTGGCAAGATGCCTCCCGCACCGTCCGTAAAGGATCAGCGGCCCGGGGTCGGGCTGCCGCGCCACTCCACCGGAAGGTAATCTCCGGCTCATGTCCCGCCATGTCGCGATCGTTACCGATTCAACGGCCTACTTGCCTCCCCGGACGATGGAGCGGCACGGCATCACAGCGGTGCCGCTGACTGTCGTCCTCGGCGACCAGGCGTTGGAGGAGGGCACGGAGATCTCGTCCCGTTCGCTCGCGGTGGCCCTCCAGAAGCGCCGTTCGGTGACCACGTCCCGCCCCAGCCCGGAGGTCTTCGCCGAGACCTACCGGGCGGCGGCCGAAGCGGGTGCGACCGGTGTCGTCTCGCTGCACCTGTCCGCCGAGTTCTCCGGTACGTACGATGCCGCGCTGCTGGCCGCGGAGGAAGCCCCGGTGCCGGTGCGGGTGGTGGACACCGGGATGGTCGCGATGGCCCTCGGATTCTGCGCGCTGGCGGCGGCCGAGGCCACCGGGGCGGGCGGCGGACTGGACGACGCGGTACTGGCGGCGGAGCGGCGGGCACGTGTCACCTCCGCCTACTTCTACGTGGACACCCTCGACTACCTCCGCCGGGGCGGCCGGATCGGGGCGGCCCAGGCGCTGTTCGGGTCCGCGCTGGCCGTGAAGCCGCTGCTCCAGCTCGACGGCGGGCGCATCGAGCTGCTGGAGAAGGTACGGACGGCCTCTCGGGCCATCGCCCGGCTGGAGGAGATCGTCGCCGACCGGGCGGGTACGGGCGCCGTGGACATCGCGGTGCACCACCTCGCGGCCCCGGAACGGGCCGAGCGGCTCGCGGAACGCCTGCGGGAGCGGGTGCCCGGGCTGGTGGACCTGCACGTCAGTGAGGTCGGTGCGGTGATCGGCGCGCACACGGGGCCGGGGCTGCTCGGCGCGGTGATCTCGGAGCGCTGATCCCGGACCGGCACCTTCGGCCCGGTGGTCTCGCCGCGCTGACGCCAGTGGTGTCTTCCGTGCGCCGATCTCGTCGCGTCCTTGCGGTGTCTTCCCTCCTCCGGGTGACGGAGTTGTCCACAACTGTGTGGTTGTCCACGGAAATCGGGGCTGCTCAGCAGGTTTTCGCAGACCTGCCTAACGTCCTGGGACATGGCTCTTCGATCAGCTCATGCGCGTCCGTTCTCCTCCGCTCCCGTCCTCGATCTCCCCGCCCTTCCCGACTCCGGGCGCCCGCGGCCTGACGCCGCGTCCGGCACCGGGACTGCTCCCGGTGCCGTCTCCGGTGTTCGCCCGGGGCGGCGTGCGAGGGGGCGGCCGGAGGAAGAGGCGGCGCTGGCCGGGCGCCGCCGGGCCGACGCGTTGCTGGGCGAGGTCGAGGCGGGGCCGGCGGGGGAGGAGGCCACCGGGGCCGTGGCTCGTGCCGCTCTGCGCGAGCGGTTACCTCTCTGGTTCCAGCTCCGGTGCGCTCTCGAACCGAAGGCGACGGCCGCCCTGGGCGTGGTCCTGACCGGCCTCGCGGTCCTGGCCGGGGCACACTTCTGGACGGCCGGGCCGGAAACCGTGCGCGTCCCCGAAGCGGTGCGGGCTGCGGCCGAGGCGTCCGCCCTGCCGCGTACGGAGACCGTGGGGACGCTGTCGCTGTCGGCGCCCCCGTCGTCACCGCCGCGGCCGTCCGCCGCCGCTCCCGACGGCGGTGTCGCCGACCGGATCGTGGTCGACGTGAACGGCAAGGTGCGGCGGCCGGGAGTCCAGCATCTGAAGGCCGGATCGAGGGTCGCCGACGCGCTGCACGCGGCCGGCGGCGTGCTCGCGGGGACGGACACCACCGGCCTCAACCGCGCCCGGATCCTCAACGACGGCGAGCAGGTGGTGGTCGGAATCCCGATGGCCCCTCAGCTCCCGGGCGCGGCGGGCGGACCGGGCACGGGCGGCGGAGGGGCGGTGCAGGCAGGGCCCCTGAGCCTCGGCTCCGCCACCGCCGAACAGTTGGAGGCCCTGCCGGGGGTCGGGCCGGTCCTGGCCCAGCACATCGTCGACTACCGCACCGAACACGGGGGATACGGCTCCGTCGACGAACTGCGGCAGGTCACGGGCATCGGTGACCGGCGCTTCGCCGATCTTCAGCCCCTGGTGCGGCCATGACCCAGGACACCGGCGTCCCCGTCCGCACGGAGTGCCCGACGGCCCCCGGTACGAGCGGAGCCGCGCCCTCCGGCACGAGCAGGGGCACGCGTACGGCGACGGGCGCGGGCGCAGGGCAGGAAGGTCCGGCCGATCTGCGGCTGGTGCTGCCGGCTCTCGCCGCCTGGGCGTCCGCCGCGCTCTGCCTCGTTCTCCCCGGGGCCTGGACTGCGGCGGGGGTCGCCGTCCTTCTCGTGGCGGCCCTGGTGCTCCTGCGCCTGGCGCGGGGCAAGGGAAGCCGCCGGCCCACCGGAAGGGTCGCGGTCTGCGCCGTCCTGCTGTGCGCGGCGGCCGGGGCCGCTTCGGCGGGGCTGCACGGGGCCGACGTCCGCCGAGGTCCGGTACCGGAGCTGGCGCGGGCGCACACGGAGGTGGAGGCGGAGGTGACCGTCACCTCCGATCCGGTACGGACGCGGGCCCAGGTGCGCGGCAGCCGGAGCATGCCGGCCCTGCTGCTGATCGACGCCGAGATCACCCGGCTCGCGCAGCCCGGCCCCGGCCCCGGAGGGGTTTCCTTCGCCGCCGGGGCGGCCTACCGGCTCCGCACGCCGGTCGTCCTGATGGTGTCGCCCGGCGCCGCGACGCGGGCGTGGCAGAGCCTGCTGCCCTCCACCGGTCTGCGGATCGGCGGCCGGCTCGTCCCCTCCGCGCGCGAGGGCGAGCGGAGCGCGGCAACCCTGCGGGTGGCGGCGGGTACCGCGCCGCGGATCGTCACCGGGCCGAGCTTCGCGCAGCGCCTGGCGGGGGAGTTGCGCGAAGGGCTGCGCCGGGCCACCGAGGAGCTCGGTCCGGACGCGCGGGCGCTGCTGCCCGGCCTGGTGGTCGGCGACACCTCGCGCGTTCCGACCGAACTGCACGACGCCTTTCGGTCGACCGATCTCGCACATCTGCTGTCCGTGTCCGGTGCGAATCTGTCCATTCTGCTCTTCCTGCTGATCGGCCCTCCAGGGGCCGCTCTGCGTGCCGAACGGCGGGGTCTCGCGCCCCGGCTGGGGCTGACCTTGCGCACGACGGCGCTGACCGGTGGCCTGGTCGCCCTCGGGTTCGTGATCGTCTGCCGGCCGGAGCCGAGCGTGCTGCGTGCGGCGGCGTGCGGACTGATCACGCTCCTCGCCATCGGGACCGGTCGGCGCAGAGCCCTGATTCCCGCGCTGGCGGCGGCGGTTCTGCTCCTGGTCCTGTACGACCCGTGGCTGGCCCGGAGTTACGGCTTCCTGCTCTCCGTTCTGGCCACCGGATCGCTGCTCACGCTCGCGCCGCGCTGGGGGGCGGCGCTGTGCCGGAGAGGGGTTCCCACCAGGCTCGCCGAGGTGCTGGCCGCCGCGGCGGCGGCGCAAGCCGTCTGCGCGCCCGTCGTCGTGGTGCTGGCCTCCCGGGTGAGCCTGGTGGCGGTCCCCTGCAACCTGCTCGCCGAGTTCGCGGTGGCGCCCGCGACGGTCCTCGGGTTCGCCGTGCTCGCCGTGGCCCCGGTGTCGATGCCCGCGGCAGAGGTACTGGCCCGGATCGCGGGGTGGCCGGTGGAGTGGATCGCGGGCATCGCCAGAACGGGTGCCGGGCTGCCCGGGGCGGAGGCGGCCTGGCCCGGCGGCTGGGGAGGGGCCGCGTTGCTGGCGGGAGCCACGTTGCTGGGGGTGGTGGGCGCCCGCCGCCTGGGCCGGCACCCCTGGGTCTGCTCGGTGGCCGCGCTGCTGCTGGTCCTCGCGGTGTTCAGACCCGTGCCGTTGACCCGCCTGGTGACGGGGTGGCCTCCGCCGGGCTGGGCGTTCGCCCTCTGCGACGTCGGGCAGGGCGACGCGATGGTGCTCGCGGCCGGCGACGGGACCGGGGTCGTCGTGGACGCCGGGCCCGAACCGGCACCCGTCGACCGGTGCCTGCGGGAGCTGGGCGTCCGACGTGTGCCGCTGCTGGTGCTGACCCACTTCCACGCGGACCATGTGCGCGGGCTGCCCGGCGTGCTACGGGGCAGGACGGTGGGAGCGGTCCAGACGATCGGCCTCGAACAGCCGGCGGAGCAGGCCGCGTTCGTACGGCGGACCGCCGCCGCCTCGGGCGTACCGCTCGTTCCGGTGGAGGCCGGGGAACACCGCCGCATCGGGGCACTCGACTGGCAGGTCCTGTGGGCCGGGGCGGGCGCCGGGGCGGCGGCTGCGGCTGCGGGAGTGCCGGAGGAGCCGAACGACTCCAGTGTCACGCTGCTGGTCACGGCGCGGGGCGGTCTGCGGCTGCTGCTCCTGGGCGACCTCGAACCCCCGGCCCAGCAGGGGCTGATACGCGCGCACCCCGAACTGTCCGCAGTGGACGTGCTCAAGGTGGCGCACCACGGCTCGGGTTTCCAGGACCCGGGGCTGACGCGCCGGGTGCGGCCGAGGCTCGCGCTCATTTCCTGCGGTGCGGAGAACCCCTACGGGCACCCTGCCCCGCGCACCGTGGCCGCACTGGCGGCGGGCGGCGCGAAGGTGCTGCGTACGGATGTGGACGGGGCGATCGCCGTGAGCGGCGCGGGGGCCGGACAACGCGTGGTGGGCCGCCGGTAGGAGGCTCCGGTACCAGTGGCCCGGCACCGGGACCGGCACCCCCGGTCCGGCGCCGGGGACCGGTACCCCCGGTTGGGCGCCGGGGACGGGTACCCCCGGTCCGGCGCCGGGGACCGGTACCGGGAAGGAGCAGCTGGTGTCCGCAATACGGACCATTCTGTGAGAGGTGGCGTCAATAAGGATGTTCGGTAACAGCCCGTCACAGCACCGTGCATCCCCGCACGAGCAGCTCTGTTTGCCTCGAACGCGGCAGGAATGATCGAATGCATTTTCGTCGGCGGGCCGCTGCTCCGACAACGACGTCCAGCTGTAGGGGCCCCAGGTGATCGCCCCCAGGAGTGCGCATGTTCGGCCGTTGGTTTCGCAGCAATGGACAATCGGGTGCCGCCTCCGGTGGCGCCCTCGCCGGAGTCACCGTGCCGCAGTCCGCGGGCGTGATCAGCTGCCGGGTGCTCGATCCGGTCGACCAGCCGGTGCTGCAGGCCGAGTTCGTCGTCACGGACGCCGGAGGCCGCCGGGTCTTCGGCGGCGACACCGACCCGTACGGGAGGATCCTCGCGGCGGTCCCGGCGGGTGAATACCGACTGGGCGTCACCTCCGAGGGGTTCACCCCCTTCCACGGCCCGGTCACGGTGACCGAGAGGGGGCACGCGAACCTCGGCGACGTACGTCTCCAGCTGGCGCAGCCCCCGCAGCTCCCCGCCCCCGGCGACTGGGAGATCGAGCCGACCCACACCCAGATCGGCTTCACCGCCCGGCACATCGGCATGGCGCGTGTCCACGGCAGGTTCAACACCTTCGCCGGTGCCATCCGCATCGCGGAGCACATGGAGGACTCGGCGATGCACGTCATCATCGACGCCGCGTCGATCGACACCAACGTCCAGATGCGCGACGACCACCTGCGGTCGGCCGACTTCCTGGACGTCGGCCGCTTCCCGACGCTGGAGTTCTACAGCGAGCGTTTCGTGCACCGCGGCGGGAGCCGGTGGGCCGTCACCGGGGCGCTCACCCTGCACGGCGTCAGCCGCACCGTGACGCTGGAGACCCAGTACCTCGGTCTCGGCAACGGCCTGGAGGGCGAGGCGCGGGCCGCCTGCCGGGCCACCACCGAGCTGCACCGCGAAGACTTCACCCTCACCTGGCAGACGATGCTGGCCAAGGGGATCGCGGTCGTCGGCTCCAGCATCTCCATCGAGATGGACATCCAGATCGTCCAGAAGAGCTGATCCGCGGGCGGTGCCCGGGCCGCACGGGCGCCGTGTGGCCCCTGCCGCGCCCGGCGCCCTCTCGGCCCCGCTCCCGCCGCGGGCCTCTACGGGGCCTCCAGCCACCCCTCGTGCTCCGCCGCGAAGGCGTCGAGAGCGGCGGTGTCCAGCCGCCCGTCCGGGTCCTCCACGACCACCAGCCACTGGGCGTCCTCGGCGTCGTCCTCGCCCGCCAGCGCGTCCCTCAGCAACTGCGGTTCCTCGCCGACGGCGAAGCGGTCGGGGAGCTCCTCGGCAACCTCCTGGGCGGCATCGCGGTCGGGCAGCACCAGTACATGTCTCACATCGCTCACCCACCCATTCTCGCCCGCGTGCCACCGTGCCCGGGACCGGGGACCAAAGCCCGGCCGGGCCGGAGCCTGCACCGGCCCGACCCTGCACCGGCCGGGCCGGACCCTGCACCGCCTGGACCCGTCGGGACCCGCCGGGACCCGCCGGAGGGCGGCAGTCGGCACGACGGGCGGGCGGCAGCCGGACCCGGCGGCGGCAGACCGGGCTGTCGGTGGGGCGTGGGATGCTGGACGGCGATGGCCACCAGAAGGAACCCCACCGACGACCCGCTCGCCCCTCTCACGCTCGCCGTGGGCCAGGAGGACCTCCTCCTCGACCGCGCCGTGCAGCAGGTGGTGGCGGCAGCCCGCGCCGCCGACGCCGATACGGACGTCCGCGATCTCGCCTCGGAACAGTTGCAGCCCGGCACGCTCGCCGAGCTGACCAGCCCGTCCCTCTTCGCCGAGCGGAAGGTGGTGATCGTCCGCAACTCCCACGATCTCTCCGCCGACACCGTGAAGGACGTCAAGGCGTACCTCGACTCCCCGGCCGAGGAGATCACCCTGGTGCTGCTCCACGCGGGCGGCGCCAAGGGCAAGGGACTGCTGGACGCGGCCCGCAAGGCCGGAGCGCGTGAGGTCGCCTGCCCGAAGACGACGAAGCCGGCCGAGCGGCTCACCTTCGTGCGGTCGGAGTTCCGGGCGCTGGGCCGTTCGGCCACCCCGGAGGCGTGCCAGTCCCTCGTGGACTCCATCGGCAGCGACCTGCGGGAGCTGGCGAGCGCCGTCTCCCAGCTCGTCGCGGACGTCGAGGGCACCATCGACGAGGCCGTGGTCGGGCGCTACTACACGGGCCGCGCCGAAGCGTCCTCGTTCACCGTCGCCGACCGGGCGGTCGAGGGGCGGGCGGCCGAGGCACTGGAGGCGCTGCGCTGGTCGCTGTCGACGGGGGTGGCCCCCGTCCTCATCACCAGCGCCCTCGCCCAGGGCGTCCGGGCCATCGGCAAGCTGTCCTCGGCCCGGGGCGGACGCCCCGCCGACCTGGCTCGCGAGCTGGGCATGCCCCCGTGGAAGATCGACCGGGTGCGCCAGCAGATGCGCGGCTGGACCCCTGACGGGATCGCGGCGGCGACCCTGGCCGTGGCCGCCGCCGACGCGGGCGTCAAGGGCGGCGGGGACGACCCGGAGTACGCCCTGGAGAAGGCGGTCGTCGCCGTGGCGCGCGCGGCCCGCACCGGTCGCTGAACCCGGGCCGGCGGGTCGAGCCCCTCCGGCACCCAGCCCCCGGCCCGCGCCGGCCGCTGAACCCGGGCCGGAGTGCTGATCCCCCTCCGGCACCCAGCCCCCGGCCCGCACCGGTCGCTGAACCCGGCCGGGGGGTCGAGCCCCTCCGGCGCCCCCCCCCGGCCGGCCGCGTCCCTGGACGCCACGGGCGTACACGGGCGCCACCCGCACCGCACGCCCGCACCGCACGCCCGCACCCACGCGGAAAGGCCCCGTTCGTCGCCCCGGGGAGGGGGACGAACGGGGCCTTTCCGTTCACGCTGTGTGTGCCGCACCCGCGTGGCGAACGCAGGTTCGGTGTGCGGCACGGGGTGCCGGTCAGGAGCGGGAGAGAGGGCCCGCTGTGTCCGTTCCGGCGATCACATCAGGGTGCTCAGGCGCTGAGGGAGGCAACCTTGGAGGCCAGGGCCGACTTCTTGTTGGCCGCGGCGTTCTTGTGGATGACACCCTTGGAGACGGCCTTGTCGAGCGCGCGGGAAGCGTCGCGAGCGGCCGTGGTGGCCTTCTCGACGTCACCGGCGACGGCAGCCTCACGGGCCTTGCGGATCGCGGTCTTGAGCGACGACTTGACGGCCTTGTTGCGCAGGCGCGCCTTCTCGTTGGTCTTGTTCCGCTTGATCTGGGACTTGATGTTCGCCACGAGAGAGCCTTTTCAGGTTCGTTGGATCTTCTGAGTGCGCCGCGCGTCTCCGCGGTATCACCCAAGGAGCCACGAGGCACAGCTGCCCACGGTACCAGTCACCCTCCTACCGGCCCAAACCCGTGGCCCGGGCCCAGGCGTGGGACGATGGAAGCTACGTATAGATCCGACCGACCCGACATCGACCCGAGACACGGCGTTCGGCGTCTCAAGAATCAGGACCCTGCGTGCCCGCGACTCCCACCAACGTGCCTGCGCCGAGCCGTACCGACCCGGCGCTGATCCGCAACTTCTGCATCATCGCGCACATCGACCACGGCAAGTCGACCCTCGCCGACCGGATGCTCCAGCTGACGGGCGTGGTCGACCAGCGGCAGATGCGCGCCCAGTACCTCGACCGGATGGACATCGAGCGCGAGCGCGGTATCACCATCAAGTCCCAGGCGGTCCGTCTGCCGTGGGCGCCCACCACGGCGGAGGGCAAGGGCAGCACCCACATCCTCAACAT
Source organism: Streptomyces sp. NPDC008125 (assembly GCF_042957125.1). Taxonomy (NCBI): domain Bacteria; kingdom Bacillati; phylum Actinomycetota; class Actinomycetes; order Kitasatosporales; family Streptomycetaceae; genus Streptomyces; species Streptomyces sp. NPDC008125. Next base: position 135,209 of record NZ_JBIBHR010000011.1, read on the forward strand.
GATCGACACCCCCGGGCACGTGGACTTCACGTACGAGGTGTCGCGTTCGCTCGCCGCCTGTGAGGGCACGGTCCTGCTGGTCGACGCGGCCCAGGGCATCGAGGCGCAGACCCTGGCCAACCTGTACCTGGCCATGGAGAACGACCTCACCATCGTCCCGGTGCTGAACAAGATCGACCTTCCGGCGGCGCAGCCCGAGAAGTTCTCCGAGGAGCTGGCGAACCTCATCGGCTGCCAGCCCGAGGACGTCCTCAAGGTCTCCGCGAAGACCGGTGTCGGTGTGGACGCGCTGCTGGACCGTGTGGTCCGGGACGTTCCGGCTCCCGTGGGCCAGGCGGACGCCCCCGCCCGCGCGATGATCTTCGACTCGGTCTACGACTCGTACCGCGGTGTCGTCACGTACGTCCGTGTGGTCGACGGCCAGCTCAACAAGCGCGAGCGCATCCGGATGATGTCGACCGGCGCCACGCACGAGCTGCTGGAGATCGGTGTCTCCTCCCCGGAGATGACCCCGGCGGACGGCCTCGGCGTGGGTGAGGTCGGTTACATCATCACCGGCGTGAAGGACGTCCGGCAGTCCAAGGTCGGTGACACCATCACCTCCCTGCACAGCGGGGCGACCGAGGCACTGGGCGGGTACAAGGACCCGAAGCCGATGGTGTTCTCGGGGCTCTACCCGCTGGACGGCTCGGACTACCCGGACCTGCGCGAGGCCCTGGACAAGCTCCAGCTCAACGACGCCGCCCTGGTCTACGAGCCGGAGACCTCCGCCGCGCTCGGCTTCGGCTTCCGCGTCGGCTTCCTCGGCCTGCTCCACCTCGACGTGATCCGCGAGCGCCTGGAGCGCGAGTTCGGCCTCGACCTCATCGCCACCGCGCCCAACGTGGTGTACCGCGTGACGATGGAGGACGGCACCGAGCACACCGTCACCAACCCCAGCGAGTTCCCCGAGGGCAAGATCGACTCGGTGCACGAGCCGGTCGTCCGGGCCACCGTCCTCGCGCCGAGCGAGTTCATCGGCGCGATCATGGAGCTCTGCCAGAACCGGCGCGGCACCCTGATCGGCATGGACTACCTCTCCGAGGACCGGGTGGAGATCCGCTACACCCTGCCGCTCGCCGAGATCGTCTTCGACTTCTTCGACCAGCTGAAGTCGAAGACCCGCGGGTACGCCTCGCTCGACTACGAGCCCACCGGCGAGCAGTCGGCGCAGCTCGTCAAGGTCGACATCCTGCTGCACGGCGACAAGGTGGACGCGTTCTCCGCCGTCACCCACAAGGACAAGGCGTACGCGTACGGCGTGCGGCTCGTCGCCAAGCTGCAGAAGCTCATCCCCCGGCAGAACTTCGAGGTGCCGATCCAGGCGGCCATCGGCTCCCGGGTCATCGCCCGTGAGACCGTTCGCGCGATCCGCAAGGACGTCCTCGCCAAGTGCTACGGCGGTGACATCTCCCGTAAGCGGAAGCTGCTGGAGAAGCAGAAGGAAGGCAAGAAGCGGATGAAGATGGTCGGCAACGTCGAGGTGCCGCAGGACGCGTTCATCTCCGTCCTGTCCACCGACGAGTCGGGCGCCGAGGCCAAGGGCAAGAAGTAGCCCCGCCCCGCGGTCCCACCCGCCGCGGTTTCTCCGTGTTCGAGGCGTCACACGTTCGGGCCCCTGTTCCTCCGCGCAGTGCGGAGGGCGGGGGCCGTTCGTTATCAACCGGCGGCCCGTGGCCCCTTACGCGGAAACCGGGCGCGCTTTACCCTGATCACGGCTCGTCTAGTTACTCGCCAGTTAAGCAAGCCGGTGGCGCACCGGCCGTACGGCCGGTGGTGAGCCGGCCGTTCAGGCGGGAACAGCCGAGCGAGCGGGACGAGCAGGACGCGCGGTGGATCAGGATCACGCGCAGAGCGGGAACGAGAAGCAAGCAGACACAGCAGGATCACCAAGCGGCCGGTCGTAGCGATGCCGCAGGCCCGGAGGACGTCGTGAGCGACACACCACAGACCCTGATCGACAACCGACCGCCCTCCGTGGCGAATCTCTTCATCGAGCGGGTGGCCGCCACGCCGGACGGCGAGGCGTACCGCTACCCGGTGCCCTCGTCCACGGGCGAGGGTCCGGACGACTGGAAGTCGCTGACCTGGGGCGAGTCCGCCGAACGGGTCTACGCCATCGCGGCCGGCCTGATCGCGCTCGGCGTGCGGCCCGAGGAGCGGGTGGCGCTCGCCTCCGCCACCCGGGTCGAGTGGATCCTCGCCGACCTGGGCGTGATGTGCGCCGGCGCCGCGACGACCACGGTCTACCCCTCCACCAACACCGAGGAGTCCGCCTTCATCCTGGCGGACTCCGAGAGCCGGGTACTGATCGCGGAGAACGCGGCCCAGGTCGCGAAGGCCCGCGAGTCCCGCTCCGAGCTGCCCGACCTCACCCGTGTCGTCGTCATCGACCCGGCCGCCGCCGAGCCCGCCGAGGGCGACCCCGAGGGCTGGCTGCTGACCCTCGCCGAACTGGAGACGCGGGGCGCCGCGTACCTGGTGGAGCATCCGGAGGCCGTCAAGGAGCGGGTCTCGGCCATCACCGCCGGCCAGCTGGCCACCCTGATCTACACCTCCGGCACCACCGGGCGGCCCAAGGGCGTGCGGCTGACGCACGACAACTGGTCGTACATGGCCAAGGCCACCGTCGCGACCGGGCTGATCAGGGCCGACGACGTCCAGTACCTCTGGCTGCCGCTCGCGCACGTCTTCGGCAAGGTGCTGACCTCCGGCCAGATCGAGGTCGGCCACGTCACCGCCGTCGATGGCCGCGTCGACAAGATCATCGAGAACCTTCCGGTGGTCCGGCCCACCTACATGGCGGCCGTTCCGCGCATCTTCGAGAAGGTCTACAACGGCGTCGCGGCCAAGGCCCGCGCCGGTGGCGGGGCCAAGTACAAGATCTTCCAGTGGTCCGTGGGCGTCGCCCGCGAGTACGCCAAGGCCGCGCAGGACAACTTCCGCCGTACGGGCACCGCCTCCGTCCCCTTCGCCCTCGGCGCCAAGCACCGGGCCGCCGACGCCCTCGTCTTCGCGAAGATCCGCGAGGCGTTCGGCGGGCGGCTGCGCGCCTGCGTCTCCGGCTCCGCCGCCCTCGCCCCCGACATCGGCTACTTCTTCGCCGGCGCGGGCGTGCACGTCCTGGAGGGGTACGGCCTCACCGAGTCCAGCGCCGCCTCCTTCTGCAACCCCGGCGAGGCCTACCGCACCGGCACCGTCGGCAAGCCGCTCCCCGGCACCGAGGTCCGCATCGCCGACGACGGCGAGGTGCTGCTGCGCGGCCCCGGCATCATGGAGGGCTACCACCGGCTCCCGGAGAAGTCGTCCGAGGTGCTGGAGTCCGACGGCTGGCTGCACACCGGCGACATCGGTGAACTCTCCGTCGACGGGTACCTGAGCATCACGGACCGGAAGAAGGACCTGATCAAGACCTCGGGCGGCAAGTACGTCGCCCCGGCCGAGGTCGAGGGCCAGTTCAAGGTGGTCTGCCCGTTCGTCTCCAACATCCTGGTGCACGGCGCGGACCGGAACTTCTGCACCGCGCTCATCGCCCTGGACGAGCCCGCGATCCTCGACTGGGCGGCCGAGAACGGCCTGGACGGCAAGTCGTACGCCGAAGTGGTGGCGGCACCGCAGACCGTGGAGCTCATCGAGGGCTACGTCAACGAGCTCAACGCGGGACTTCAGCGGTGGCAGACCATCAAGAAGTTCCGCCTCCTCCCGCGTGACCTGGACATCGAACACGGCGAGCTGACCCCCAGCCTCAAGCTGAAGCGGCCGGTCGTCGAGCGCGAGTACAAGTCGCTGATCGAGGACATGTACGCGGGGACGCGCGAGGCCTGAGCACGGGCGCGGGACCCGGGGCGGTACGGCGGACGGCCGTGCCGCCCCGCGCTCCTCCGCAGCCGCTCCGCGACCGGCGTCCCCCGGCAGGCGCGCCGGGCCGGGTAGGCCGCGCCGTGGCCGCGCTCCCCGCTGCCTACGTCATGCGCCCGCCGTGCGCCCCGGCGTGCGACCCGCGCGGAGTTGGCGTGTATTCCTTCTCCCAGTTCGGTAACTCCGTGCGCCTGCGCACGGCCGGTCTGTCACTCTGTCGGGTGTCGGCGGCGTTTCGAGATCCGGAGGAGCCGCACCGTGGGGCCAATTCCACTGCAACGGGCCACCATCCACCGGCCGGGTGGCACCGACGCGGACGGGACGGGCGGACCCCCGCTCGTCAGCACGACCAGCCTGCCCGCGACACCGCAGTCCCCGTCCGGGGCCCGTCGGTTCGTCCGTGCCGTGCTCGCCGAATGGGCCGGGCTCGGGGTGCCCGCCGCCGTGGGGTTCGGCGACCGGCTCGCCGACGACCTGGTGAACGTCGCCAGCGAGCTGGTCACCAACGCCGTGGTGCACGCCGGGACCGTGGTCGACGTGCTGGTGCGCCTGGAGCACGCGACCGGCGAGGAACCCGCCGCCCTGGTCCTGGAGGTCACCGACCACCACCCGGCTCGCGCGACCGGCGAGGAGGCGGGGGAGCCGGTCACCGCGCCCAAGGCGCTCCCCGGCGCGGGCGCGGCCACCCCGCCCGCCGTCACCGCCCCCGACGCCACGGCTCCCGCCCCCGCTTCCGGGGCGCCCGCCGCGGGCGACCCGTACGGTCTGGCCGAATACGGTCGCGGGCTCGACCTCGTCGCGGCGCTCTCCGTCGCCTGGGGCATCACCTACCGCACCGGGCACAAGACCGTCTGGGCCCGGCTCCCCGTCGACGACTGGGGAACCGGCGCCCCGGCCCGCGCGGACACCCCGGTCGAGCACCGGCAGGGCGCGGACCCCGCCGCGGCGGGGTCCGGCCACCCGGTCTTCGTACCCCCGCAGCCCGGCGCGGAGCATCTGGTGCCCGCCGCCCCGCCCGGGACGCGCGACGACAGCGTCTGGGACCGGCAGGGCGCGCTCGCCTTCCTCGCGGAGGCGTCCGACCTGCTCACCGGACAGCTCGACGAGGAGCTGGTGGCGACGACGGCGGGCCGGCTGCTCGTCCCCCGGCTGGTCGACTGGTGCGCGATCTGGCTGGACGAGGAGGGCTCGGGCGCCCGGGGCGCACCCCGCCTCACCCGCGTACGGCACGGCGACGAGCCGGGTACCGATCCGCTCGGCGGGGCGCTGGAGAGCGAACCGTTCCGGCTGCCGGGCAGCGCCGGCGAGGGACCCGTGCCGCTGCCCTGGCCACCGGGCGGCCGGGAGCCGGGCGCCCACGACGGGGCCGCCCTCGCCTGCCGCATCACGGCGGGCGGCCGCGGTCTGGGCACCGTGCTCGTCGGCCGCGACCACGACTCCGGCGCCGAGCTGCCCGCGGCCGTGGTCCGGGTCGTGGAGGACTTCGTGCGCCGCCTCGGACAGGCGGTCGGGGCCGCCCGCGCCTACACCCGGCAGGCCACCATCAGCCGCATCCTCCAGCGCGGGCTGCTGCCCAACAAGATCGCGGACATCCCCGGCATGAGCAGCGCCGTCGTCTACGAACCCAGCGACGACGGCGTGGTCGGGGGTGATTTCTACGACATCTTCCCGTGCCCGAAGAGCCGCTGGTGCTTCGTCCTCGGCGACGTCCAGGGCAGCGGCCCGGAGGCCGCCGTGGTGACCGGTCTGGCCCGGCCCTGGCTCCGGCTGCTGTCCCGCGAGGGCTTCGGCGTCGGCGAGGTGCTGGACCGGCTCAACCGGCTGCTGCTCGACGACGCCATGGAGGCCGCCGAGGCCGCGGCCCTGATGGTCGCGGCGGCGGGCGGGCAGCAGCTGACGGACGCCGGGCAGTCCCGGTTCCTCTCGCTGCTCTACGGCGAGGTCGTCCCGCTCCCCGACGGCGGCGCCCGGTGCACGGTGGCCAGCGCGGGCCACCCGCTGCCCCTGCTGCTCCGCCCGGACGGCACGGTACGCCCGGTCGCCGAGCCGCAGGTGCTGCTCGGGGTGGTGGAGGACGTGGCGTACGAGAGCCAGAGCTTCGTCCTGGAGCCGGGCGACAGCCTGCTCTGCGTCACCGACGGGGTCACCGAGCGGCGCTCCGGCTCCGCGCTCTTCGACGACGGCGACGGCCTCTCCCGGGCCCTCGCGACCTGCGCCGGGCAGAGCGCGTCGCAGGTCGCGGAGGAGATCCGCCGGGCCGTGCACGGGTTCGCCGAGCTGCCACCGGACGACGACGTGGCGCTGCTGGTGCTGCGCGCCGACTGAGCGGCCGGCGGCCGGGGCGCCCGGGGGCCTTTCGGCTCACTCCTGGCCGGCGGGCTCCTCGGTGACACGGGAGTCGGTGAGGGTGAGCGCACCGACTCCCGCGATCAGGCCGACGACGACGGCCAGCACGGCGTAGGTGATCCGCTCGCCGTGGAAGAACGAGGCCACCAGGGCGCCGCTCCAAGTACCCGCGGGCAGCTGCGTGGTGACCAGGGCGGCGATCAGGGTGCCGACCACGGCGGTGCCGATGCTGCTGCCGACCTCCTGGGCGGTGTCGTTGAGCGCCGTACCGATCGACGTGCGGTTGCCGGGCATCGCGTCGACGAGCGCGATGGCGCAGATGGTCATGACGGTGCGCAGGCCGATGGTCATCACGACCATGCAGACCGCGATGGCGAGGTACCCGTGGCTGACGCCCCAGGACAGGCCGGCCAGTGAGCCGGCCAGGCAGGCCGCGCCGACCAGGCAGGCGACGCGGTGGCCGAACCGTCCCGCGAGCCATTCGGACAGCGGGGTCGCGGCGATCATGGTCACGATGAGCGGCAGGTTGGCCAGGCCGGCCCGGACGGGGCTCCACCCGTAGGCGTACTGGAAGTGGAGGATCAGCCCGAACATCACGGCGGCCATCGCGATGGCCGTGCCGATCTGCGCGATCGCCGCGCCCCGGACCGTGCCGTTGGAGAAGAGGCGGAGGTCCAGCATGGGAGAGGCGCTGCGGCGTTCGTGCGTCACGAACGCGAGGCCGGCGGCGACGGCGCCGAGGACCGAGGCGAGCGTGGCCGCGGAGAGCCAGCCGTGCTCGACGCCGCTGGTCAGCGCGTAACAGGCGAGGCCGATGGTGGCGACGCTCAGCGCGGCGCCCGGCAGGTCGAGCCGGTCACGGGTCAGGTCCTCGGGACGGTCGGCCGGGACGCCGAGGCGGACGCCCACGGCGGCGATCAGCGCGATCGGGGCGTTGACGAGCAGGAGCCACTGCCACCGCGCGTGGGCCAGCGCGGTGCCGCCCAGCAGGGGGCCGAGGATGAAGCCGGAGAGGCCGACGGTGATCATCAGCGTCATCGCGCGCATCCGCAGCGCCTTGTCGTCGAAGAGCCGGAAGACCAGTGAGTTGGTGATGGGGGCCATCGCCGCCGCGGCGATGCCGAGGCCGGCCCGCAGGGCGATGAGCTGGCCGGAGGTGCTGACGGCGGCGACGCCCAGGCTCAGCAGGCCGAACACGGCCAGCCCCACCAGCAGCACCCGTCGGCGTCCGAGCCGGTCGGCCATCGATCCCGCCGTCAGCAGCAGGCCGCCGAAGGTCAGGGAGTACGCGCCGGTGACCCACTGGAGCGCGGTCGTGCCGCTGCCGAGGTCCCGGCCGATCGTGGGGAGCGCGATCGACAGCAGGGTGTTGTCGACCATCTCGACGAAGAAGGCCAGGCACAGTGCGGCCAGGGGTATCCAGGCCGCTCGCAGGGACGGGTAGGTGCGCGACGCGTCGGGCGGCGCGGTGGCGGCGGTCGTGGTCATGGTGGGCCTCCTCCTGGAACGCCGCCGACGATCGAACGACGTTCTATAGAACGATGTTCTACGATAGAACGATGTTCGATGAGGAAGCAAGCTGTGATTGGATGGGGCCCATGACAGGCCCGCGACCACGACCCGCCGACCGCCCCTCCCGAGGACGGCAACGTGCCTCGCACTCCATCGAGACCGTCATGTCCGCGGCGGTGGACCTGCTGGACGAGGCGGGCGAACCGGCCCTGACCCTGCGCGCCCTCGCGGCCCGGCTCGGCACCGGCGTCGGCAGCATCTACTGGTACGTCTCCGGCAAGGACGACCTGCTCGACCGCGCCATCGACCACGTGCTCGGCGGAGTGCTGGCCGCCGTCGAGGCGCAGCCCCGCAGCGGCGACGCGATCGACGACCTGCGTGTGATGGCACTCACTCTGTTCGACGCGATCGTGGACCGGCCGTGGCTGGGCGCGCACTTCATGCGCACCACCGTCGTCCGGGGCAATTCGCTGCGGCTCTACGAGGCGCTGGGGCAGCAGACGCTCCGCCTCGACCTCACGCCGCGACAGCGGTTCCACGCCGTGTCCGCGATCGTGGGCGTGGTGGTCGGCAGCGCCGCCGACCTGGGGCAGGAGCCGCCCGTGGAGGTGCTCGACGGCTCCGTGGACCGCGACGAGTTCCTCGGCCGCTTCGCCCAGACCTGGCGTGCGCTCGACGCCTCGGAGTTCCCGTTCGTGCGCGACATCGTCGAGGAGTTCGACGGGCACGACGACAAGGAGCAGTTCCTCGCCGCGCTGGAGCTGAGCCTGGCGGGCCTCCGCCTCCAGGCCGGAGCCTGAAGCAGCCTCCCGGGTGCCCGTCTTTCCGGCCGCCGCTGGGACGGCGTGTGGCCGGGGCCACTCCGGCGGCGAGCGACAATGGACGGTATGCCTTCCGTACTGCCCGATGGTGAACCCGTGCCCGACGACGGGGCGCTGCCCCGCCACGCCCTGGAAGGCGCCGCCGACCGCCCCCTCGGCTTCTACCTGCACGTCCCGTACTGCGCGACCCGCTGCGGCTACTGCGACTTCAACACCTACACCGCCACCGAGCTGCGCGGCTCCGGCGGCGCCCTGGCTTCCCGCGACAACTACGCCGCCCACCTCGTCGAGGAGGTCCGCCAGGCCCGCAAGGTCCTCGGCGACGACCGGCGCCCGGTGCGCACGGTCTTCGTCGGCGGTGGCACGCCCACCCTGCTGGCCGCCGCCGACCTGGTCCGGATGCTCGCGGCGATCCGGGACGAGTTCGGGCTCGCCCCGGACGCGGAGATCACCACCGAGGCCAACCCGGAGTCGGTGAACCCGGCCTATCTGGCCGAGCTGCGCGCGGGCGGATTCAACCGGATCTCCTTCGGCATGCAGAGCGCCAGGCAGCACGTGCTGAAGATCCTGGACCGCACCCACACCCCGGGCCGCCCCGAGGCCTGTGTCGCCGAGGCCAGGGAGGCCGGGTTCGACCACGTCAACCTGGACCTGATCTACGGCACCCCCGGCGAGTCCGACGACGACTGGCGGGCCTCTCTGGACGCGGCGATCGCCGCCGGACCCGATCACGTCTCGGCGTACGCGCTGATCGTGGAGGAGGGCACCCAGCTGGCCCGCCGCATCCGGCGCGGCGAGGTCCCGATGACCGACGACGACGTGCACGCCGACCGGTACCTCATCGCCGACGAGGCGATGGCCGCCGCCGGATTCTCCTGGTACGAGGTGTCGAACTGGGCCCGTACCCCCGAGGGCCGCTGCCTGCACAACGAGCTGTACTGGCGCGGCGCCGACTGGTGGGGCGCCGGACCCGGCGCGCACAGCCACGTCGGCGGGGTGCGCTGGTGGAACGTGAAGCACCCGGGGGCGTACGCCCAGGCGCTCTCCGAGGGCCGCTCGCCCGGCGCGGGCCGGGAGATCCTCACCCCCGAGGACCGCCGCGTCGAGCGCGTCCTGCTGGAGCTCCGGCTGCGCGAGGGCTGCCCGCTCTCCCTGCTCAAGCCGGACGGCCTCGCCGCATCCCGCCGGGTCCTCGGCGAGGGCCTGCTGGAGGCGGGACCGTACGAGGAGGGCCGCGCGGTCCTCACCCTGCGCGGGCGCCTGCTCGCCGACGCGGTCGTGCGGGACCTGGTCGACTGAGGCCGAGGCCGGCAGCAGTGCCGAGGCCGGAAGGAGGACCGAGGCCAGAAGGAGGACCGGGGCCGGGGCCGGGACGCGGGGTCACGGCTTGCAGAGCTCCGGGGTCAGTTTCGGCGCCGGGCCCGCGGGCTTGCCGCACACCACCGTGCTGACCGTCTGCTCCCCCCGGCGGGCGACTTTCACGACGTCGATCCCGTGCAGGTTGTCACTGACCGACGAGGGCGAACCGGCCAGCGAGATCGTCCCGGTGGGCATGTTCTCGCGGTTGACCGTGTGCAGCAGCGCCCAGGTCTCGGCGGCGCTCCTCGGGATGTCGCGCCGGGCGGCGGCGTCGTAGAGGGCGGTCGTCGCACTGTAGGACATGACGATCTGACCGCTCGCGAAGAGGGGGTTGCGGTATCCCGGCGGACCGGTCTCGGCGGCGGTCCGCTCGGTGCCCTCCGGGAGCAGCCCGGCGAGGGCGGCGGCGGCGCTCCGGTAGAAGGCGGAACCGCGCTGCGGGGCCATCGGGGCGAGAGCGGTGTAGTAGAGGGTGACCCTGCTCGTGTCGTCGAAGGTGGCCTTGGTCAGGTCGTCGCCCGTGAAGACGGTGATGTTCTTCTCCGAGCAGCCCGCGGTCTGCGACAGCTTGTCCAGCAGAGGGTTGATGTCCTCCGCGCGCCCCGCGAAATACAGCGCGTCCGGGACCGGCTGCTCCTCGCACATCTCGCCGACCGCACCGCCCAGCGCGGCCGCGCCGTTCTGGGCGAGCGGGTAGCCGACGTTCTCGCCGACGACGTAGCCCGCGGACTCGAGCATCGCCCGGCCCGCGTCCCGCTGGTCGATCGTGTACTGGTCCTTGTCCCCGTTCTCCTCCGTCCGGGAGAGCACGCGCGCGTGGCCGGTGCCGTTCCCGGGAAGCAGCTGACGGGCGATGAGCCCGAGTGCGTACGTCTGCTCCGTGTCGGTCGCCGCGAGCCCGAAGTAGTTCGACTCCTTGGGCAGCCTGCTGCTGGAGTTGGTGGTGTCCACCACGGCGAGCCCCGCCTCGCGCAGTGCCTCGGTGGCGGCCGGGCTCTCGGTGGTGTTCCGGCCCATGCCCACCACCCCCACGACGTGCGGGTCCCGGTGGGCCACCTCGATGATCTTCCGCACGGCGACCGTCTGCCGCAGCATGTCCTCACCGCCGTTGGCCAGGAGGACCTTCAGTTTGACGGGGTGCTCGTCGGTGGTGGTGCCGTTGACCGCCCGCTGCTCCAGGTAGACCCCGGTGAGCTCCTCCAGACCCTTGCGGGTGTCCGTCTCCTCCTCGGCGGTGAGCGGACCGGCGTAGACCACCGTGACGTACGACTCGGAGGGGCCGATCCTGGCGTTCTCGTCCCGGACCGCCTGCTCGACGCGTTCGAACGTGACCCTCGCGCCGAGCCCCTTCAGCTCCAGGCCGTTCCCCTCCGCGAACCGCACCTCGGGCGCCGTGGCCACCCCCACGCACTCCCGGGGGCCGTGGCCCGAACTGCTCCACACGGCGTCCGTGTTCCGGTCGGTCAGCGGCCCGTGGCAGTACGTCTCCTGCCAGTGCACGCTCCAGAGATACGTGCCGAGCAGGCTCCCGACGAGGACCAGCGCCACCGTGGTCCGGGACATCACGTACCAGGCCCACGTCCGGCGCACCCGCACCGTGCGCAGCTGGGCGTCCGCGTGGTCGTGGGTCAGCTGCGCGGTGGAGAGCGGCAGGCGCAGCACCCAGGAGAGCGCCGAGGCGCCGGCGGGGGACTGGCCGACGCTCAGCTCGTCCACCCACAGCCGGTAGCGGGCCTGCGCCCCCAGCCACGGCGCCCGGCCGCCCGCCGCCGGCCGGCCGGGCGGCTGCGAGGGGGTGTGGACCAGCTCCTCGGCGGCCGGCAGCGTGGCCAGGAGCAGCAGCGGATCGACCTCGCTGCGGCGCGAGCGCACGTTGTTGATCGCGTTGATCAGCAGTACGCCCCCGTTCTCGTTGGTGGCCGTCGGCAGCAGCACCACCGGGGGGACGGTGCGCTTGCTGCGCCGCCAGTCCAGCGCGCGGGGGCGATATCCGTGCCGCAGGTCCTCCAGGAGCGCCTGGACCCGCAGCTCCAGGTGGAACTGGCGGGCCGCCGCGTCGCCTTCGTCGGCCTCGGCCACTCGGAGCGCGACGGCGGCGGCGCGGGCCCGGATCACCCGCCAGGAACCCCGCGGCGACAGCCAGGACCAGCCGTCCGAGGGGTATCCGGTGCTGGAGGCGGCGAGGGAGGAGGTGGTGGCGAACCACCGGCTGGCCCGCCGCAGCCAGAGCAGCGGGGGAGCCGAAGCCGTCAGCAGCCGTACCACCGCCAGGACCAGCGTCGCGGCGGCGGTCAGCAGCAGGGTGGCGGTCCAGCCGATCTCGCCGAGCAGGACGCCGAGCACCGCGATGAACACGGCGCCCAGGAAGGTCTCGGGACGGACGGACGCGCGCAGCGAGCGGGACCAGTCGCCGGCCCCGGACCGGGTGGGCCGCCAGCGCAGCGCGCCCAGCTCCTCCAGGATGCGCTCGCCCCGGTCGATCCGGGTGGTGCCGCCCGGCTGCGCGAGCACCTGGGCCGTCGCCTGCTCGATGGCGCCCAGCAGTCGCGACCGGGGGAAGGCGAAGGGCTTGTACTGGCTGCGCTCCCGGGTCTCCCAGGGTCGCTCGCCCAGCCTGCGCACCATGTCGAGCGCCGAGTCGTACGGGGAGGTGCCCCGGCTCTCCAGCAGCCGCACCGGGACCCGGCGCGGCTCGTTGGCGCGGTGCACCAGGTGCGCGATCTCCCGGACCCGGTCGTCGATCTCGGGCGGGGCACCGCTGTCGTCCGCCTGGGCCACCACGATCGGCATCACCGGCCGGTTGATCCGGTACCGGTCGATGAGTTCCTGCACGAGGTGGAACACGGCGGAGGCCGCCTCGTTTCCGCCGCTCTCCTGCCAGTCCCCTTGCGGCATCCCCGTATCCCCCGTCGCAGACGAATCCCGTACTCCCAATTAACCGGTCAGGAGTGCGAACCGCAGCGCTTTGTCCGGATCGGTACCCGATCCGTTGGAACAATGTCCGGACGGCGCCGCGGGGAGAGCCCGGGGTCACCCCGGAAGCGTGACGAAGTCAATCAATTCCTCGACGCGGCCGAGGAGTTGAGGCTCAAGATCCTTGTACGAGCGGACCCCGGACAGAATGTGCTGCCAGGCCGCCCCGGTGTTCTCCGGCCACCCCAGCGCCCGGCAGACCCCGGTCTTCCAGTCCTGCCCGCGCGGTACGGACGGCCACGCGGCGATGCCCACCGAGGCGGGCTTCACGGCCTCCCAGACGTCGATGAAGGGGTGCCCCACCACCAGCAGGTGCGGATCGGACACCTCGGCCACGATCCGGGACTCCTTGGAACCCGGGACGAGATGGTCCACCAGCACTCCGAGCCGCGCGTCCGGCCCCGGCCCGAACTCCCGTACGATCGCGGGGAGATCGTCGATGCCCTCCAGGTACTCCACGACCACCCCCTCGATCCGCAGGTCGTCCCCCCACACCCGCTCGACCAGCTCCGCGTCGTGCCGGCCCTCCACGTAGATCCGTCCGGCCCGCGCCACCCGCGCCCGCGCACCCGGCACCGCCACCGACCCGGAGGCCGTACGCGCCGGAACCACCGGACCGCCGGACGACGGGCGCACCAGCGTCACCACCCGCCCCTCCAGCAGGAAACCGCGCGGCTCCATAGGGAACACCCGGTGCTTGCCGAACCGGTCCTCCAGCGTCACCACCGGCCCCTGGGCGGACTTCTCGCAGCGGATCACCGCACCGCAGAAGCCGGTGGACACCTCCTCCACGACCAGATCCGGATCGGCGGGCACCTCGGGCACGGGGGCGGACCTCTTCCACGGCGGGGTCAGGTCCGGCTGGTAACTGCGCATGGCACGACGATAATTCGGCTGCCGTCCGCCATGGGGGACCACCCGCCCCGGCGGACGGCCTTCACACGCTTCACCCGCCGAAACGCCCCGCCAGCAGCTCCCGCTGCGCCCGGACGAACGCCGCGTCCACCGCCGCCCCGTGCCCCGGTACGTACACCGCGTCCTCGCCGCCCAGCGCGAGGAGCCGGTCCAGGGCGGCGGGCCATCGGGCCGGCACCGAGTCCGGGCCCGTCTGCGGCTCACCGGACTCCTCGATCAGGTCCCCGCAGAGCACCACCGCGGGCGCCCCCGAGGTCCCGGACCCGGGCACCAGGACCGCCAAGTCGTGCCCCGTGTGGCCCGGCCCCACGTTGGCGAGCACCACCTCGCGCCCGCCGCCCAGGTCGAGCGTCCAGCGGTGGCACACCTCGCGGCCCGGGAGCACCAGCGCGTCCACCGCCTCGGCCGCGTCGTGCTCGGGCAGGCCGTTGCGCACCGCGTCGGCGTGCATCTCGTCCACCGACCGCCGCATCCGCGCCGCCGCCCCGTACGCCCCGAACACCTCCGTGCCCGCGAAGGCAGCGGTGCCGAAGACGTGGTCGAAGTGGGGATGGCTCAGTGCGACATGGGTCACCCTCCGGCCCAGCAGCCGCTGCGCCTCGGTCCGCAGCCCGACGCCCTCGCGCAGACTCGCGCCGGTGTCCACCACCAGCGCGCGGTCCGCCCCGGCGACCAGGGCGGCGGTCGCGTCCCAGCCGGGAAGCCGCCTGCGGCCCACGCCGTGCCCCAACCGCTCCCAGCCCAGCTCTTCCCAAGAGAGGTCCATGAGGAGACGCTATCCGCATCGATCTGCGCGGTCTCGCGGACCGCGGCCGGTCGCCCTTGCCCGGTGCCCTCCCCACCCCCGTACACTGGCCGGGGGAAAGCTGGCACTCAGACGCACAGAGTGCCAGGCAGAAGCCACCACGACGGACAGCTGGAGGTGTGCGCGATGCTCAGCGAACGCAGACTTGAAGTGCTGCGCGCCATCGTCCAGGACTACGTCGGCACCGAGGAGCCGGTCGGTTCCAAGGCGCTCACGGAGCGGCACCGGCTCGGGGTCTCCCCGGCCACCGTCCGCAACGACATGGCGGTGCTGGAGGACGAGGGCTTCATCGCCCAGCCCCACACCAGCGCCGGGCGCATCCCCACGGACAAGGGCTACCGCCTCTTCGTCGACCGGCTCGCGGGCGTCAAGCCCCTGTCGTCGCCGGAGCGCCGGGCGATCCACAACTTCCTCGACGGGGCGGTCGACCTCGACGACGTGGTGGGCCGTACGGTACGGCTGCTCGCGCAGCTGACCCGGCAGGTCGCCATCGTCCAGTACCCCTCTCTGACCCGCTCCACGGTGCGTCACGTGGAACTGCTGGCCCTGTCGCCGGCCCGGCTGATGCTGGTCCTGATCACCGACACCGGCCGGGTCGAACAGCGTATGATCGACTGCCCCGCGCCGTTCGGCGAGACCTCTCTCGCCGATCTGCGGGCCCGGCTCAACAGCAGGGTCGTGGGACGCCGTTTCAGCGACGTCCCGCAGCTCGTGCAGGACCTGCCGGAATCCTTCGAGAACGAGGACCGCGGGACGGTTTCCACGGTCCTTTCCACTCTCCTCGAAACGTTGGTCGAGGAGACGGAGGAGCGGCTGATGATCGGCGGCACCTCCAACCTCACCCGCTTCGGGCATGACTTCCCCCTGGTGATCCGGCCCGTGCTGGAAGCACTGGAGGAGCAGGTCGTCCTGCTGAAGCTGCTCGGTGAGTGCACGGACTCGGGCATGACCGTACGGATCGGGCACGAGAACGCCCACGAGGGCCTCACCTCCACGTCCGTCGTCACGGTCGGCTACGGTTCGGGCGACGAGGCAGTCGCCAAACTCGGCGTGGTCGGACCGACCCGCATGGACTACCCCGGAACGATGGGAGCGGTACGCGCAGTGGCACGTTACGTCGGACAGATCCTGGCGGAGTCGTAAGTGGCCACCGATTACTACGCCGTGCTCGGCGTACGGCGCGACGCGTCGCAGGACGAGATCAAGAAGGCATTCCGTCGGCTCGCCCGCGAGCTGCACCCGGATGTCAACCCCGACCCGAAGACCCAGGAGCGGTTCAAGGAGATCAACGCCGCTTACGAGGTGCTCTCCGACGCCCAGAAGAAGCAGGTCTACGACCTGGGCGGGGACCCGCTGTCGGCCTCCGGCGGCGGCGCCGGCGCGGGCGGCTTCGGCGCCGGCGGCTTCGGCAACTTCTCCGACATCATGGACGCCTTCTTCGGCACGGCGTCGCAGCGCGGACCCCGTTCGCGCACGCGGCGCGGCCAGGACGCCATGATCCGGCTGGAGATCGACCTCTCCGAGGCGGCCTTCGGAACCACCAAGGACATCCAGGTCGACACCGCCGTCGTCTGCACCACGTGCAGCGGCGAGGGCGCGGCCCCCGGCACCTCGGCCCAGACCTGCGACATGTGCCGCGGACGCGGTGAGGTGTCCCAGGTCACCCGGTCCTTCCTCGGCCAGGTCATGACCTCGCGGCCCTGCCCGCAGTGCCAGGGCTTCGGCACCGTCGTGCCGACCCCCTGCCCGGAGTGCGCCGGTGACGGCCGCGTCCGCTCGCGGCGCACCCTCACGGTCAAGATCCCCGCGGGTGTCGACAACGGGACCCGCATCCAGCTGGCCGGCGAGGGCGAGGTCGGCCCCGGCGGCGGACCGGCCGGCGACCTCTACGTCGAGATCCACGAGGTCGCGCACCCGACGTTCCAGCGGCGCGGCGACGACCTGCACTGCACGGTCACCATCCCCATGACGGCGGGCGCGCTCGGCACCAAGGTGCCGCTGGAGACGCTCGACGGCGTGGAGGAGATCGACATCAGGCCCGGCACCCAGTCCGGCCAGTCGGTCCCGCTGCACGGGCGCGGCATCACGCATCTGCGTGGCGGCGGCCGGGGCGACCTGATCGTGCACGTCGAGGTGCTGACCCCCAGCAAGCTCGACGCGGAACAGGAACGCCTGCTGCGCGAGCTGGCCAAGCTGCGCGGCGAGGAGCGGCCCACCGGGCAGTTCCAGCCCGGACAGCAGGGTCTCTTCTCCCGTCTGAAGGACGCCTTCAACGGCCGCTGAGGCCCGAACGGCTCCGTACGCATCCGCACCGCCCGCCGGGATCCGTCCCGGCGGGCGGTGCGTGCGTGCGGCCACCGGCCGGTCGCGCGCGGATTCGGCACGGCGGACCGGACATGGCACGATGCGGGGATGTCCTCCCTGACCGATCTCTGTCGATATCCGATCGTGCAGGCGCCGATGGCGGGCGGGACCTCCTCCCCCCGGCTCGTCGCCGCCGTCGCCGACGCGGGCGGGCTCGGCTTCCTCGCCGCCGGGTACACGTCGGCCGAGGAGATGCGCCAGGAGATCGAGCAGGTCCGCGCGGCGACCGCCGGGCCCTTCGGCGTGAACCTCTTCATGCCGCAGCCCCCGCCCGCCGACCCCGGTGCCGTGGCGGCGTACCGCGACCGCCTCGCGGCCGAGGCCGACACCTACGGCACCCCGCTCGGCGACCCGGACCCCGACGGCGGCGACGGGTCCGACGGTTACGACGCCAAGGTGGCCGCCCTGCTGGCCGAGCCGGTCCCGGTGGTCTCCTTCACCTTCGGCTGCCCCACCCGTGACACCCTGGACGCCTTCGCCCGCGCCGGTACGTACACGATCGTCACGGTCACCACCGCCGAGGAGGCGCGCGACGCCCAGTGGGCCGGGGCCGACGCCGTCTGCGCCCAGGGCGTCGAGGCGGGCGGCCACCAGTCCACCCACCACGACGACCCGCGGGCCGACCACACCGGCATCGGGCTGCTCACTCTCGTCACCCAGATCCGGGAGACCGTGCAGCTGCCGGTCGTCGCGGCGGGCGGGATGATGCGCGGCGCGCAGATCGCCGCCGTCCTCGCGGCGGGTGCCGACGCCGCGCAGCTGGGCACCGCCTTCCTCGCCTGCCCGGAGTCCGGCGCGCACCCGCTGCACAAGCAGGCGCTGACCAGCCCGATGTTCGTCCGTACCGCGCTCACCCGCGCCTTCTCCGGACGGCCCGCCCGGGGCCTGGTCAACCGCTTCGTCCGCGACCACGACCCGTACGCCCCTGCCGCCTACCCCCAGGTGCACCGCGTCACCGCCGGGCTGCGCAAGGCGGCGGCCCGGGCCGGTGACGCCCAGGGCATGGCCCTCTGGGCCGGGCAGGGCCACCGGATGGCACGCGAGCTGCCCGCCGGGGAACTCGTCGAACTGCTCGCGGAGGAACTGTCGGAGACGGCCGGCGCGGCCGTCGGCATGAGGAGTGAACAGTGACCGCACCGGTCTTCGTCGTCGAGAAGCTGCCCAGCGGGCCCGACTTCGTGCTGGAGGGCCCCGAGGGACGGCACGCCGTCTCCGTGAAACGCCTCCAGCCCGGCGAGGAGGTCGTGCTGACCGACGGGCTCGGTCGCTGGGCCGAAGGCGTCGTACGCGCCGCCGAGGGCAAGGACCGGCTGGTCGTCACCGTGCGGCCGGTCCAGGAGGAGGAGCTCCCCGCCCCCCGGATCACGGTCGTCCAGGCCCTGCCCAAGGGTGACCGGGGCGAGGTCGCCGTCGAGACGATGACCGAGACCGGTGTCGACGCGATCGTGCCCTGGCAGGCCGGCCGCTGCATCACCCAGTGGAAGGGCGACCGGGGGCTCAAGTCGCTCGCCAAATGGCGCTCCACCGCCCGGGAGGCGGGCAAGCAGTCCCGCCGGGTGCGGTTCCCCGAGGTCACCGAGGCGATGTCCACCAAGCAGGTCGCGGCCCTGCTGGCCGCCGCCGACTTCGCGGGCGTGCTGCACGAGGACCGCGACTGCGACAGCGAACCGCTGGCCACCGCCGAACTCCCCGCGACCGGCGAGATCGTGCTCGTCGTCGGCCCCGAGGGCGGGGTCTCCCCGCAGGAGGTGGAGGCCTTCGCCGCCGCCGGGGCCCGTACCTACCGGCTGGGCCGCAGCGTGCTGCGCACCTCCACCGCCGGGACCGCCGCGACCGCGCTGCTGCTGGGACGCACCGGCCGCTGGGGCTGAGACCGGTACGGGCGGCCGTCGCCCGTGCCGCCCGGCCGTGGGCGGCCCCCGCCCCGATACGATGGGCCGAACGGATCATCAGCGTCACCACCACCCACCGAGGAGGCCGGCCCATGGCGGGAGAGCCGCAGTCCGACTGCCTGTTCTGCAAGATCGTCTCGGGGGAGGTCCCGGCGACCATCGTCCGCGAGAGCGACACCACCGTCGCCTTCCGGGACATCAACCCGCAGGCACCGACCCACGTCCTGGTCATCCCGAAGGCCCACTACCCGGACGCCGCGTCGCTCGCCGCCGCCGAACCGCAGATCGCCGCCGACGTGCTGCGCGAGGCCGGAGCGGTCGCCACCGAGGACATGGTCGACGGCCACGGCTACCGCGTCGTCTTCAACACCGGCGCCGGCGCGGGACAGACCGTCTTCCACGCGCACGCGCACGTCCTGGGCGGCCGCGGCCTCCAGTGGCCCCCCGGCTGACCGGAGCGCCTTCCATGTCCGCACGTGAGCTGGTGGTGCTCGGCACCGCCAGCCAGGTCCCCACCCGCCACCGCAACCACAACGGCTACCTGCTGCGCTGGGACGGTCAGGGCATCCTCTTCGACCCCGGCGAGGGCACCCAGCGCCAGATGCTGCGGGCCGGTGTCGCCGCCCACGACATCGACCGGATCTGCGTCACCCACTTCCACGGCGACCACTCGCTCGGGCTGGCCGGGGTGATCCAGCGGATCAACCTCGACCGGGTCCCGCACCCCGTCACCGCCCATTACCCGGCGAGCGGGCAGCACTTCTTCGAGCGGCTCCGGTACGCCACCGCCTACCGCGAGACCGTCCGGATCACCGAGGCCCCGGTCGCCGCCGACGGGGTGCTCGCCACCACCGACGCGTACACCCTGCACTCGTTCCGGCTGTCGCACCCCGTCGAGTCGTACGGCTACCGCCTCACCGAACCGGACGGGCGCCGCATGGTCCCCACGCTCCTCGCCGCCCACGGCATCCAGGGCCCCGACGTGGGCCGCATCCGGCGCGAGGGCTCCCTCGGCGGCGTCCCGCTCGACGCGGTCTCCGAGCACCGGCCCGGACAGCGCTTCGCGTTCGTCATGGACACCAGGCTGTGCGACGGTGTGTACGGGCTCGCCGAGGGCTGCGACCTGCTGGTCATCGAGTCGACCTTCCTCGACGAAGACCTCGCCCTGGCCACCGACCACGGCCACCTGACCGCCGGCCAGGCGGGCCGGGTGGCCGCGGAAGCGGGCGTACGCCACCTCGTACTCACCCACTTCTCCCAGCGGTACGACGACCCGGAACTCTTCGCGGTCCAGGCCCGCGCCGCCGGCTTCGAGGGCGGACTGACCGTCGCCCAGGACCTGACCGTGGTACCGGTCCCCACCCGGCACCACTGACGTACCGGCGCCCACCCGGGCACCACCGAACCACCCGCCGGGGCCTACCGACCCCGGCACCACCGACCCACCGACCCACCGATCCGCCGGTGCCCACCCGGCACCACCCGAAGTACCGGTGCCGACCCGGCGCCACCGATTCACGTCACCACCCCCCTCCGTGAGCGAGACACCGTGCACCTCCCCAAGGCAGAACTCCACCTCCACATCGAAGGGACCCTCGAACCCGAGCTGGCCTTCGCGCTGGCCCGGCGCAACGGGGTGACCCTGCCCTACGCCACCACCGACGAGCTGCGCACCGCGTACCTCTTCGACGACCTGCAGAGCTTCCTCGACCTGTACTACGCGCTGATGGCCGTGCTCCGGACCGAGGAGGACTTCGCCGAACTCGCCGACGCCTACCTCACCCGAGCCGCCGCCCAGGGCGTCCGGCACGCGGAGATCTTCTTCGACCCGCAGGCGCACACCGCCCGGGGCGTGCCCATCGGCACCGTCATCGAGGGCCTCGGCCGCGCGCTGGAGCGCAGCGAGGAGAAGCACGGCATCTCCACCCAGCTCATCCTCTGCTTCCTGCGCGACCAGTCGGCCGACTCGGCCCTGGAGACGCTGGAGGCCGCCAAGCCGTACCTGCACCGGATCGCCGCCGTCGGCCTCGACTCCGCCGAGGTCGGCCACCCGCCGGCCAAGTTCCGCGAGGTCTACGAGGAGGCCGGGAAGCTCGGCCTGCGCAAGGTCGCCCACGCCGGCGAGGAGGGCCCGCCGGAGTACATCCGGGAGGCCCTCGACGTCCTCGGCGTCGAGCGCATCGACCACGGGCTGCGCTGCATGGAGGACCCCGAGCTGGTCGAGCGGCTCGTCGCCGAGCGCGTACCGCTCACCCTCTGCCCGCTCTCCAACGTCCGGCTGCGCGCCATCGACATCCTGGAGGAGCACCCGCTGCCCGCCATGCTGGCGGCCGGGCTGCACTGCACGGTGAACTCCGACGACCCGGCCTACTTCGGCGGTTACGTCGGAGACACCTTCCACGCGGTCCACGAGGCGCTCGCCCTCGACCACGAGCAGCTGCGCACGCTGGCCCGCAACTCCTTCGAGGCGGCCTTCCTCGACCACGACGAGGAGCGCAGGGCGCGCTACCTGTCCGAGGTCGAGGCGTACGCGTTCGACTGACCGACCCCGCCCGCCGGACCGGCCGTCCGGAACGCGCTCCGCCCCAGCCGCCTGCGGCGCAGGGCGGGTACGGCGAGTTCCGTGACGGCCTGCTCCGGCGCGCCGAGCTTCGGTACGGCCCCGGGCAGACCGCCCGTCGTCGCGGCGAGCAGCGCCGCCGGCGCGCCACCGCGGCGGCGCACCGAACCGGGCACCAGCGGACGCCCGCCGGCGTGCAGCGCCACCGCCGTGACCGGGGCCGCGACCAGCAGGGTCGCCGCCCCGAGGATCAGGCCCATCGCGGGGAACCCGGCCCCCTCGGAGAGCACGCTGCCCAGCACCGGCCCGCAGGCCACCCCCACCGACGAGGCGGACCCGGCGAGCACCGCCCAGCGGCCCCGTACGTCGAGCGAGGCGGCCAGGCCGATCAGGTACGAGAGGACCACCGGATAGACGGTGTTCCACAGGATCTCGCCGGTCGCGAACGAGCCGAGACCGCGCGCCGAGGCGCTCAGCACGATGCTGCCGGCGATGACGACCGTGCCGCAGCCGATCGGGACGGCGCGGCCCAGCCGGGAGCCCAGCGCCCCGGCGCCCATGACCCCGAGCAGTCCGGCGCCCAGCGCGGCGGCGAACACCGCGCCGACGGTGACCTCGGAGAGCCCCACCTGGTCCACGCCGATCCGGCTGCTGACGCCCCAGAGCGCGTTCTGCGCCATGGACCAGACGAGCATGCCGCCCGCCAGCAGGAGGCCCGAACGCCGGTGCGGCAGACGGCCGGTGACCGGGGTGCCGGTCGCGACGGGGACCGGTGTGCCGAGCCGGGAGGTGGCCGGCCAGACCAGCAGGGCGACCAGCGCGATGGCGGCGAAGGGCAGCCGGTGGCCGCCGCCCAGGTGCGGGAGCGTCAGGTAGAGGGCGCCCGCGGTCGCGGAGACGCTGAGCAGCCCGAGCGAGGAGGTGCGGTGCGGGTCGCTCTGCGCCGCGATGCCGGACGCGGCCACGGCGGTGGCCGTACCGGAGCCGAAGCCGCCGACCACCGCGCCCAGCACCACCAGCGGCACCGAGGTGGTCAGCGCGGCGCAGCCGTACCCGGTGACCGCGAGGAGCAGACCGAGCCGCGCGGGGCCACGGGCCCCGAAGCGCTCGACCCGGCCCGCGAGCGTGAAACCGGCGGAGGCCGAGCTCAGCAGCAGGGCGCTGCCGACGAGGCCGGCCTGAGCGGTCGTCAGGCCGAGGTGGGCGCTGAGCCGCCCGACGACGGTGGGGAGGAGGTAGGCAGCGAGGTAACCGGCGGTGAACACGGCGACCAGGGGCCACGCGGCGCGAGGGCGCGAGGACATGGGCGTTCCTGAAGACATGCCGGAGGCCGGCAGGGGGGTGGGGGGAGAGGTGGGGCAGGGGTGAAGAGAGGTGGGGAGAACCAGGGTGACGCGAGAAATGAGGGGAGAAGGGCTGTTCCCCGGTCTTCGTACCCGATCGTGTTCGCCGGGCAATTTGTATCAAGCGCGTACAGGTGATCGAAAGGCGGGATTATGTGATCCACGTCACTTATGCGTTTGCTGCCGTGTCGCCGGGGTAGCGGTGCATGTTCGCCCAGGTCGACCGCAGTGGCCCGAAGACATGGGGGGCCTGCGGAAGCACCCCTGAATCGGGCACACTGACCGGATTCCGCAGGCTCGCGGAGCACGTGGGCACAGACCGCCGACGGAGCGCACCGGGAACCCGCGGACCACGTCGACACGGCACGTCACCGCAGCACGGCACGTCAACAGGACCGCACGCCCGGGGAGCGCGAGATGAGCACGGAGAGCAGCCCAGCCGTCGATCCACTGGTGGGACTGCGCGTCCCCGAGGACCCGGCGTGCGACGTCTTCCTCACGGGCACCGTCTTCCTCGACATCGTCTTCACCGGCCTCGACAGCGCCCCCGTGCGCGGCACCGAGTCCTGGGCCCGGGGGATGGGATCCAGCCCCGGCGGCGTCGCCAACATGGCCACCGCCCTCGCCCGCCTCGGCCTGCGCACCTCGCTGGCCGCCGCCTTCGGCGACGACCACTACGGCGAGTACTGCTGGGACGCGCTCGAACAGGGCGAGGGCATCGACCTCTCCATGTCGCACACCGTCCCCGGCTGGCACTCGCCCGTCACCGTCTCCATGGCGTACGAGGGCGAGCGCACGATGGTCTCGCACGGCCACGAGGCCCCGCTCCCGGCCGCCGCCCCCGGCGCGGAGCCCCGCGCGTTCCCGCACTGCCCGCCGCGCGCCCGTGCGGCCGTCGCCTCGCTCGCCCCCGGCCGCAGCGAACCCTGGGTCGCCGCTGCCGCCCGGCACGGCGCGCAGATCTTCGCCGACGTCGGCTGGGACGAAACCGGCCGCTGGGACCTCGCCGCCCTCCCCGACCTCGCGCACTGCGCCGCTTTCCTGCCCAACGCGGAGGAGGCCATGCGCTACACCGGCCGCGACACCCCCCGCGCCGCCGCCCACGCGCTGGCCGAACACGTACCGCTCGCCGTGGTCACCCTCGGCGCCGAGGGCGCCTACGCCGTGGACGCGGCCACCGGCACCACCGCCGAGGTCCCCGCCATCGACGTGGCGGCCCTCGACCCGACCGGCGCGGGCGACGTCTTCGTCGCCGGATTCGTCACCGGCACCCTCGCCGACTGGCCACTCGCCGACCGCCTCGCCTTCGCCGGCCTCACCGCCGCCCTCTCCGTACAGGAGTTCGGCGGCTCGCTCTCCGCCCCCGGCTGGGCCGAGATCGCCGCCTGGTGGCAGCAGGTACGCACCTTCGAGGCCCAGGACCCGGCCGCCCTGGAGCGGTACGCCTTCCTGGAGCGCCTGCTGCCCGCCGCCAGCCGCCCCTGGCCGCTGCGCCGCGCGGTCCCCACCATCGGCTTCAGGGCGCCGTGAGCGGGCCTCTCCGGTGCGCTCACGGCCCACCGGAACGGGGTGCAAAACCCCTCGGCGTTGTCGGCGCGGAGTCGTAGGCTGGACACAGAGGTTGTCGACCGGCGAGAACCCCGCAACAGGAGGTATGCGCAGGCCCGAGGGCCGGCCCATGACTCAGTCACCCACACGGCCACAGGCGCGTGCCCACATCAGGATTCCGGCCGCTCACCCCATGGTGATGCTTCTGGGATCGGGCGACTCGCTGCTGCGCGTGATCGAAACGGCGTTCCCGGCCGCCGACATCCATGTCCGGGGAAACGAGATAAGCGCTACGGGCGACCCCGCCGACGTCGCCCTCATCCAGCGCTTGTTCGACGAGATGGTGCTGGTGCTCCGCACCGGACAGCCGATGACGGAGGACGCAGTGGAACGCTCGATCGCCATGCTCAGGGCAGCCGGCACCGGCGAGGGCGAGCCGCAGGGCGAGACCCCGGCCGAGGTGCTCACGCAGAACATCCTCTCCAACCGCGGGCGCACCATCCGGCCCAAGACGCTCAACCAGAAGCGGTACGTCGACGCCATCGACAAGCACACCATCGTCTTCGGCATCGGCCCCGCGGGCACCGGCAAGACCTACCTCGCCATGGCGAAGGCGGTCCAGGCGCTCCAGTCGAAGCAGGTCAGCCGGATCATCCTGACCCGGCCCGCCGTCGAGGCGGGGGAGCGGCTCGGCTTCCTGCCCGGCACGCTCTTCGACAAGATCGACCCGTACCTGCGCCCGCTCTACGACGCGCTGCACGACATGCTCGACCCCGACTCGATCCCGCGCCTGATGGCGGCGGGCACGATCGAGGTGGCGCCGCTCGCGTACATGCGCGGCCGCACCCTGAATGATGCTTTCATCATCCTGGACGAGGCCCAGAACACCAGCGCCGAGCAGATGAAGATGTTCCTCACCCGCCTCGGCTTCGACTCGAAGATCGTCATCACCGGTGACGTCACCCAGGTCGACCTCCCGAACGGCACCAGGAGCGGTCTGCGCCAGGTCCAGGAGATCCTCGACGGCGTCGAGGACGTGCACTTCTCCCGGCTCACGTCCCAGGATGTCGTCCGGCACAAGCTCGTCGGCCGTATCGTCGACGCGTACGAGAAGTACGACGACCGAGCCGGTACCAACGGGAAGTAGTTTCAGCGCACCATGTCGATCGACGTCAACAACGAGTCCGGAACCGAGGTCGACGAGCAGGCGATCCTCGACATCGCCCGCTACGCCCTCGCCCGGATGCGGATCCACCCGCTGTCCGAACTCTCGGTGATCGTGGTGGACACCGACGCCATGGAGCAGCTCCACATCCAGTGGATGGACCTCCCGGGCCCGACCGATGTCATGTCCTTCCCGATGGACGAGCTCCGTCCGCCGTCGAAGGACGACGAGGAACCCCCGCAGGGCCTCCTCGGTGACATCGTGCTCTGCCCGGAGGTCGCGAAGCGGCAGGGCGAAGAGGCCGAGACGCGGCACTCCATGGACGAGGAACTCCAGCTCCTCACCGTCCACGGAGTGCTGCACCTCCTCGGGTACGACCACGAGGAGCCCGACGAGAAGGCCGAGATGTTCGGCCTCCAGGCCGCCATCGTGGACGGCTGGCGGGGCGAGCGCGGCCTGACCGGGCCCTCCCCGGCGCCCACGGTCTCGTGAGCTTCCCGCTCGTCGCCGGCGCCGTCCTGCTGGTGATCGTCGGCTGGCTCGCCGCCTGCGCCGAGACCGCCATCGCACGCATGTCCAGCTTCCGGGCCGCCGAGGCGGTCCGGGCCGGACGGCGCGGCAGCGCGAAACTCGCGCAGGTCGCCTCCGACCCGACCCGCTATCTCAACGTCGCCCTGCTCGTGCGGGTCGCCTGCGAGATGGCGGCCGGGGTCCTCGTCACGTACGCCTGCCTCCAGGAACTCTCCGAGACCTGGGAGGCGCTGGCCGTCGCGATGGGGGTCATGGTCCTCGTCAGCTACGTCGCCATCGGCGTCTCGCCCCGCACCATCGGCCGCCAGCACCCGCTGAACACGGCGACCGCCGCCGCGTACGTCCTGCTGCCGCTGGCCAGGATCATGGGCCCGATCCCGCAGCTGCTGATCCTCATCGGTAACGCCCTCACCCCGGGCAAGGGGTTCCGCAAGGGACCGTTCGCCAGCGAGGCGGAACTGCGCGCGATGGTCGACCTCGCGGAGGCGGAGTCGCTGATCGAGGACGACGAGCGCCGCATGGTGCACTCCGTCTTCGAGCTGGGCGACACCCTCGTCCGCGAGGTGATGGTGCCCCGCACCGACCTGGTCGCCATCGAGCGGTACAAGACGATCCGCCAGGCGCTCACCCTCGCGCTGCGCTCCGGGTTCTCCCGGATTCCGGTCACCGGGGAGAACGAGGACGACATCGTCGGGATCGTCTACCTCAAGGACCTGGTCCGCAAGACCCACATCAACCGCGACTCCGAGGCCGACCTCGTCTCCACGGCGATACGGCCGGCCGTGTTCGTCCCCGACACGAAGAACGCCGGCGACCTGCTGCGCGAGATGCAGCAGGACCGCAACCACGTCGCCGTCGTCATCGACGAGTACGGCGGCACGGCCGGCATCGTCACCATCGAGGACATCCTGGAGGAGATCGTCGGCGAGATCACCGACGAGTACGACCGCGAGCTGCCGCCCGTCCAGGAGCTGGAGAACGGCTGCTACCGGGTGACCGCCCGCCTCGACATCGGCGACCTCGGGCAGCTCTTCGGCTTCGACGAGTACGACGACGAGGACGTCGAGACCGTCGGCGGCCTCCTCGCCAAGGCGCTCGGCCGCGTCCCGATCGCCGGAGCCACCTCGGTCGTCAGCCTCCCCGACGGCCGCAGGCTGCGGCTGACCGCGGAGGCCACGGCGGGGCGCCGCAACAAGATCGTCACGGTGCTGGTGGAGCCGGAGGCCGAGAGGTCGGAGTCGGAGGCGGACGCTGAGGTGAAGGCGGAGTAACCGGCCAAGTGAGACAAGTCGGAGCAGGGGAAATGGAGTCGGAATGAACGGCGCACAACTGCGGGCCTTCTGCCTGGACTTCAACGAGGCCGTGGAGGAGTTCCCCTTCACGCCGGAGACCTCGGTCTTCAAGGTGCTCGGCAAGATGTTCGCGCTCACCGCCCTGGACGCCCGCCCGCTCACCGTCAACCTCAAGTGCGACCCGGACGAAGCGGTGCGCCTCCGCGAGGAGTACCCGGCGGTCGTCCCCGGCTGGCACATGAACAAGCGCCACTGGAACACCGTCACGGTCGGCGACCTGCCCGCCAAGCTCGTCCGCGAGCTGATCGAGGACAGTTACGACCTGGTGGTGGCGGGCCTGCCCCGGTCGGAGAGGCTCCGGCTGGACCGGGCCTGAGAGCGGTGTGGTCTTCGGCGCCCCCGGTTACGTAATCGGGGGCGCCGGCATTCTCCGCCGAGCAGCTCTCAGCTCAGCGCCTTCTCGATGGCCTCGAAGATGTCGGCGTCGGTCTCCTGCTGCCAGGACGGAAGGTCCGGCCAGTCGGCCACATAGCCCGGCTTCGGGTCCTCGAAGTGCTTGAACATCTGGGCCGTCCAGCACAGCGCGACGAAACGGCTCTTCTGCTCGCGGGACAGCCGCGCCGCCGATCCGCCGCTGACCTCCACGAACTGGCGGACCTGCGTGTAGACGGAGGCGGCGGCCTCGCGCTCCCACTGCGGGGTGCCGTCCCACGGCGTGACGTAGCCCGGTTTCGGCTCGCCGGGGAAGTGCCGGTGCACTCCCGCGATCCAGGCTTCCCGGAACACACGTGCACCCTCGGTCTGCGACATGCTCGTCCCTCTCGTCCCTCTCGTCACGGCGAACTCGGAGCGGCGATCTCGGCCCCCAGCTCCGCTGCACGGGGGTCGCGGCTCAAGGGGCCGAACTCGTCGCACAGGGCCTGGAGTCCACGGGCGACGTATCCGAAATTTCCTTTCGTCACCCTGACGTGAATTGCGCGAAGCTCAGTCTCGCCCGGAACGCTCTGCGATGCTTGAGGCCGATCGAGAGGGGCCGCAGCAATGCAGTGGAAGATCCACGGGGAACGTCCGATCTACGAGAATGCCTGGGTGAACCTGTGGCTCACCGACGTCGAGACGCCTGACGGGAACCGCTGGGAGCACCATGTCGTCAAGCTCCGGCACTTGGCCGTTGCCGCTGTGGTCAACGAGCGCCGCGAGGTCTTGATGATGTGGCGGCACCGCTTCATCACGAACGCCTGGGCGTGGGAGCTGCCCATGGGGTTGGTCGAGGAGGGTGAGACACCGGCGGAGGCTGCCGCGCGTGAGGTGCTGGAGGAGACCGGTTGGCGGCCCGGTCCGATCAAGCCACTGATCTACGCCGAACCGGCCAACGGCATCACCGATTCACAGCACCACGTTTTCCGGGCCGACGGGGCGACGTACGAGGGACCACCGACCGAGAAGAACGAGTCGGACCGGATCGAGTGGATCCCGCTGGCGGACGTACGGGGCATGATCGACCGGCGCGAGATCGTCAGCAGTGGCGCCCTCGTCGGGCTGCTCTACGTGCTCATGGATGAGGCGATCCGCTGATCCGAAAGGGCAGCGCTTCCCGGAGCCGGGACTCGAAGGCCATAGCAGCCGGCTCCCGGCGGAAGGGCTCCAGCTGGTCGTAGAACTCTCTCAAGTGGCCGGCGACTCGTTGCGATCCGACGGCTGCTGCCGGGGCCAGTGCGTCCGTGGCCGTGCGGCACGCTTCGTCGAGCTTGCCGCGCTGCAGCTGGGTGCGGGCGAGCCAGAACGCGTGGAATGCGCGGCCCCGGTGGTTCGCTTCGTTTTCGCGGCGCAGGGCGTCCGCGATCAGTGGTTCAGCGAGGGCCACTTCGCCGAGTCGGCCGTGTGCGATGCCGGTGTCCGCGATCAGTTTCGGCTCGTCGAAGTAGGACACCCACGCCGGTTCCGGATCGCCTGAACTGATACGACCAAAAAAGGTGTGGGCTTCCGAGATCGCGGTGTGGGCCGCGCTGCGATTCCCGAGGGAGGCGTGGGCGAACGCTTCTCGCATTGCGAGCATGGACAGCACGCGAGGCGTGGTCCCCGTGGCGGCCCGCGCCTGGTCCTGGGCTGCGGTGACGAGCGCGAGGGCGTCCCCGGGCTTGTCCTGGTAGGTGGCCTGGAGGCTCATGCAGGCGAGTACGTTGGCCATGAACTGGTGGTCGTCGATGGCTCTGGCAAGGCCGAGGGCTTCGGTGAAGTAGGCGCGTGCCTGGTTGTACTGGCGGGCGTCGAAGTACGTCCACCCCGTGAGCCGGGCCAGTTCGGCCGCGATGCCATGAAGGCCGTCCCGCATGGGTGCGGGGCGTTGCTCCTTGAGGAGATCGACGACATAGCGGAGCTGGCCGACGACCGCCGGCCGTAAAGTTTCGCCGCCGTGCTCGTCGTCCCGGCGCCAGTAGTCCGCGATCGACGAATGCAGCGCGTTCAACGTCGATCGGCTGAGATCCCGCTCGGACGCCAGAGCGAGGATGCTGTCCACGTCTGCTCCGGGGAGCCCCGCGGCCAACTGAGTCTTGAAGCCGCCCGGTTCCTGCGGGGCCACTGGCGGCGTCGCGGCCAAGGTGTTCGGAGTTTCCCACGATCGCCGGGCCAGCCCGAGCATGTGTCCGGGGATGCGTAGGCCGTCCGAGATGCGCTCGACCACATCCATGTGGAGCAGTTGGCGTCGTCCGGCGATCACCTCACCCACGCGGCTGGGGGTGAGGTCGCAACGGCGCGCGATCATCGACGGGTAGATGCCTGCCCGCGCCTTTAACAGCTGAAAGACGCGGCCGAAGTCCCTGGCTCGGCATGCGTTGATCATCGCCGGGTCGGTGAGCAGGCCGACAGGCAGCTCCTTCGAGCGAGACGGCTCGGGCATCGGCACGCTCCGGCGCGAGGGGTTACGGATCGCATCACATGGTCAACCGAGGGTAATGCTATCCACGTTGGGTAATCCGCTTGGCCTTTCCGGCGCCGCCTGAGGATCGCGATGCTCCTGCCCATGATGAACGGACAGGACGACGTACGGATGACGCTGCGGGTTTCGCGCGACTCCGGCCGAACTTGGGGGCCTCCCATCGAAGTACGAGTGGGGGAGGACACGGTGATCCCGGACGACCTGGGCTGGTATCCACCGTGCATGTGTCCCCGCTGTGCGGTGCGGAACTCCACCGACGCTCTGCGAAGGGTGTCGTGATGCGGTGTCCGAAGTGGCGCCGGGTGCCCTTGGACCTGGTGCGGGACGCGCGGGAGAGGTCGGTCGACACGTGTGTGGACTGCGTTGTTCAGTGCCAGTTGTCCGTACACGAAGACGAGATGCACTACGGCTTCGCCTGCGACCTCAGTGAGTACGGAACCGCGCTGTGGCTCCGCTGGGCGGAGATGACCGTCGTTGACCTGGTCGTGCTGCCGGACTGCCCTGCAGTTGCTCCGGGGGCCGATGGCGACGCCTGTTGCCTGTTCGCCGGCCACCCCGAGCGGCACACCTGGAAGGAGGCGCTGGAGGAAGTGGCGCACGGCAGTTGATGTTCAAGGACCATCGTGGAGAAGGCCCGCCGCATGCGTACGATGCACGTCGATTCCCGACCATCGAGCGTCGTGCGGCGTGCGTGACTTCGACGCTCAACTCCACACCGCCCACCTGTAGAAGGAGCACCAGTGCGGATAGGGATCACCGGCCATCGTAGGCTCCCTGACGACGTTGCAGCGCAGGTCAAGCAGGAGTTGCGGGCGCGGCTCGAAGGTGTGAACAGCGCCGACCTGGTGGCGATCAGTTGCATCGCCGACGGGCCGGACAACTGGTGGGCCGAACTCGCGCTCGACGCCGGAGGCCGACTCGAAGTCGTCCTTCCCGCTACGGAGTACTGCGAAGGTCTGCCCTCGGAGTTCCATGCCGGATACGACCGACTCCTGGGGAGAGCGGTCGAAGTCCACCGGACCGGTCTCACTGAGTCGACGTCCGAGGCGCACCAGGCGGGCAGCGAGATTCTGGTGGGACTGTCCGATCATCTGCTTGCGGTCTGGGACGGGCTCCCCGCTCGCGGGTTCGGAGGAACCGCTGACGTAGTCAAGTACGCACACGAGGTGGGCGTACCGGTCACCGTGATCTGGCCCGCTGGGGCGACCCGATAGTTGCCCGATCACGTGTGGGGTGCCGACTGGCCTGCCGAAGCCGGCCCCGAAGCTAGGACTCGGCCTGCTCGGGGCTCCCGTCCAGCACCAGCATGATGTGCTCGTTCTCGCCGTACCGGACCGTCCCGGAACGCCGGAAGCCGTGCTTCTCCAGGAGGCGCACGGAGCCGGTGTTACCGATGTAGGGATCGGCGTACAGGGGGCGGGCGGGTTCCCGCTCCAGGAATAGGGCCAGCGCCCGGGTGCCGATGCCCCGGCCCCAGTACGCCCTGCCGAGCCAGTACCCGATGAAGCGCTGCTCCTCGTGCCACCAGGCCACCGCGTTGCCCGCCAGTTCGCCGTCGACCGTGATGGCCTGTACGAAGTTGGCGGGGTCCCCGAGAACCTTCGTCCTCCAGTGGGTCATGAAGGCCTCCCGTTCCCGGGGCGGGAACTTCGACCGCCGCACGGCCTCGGGATCGTGCTCCTGGGCGAGGAACTCCTCCAGATCGGCCGGTTCGACGTCTCGCAGACGCACCTGATCACTCATACCGGCGGAGTCTGCCAGGTGGCACCGACACCCCGACGGCCCCTGACCGTCGACCTGGTCAGGGGCCGTTCAGCCGCGGTGGGTGGGCCCGCGACACCCGCCGCCCACCCCGGCTCAGCCGCGCCGCCGCAGTCCCGCCGCCACGACCACCGCGCCCACCAGGAGCAGCGCCGCGTCCAGCGCCATGACCGTGCGGACCCCCGTGAACAGCTCGTCCTGCGTCGTGGCCAGCACGCCCAGCAGCGGGATGCCGAGGGTCAGGCCGACCTGCTGGGTCGTGGTGACCAGGCCGGTCGCCAGGCCCTGTTCGGCGTCCGGGACGCCGGAGGTCACCGCGAGGCCGTAGCTCACGATCGCGCCCAGGTGGCACATGCTCGCCAGCGAGACGCCGGCCGTGGCGACCAGCACGCCGCCGTGCTCGCCCAGGGCCAGCAGCAGGGCGACGAAGGCGCCCTGGCCGAGCAGCGAGCCGACCAGGGTGCGGCGGGCGCCGAAGCGGCCGATGACCCGGGGGGCGTACGTGCCGGCCACCGCCGACAGCAGGCCCTGCACCCCGAAGACGAGGCCGGTGGCGAAGGCCGACAGGCCCAGGACGTCCTGGAGGTAGAGCGTCAGCACGAAGACCACGGTGGACATCAGGGCGAAGGTCAGCAGCCCGCCGAGGTTGCCGAACGCCACGGTCCGGCGGCGCAGCATCGGCAGCGAGACCAGCGGTTCGGCGGCCCGCGACTCCACCACCGCGAACGTCACCAGCAGCGCCACTCCGAGCACCAGGGTGAGCAGGACGTCGGTGTGCCCGAAGCCGTCCTGGGCGGCGGTGGACAGGGCGTAGATCAGAGCGAGGAGCCCGCCGGTGACGCTGACCGCGCCGGGCACGTCCAGCTTGGGCCGGTGCGGGGTACGGGACTCCGTCAGCGCCTTCGGGGCCAGGGTCAGGACGCCCGCCGAGGCGAGCGCCAGCAGGCCCATGGTGGAGCGCCAGCCCAGCGTGTCGGTGAGGACGCCGCCGGCCACCATGCCCACGGTGAAGCCGAGGGAGAGCAGCGTGCCGCTGATGCCCAGCGCCCGGTCGCGCTCCGGGCCCTCCCGGAACGTGGTGGTCAGCAGAGACATCCCGGTGGGCACGATCGCGGCGGCGCCGAGGCCCTGCAGGGCGCGTCCGGCGAGGAAGGCAGCCGGGTTCCAGGCGAGCGTGGCCAGCAGCGAGGCCGCGCCGAACACGACCAGACCGGCGAGGAAGAGCCGGCGCCGCCCGTACAGGTCGCCGATCCGCCCGAAGAGCAGCAGGAATCCGCCGGAGGGCAGGGCGAACGCGGTGATGGCCCACTGGAGCTGGGAGGTGCTCAGCCCCAAGTCCGTGCCGAGGGCGGGCAGCGCCACGTTCAGTACGGAGAAGTCGAGCGCCACCATGAACTGGGCGGCGCAGAGGACCATGAGGATCAGCCGGGACCGGCCGGAGAGCCGGGCGGGACGGGGTGCGGCAGGAGCAACGGTGGGAGAAGCGGGACCGGGAGTGCCGGTGGCCTCGGGAGGGGATTCGATCGCCATGTCCCAACCTTCGGTCGCACGGGACGGGGGTGGGGAGACGCTCCTTATCCTGTTGGCGAGAACACCAGTTGGCGTCGGACAGCGGGTGCCGATCAGTTCGAGCCGATCAGTTGGCGTCGACCGGTCGGTGCCGACCGGTCGGCACCGTGCGCAAACCCAGGGGGAGTGACGTGGCGACACCGGCCCGCTCGACGACGGACAACGCCAAGGCCCACCGGCTCGCCGAGCTGCGGGAGTTCCTGATGAGCCGCCGGGCCCGGGTCACCCCGGCCCTCGCCGGCCTCCCCGACGGCGGCGCGCGCCGCCGCACCCCGGGGCTGCGCCGGGAGGAGGTCGCCGTCCTCGCGGGCGTCGGGGTCTCCTGGTACCAGTGGCTCGAACAGGGGCGCGACATCACCGTCTCCCCGCAGGTGCTGGACTCGGTGGCGCGCGTCCTGCGGCTCACCAGCGCGGAGCGCCGCCACCTGTACGCCCTGGCCGGGCTCAACCCGCCCGCCCCCGAGGTCGATCCGGCCGACGCCGACATGTGCGACGGGCTGCGGCGGCTCATCGACGCCTGGATGCCGTTCCCGGCCCACATCATGGACCGGTACTGGAACGTCGTCCTCTACAACGACGCGGCCTCCCTGGTCCTCGGGCTGCGCCCCGGCATCGTGCAGAACTGTCTGATCAGCTTCTTCACCGACGACGTCTACCGGTCCCGCGCCACGACCTGGGAGCAGATCGCCCCGCAGGTGGTCGCCCAGTTCCGCGCCGGCTGCTCGGAGAACCCGGAGGACGACGGCTTCCCGGCCGTCGTCGCCGAGGCGAAGGAGGCCAGCCCCGAGTTCGCCGCGCTCTGGGAGCAGCGCGACATCGCACCCGGCGGGCAGATGCGCAAGGAGCTGGAGCATCCGACGGCCGGAACGCTTCAGGTGGAGTCCACCCAGCTGCAGGTGCCCGCCCGTCCGGACCTGGCGATCGTGCTGCACACCCCGCTGCCCGGGACCGGTACCGAGGAGCGGCTCAAGTGGCTGGCGTCCCCGGAGGGGCGGCGCGACGCGATGTACCCGGTCCCGGGATGAGGCGCGCGCCACACGGTTCGTATGCTCGGCACATGACAGACAGCACCGACCTCGGGGCCGAGGACCGCAAGATCGTCACGCTGGCGCGCAGCGCCCGTGCCCGCAACGGAGTGCCGGAGGGCGCGGCGGTACGGGACGAGACGGGACGTACGTACGTGGCGGGCACGGTGGCCCTGGAGTCGCTGCGGCTCACCGCCCTGCAGACGGCCGTGGCGATGGCCGTGGCCAGCGGTGCCACCTCGCTCGAAGCCGCCGCGGTGGTCTCGGACGCCGAGGCCCCCTCCGACGCGGACCGGGCGGCGGTGCGCGACCTCGGCGGGGCGGACACCCCGGTGTTCCTGGCGGGCCCGGACGGGACCGTGCGGGTGCGGGTCACCGCCGGGTGACCCGTGACTTCGCCCACGTCCCGCACGTCCCCGGCACCCACGGACCCCGGCTGGGGCGGGCCGGCCGTGACCGGGTCAGTGCCCCCGGGGCGCGTACATGATCAGGGCCATGCCGACGAGGCACACCAGCGCACCGGTGATGTCCCAGCGGTCCGGGCGGTAGCCGTCCGCGACCATGCCCCAGGCGATCGAGCCGGCGACGAAGACCCCGCCGTAAGCGGCGAGGATGCGGCCGAAGTTGTCGTCGCTCTGCAGCGTCGCCACCGCCCCGTACACCCCGAGGGCGATCACCCCCGCGCCGATCCAGGCCCAGCCCCGGTGCTCGCGGATGCCCTGCCAGACCAGCCAGGCGCCCCCGATCTCGAAGAGGGCGGCGACGACGAAGAGGGCGGCGGAGCGGGCGACGAGCATGGAGGGAAGGCTATCCCGAGCGCCGTCACGGGTGGCGGTGCGAGGGTCCGGGCGTACGCGTCGCCGGGCCGGGCGGGCGACCGTTGTGCGCCGGGCCGCCGCGATCGGGGACAATGGGCGCCATGAGCGCTCGACCGAACCCCGAAGCCGCTGCGCGGCAGGCCACGGACACCGCCCCCCACCGGGCCGGTTTCGCCTGCTTCGTGGGCCGCCCCAACGCGGGCAAGTCCACCCTCACGAACGCTCTGGTCGGGCAGAAGGTGGCGATCACGTCCAACCGCCCCCAGACGACCCGGCACACCGTGCGCGGCATCGTGCACCGTGACGACGCGCAGCTGATCCTGGTCGACACCCCGGGACTCCACAAGCCGCGCACCCTGCTCGGCGAGCGGCTGAACGACGTCGTGCGGACCACCTGGGCCGAGGTCGACGTCATCGGCTTCTGCCTGCCCGCCGACCAGAAGCTCGGCCCCGGCGACAAGTTCATCATCAAGGAACTCGCCGCCATCAAGAAGACCCCGAAGATCGCGGTCATCACCAAGACGGACCTGGTCGACTCCCGGGCGCTCGCCGAACAGCTGCTCGCCGTCTCCCAGCTGGGCCAGGAGCTCGGCTTCGAATGGGCCGAGATCGTGCCCGTCTCGGCGGTCAAGGACGATCAGGTCGGGCTGCTCGCCGACCTGATCGCCCCGCTGCTGCCGGTGAGCCCGCCGCTCTACCCGGAGGGCGACCTCACCGACGAGCCCGAGCAGGTCATGGTCGCGGAGCTGATCCGTGAGGCCGCGCTCGAAGGCGTACGCGACGAGCTGCCGCACTCCATCGCGGTCGTCGTCGAGGAGATGCTGCCCCGCGAGAACCGCCCCGCGGACAGGCCGCTGCTGGACATCCACGCCAACGTCTACATCGAGCGCCCCAGCCAGAAGGGCATCATCATCGGCCCCAAGGGGCAGCGGCTGAAGGACGTCGGGACCAAGTCCCGCAAGCAGATCGAGGCACTGCTCGGCACGCCGGTCTTCCTCGATCTGCACGTCAAGGTCGCCAAGGACTGGCAGCGCGACCCGAAGCAGCTGCGCAAGCTCGGTTTCTGAGGGCCCCTGAGCGAGGTCCGAGAGCCCCTGGGCGACCCGCCCACCGGGCCGCCCGGGGCCCTGTCAGCCGCCCGGCCTCCGGCACCGGCGCGCCGCCGGTCTCACGCCCCCTCGCGGAGGACACGTGAGACCAGCGTGCGCTGATCGTCGGTCAGATCCGGGTCCGCGCAGTGCACGGACCGCCCGTCGACGGTGATCGTGTACCGGAAGCCGTCCGGCACCCCCGCCGGCGAGGACCCGGCCCCGTCCGCGAGCGCGGAACGGGCCAGGGACTCCCAGGCGGCGGCGTCCTCCTGCTCCGCCGTGACGATCTCTCCCCGGCGGGAGAGGCCGGCGAACCCGCCGGTCCTGCTCACTTGAATGCGCATGGGACCCATACTGACCCGCTCACGTGGTCGGGACGCCCACTTCCGACCACCCCTTGATCACGGCCTCGCGCTCGTCCCCGTCGCCGAAGCGGTCCCGGGCCGCCGCCACGGTGAGCCGGGCGAAGTCCGCGAAGTCAGCCGTCGCGGTCAGCTCGCCGCCGGTCAGTACGTCGTACCAGATCTGGCCGGCCCGCTCCCAGGCGTTCCCGCCGAGGGCGGAAGCGGCGAGGTAGAAGGCGCGGTTGGGGATGCCCGAGTTGAGGTGGACGCCGCCGTTGTCGTCGTCGGTCTCGATGTAGTCCTCCATCGAGGCCGGCTGCGGGTCCTTGCCGAGCACGTCGTCGTCGTACGCGGTGCCCGGCGCCTTCATCGAGCGCAGCCCCTCCCCGGTGACCCGGGGGGCGAGCAGCCCCGCGCCGATCAGCCAGTCGGCCTGCTCGGCGCTCTGCCCCAGGGAGTACTGCTTGACCAGGGAACCGAAGACGTCCGAGACGGACTCGTTGAGCGCGCCGGACTGGCCCTCGTAGACGAGATTGGCGGTGTGCTGGGTGAGTCCGTGCGCCAGTTCGTGGGCGATCACGTCGATGGAGAGCGTGAAGTCGAGGAAGACCTCGCCGTCGCCGTCGCCGAAGACCATCTGCTGGCCGTCGAAGAAGGCGTTGTTGTAGTCCCGGTCGTAGTGGACCGAGCCGATGAGCCGCATCCCCTTCCCGTCGAGCGAGCTGCGGCCGTAGGCGGAGAGCAGCAGGTCGAAGGTGGCGCCGAAACCGGCGTACGCGCGGTTGACGCTGGCGTCGCCGGTGGGCTCGTCGCCCTCACCGCGGACCTTGCGTCCGGGCAGCACGGTGTGGTGGCGGCAGTCGTAGAGCGTGCGGCGCGGCTTGCTGGGCACGGCGCCCGCGGTGGCCGGCGCCGGGGCGGTGGCGGCCAGCGAAGCCGCGTGGCGCAGGGTGCGGCGCGTGCCGTCCGCGTCGAGCGTGCGCCGGGCGGGTCCGGCGACCGCGGGGTCGTCGGACTGCGCCAGCTGGTCGAGGAGGTGCGGCGGAACGATGGTGCAGAAGACGGGGTGGATACCGGAACCGTCGTCGGAGCGAGAGATCATGCAAATGACTGTGGCACTCTGTCATCGCTCTGTCACTGGTTGCGACGGCAATTGACGAAATAGAGTGATGGATCACTGTTTACTCGTCATACGTGCACGGTCCCGCATACTGATACGGACCGGCGTCCCGCGCACCTCTCGGTTAGTCTCGTCGCATCATGCGTTTCGGGCTGCTTCTCCTTAGCTGCCGCGGCGAGGGCCTGTAGTCGTAGGCCGACCCCCTCCCCGCGGAGTCTGGTGCTGCAGCGACACAGTCGGCCGTCCCACCGCTGGACCCCGAGGAGCCCTACGCCATGACCACCGTGAACACTTCCGGTAATTCTGTCGGCCGTCCCACGCCGATCACCAACGCGA
This sequence comes from Streptomyces sp. NPDC008125, assembly GCF_042957125.1. Taxonomy (NCBI): domain Bacteria; kingdom Bacillati; phylum Actinomycetota; class Actinomycetes; order Kitasatosporales; family Streptomycetaceae; genus Streptomyces; species Streptomyces sp. NPDC008125. Next base: position 173,534 of record NZ_JBIBHR010000011.1, read on the forward strand.
CGCAGCTCCAGAAGACCTCCGGAATGCCGATCCACAAGTACGGCCGGTACGAGGCGGTCGAGATCCCCGACCGCACCTGGCCGGACAAGCGGATCACGGTGGCGCCCCGCTGGCTCTCGACGGACCTGCGCGACGGCAACCAGGCCCTGATCGACCCGATGTCCCCGGCCCGCAAGCGCGAGATGTTCGACCTGCTCGTGAAGATGGGCTACAAGGAGATCGAGGTCGGCTTCCCGGCCTCCGGCGAGACCGACTTCGCGTTCGTACGCTCCATCATCGAAGAGGGCGCGATCCCCGAGGACGTGACGATCTCCGTCCTGACCCAGTCCCGCGAGGAACTGATCGAGCGGACCATCGAGTCGCTGCGCGGCGCGCACCGGGCCACCGTCCACCTGTACAACGCCACCGCCCCCACCTTCCGCCGCGTGGTCTTCCGCGGTTCGAAGGAGCAGGTCAAGCAGATCGCGGTGGACGGCACCCGGCTGGTCATGGAGTACGCCGAGAAGATCCTGGGCGGCGACACGATCTTCGGCTACCAGTACAGCCCCGAGATCTTCACCGACACCGAGCTGGACTTCGCCCTGGAGGTCTGCGAGGCCGTCTGCGACGTGTGGCAGCCGGAGGAGGGCCGCGAGATCATCCTCAACCTGCCCGCCACCGTGGAGCGTTCGACGCCGTCCACGCACGCGGACCGGTTCGAGTGGATGTCGCGCAACCTGTCCCGCCGTGAGTTCGTCTGCCTGTCGGTCCACCCGCACAACGACCGCGGCACCGCCGTCGCCGCCGCCGAGCTGGCGCTGATGGCCGGGGCCGACCGCGTCGAGGGCTGCCTGTTCGGTCAGGGCGAGCGCACCGGCAACGTCGACCTGGTCACCCTGGGCATGAACCTCTTCTCCCAGGGCGTCGACCCGCAGATCGACTTCTCGCAGATCGACGAGATCCGCCGCACCAGCGAGTACTGCAACCAGATGGAGGTCCACCCGCGCCACCCCTACGCGGGCGACCTCGTCTACACCTCCTTCTCCGGCTCCCACCAGGACGCCATCAAGAAGGGCTTCGACGCCATGGAGGCCGACGCGGCCGCCCGGGGCAACGGTGTCACCGTGGACGATCTCGAGTGGGCCGTCCCGTACCTGCCGATCGACCCGAAGGACGTCGGCCGCAGCTACGAGGCCGTGATCCGCGTCAACTCGCAGTCCGGCAAGGGCGGTATCGCGTACGTCCTGAAGAACGACCACAAGCTGGACCTGCCGCGCCGGATGCAGATCGAGTTCTCGCGGATCATCCAGGCCAAGACCGACGCCGAGGGCGGCGAGGTCACCCCGGCGCAGATCTGGTCCGCCTTCGAGGACGAGTACCTGCCCAACACCGGTGACGCCGAAGCCCGTTGGGGACGCGTCCAGATCCGTTCGGGCCAGACCACCACCGACAAGGACGGCCGGGACACCCTGACCGTCGAGGCGACCGTGGACGGCGCCGACACCGTGCTGACCGGTACCGGCAACGGTCCGATCTCCGCCTTCTTCGAGGCGCTGGCGGGCATCGGCATCGACGCGCGCCTGCTGGACTACACCGAGCACACCATGAGCGAGGGGGCCAGCTCGCAGGCCGCCTCCTACATCGAGTGCGCGATCGACGGCAAGGTCCTGTGGGGCATCGGCATCGACGCCAACACCACCCGGGCCTCCCTCAAGGCGGTCGTCTCCGCCGTCAACCGCGCGGGCCGCTGAGCGAGTCGGGCGGTGGCCGGTTGACGCCGTCGCCCGACATCCCCGCCGGTTTCCCATCGGTCCGGTGACGTACGGGGGTACACCCCGTACGCATGTCCGGTTGATCCGATGAAGCACGGTTCGCCGAACCCCGTCCGCCCGCTCCGGGTGGGCGGGGTTCGGCCATTTCCGGGTGTTGTGACAGTGAGGGTGATGACGCCGCCACACGCATGTGGCTAACATCACGTGCAACACACGGCAATGTTGCCGGAGCGTTACGGAGGTGTGCGACGTGCGGTCAGCCAAAGGACAACGCGCCCTGAGAGCAGGTCTCTACGGCCTCCGCACCGCATGGGACGTCGTCGGCGACGGCGAGTTCTTCTGCCAGGACTGCGGCGGGGACCGCAACTACCGCCGCCTCACCGGCCGCCGCAGGGTCACCGTGCTCGGGGTGCCGCTGCTTCGACGCGGCGGGACGGGCCCCGTCGTGGAGTGCGCCGACTGCGGCGCCCACTCCGGCACCGAGGCGCTGGAACACCCCACCACCACCCGGTTCTCCACCATGCTCCGGGAGGCCGTGCATACGGTCGCGCTGGCCGTCCTCGCCTCGGGCGGCACCCCGCGCACCGCCCTGGAGACCGCCGCGCACACCGTCCGCGAGGCCGGGCTCGACGACTGCTCGGAGGACCAGCTCCTCACCGTCGTGGAGGTGCTGACCGCGGACATCGGCCACGACGACGCCGTGGGCGCCGCCGGGGCGTGCGGTGCGGCGCTCGCCATCGAACTGCACGAGGTGCTCACCCCGCTCGCCCACCACCTGGTCCCGGCGGGCCGCGAGTCGGTGCTGCTCCAGGGCGCCCGCATCGCGCTGGCCGACGGCCCGTACGGCGCCGCCGAGCGCGAGGTGCTGACGACCGTGGGCCGCGCCCTGCGGATCTGTCCCGAGGACACCGCCCGCCTGCTCACGGAGGCGGCCCGCATGCCCTCCTGAGCGCCGCTGAGCGCCTCTGTACGCTCCCCGCCCGCCCTGGAGCGCTTCCTGGGCACTCCCCGCGCGCGCCGGGGTGAGGGGAAGCACAGGGGCGCTGACAGGGACCCCCGGCCCGATCGCGGGCCGGTGGGCGACAATGGGTCCATGAGCTTGTTCCGGGACGACGGCGTCGTACTGCGTACGCAGAAACTGGGCGAGGCCGACCGGATCATCACCCTGCTGACCCGCGGCCACGGCCGGGTGCGTGCCGTCGCCCGGGGGGTGCGCCGCACCAAGTCCAAGTTCGGTGCCCGCCTCGAACCCTTCTCCCACGTGGACGTGCAGTTCTTCGCGCGCGGCAGCGAGCTGATCGGCCGGGGGCTGCCGCTCTGCACCCAGAGCGAGACCATCGCCCCGTACGGCGGCCGGATCGTCACCGACTACGCCCGCTACACCGCCGGCACCGCGATGCTGGAGACCGCCGAACGCTTCACCGACCACGAGGGCGAACCGGCCGTCCAGCAGTACCTCCTCCTCGTCGGCGGGCTGCGCACCCTGGCCCGGGGCGAGCACGCGCCCCATCTCATCCTCGACGCGTTCCTGCTGCGCTCCCTCGCCGTCAACGGCTACGCCCCCAGTTTCGAGGACTGCGCGCGGTGCGGAATGCCCGGTCCGAACCGTTTCTTCTCCATCGCGGCCGGCGGAGCCGTCTGCTCCGACTGCCGGGTGCCCGGCAGCGTCGTACCCTCGGCGGAGGCCCTGACCCTGCTGAGCGCGCTGCTCAGCGGCGACTGGGCGACGGCGGACGCGTGCGAGGCGCGGCATGCCAGGGAGGGGAGCGGACTGGTCTCCGCCTATCTGCACTGGCATCTGGAGCGCGGTCTGCGCTCGCTGCGGTACGTGGAACAGTGACCCTCGCAGCGTTCGTGGAAGAGCGACACAGGGAGACGAGAGAAGCTCATGGCAGTACGCGGGATCCTCGGCGGCCGTAACCGGCGCACGTACAAGACCCCCGAGCCGCACCCCTCCGGTGCGACGCCCCCGAAGATCCCCGCCGAGCTGGTGCCCCAGCACGTGGCCGTCGTGATGGACGGGAACGGCCGCTGGGCCAAGGAGCGCGGCCTGCCGCGCACCGAGGGCCACAAGGTCGGCGAGAGCGTCGTGATGGACGTCCTCAAGGGCTGCATCGAGATGGGCGTGAAGAACCTCTCGCTCTACGCGTTCTCCACCGAGAACTGGAAGCGGTCCCCGGAGGAGGTGAAGTTCCTGATGAACTTCAACCGGGACGTCATCCGCCGCCGCCGTGACGAGATGGACGAGCTCGGCATCCGCATCCGCTGGGTCGGCCGGATGCCCAAGCTGTGGAAGTCCGTCGTCCAGGAGCTCCAGGTCGCCCAGGAGCAGACCAAGGACAACGACAGGATGACGCTGTACTTCTGCGTCAACTACGGCGGCCGGGCCGAGATCGCCGACGCGGCGCAGCGCATCGCCCAGGACGTGGCCGCCGGGAAGCTCGACCCGTCGAAGGTCAACGAGAAGACGTTCGCGAAGTACATCTACTACCCGGACATGCCGGACGTGGACCTCTTCGTCCGCCCCAGCGGCGAGCAGCGCACCTCCAACTACCTGATCTGGCAGAGCGCGTACGCAGAGATGGTCTTCCAGGACGTGCTGTGGCCCGACTTCGACCGCCGCGACCTGTGGCGCGCCTGCCTGGAGTACGCCCAGCGCGACCGCCGCTTCGGCGGTGCGCAGGAGGCCGCCCCGGCCGCGGAGCCCGCACCCGGGGCGTGAAAGCGAGCGGGAGGGGGGAGAACCGGTGGCCGGTTCTCCCCCCTCCCGTGCTGTGCCGCCGTGTGTCAGTGCTTCTCGGCCGTGCGGTCCGCGCACTCCGCGCAGGTCCCGAAGATCTCCACGGTGTGGGCCACGTTGACGTAGCCGTGCTGGGAGGCGATCGTCTCGGCCCACTGCTCCACGGCCGGGCCCTCCACCTCCACGGCCTTGCCGCAGACCCGGCAGACCAGGTGGTGGTGGTGCTCGCCGGTGGAGCAGCGGCGGTAGACCGACTCGCCCTCCGTGGTGCGCAGCACGTCCACCTCGCCCGCGTCGGCGAGGGACTGGAGGGTGCGGTAGACGGTGGTCAGCCCGACCGAGTCGCCGCGGTGCTTGAGGACGTCGTGCAACTCCTGGGCGCTGCGGAACTCGTCGACCTCGTCGAGCGCCGCCGCGACCGCCGCCCGCTGGCGGGTGGACCGCCCCCGCACCGGAGCCGCGTTCGTGCCACTGATCGGCGCCGCCACAGCTGCCTCCTCATGTCGCCCGTACAGATGTCGGGCCATTGTGCCAGCCGGACCGGGCGAATTCCTCATACGTGCACGTCGTCCGCGGCGGTGCGACTGGCCGGTACCCCCAGGGTGCACGTATCCGTCCCGGCGGTGCGGCCGCGGGCCCTGCGGCGGGCCAGCGGCGCGGCCAGCGCGGTCAGCGCGACGAAGGCGGCGATGGCCAGCAGCACGATCGTCGCGCCGGGCGGGACGTCCTGGTAGTACGAGGTGACGGTGCCGGCCAGGGTGACGGCGGTCCCGATCACCACGGAGAGTACAAAGGTCAGCCGGAAGGACTTCGACACCTGCTGGGCCGCCGCGACCGGCACCACCATCAGCGCGCTGACCAGCAGCAGGCCGACGACCCGCATCGCGACGGTGACCGTCACGGCGGCCGTCACCGCGATCAGCAGGTTCAGCAGCCGCACCGGCAGCCCGGTGACCCGGGCGAACTCCTCGTCCTGGCTGACCGCGAAGAGCTGACGGCGCAGCCCCACGGTCACCAGCACCACGAACGCGGCGAGCAGCGTGATCGCCCACACGTCCGAGGAGGAGACGGTGGAGAGCGAGCCGAAGAGGTACGAGGTGAGGTTGGCGGTCGAGCCGGTGTCGGAGATGTTGATCAGCAGCACCCCGCCCGCCATGCCGCCGTAGAACAGCATGGCCAGCGCGATGTCGCCGCGGGTGTGGCCGAACCAGCGGATCAGCTCCATGACGACGGCGCCGGCGACGGCGACGGCGGTGGCCATCCAGACGGGGCTGGTGGAGAGCAGGAAGCCGAGGCCCACCCCGGTCATCGCGATGTGCCCGATGCCGTCGCCCATGAGGGCCTGGCGGCGCTGGACGAGGTAGATGCCGATGGCGGGGGCGGTGATGCCGACCAGGACGGCGGCGATCAGCGCGCGCTGCATGAAGGCGGGTTCGAGGAATTCCATCAGGTCAGCAGTCCCGTTCGGACGGGCTCGGAAGCCGCGTGGGGGTGGACGTGGTCGTGGCCGGGGAGCGCGTGCTGTCCGACCGAGCGCGGCGGCGGGCCGTCGTGCGTCACACAGCCGTCGCGCAGCACGACCGCGCGGTCGATCAGCGGTTCCAGCGGACCCAGCTCGTGCAGGACCAGCAGCACGGTGGTGCCGGCGGCGACCTGCTCGCGCAGGGTGGCGGCGAGGATCTCCTGGCTGGCCAGGTCGACCCCGGCCATCGGCTCGTCCATGATCAGCAGCTCGGGCTCGGAGGCCAGCGCGCGGGCGATCAGGACCCGCTGGTGCTGTCCGCCGGAGAGCGCGCTCACCGAGTCCCCGGCGCGGTCCGCGAGGCCGACGAGGGCGATGGCACGGTCGACGGCGGCACGGTCGGCGCGCCCCGGGATGCGCAGCTTGGTGCGCGACAGCCGTCCGGAGGAGACGACCTCGCGGACGGTCGCGGGGACCCCTGCCGAGGCGGTGGTGCGCTGCGGTACGTACCCGACACGCGCCCACCGGCGGAAGCGGCGGAGCGGGGTGCCGAAGAGTTCGACGGTGCCGCCGGTGAGGGGGACCTGGCCGATGACGGAGCGTACGGCGGTGGACTTGCCGGAGCCGTTGGCGCCGAGCAGGGCGACGACCTCGCCGCGGTGGACGGCCAGGTCGACCCCGCGCAGGACGGGGCGGGAGCCGAGGGTGGCGGTGGCGCCGGTGAGCCGGATCACGGCTTCGGTCTCCGGCTTCCCTGCCCCGGCGCCGGTCCTGCTGCCGGCGGCGGCGGGGGCCGGGGCGGGGGTGCTGGGCTCGTCCATGCGGGTCTCCGGTCCGGTTGCGGGGGTCGCGGCGTCGCTCACTTGGCGCCCAGGGCCTTCTGGAGGGCGGCGAGGTTGGACTCCATGACCTTGATGTAGTCGTGGCCCTTGGACTTCTCCGTGATGCCCTCCAGCGGGTCCAGGACGTCGGTGCGCAGCCCGGTGTCCTTCGCGAGGGTCTTCGCCGTCTTGTCGCTGGCGAGCGTCTCGAAGAAGACGGTGGTGGCGCCGTCCCGCTCCGCGATGTGCTGGAGGTTCTTGATGCGGGCCGGGCTCGGCTCCGTCTCGGGGTCGACCCCGGCGATGCCCTCCTGGGTGAGGCCGTAGCGCTCGGCGAGGTAGCCGAAGGCGGAGTGCGTGGTGAGGAAGGTGCTGGTCGCGGTGGACTTCAGCCCCGTCTCGTACTCCTTGTTCAGTGCGTCCAGCTTCTTGACCAGCGCGTCGGTGTTCGCGCGGTAGTCGGCGGCGTTGTCCGGGTCGGCCTTCTCCAGGGACGTGCCGACGCCCCGGGCGACCTCGGCGTACTTCACCGGGTCCAGCCAGACGTGCGGGTCGCGGCCGGCCGTCTCCTCGTCGGAGTCTCCGTGCCCGCCGGCGTCGGACGCGTGGTCGTGGCCGTCCACCTCGGTGCCGTGCGTCTCCATCGTGGTCAGTGTCGCGGCGTCCATGGTGTTCTTCGCGCCGGACTGCGTGATGGCGTCGTCCACGGCGGGCTGGATGCCCTTGAGGTACAGGATGTAGTCGGCGTCGGTCAGCGAGCCGATCTGGCGGGGGCTGAGCTCCAGGTCGTGCGGTTCGACGCCCGGCTTGGTCAGCGTGGTGACCGAGACGTGGGCGCCGCCGATCTCCTCGGCCAGGTACTGCATCGGGTAGAAGGACGCGACCACGTCCAGCGTGCCGTCCGACCCGCCTGCGGTGTCGGGGCCCGAACAGGCGGAGAGCGCGGTGATGCCGAGGGCGACCGCGCCGGCGACGGCGGTGGCGGGTATGAGGCGGCGTACGTTCATGAATCCCATTTTCAACAAAGCTGGAAACGATTGTCAACAAGGATGATGAACCGACCGGAAGCAGGAGGGGGCCGGGAGCGCACTCCGGCCCCCGATTTGATCCGGGGGGTGCGCCCGCCGGTAATCTTGGACATTCGCTCGCCCGTCTCCTGAGCACCACCCCCCAGCGAGGCGCTCAGCGCCGCTTCTGTCCCATTTCGCCGTCGTAATGAAGAGAGCACCGTGGCCGCCGACAAGATCGACTCCATCGTCAGCCTGAGCAAGCGCCGTGGCTTCGTCTATCCCTGCAGTGAGATCTACGGTGGTCAGAAGGCCGCCTGGGACTACGGCCCGCTGGGCGTGGAGATGAAGGAGAACCTCAAGCGTCAGTGGTGGCGCTACATGGTCACCTCGCGCGAGGACGTGGTCGGTCTCGACTCGTCGGTGATCCTGGCCCCCGAGGTCTGGGTCGCGTCGGGTCACGTCGCCACCTTCAGCGACCCGCTGACCGAGTGCACCTCCTGCCACAAGCGCTACCGCGCCGACCACCTGGAGGAGGCGTACGAGGCGAAGCACGGCAAGCCGCCGGTCAACGGCCTCGCCGACCTCAACTGCCCCAACTGCGGCAACAAGGGCACCTTCACCGAGCCCAAGCAGTTCTCGGGCCTGCTCTCCACCCACCTCGGCCCCACCCAGGACTCCGGCTCGGTCGCCTACCTGCGCCCCGAGACCGCCCAGGGCATCTTCACCAACTTCGGCCAGGTGGCCCAGACTTCCCGCAAGAAGCCGCCGTTCGGCATCGCGCAGATGGGCAAGTCCTTCCGGAACGAGATCACTCCGGGCAACTTCATCTTCCGCACCCGCGAGTTCGAGCAGATGGAGATGGAGTTCTTCGTCAAGCCGGGCGAGGACGAGGAGTGGCAGCAGTACTGGATGGACCAGCGCTGGAACTGGTACACGGACCTCGGCATGCGCGCGGAGAACATGCGCTGGTTCGAGCACCCGAAGGAGAAGCTCTCCCACTACTCCAAGCGCACCGCCGACATCGAGTACCGCTTCCGGTTCGGCGGCAGCGAGTGGGGCGAGCTCGAAGGCGTCGCCAACCGCACCGACTACGACCTGAAGGCGCACTCCAAGGCCTCCGGCACCGACCTGGTCTACTTCGACCAGGAGGCCAACGAGAAGTGGACGCCGTACGTCATCGAGCCGGCGGCCGGTGTCGGCCGCGCGATGCTGGCCTTCCTCCTGGACGCCTACGTCGAGGACGAGGCGCCCAACGCCAAGGGCGTCATGGAGAAGCGCACCGTGCTCCGCCTCGACGCGCGCCTCGCGCCGGTCAAGGTCGCCGTGCTGCCGCTCTCCCGCAACGCGCAGCTGTCGCCGAAGGCCAAGGGCCTCGCGGCCGACCTGCGCAAGAACTGGAACATCGAGTTCGACGACGCCGGCGCCATCGGCCGCCGCTACCGCCGCCAGGACGAGATCGGTACGCCGTTCTGCGTCACCGTCGACTTCGACACCCTGGACGACAACGCGGTGACCGTCCGCGAGCGCGACACCATGAAGCAGGAGCGCGTCTCCCTGGACCAGATCCAGGCGTACCTGGGTGCCCGCCTGCTGGGCTGCTGACGCCGGCTCCACGCACCAGGTTCACCGCATCACGGTTTCACTCCGAAGCCCCCGGACCCCGCACGGGTCCGGGGGCTTCGCCGCACACTGGGCGCACCCCTACCCCGGAGGTCGCCGTGGCGTCCACGACCCAGAGCAAGGTCACCCGCTGGGACCGGCACGGCCGTGAACACGTCGTCCACGTGCGGAAGTCGGGGGTCCAGCGGCTGCTGACCTGCGCGACCTGCGACTGGCGCAAAGCGGCGCAGTTCCTGCCCTGGCTGAAGGCCCAGGAGCACCTCGCCGAGGCCCACCAGGCGGTGATCGACCCGGGGGCCTGAGCGTCCGTCGGGGGTGTACGGGGCGGGGCGCGGCGGAAACTCCGGTGCGGGCCGCTCCGGGAGCGGGGTACGGTTTCCGGCATGTCGTTCTTCCAGATCTACGAGTGAGCGCGCGGCAGGGCTGAGCGGTACGTCCCGTACCTGATTCGAGTCCGCCGCCCCACGGATCGATCCGTGAGTTCCACGGACCCCCTTCTCACCCCACATGGGAGAACACCATGGCCAAGAGCCGCAACAACCTCCTCGGCGTCGGTGGACAGCGCAAGAAGCTGTCCCGGGCCGACCAGCAGGGCGCGGGCACCGTCCGCGACGCCGACCGCAAGGTGGCGGAGGACAAGAAGCAGGAGCTGGTCCGCAAGATGCGCGAGCGCGCCACCGGGACCGCCGCCGCCCCGGAAGCGGACACCGCCGAGGGCCGGAGCTGACCCGGCCTTCCCGACGAGCCCGTGGGGCCCGGACCGCCTTCCCGGCGGTCCGGGCCCCACGGGCGTTGTCGGGCCCGGCTCAGCCGACCGCAGCCGCCAGCACCGCCGCCGTCTTCGCCACCAGCGGGTGGTCCCCGGCTGCCGTCTGCTGCGGCTTGGTGGTGAGTACCGTCACCACCACCGGTTCGCCCCCGGCCGTCCAGGCGACGCCCGCGTCGTTGCAGGTGCCGTAGGAGCCGCCGCCGGTCTTGTCGGCGATGGTCCAGTCCTCGGGCAGCCCGGTCCGGAAGCGGGTCGCGCTCGTCCGGCAGTTCAGCAGCCAGCCGGTCAGCCGCTCCCGGTCGCCGGGTGCGAGCGCGTCACCGAGGACGAGCCGGGCGTACGTACGGGAGAGGGCGTACGGGGTGGTGGTGTCCCGCCACTGCCAGGGCTCGGCCGAGTTCAGCTCCGTCTCCCACCGGTCCAGCCGGGTCGTGCGGTCCCCGAGCGACCGGCAGAAGCGGGTGACCCCCGACGGGCCGCCCAGCTCCCGCAGCAGCAGGTTGCCCGCGGTGTTGTCGCTGTCGCAGATCGCCGCGTCGCAGAGCTCCGCCACGGTCATCCCGGTGGCGAGGTGGGCCCGGGTGACGTCGGAGGCGTCGACCAGGTCCGCATCCGTGTAGCGGACCAGCCGGCCCAGCACCTCGCCGTCCCGGTCGAGGTCGCGCAGGACGGCCGCCGCCGCGAGTGTCTTGAAGGTCGAGCAGAGCGGGAAGCGCTCGTCGGCGCGGTGGGCCACCGTGCGCCCGGTGGCGAGGTTGCGGGCGTACGCGCCGACCCTGGCGCCGTGCTCCCGCTCCAGGGCCCGCAGCGCGTCCCGCGCGGGGTCCGCGGTGCCGCCCCGGGCCGCGCCGGCCTCCGGGGACCCCGTGGCGTGCGCGGTCCCGGCCGCCAGCAGCGTGGCGGCACCGGCCGCCCCGGCCAGCGTCAGCAGGCTCCGGCGGGACGGGCGCGAGGCGGGGGACGGGTGCGGCGCGGGGTGGTCCGGCATGGTGGGAACCTCTCGTCGATCCGTACGTAAGGTCATGCCGCCCGACGCTAACCACCCACTGCCGGAACCCCGCGTTCCGGCGGTGCGGGCGTGGCGCGTGGGGCGTACGGGGCAGGATGTGGCGCGCGATACGTACCGGCCCGGGGGAGGAGTCCCGGGCGTACGGGACAATGGGGGGATGACCACGCTCGCCCCCGCGCCCCAGCAGCTCCGCATCGGCCCGCACACCGTGCAGCCCCCGGTGGTCCTCGCCCCCATGGCCGGTATCACCAACGCGCCGTTCCGCACCCTGTGCCGCGAGTTCTCCGGCGGCAGGGGGCTGTTCGTCAGCGAGATGATCACCACGCGGGCGCTGGTCGAGCGCAACGAGAAGACCATGCAGCTCATCCACTTCGACGCGAGCGAGACCCCCCGGTCGATCCAGCTCTACGGTGTGGACCCGGTCACGGTCGGCAAGGCCGTCCGCATGATCGTCGACGAGGACCTCGCCGACCACATCGACCTGAACTTCGGCTGTCCGGTCCCCAAGGTGACCCGAAAGGGCGGCGGCTCGGCGCTCCCGTACAAGCGGCCGCTGCTCCGCGCGATCCTGCGCGAGGCGGTGGGGAACGCCGGTGAGCTGCCGGTCACGATCAAGATGCGCAAGGGCATCGACGACGACCACCTCACCTACCTCGACGCGGGCCGGATCGCCGTCGAGGAGGGCGTGGCCGCCGTCGCGCTGCACGGCAGGACCACGGCCCAGCACTACGGCGGAACCGCCGACTGGGAGGCCATCGCCCGCCTCAAGGAGCACGTCCCGGAGATCCCGGTCCTCGGCAACGGCGACATCTGGTCCGCCGAGGACGCCCGCCGGATGATGGCCGAGACCGGCTGCGACGGCGTGGTCGTCGGCCGCGGCTGCCTCGGCCGCCCCTGGCTCTTCGGCGACCTGGTCGGCGCCTTCGACGGTACGAACACCAGGCACGAGCCCGTCCTGCGCCAGGTCGCCGAGGTGATGGTGCGCCACGCGACCCTGCTGGGCGAGTGGATCGGCGACGAGGCGCGCGGCGTGATCGACTTCCGCAAGCACGTGGCCTGGTACCTCAAGGGCTTCGCGGTGGGCTCGGAGATGCGCAAGAAGCTCGCGATCACCTCCTCCCTGGAGGAGCTGGCCGGCCAGCTGAACGAGCTGGACCTCGACCAGTCCTGGCCGGACGGCGCCGACGGCCCCCGCGGACGCACCTCGGGCAACAACCGGGTGGTGCTCCCGGACGGCTGGCTGAAGGACCCCTACGACTGCTCCGGCGTGAGCGCGGACGCCGAGCTGGACACCTCCGGCGGCTGACCGCGGCACCGCCGCGCAGAGGTACGAAGCCCTCGGCGCGGCGGCCGCGCTCAGTTGACGGTCAGGACCGCCGTGTTGTTCGTGAGGTCCGGGTCGAAGTCGAAGGGCTCGTCGCCGAACTCGCCGAACGAAGGGCGGACGCTCACGGCCCCGGTCGCGCCGGGCACCACGGTGTCGACGCGCAGGGAGAGCGTGAACGTCTGCCGGGCGTCCTCCCGGACCCAGGAGGGCAGGGCGCAGTCGTAGCGCGGGGCGCCCGTCCGCGACGGGTAGTAGCTCCCGGCGAGGGTACGGGGGGAGCAGCCGGACGGTACGCCCGTGACCGTGGTGCCCTCGGGCACGATCAGCCGCACCTTGGCGGCCGGATCGCCGGAACCGAGGGTGCCGAACCAGGCCGGACCGTGGTTCTCGAACGTGAGATCGGCCGTGACGGTCTCGCCTGCCGCGCCGGAGACCGCGTCGCCCGTCACGGAGAAGTCGGCGTCGTTCTCCGCACCGATCTGCAGAGCGGCGTAGTCGTTCGTGGAATAGATGTCCTGGGCGCCGCCGCCGGGCTCGACGTCGATGTCGAGGCGCTCGTTCAGCGCGCGCGGGGCGAGCCGCACCGTCAGCGGCCCGGGCAGCTCGAAGGAGTCGCCCGGAGCCAGCACCTGGTCGAACGAGCAGACCGCGTGGCCCGACGGCGCGTACTCCCCGCCGCCCGATGTGGTGTAGGCGCAGGTGTCGTACGGGGTCAGGTCCGTGAGGCCGTACGAGGTGTGCAGCGTGACGCTGAACCCGTCCGCGCTCTCGTTGCCGTTGTTGGTGATCCGGAACGGGACCGTCAGCTCGGCGCCGGGCTGAGCGCCCTCGATGTCGGCGACGGGGTCGAGAGCGAGGTCGGGCCCCGAGCCGACGGTGAGCGCCGTGGAGAAGCTCTCCTGCGGCGCGGCGAGCGCGCCGTCGGGGCCGCCGGAGGCTGTCGCCCCGTAGGCGATGGTGCCCTGCGCGCCGACTCCGGCGCCGTCGGCGGCGCGGACCGTCAGCAGTACCTGGGCCTGGTAGTCCTTCCCGAGCACGGGCACCGCCGGGATGTCGCACACCGCGCTCGTGCCGGCCGGTGCGCAGTTGCCCGGCCAGGTCACCTCGGCGACACCGGCGAGGCCGGAGACATCGACGGTCAGCCTGCCGTCGGTCACCGCGAAGTTCTGGTTGTCGTGGTAGAGGCCGATACCGAGGACGCGGGACCGGGCCTGTCCACCCCCGGTGCCGAGCGGCAGCGTCTGGTCGTACGGGCTGTCGATCCACAGCTGGTCGGTCTGCGGCGGATCGTCGTCGGCGATCGCGGGGACGGCGAGGCCGGCGAGGAGCAGGCCGGCCACCGCCGTCGTCACGGCACCGGATCTGAGACGTACGGGATGTCCAGCAGCGATCTGCCTCATGGAGTTCCCCCAGGGTGTGATGCGGGAGGCGCCGACGGATCCACCGGCGCCGGAAGGATCATCACATGAAGGGGTGTCCCGAAGCGCGGCTGTTTTCACGCCAGTTGGAGTGCGGGAGACCGCGGGCCGGCCCGCCTGTCCGCCCTGCGGGCGGTGGGCGTCGGGACGCCCGTGCCTTCCGGTTTCCCCGGTGCTTTCCGGCCCCCGCTCTCCGTGGTCCCGGGCCGTGTCCGGCCCTTCCCCGCGACGCACCGCACCGGACACCACCCGCTGATCCGGCGCGCATGGCCGGACAAGGCCTGGGGATCGGCGGGTGGCGACGACCTGGCCGCGGGATGTCCGCATGGTGGCACCGAGGCGCTCCAGCAGACGTGATACTCGCCACGTCTGAGGCGCGTTTGGCTCAGATGAGCGCCCTGTGGAGCGTTCTGGCGTGACGCAACTTCTCAAATGATGGCACTGGGTGCCAGATGTGCAGACTTTGATCGATCGCCTCCGTCCTCGCCGAGCGTCACGATCACCCCGTGAGGTATCGACGGAACGTCACCTCGCGTTCGAGAGGTGAACGCGCCGGCAGGGAAGGGCTCGACGCCCCCTCACTTTCGATCTGCTGGCAGACGGGTGGTTGCGGTCGCACGATGGAGAAGCGGACACCACCGGACGCCTTTGATCTGGGTATGTTCCTGGCCGTCAGGGCAGCCACCGCGTCCTCAAGGAGTCGAGACCCGTGTCGGGAAACAACGGTCCTCAGAAGTTCGTCTACGACTTCACCGAGGGCAACAAGGATCTGAAGGACCTGCTCGGTGGGAAAGGTGCGAACCTCGCCGAGATGACCAACCTCGGTCTGCCGGTCCCTCCCGGCTTCACCATCACCACCGAGGCGTGCAAGGTCTACCTCGACAGCGGCGTCGAACCCGCCGAGCTCCGCGACGAGGTGAGCGCGCATCTCACCGCCCTCGAAGCCCGGATGGGCAAGACCCTCGGCCAGGCCGACGACCCGCTCCTGGTCTCCGTACGCTCCGGCGCCAAGTTCTCGATGCCCGGCATGATGGACACCGTCCTCAACATCGGCCTCTCCGACGCCTCCGTCGTCGGCCTCGCCGCGCAGGCGGGCGACGAGCGGTTCGCCTGGGACTCGTACCGCCGCCTCATCCAGATGTTCGGCAAGACCGTGCTCGGCGTCGGCGGCGACCTCTTCGAGGACGCGCTGGAGGAGGCCAAGCGGGCCAAGAAGGTCGAGGTCGACACCGACCTCGGCGCCGAGGACCTCAAGAAGCTCGTCAAGAACTTCAAGCGGATCGTGAAGACCGAGGCCGGCCGCGACTTCCCGCAGGACGCCCGGGAGCAGATGGATCTGGCCATACACGCCGTCTTCCAGTCCTGGAACACCGACCGGGCGAAGCTCTACCGCCGCCAGGAGCGCATCCCCGGCGACCTCGGTACCGCCGTCAACATCTGTTCCATGGTCTTCGGCAACCTCGGACCCGACTCGGGCACGGGCGTCGCCTTCACCCGCGACCCGGCCAGCGGCCACCAGGGCGTCTACGGCGACTACTTGCAGAACGCCCAGGGCGAGGACGTCGTCGCGGGCATCCGCAACACCGTCGCGCTCGCGGAGCTCGCGTCCATCGACCGGACCTCGTACGACCGGCTGATGCAGATCATGGAGACGCTGGAGACCCACTACCGGGACCTCTGCGACATCGAGTTCACCATCGAGCGCGGCCAGCTGTGGATGCTCCAGACCCGCGTCGGCAAGCGAACCGCCGGCGCCGCGTTCCGGATCGCCACCCAGCTCGTCGACCAGGGACTCATCGACGAGGCCGAGGCGCTCCAGCGCGTCACCGGCGCCCAGCTCGCCCAGCTGATGTTCCCGCGCTTCGACGACACCGCGAAGACCAGGCTGCTCGGACGGGGCATCGCCGCCTCGCCGGGCGCCGCCGTCGGCAAGGCCGTCTTCGACTCGTACACCGCGATCAAGTGGTCCCGCTCCGGCGAGAAGGTCATCCTGATCCGCCGCGAGACCAACCCCGACGACCTGGACGGCATGATCGCCGCCGAGGGCATCCTGACCTCGCGCGGCGGCAAGACCTCCCACGCCGCCGTCGTCGCCCGGGGCATGGGCAAGACCTGCGTCTGCGGCGCCGAGGAGATCGAGGTCGACACCAAACGCCGGCGGCTCACCGTGGGCGACACCGTCGTCGAGGAGGGCGACCTCGTCTCCGTCGACGGCTCCACCGGCAAGGTCTACCTCGGCGAGGTACCCGTCGTACCGTCCCCGGTCGTCGAGTACTTCGAGGGCCGGATGCACGCGGGCGCCGACGACGCCGACGAACTCGTGGGCGCCGTGCACCGGATCATGGCGTACGCCGACCGGATGCGGCGGCTGCGGGTACGGGCCAATGCCGACAACGCCGAAGACGCCCTGCGCGCCCGCCGCTTCGGCGCCCAGGGCATCGGCCTCTGCCGCACCGAGCACATGTTCCTCGGCGAGCGCCGCGTCCTCGTGGAGAAGCTGGTCCTCGCCGACACGGACGCCGAACGCGAGGCCGCCCTGGCCGAGTTGCTGCCGCTCCAGAAGGCCGACTTCATCGAGCTGTTCGAGTCGATGGACGGACTGCCCGTCACCGTACGGCTGCTGGACCCGCCGCTCCACGAGTTCCTGCCCGACATCACCGAACTCTCGGTACGCGTCGCGCTCGCCGAGTCCCGCAAGGACGCCAACGAGAACGACCTCCGGCTCCTCCAGGCCGTCCACAAGCTGCACGAGCAGAACCCGATGCTGGGCCTGCGCGGGGTCCGCCTGGGACTGGTCATCCCCGGCCTCTTCGCCATGCAGGTCCGCGCCATCGCCGAGGCCGCCGCCCACCGGAAGAACGCCAAGGGCGACCCGCGCGCCGAGATCATGATCCCGCTCGTCGGCACGGTCCAGGAGCTGGAGATCGTCCGCGAGGAGGCCGACCAGGTCGTCGCCGAGGTCCAGGCGGCCACCGGCACCGACCTCAAACTCACCATCGGCACCATGATCGAGCTGCCCCGCGCCGCACTGACCGCCGGGCAGATCGCCGAGGCCGCCCAGTTCTTCTCCTTCGGCACCAACGACCTCACCCAGACGGTCTGGGGCTTCTCCCGCGACGACGTGGAGGCCTCCTTCTTTACCGCCTACCTGGAGAAGGGCATCTTCGGGGTCTCCCCCTTCGAGACCATCGACCAGGACGGGGTCGGCGCCCTGGTGCGCAGCGCCGTCGCGGCCGGCCGCGCCACCCGCCCCGACCTCAAGCTCGGCGTCTGCGGCGAGCACGGCGGCGACCCGGAGTCGGTGCACTTCTTCCACGAGGTGGGCCTCGACTACGTCTCCTGCTCGCCGTTCCGCATCCCGGTCGCCCGGCTGGAGGCGGGGCGGGCCGCCGCCGCGCCGAACGGCGGAGACACCACCAGCTGACCCGCCCTCTCGCCCCTGACCTGCTTTTCCGCCCCAGACTTCCGGAAACGCCACCCCCGGGCCACACCCGACCCTCGCCCCGGCCCGGGCGGCGCTTCCGGAACCCGAGCGGCGGCACCCTGTGCGGGGGTGCCGCCGCTCTTCCACGTCCGGGGCGCGCCGGGCGTCCTCAGGGACCGGCCCTCACGGCGTGGTGAAGAGCAGCGCCGCGTTCTGGCCGCCGAAGCCGAAGGAGTTGGAGGCGGCGGCGGAGAGCGTGACCGGGCGCGGGGCCCCGGTGACCACGTCCAGCTCCAGGCCCTCGTCCTGACGGGAGAGGTTGGCGGTCGGCGGGACCAGCTGCTTCTCCAGGGTGAGGACCGTCAGGGCCGCCTCGATGGCCCCGGCCGCGCCCAGCGAGTGACCGAGGACGCCCTTGGGGGCGGTGACCGGCGGAGGCGTGCCGTCGAAGACCCGGAGCAGGGCCCTCGCCTCGGCGGTGTCCCCGGCCTGGGTGGACGTGCCGTGCGCGTTGACGTGGCCGACGTCCGAGGGAGCGCAGCCCGCGTCGGCGAGGGCTGCCCGCAGGGCGCCTTCGGCACCCCGGCCCTCCGGGTGCGGGGCGACCGGGTGGTGGGCGTCGCTGGTCGAGCCGAAGCCGCGCAGCAGCGCCCGGGTGTGCGCGCCCCGGGCCAGGGCGCGGTCGGGGCGTTCCAGGACGAGGACGGCGGCCCCCTCGGAGAGGACGAACCCGTCGCGGTCCGTGTCGAACGGGCGGGACGCCGCCTCGGGCCCGCCCCGGGAGAGCGCCCGCATCTGGGTGAAGCAGGTGGCGGCCATCCGGGA
This sequence comes from Streptomyces sp. NPDC008125, assembly GCF_042957125.1. Taxonomy (NCBI): domain Bacteria; kingdom Bacillati; phylum Actinomycetota; class Actinomycetes; order Kitasatosporales; family Streptomycetaceae; genus Streptomyces; species Streptomyces sp. NPDC008125. The sequence goes on from NZ_JBIBHR010000011.1 coordinate 191,710, forward strand.
CCGCCCGGATTCGCTGCCCCCGGCCAGCACGATGTCGCAGGCGCCGGAGGCGATCAGGCCGCGGGCGACGCCGAGTGCGGTGGCCCCGGAGGCGCAGGCGCTGGTGACGGTGAAGTTGGGGCCGCGTACGCCGAGGTCGAGCGCGACCTCGGCGGCGGCCATGCTGGCCACACTGCGGGGCAGCGCCAGAGGCGAGACCAGGTGGTGCCGGTCCTCGCCGAGCAGCGTGAACTCGCGTACGTAGGTCTCCATGCTGTTGCAGCTGACGCCGAGGACGACGCCGATCCGGTCGGCGTCCCAGGTGGCCGCGGAGAGCTTGGCGTCCGCGACGGCCTGGCGGGCGGCCACCAGGGCGAGCTGGCAGAAACGGTCCAGCCGACGGGCCAGGCGACGCCCGAGGGTGGCGTCCGGGTCGAGATCGACAGGGCAGGAAAGGTCGACGGGAAGGCCCGCCAGTACGGGATCGCGCCGGGCGAGACTCCTGCCCGCGCACACCCCGTCCCAGGTCGCGGCGGCGGTCCCGCCGGCCGGGGTGATCATGCCGATGCCGGTGACGGCGGCCTCAGCCGGCATGGCGCGTCCCCTCGTCGATGGTGGTGGCGCGGTGGCGCACCGCGGAAGCGGGGCCGGGCGGGGAGGTACGGGTGAGGGGGAGGGTCATCGGGAGGCTCTCGCGGTGGTGGTGAGCAGACGGACGTGGTGGGGGAGGGCGATGCCGGCCATCGGCGCGGGGTCCTGCGAAGCGCCGGGGACGGGTTCGCCGGGCGCCGGGGCGTCGGCGAGGCGGAGGGACGGGAACCGGCTGAGCAGAGCGGGCAGGAATTCGTTCAGCTGAAGGCGGGCGAGGGCCGCGCCCAGGCAGTAGTGGACGCCGACCCCGAAGGTCAGATGGGCGGTGGCGGCTGCCCGGGAGTCGCGGTTGGCGGCCGGAATCACCACGATCAGCCGCTGCTGGGCGGCGACGGGCACCCCCGCCAGCACGCAGCCGCGGGTCGCGACGCGGCCGACGACCGCGGCGGCCGGCCGGGTGCGCAGCACCTCCTCCACGGCCGTTCCCATGTCCTCCGGCCGCCGGCGCAGCGCGGCCGTCAGCTCGGGGCTGCTCAGCACGGCGTACGCCACGCTGGTCAGCGAGGACTGGACGGTCATGAAGCCGGTGACGAACAGCTGGGCGGTGTGCACCACGATGTCGTCGATCCCCACTCCGTCCGCCCGGGCGGCGGCCACCCAGGTGGAGAGGAAGTCCCTGCCCGGGCACCGCTCGCGCTCCTGGACGACCCGCAGGAAGTACGCGACCAGCGCGGAGTCCGCCGCGTCCGCGTCGTCCAGGTCGGCCTCCGAGGGGAAGAGTTCGGCGGCGGCGGTCCAGCGGGCGGTCAGACCCGCGAGCAGCGGGGCGTCCTCGTCGGGCAGCGTGAGGACCTTGCACATGACCCGGGAGGGCAGCGGCCGGCTGATGTGCTCGGTCAGGTCGGCGGTGCCGTGGGCCGCGAGCGCGGCCCCCAGCTCGTTCAGGCCGCTGTGGACCAGAGCGGTCACCACGGGCCGCAGCTCGGCGAGCGCGGTGCGGTGGAACCCCTGGGCCAGGTGGGCCCTGAGCGCGGTGTGACGGGGCGGGTTGGCGTTGGGCAGGGAGGCCGCGTAACTGACCGCGCTGCGGTGGTGGCGCCAGCCGCCGGCGTGCGCGTCGCGCCAGGCGGTGTCCGGGAGGATGAACGCGGGGTCGCGCAGCACCTGGCGGCACTCCTGGAAGCCGGTGACGACGGCCGCGTTCAGCGCGGGTACGGGGATCACCGGGCCGAGCTCCCGCAGCCGGTCGAACACCGGGTACGGGTCCGCCTCGGTACGCAGCCGGCGGAGCAGGCGCATCACCTGGCTCTGGGAGCCGACGGCCTCGGGCTCGGTGGAGGACGGGGTGGAGGACGAGGTGGAGGACGGGGTGAGGGACGAGGTGGAGGACGGGGTGGCGGGGTAGGGCGACGGGGCGGTGGGGAGGACGGCGCTCATGGGGTTCGGTGCTTCCAGTGGTTCACGGGGAGCGGCGGGTGCGCCGCGCCGTTCGGTGCTTTCACGGGTACGGCGGATCGCCGTTCGTGCGGTCCGGGGATACGCGGGTGGGGGCGGGGTACGGCCGGGGCCGGGGATACGGACGGTGCGGGGTAGGGCCGTCGCGGGGTACGGCGGGTCGCGGAGCTCCTCGGCGGCGGGCGGCGGGCGGCGGGCGGCGGTGACGGCGGAGGGGTACGGAGTGCGGGCGGCGGGCGGTACGAGCGTCGGGTGACGGGTGACGGGTGACGGGTGACGGTTGAACGGGCGGCGGGCGGTACGAGCGTCGGGCGGAGGGCGGTACGGGGCGCGGGCGGGTGGCGGGCCGCGCGCGGGTCAGGAGGCCATCAGGGCCAGCGCGCTGTTCTGGCCTCCCAGGGCGGTGGAGACGCACAGCACGGTGCGCGCCACGCCGGGGCGGGGGGTCTTGGTGACGAGGTCGATCCCCTCGGCGAAGGCCGGGTCCGGTTCGGTGAGGTTCGCGGTCGGCGGGATGGTCCGCCGGGCCAGGGTGAGCACGCTGAGGACGGCCTCGACGCCTCCCGAGCCCGCACCGGCGTGGCCGAGGGTGGCCTTGGTGGCGGTGACCGGCGGGCGGTGCGGCAGCAGCCGGGCCAGCCAGGACGCCTCGGCCGCGTCGTTGGAGGCGGTGGCCGCACCGTGGGCGTTGACGTGCTCCACGTCCTCCGGCCGCCAGCGGGCGTCGGCGAGCGCGGCGCGTACCGCCTGCTCGGCGCCCCGGCCCTCGGGATGGACGGCTGCGATGTGGTGGGCGTCGCCCGCGGCCCCGTAACCGGCCGTCCGGGCCAGTACCGGTGCGCGGCGGGCCCGGGCGTGCGCGGCGCGCTCCAGCACCAGGATTCCGGCGCCCTCGGCGACCACGAAGCCGTCCCGGCCGGCGCCGAAGGGGCGGGCCGCGTCGCGCGGGTCGCAGGGGCGGGTGGACAGGATGCCCAGTTGGCCGAAGGCCGTCACGGTGAGGGGGTGGCAGAGGGACTCGGAACCGCCGGCCACCACGATGTCCAGGGCGCCGGAGCGCAGCAGGTCGCGGGCGACACCGATCGCGGTCAGCCCGGAGGCACAGCCCGCCGAGGTCGCGAAGTTCGGCCCGGCCGCGCCGAGATCGAGGGCGACCTCGGCCGCGCTCGCACTGGGCAGGCTGCGCGGCAGCGCCATCGGGGAGACGGTCTCGGGGCGGCCGGCGGCCAGTCTGCCGCAGATGTCGACGAGGCCGTCGACGCTGGAGCCGCCCGTACCGATGACCACCCCGACACGGACCGGATCCCAGTCGCGTCCGGTGAGTCCCGCCATGGCCATGGCCTCGCGTGCGGCCACCACGCTGAGCTGGGCGTTCCGGTCCATCCGGCGGGCCAGCCGCCGTCCGAGCAGCGCGTCGGCGTCGAAGTCCGGTACGCGGCAGGAGATGTCCACCCGCAGTCCGGCCAGCAGCGGGTCACGGGCGGCCGTGGACACCCCCGCGAGGGCGGCGCGCCAGCCGGCCTCCACGCCGGTCCCGCCGGACGTGACCAGGCCGAGGCCCGTCACGACGACACCGGCTCTCACGACTGCGCGGGCGCTACGGGCAGAGCCTGGTCGAACGGCGTTGCGGGAGCGGTGGCCGTGATCGTGGCCACGGCCGTGGGGTGGTGCCGGTCGGGCGAGGGGGCGGCGGCCGCGGCGCGGTCCGGCACGGAGGAGGGTGCGGAGGGGGGCCCCGGTGGGAGGGCCCGGGCGAAGACCTTCGCCATCTCCCCCAGGGTGCTGTCGGGGTTCACCTCCACGTCCTCCAGGCGCACCCCGGTGTTCTCGGTGATGATCACCGCCAGCTCCGCCAGGGAAAGGGAGTCCAGCTCCAGTTGACGGGCCGTCGCGTCGGGCCGCACCTGTTCTTCGTCCAGCCCGAACTCCTCGACCAGCAGTCTGGTGAGCGTCTCGTACATCGTGCCGTCCTCCATGAAGTTGTTTCTTGCGCAAACACAGTCGCCAACGACGCCAAGCCCTCCTGGTCACCCCGAAACACCGATTCGCCGGGGTTGACTCGCGAGAGTCCGCGCGTACGGCCGTGTGGCGGGGGGTGGCGCGAACGGGGGGTGGGGTGGCGCGAGACCGCGGGCGCCGTGTTCGACCGGGGTCCCCGGACGGTTCCGGGGGCGTTGTCAGTGGGCGCACGTATGTTCAGTCGTGTTCCGCTTCCGCCGTCGCGGAGCGGACCCCCTTTCATGTGCGGATACCCCTTTCTTTTTCCAATCCCCTTCGAACGCAGAGGACATGACGTGTCGTCAGATCTGGAGAGGTCGAGCATCGTGCGGGTGGTCCCGCCCGCCCGGCCGCGCAGGCTCGCCAAGGTCCCGTTCGTCGAACTGGCCGACGGGCGACTGCAGGGCGTGGTGTCCAGCGGGTCGGACATCGAGCGCGTCTATGTCTCATCCGTCGAGACGCGGACCTTCGCCTACGCCTGCAGTACCAACAACAATCGCCCCTGCGGCGGGGCGCGCGGCGGCTTCTGCACTCACATACGTGCCCTGGTCAACGAATCCGTCCTCCAGTACGGCCCCGAGCGCGTGGCCCGGTACCTCAGGGCCGAGCCGTCCGACGGCGAGCCGAGCGCGCAGGGCATCACCGCCACCATGACGGCCGCCCGCCCCGGACCGGCGGGCAGCACGGCCGCCGCGCCCGTCTTCAGCCGTTTCCTGCACCACCTGGCGTACCTCGAACTCGCTCCGACCACGATGCCGTTGCCCGAGATGCAGTGGTTCCCGCCCACCCGCTCGCTGACCGGGGAGGCGGCGTGATGCGGGCCGACCTGCTCGCCGAGGAGATCGACGGACTGGACGAGGCGCTGGCCGCCGCCGACTCCTTCGACCGGGTCCTGGTGACCGGTCTGCTCCGGCCGCGCCCCGCGCAGGCCGCCGCACTGGCGGAGTTCGCCGACGCCCTCGCCGGGAGCCCGCTCGCCGCGAGGGCCGCCGAGGCGGCCGCGAAGGCCGCCTCCGGGGCGGCGGGCGAGGAGCACTTCACCGCCCTCGCCGCCGCGCGCGCCGCGCTGCTCGGCGCCGCCCACGACGCGTTGACGGCCCGGGCGGCGGAGGCCGCCGGCCGTACCACCGCCCCGGTGGTGGCCCCCGGCGCCGAGCCGGGGGCCCCGGCGAACCTGCTGGTCGCCGCCCGTTCCTGGCTCTGTGACCTGGCGCGCTGCGGCTGGCGGGGCATCGACCACGAGGTGGTCTCCGGGGCCGCGCGGATCGTCTCCGCGATGCTCGCCGACCCGGAACTGCGCCGCCTGGCCGCCCTCCTGGACGGCTTCGCCGCCGAACTCGCCGCATCCTGCCCCGGCGCCTCCTTGGAACGGGTCCCGGCCCGGCGCTGGGCCGACCTCTGGACGCGGGCGATGCTGCTCACCCTGCCCGGCGCGGCCGACGCCCCCCGGACCGTCCCGGCCACCGGCCGGCTGCTGCCGCTCGGGGTGGACGTACAGGAGCACGCGACCGCCGTACAGGCCCAGGTGCACGGGGTGTTCGAGCCCGCGGACGGTTCCACGCCCTACCTGGTCCGCGCGTCGGTGTCGGCACCCAAGCCCGACTCGGTCGTCGGCGCCGGACTCTGGCAGCTGCTCCGTCCCCACCTCTCCCTCCTCGCGGCGGTGGGCGCGGGACGCGCGGCGGAGCTGACCGGCATGCCGGTCACCGCCGCGGGCGACCTGATCTGGAGCGACGAGCACGCCCGCCCCGGTGAGCCCGCCGACTCCTTCGCCACCGCCCGGGTAGCCCTGCCCACCGCGACCGGCCGGCCGACCGCCCCGCTGGACCGCCACCCCACGGCCGTCGCCGTACCCGTCTTCCTCGACGGCTACGCGGCCGCGGCCGGGGAGGACGGCTCGGTGACGTTCACCCTCGCCGGGGGAGCCCTGGACGTGGACGTGGACCGGATACCGGCCGCCGGACCGCTCACGCCCGAGGCCGTCCTCGCGTCGGGGGCCTGCATCGGTCTGCTCCGCTGGGACGCGGGGGCGTACCGCCTCCAGCCGCTCGCCGTGGAGACCCTCGTACGGAAGAAGCCGGTGGCGGTGCACGCCGGAGCCTGGGCCGGAGGCACCACCGACAAGGCCGGGACCAGGGCCGAGAAGGCCGCCACCGACGCGGCGGCCGTACTGCGCGAACGCGCCGGAAGGCTGTTGCGGACATGACCGGACGGACGGACGACATCGGACAGCGAGAAGCCGCAGGAGCGACGCCAGCCCACGGCGCGCCGGACGGCATGTCCGGCGCGGACACCCAGGACAACCGCCGCCAGGTCCTCTACTGGCGCCTCCTCGCCCAGCTCTTCGACCCCGAGGAGCAGCCGGCGCTGGAGTCGGCGAGCCTCGCCGTGGTCGAGGACATCGGCCTGCCGCCCGCGCTGCTCGACCCGAAGGTCGCGGTCGACTCGGTCGTACAGCGCCACCCTGGCCTGGCCGCCGAGTTCGACGGGCTGCTGGCCGGGGAGCCCGATCCCGGAACGGACGCCGGCGCGGAGGACGAGGCCGGCACCGGGACCGAAGCCCCCGGCCGGGACCGGGCGGCCGAGGTGCGGCGCGCCGCGCTGGTGTCGAAGGTGCTGCTGAACGTGTTCGCGACGGGCCGGGGCGCGGTCACCGCCGGGCAGTTGTCGCGCTGGCAGTCCGACGCGGGCTGGCTGGAGCGGGCGCTCGGCTGCGAGCCCGGAGCCCTGCGCGGCGGAAGCCCCACCGGACGCTCCGCGGGGGGCCCCGGGGTGAGCCCCACCGGTTCGGGCGGCGGCGGTACGACCCCCGACCTCAGCCGGCTGATCCCGGCGATCGGCCCCGAACTCGGCGCCGTCGAAGCCGACCTCGTCCGGCGGATGCGGCTGCGCGAGGTGCTCGCCGACCCGAAGCTCGCCGCGCGGCTCACCCCGAGCATGTCGCTGATCGAGCAGCTGCTGCGCGACAAGAACAACCTGGACGGCGTCGCCCTGGCCAACGCCAAGGCGCTGATCCGGCGGTTCGTGGACGAGGTCGCCGAGGTGCTGCGTACCCAGGTGGAGAAGGCCACCGTCGGGCCGCTGGACCGTTCGGTCCCGCCGAAGCGGGTCTACCGCAACCTCGACATCGACCGCACGATCTGGAAGAACCTCACCAACTGGAGCCCCGAGGAGGAGCGGCTCTACGTCGACCGCCTCTACTACCGCCACACCACGCGGAAGACGACGCCCCAGCGGCTGATCGTGGTGGTCGACCAGTCGGGTTCCATGGTCGACTCGATGGTCAACTGCACCATCCTGGCCTCGATCTTCGCCGGGCTTCCCAAGGTCGACGTCCACCTCGTCGCGTACGACACCAAGGCCCTCGACCTCACCCCGTGGGTGCACGACCCCTTCGAGACCCTGCTCCGCACCCAGCTCGGCGGCGGCACGGACGGCACGGTCGCCATGGCGCTGGCCCAGCCGAAGATCGCGGAGCCCCGCAACACCGTCGTGGTGTGGATCTCCGACTTCTACGAATGGCAGTGCGAACCGCTCTTCGAGAGCATGGCCGCCCTCCACCGCTCGGGCGTCAAGTTCATCCCGGTGGGCTCGGTGACCAGCTCGGGACGCGGCAGCGTCAACCCCTGGTTCCGCGAGCGCTTCAAGGACCTCGGGACGCCGGTCCTCTCCGGCCACATCCGCAAGCTCGTCCACGAGCTCAAGAACTTCCTCACCTGAGCCCCGACCCGGTGACCCGTCTCTTCCCCCGCGTACCCCAGACCCGAGAAAGGCCCGACATGTCCGACCTGCTGCGCGCCCCCGCCGAGATCAAGTACGCCGAGGAGCTGGACTGGCTGGAATCGGTGGACGACGGCCCCAAGCCGTTCTCCTGGCGCCTGTCGCCGAAGATGGTCCGCCTGTTCATCCTGGGCTCCGAGCGCGCCGACGGCCTCGACCGGGAGATCGGCCAGAAGTGGTTCGGCGACCGCAGTTTCGTCGAACGCTCCATCGTCACCCTCGCCTCCGACCGCGGCCTGCTGCTGATCGGCGACCCGGGCACCGGCAAGTCCTGGCTGGCCGAGCTGCTCTCCGCCGCCATCAGCCGCAACTCCACGCTGGTGGTGCAGGGCACGGCCGGCACCACCGAGGACCACATCAAGTACTCCTGGAACGTCTCCATGGTGATCGCCAAGGGCCAGTCACGGGAGTCGATGATCCCTTCGCCGATCATGACCGCGATGGAGACCGGCACCATCGGCCGCTTCGAGGAGCTCACCCGGTCCACCAGCGACGTCCAGGACGCGCTGATCTCCATTCTCTCCGAGAAGTACGTCTCCGTCCCCGAGCTGGAGAGCGGCGGCGACGGCGACGGCGACAACATCGTCTTCGCCAAGCCCGGGTTCTCCGTCATCGCCACCGCCAACAGCCGCGACCGGGGCGTCAACGACCTATCGTCCGCGCTCAAGCGCCGCTTCAACTTCGTCCGCATCCCCGTGGTGACGAACAAGAAGAGCGAGGCGGAGATCGTCCGCTTCCGCACCGAGGAGCTGCTGCGCCGTCACAGCATCGAGCTGGACGTGCCGCCCACGCTGCTGGACGTGCTCCTCCAGAGCTTCGCCGACCTGCGCGCCTCCGCCGCCGCGGCGGGCAGCGACGACGAGAAGCTGGAGTCCGCGCTCTCCAGCGCCGAGCAGATCGGGGTGCTGGAGGACGCGATCCTGCACAGCAACTTCTTCGGGGAGCGGGAGCTCACCGCCCGTGCCCTCGCCTCCTCGCTGGTCGGATCGCTGGTCCGGCGGGAGCCGGAGGACCTGGCCATCCTCAACAAGTACCTGCACGGAGTCGTGGAGCCGCGCGGCAAGGAGGAGGGCGGCGCCTGGCCCGAATTCCTGGAGGGCGGCCGGGACGCGATCGCCACCCTGTCGTGACGGGCGCGAGCGACATGACCGAGGTGACCGGAGCGAGGGAGGGGAACACCGTGCCGGAGACGGTCGCGGGGCAGGCGGTCGCGGGGCGGGCGGTCGCGGGGCAGCGGCGGGACACCGGATTCGAAGCGCTGCGCGGTCAGTTGCGGGAGGCGGCGGCGTCCTTCGCGGACGGGCCGGACGCGCTGGAGGGCATCCTCCTCGGACTGGTGGACGACGTGGACCGCGCGGTGCGCGAGCCGTTGGAGATCTTCCCGGTCTGCCACCACTCGCCCGCCTCGGCGACCGCGATGGCGCGGCGGCTGCGGGAGAAGCGGCCCAAGGTCGTCTACCTGGAGCTCTGCGAGGACATGGCGCCGCTTCTCACCGAGCTCCGCAACTGCCGGCTCCCGGTGGCGGTGCAGGCGTTCGCGAGCGAGGCCCAGGGCTTCCCCGCCGCGTGGGCGCCGCTCTCGCTGGTCGCGCCGATCACCGAGGCGTCCGCCGAGTACCAGGCCATCGCCTACGCCCTGGACACCCCGGGTGTCGAGCTGGTCCTCGTCGACCGGTCCTCGGACCACGTCTTCCAGTGGCAGACGCGCGACGAGCAGACCGACGGCGAAGGACCCGACCCCGCCGCCGTCCCCGCAGCGGCCCCCGCAGCCGCCCCCGCCGCCGAGGAGGAGGCCGGGCTGCACGGCGACGCGGTCGGCGTGGAGATCGGCGACCTGCGCCCCCGCTTCGCCGAACTCGAGGAGCATCTGCTGCACCACGGCCGGGTGCGGCACTGGTCGGAGTGGTGGCACCAGTACGTCGAACTGCCGCTCGGCGACAGCGACCACGACACGTACCGGCAGGTCATGCTGTTGATCGGCAGCCTGTTCCGGAGGCTGGCCCCCGAGGACGCGGGACGCACGCGGGTGGACGAGGACCGCGAGCGGTACATGTGGACCCGGATGCGGGAACACCTGGCCGCGACCGGCACCGATCCGGCCGACTGCCTCTACGTCTGCGGCGCGTTCCACGCGGTCAGCCGGGTCGCCGAGTTCGGGGTGGCGGGCGCCGACGGCTTCGAGATCACTCCGCCGAGCGACAGCGTCTGGAGTTACGGCCTCATCCCGTCCAGCCACACCGCCATCGAGGCGCAGTTCGGCCTCGCCCCCGGATCGGTGTCGATCGCCGCGACCCAGTGGACGAAGAACCTCAAGCGCACCCGGGTGAAGCCCTTCCGGCTCGCGGGCCAGGACGGTGCGAAGAAGTCCGTGCGCACGGCGGCGAAGACACCGGCACCCGCCGGGGCACCGGGCACCGCCCCCGACCGGCTCTCCGGATTCCTGCGGCTGCCGCCCGTACCCGACGGTCTGGACGAGGCCGAACTCCTCGGCTGGTCCGTGGAGATCGTGCGCGCCGCCCGCCGCAACGGCTACCTCGCCTCCACCGCCGACGCCATCGCCGTCTTCGAGACCTCGATCCTGCTGGCCGGGATGCGCGACCGCGCCCGACCCACCCCGTACGACTTCCAGGACGCGGCCGTCACCTGCATCGAGAAGGACGCCGTCCCCGGGCGCCGGGACGTGCGCCGGCTCGTGGAGATCATGATGGGCGGCGACCGGATCGGCCGGGTCGGCTACGACTCGCTGCCGCCGCTCGCCCGAGACGTCCACGACCGGCTCGCCCCGCTGGGGCTCGACCTCCAGCAGCGCGGAGTGCGCCGGGCCCTGCTCGACATCAGCTCCCGCCCGGAGCTGGAGCGCTGCTCGGACGTGCTGTGGATGCTGCGCCGGCTGATGCCCGAGGGCACCGCCCGGCCGATCATGGGGGAGCGGCGGCTCGGCGAGCGTTCCCTCCAGGAGTCCTGGGACCTCGCCCTCGGCACCAACCAGCGCGCCCTGATCGAGCTGGGGTACGAGGGCGTCAGCATCGAGCAGGTCCTGGAGCAGCGGCTGAGGCGGGACGCGTACGCCCCGCGGGCGACCACCGCGACCGTGCTCCGGGCGGTTGAGGACGCCACGCTGCACCTGCGCGGCGGACGCCTCGCCGCCGAACTCGGCGCCCGCGCCCTGGAGGTGCTGACCACCGAGCGCGGCGTGGACGGCGCCCCCGAGGTGCTGCTCCGGGTGCGCCGGCTGCTGGCGTACTACCGCACCGCCGAACCGGTGCTGCCGCCGTGGATCGAGTCCTTCGTCAAGGCCGGGTACGCGCACTACTGCACCCTGCTGCCCACCGCCTTCCACGACGAGGACGCCACCGGCCGCCAGGTCGCCGCCACGCTCGGCTTCCTCTTCTCCATGGAGGGGCTGGCGCTCTCGCTCGGCTGCGACCGGACGCAGCTGGAGCTGGCCCTCGCCCAGTCGCACCCGGAGGAGCCCTCCCGGGTGGCGCTGCTCTGGGCGGCCCAGGTGCACCTGGGGCAGCTCTCCCGGGAGGAACTGCGCGTGCGGTGCGACGGGCTGCTGGCCAACCCCCTGGTGGTGCCCGCCTATCCGCGCTACCTCAGCGGGCTCCTGCACGCCCTGGAGCCGGTGCCGCACCTCGCCGACTTCGTCGTGGAAGCCGTGTCGAACGCCTTCGCGCGCCTGCCGGACCGGGTGCTGCTGCCCTGGCTGCCGACGCTCATCACCACCCTGCGCGCCGAGGGAGCCGACCTCGCCCCGCTGCTGATCCGGGAGGCCGGACGGATCTTCCCCGGCCGGCTCGACGCGCTGGACACCTTCGTGCCGCCCTGGCGCGAGCCCGCCCCGGACGCGGCGGCCCCCCGGGGCCCCGGAACCGGTACCGGAGCGCGTACGGGCGTCGCCCTGCTCGCCGCGTACCCCGCGACCTGCGACGCGGTGGCCGCACTGCTGGGCTGCGACGGTACGTGGACGGTGGCGGACTCCGCTCCGGCGGGTGCCGCGCTCCTCGCCCGGCATCCGGAGCCGGGCGAGGCACTGGAGGCGCTGCTGGCCGGAGCGTGACACCGAGCGGAAGCGGCCCGCGGCCTCTCCGGGGGCGCGGGCCGTTTCCGTGCGCCGTCGGGCCCGGCCCCGGATGCGGGCCGGTTCTGGGTGCCGTTTCGGTCCCGGGTGCCGTTCAGTCCTCCTGGACGTGGACCACGGGCTCGTGGGTGACCGGGAAGTTCACCGAGCGGGCGATGAAACAGAGCGCCGGGACGTCGCCGTGCAGCGCGCGGGCCTTCGCCTGGACGTCGTAGGTGTGCGTAGTCGTCATGGCCAGAGAGTTGGAGGCAGTCGGCGGCCCCGCGAAGCCTGTGCCGCCGTGGCGCCGCTCCACCGTGCCAGGACGGGAGGAAGCGCGCCGTACCGCGCAGCTCATTGCGGCAACATGAATATTTTTCCGGGAGGTTGACGAAAAAATTCGGGCCTCCTCATGCTGGGGCCCATGCACTCCCACAGAGGCCCCCTCGCACAGCTGAGGCGGGGCCACGAAGAGCGCGTGCTCGGCCTGCTGCGCCGGCACGGCCAGTTGAGCCGCGCCGAGCTCGGGCGGCTCTCGGGACTCTCGCGCACCACGCTGTACGACATCGTGGCGACCCTGGTCGCGGGCGGGGCCGTGGTTCCCGGCGCGGCCGACCCCGGGCCGCGCAAACGCGGCCGTCCCGTCGAGCACCTGACCCTCGACCCGGCGGCCGGGCAGGCGCTCGGCATCGACTTCGCGCGCCGCTCGGTCCATGTGGCCGCCGCCAACGTCGCGCACGAGATGATCGGTTCGGCCAGTCTCCCGCACCCGCCGGACCTCTCCTGGGAGGGCCGCGTCGACCTCGCCGAGAAGCTGGTCGCCTCGCTGGCCGACGGCGCTCTGCGTCTCTCCGCCCTCGGCGCCACCGGGGCGGTCGGGGTGGGCGTCGTCGGGCCGGTGCGCCGTACGGAGACCGAGGACGCGCGGGCGGCGGAAGGCCCCCGGGTCACCCGGCCGGGCGGGGGCCACGGTGGCACGCTCACCGACCTCGTGGAGCTGCTGACCAACCGCTTCGGCGCCCCCGTCCTCATCGACAACAACACCCGCCTCGCCGCCCTCGCCGAAGCCACCTGGGGCGCCGCCGCCGGCAGCCGCGACGTGCTCTACCTGCGGCTCTCGCACGGCGTCGGCGGCGGCCTGGTCGTCAACGGCGCCCTGCACCGGGGGGTCGACGGGCTGGCCGGCGAACTCGGCCACATCACCGCCGACCCGGCGGGCGGCCCCTGCGAATGCGGCGGCACCGGCTGCCTGGAGACCGTCGCCTCCGTCGGGGCCGTACTCGCCGCGTACCGCGAACAGGGCGGCGGGGCCCGGGACTTCGCCGCGTTCCTGGCCGCGCTCGAAAACGGGGACGCGGTCGCCGAGGGGGTGCTGCGCAGGGCCGGGACTTTCGTCGGGACCGTCCTCGCCTCGGTCGTGGGCGCCCTCGGCCCCAGCACGATCGTGCTCGGCGGTGAACTCGCCCAGGCCGGCGGGGCGCTGCTCGGACCGGTCGCCGAGGCGCTCGACGCCCACGTCCTGCCACTCGCCCGGGACCGCGTGACGCTCTGCCCCGCCGCACTCGGCGAAGCGGGCGGCGCGCACGGCGGCGTCGCCCTGGCCCTGCACGAATCGCCGCTGCTCGCCCGCTACCCGGGCCCGGCACTCCCCGAGGACGACGACGTATGACATCCCCCTTCCAGCCCCTCGTCAAGGACACCCGCGCCCCCGAGGACCTCGCCCCCGGGGAACCCGGCGCCCCCGCACCCGCCCCGCCCGGCGACCGCGCGGCCCGCACCGGCAGGCGCGGCGGGCGGTCCTTCCTCTCCTCGCTCGGGCTCAACCTGATCGCACTCGCCGTGGGCCTCGGCGCCTGGGCGCTGCTCGACCCGCTCGGGTTCGACACCGTGCCGGGCCCCGGCGCGGTCGCCTCCCGGGCGGGCGAGCTGATCGCCGACGGCACCCTCGCCGACGACGCCCTCGCCAGCGTGCGCCGGGTGCTGACCGGCTTCGCGCTGGGCACCCTGGCCGCCGTACCGGTCGGGTTCCTCATGGGCTGGTACCCGGTGGCCCGGGGGCTGCTGGAACCGTACGTCCAGTTCTTCCGTACCGTCCCCCCGCTGGCCCTGATCCCGCTCACCATCGTGCTGATGGGCATCGGCGAGACCCCCAAGATCTTCGTCATCTTCCTCGCCGCCTTCCTCTCCAGCGTGGTCGCCGCCTTCCAGGGGGTCGTCGGGGTCGACCGCACCCTGATCGACGCGGCGCGGGTGCTGGGCGCGAAGGACGGGACGATCTTCCTGAAGGTCGTCGTACCGGCGTCCGCGCCGTTCATCCTGGTCGGCATGCGGATCGGTCTCGGCTCCGCCTGGGGAACCCTGGTCGCCGCCGAACTCATCGCCGCCCCCGAGGGCCTGGGATTCCGCATGCAGCAGGCCCAGCTCTACTACGACCTCCCCACCATCTTCGTCGGGCTGATCTCCATCGGCGTGCTCGGCCTCCTGATGGACCGCCTGCTCCTCGTCGCCGAACGACGCCTCACCCACTGGCAGGAAACCCGATGAACGCCAAGATCTCCTTCCGCGGGGTCTCCCGGACCTACCCCGTCAAGAACACGGTCTTCACCGCGCTCGACGACGTCTCCCTGGACATCGGCGACGAGGAGTTCGTCACCGTCGTCGGCCCCTCCGGCTGCGGCAAGAGCACCCTGCTGAACCTGGCCGCCGGACTCGCCGAACCCACCTCCGGCACCGTCCTGGTCGACGGGAAGCCGGTCACCGGACCCGGCCCCGAACGCGGCGTGATCTTCCAGCAGTACGCCCTGTTCCCCTGGCTCACCGTGCGCGGCAACGTCGAGTTCGGGCTCAGGCTCGCCTCCGTACCGGCGGCCGAACGCAGGCTCCGCGCCCAGCGGGCCATCGAACTCGTCGGCCTCGGCGACTTCGCGGACGCCCTGCCCAAGACGCTCTCCGGCGGCATGAAGCAGCGCTGCGCCATCGCCCGCGCCTACGCCGTCGACCCTCAGGTGCTGTTGATGGACGAGCCGTTCGGCGCACTGGACGCGCTGACCCGGGTGCAGCTGCAGGACCAGCTGCTGGACACCTGGAGCCGCGACCGGCGGACCGTCCTCTTCATCACGCACGACGTCGACGAGGCCGTCTACCTCGCCGGACGCGTCATCGTGATGGCCGCCCGGCCGGGCCGCGTCCACCGGGTCATCGACGTCGGCCTCCCCTACCCGCGCACCGAAGCGGTCCGGCTCTCACCGGAGTTCGCCGGCATCCGCAACGCCGTCTGGCAGGCCGTCTACCACCAGCCCCCGGCGCCCGCAGCCGTCTGACCCGTCCGCGCGGGCCCCGTTTTTCTCTCCCGTACCACCCACACCCACCGAAGGATCACTCCGCCATGCGTCTCTCCCAGCGCGCCCTCACAGCCGCGGCCACCGTGTCCGTCCTGGCACTCTCCGTCACCGGCTGCTCCGGGGACGACGGCGACTCCGCCGGTGGCGGCAGCGCCAAGGTGCGGTTCGGCTACATCAGCGACTACAACGGCGCCAGCCTGCTCGCCATCGCCGACCAGCAGGGCCTGTGGAAGAAGGAGGGGCTCTCGCCCCAGTACAGCGTCTTCACCAACGGCCCGCTCCAGATCCAGGCGCTCGGCGGCGGCTCCCTCGACTTCGGCTACATAGGTCCCGGCGCGATGTGGCTGCCCGCCACCGGCAAGGCCAAGGTCGTCGCCGTGAACACCCTCGCCTACGCGGACCGGGTCATCGCCCAGCCCGGCATCGAGACCATCCAGGACCTCAAGGGCAAGAAGGTCGGCGTCCCCGCCGGCACCTCCGGCGAGATGGTCCTCAACCTGGCGCTCCAGAAGGCCGGGATGAAGCCCTCCGACATCCAGAAGGTCCCGATGGACCCGGCCACCGTGGTCTCCGCCTTCGTCTCCGGGCAGATCGACGGTGCCGGCCTCTGGTACCCGCTCATCGACTCCATCAAGGCGAAGAAGCCCGGCCTCAACGAGGTCGGCTCCACCAAGGACTTCTCCGGCCAGGCGTTCCCCACCGCGTTCGTCTCGGGCACCACGACCGACAAGGGCCTCACCATCAAGGTCGTCAAGGTCCTCCAGCAGGCCAACGACTACCGGGCGGCCCACCCCGAGGAGGCGATCGACGCCGCCGCGAAGCTGCTGAAGGTCGACCGTGCCAAGGTCGCCGCCGACGCCGCGAACGTGCAGACGATGACCACCGCCGACCTGGTGGCGAAGACCGGTGACGGCACCGTCGCCTCCTGGCTGGACGGCCTCGGCGCGTTCTTCGTGGGCACCGGCCAGCTCAAGACCGTGCCGAAGGCGGACACGTACTACGACGGCGACCTCTACACGAAGGCGTACGCCAAGTGAACCTGCTGTTCCTCATGACCGACCAGCACCGGGTGGACACCCTCGGCGCTTACGGCAACCCGCACGTCAGGACCCCGAACCTGGACCGGCTCGCCGCCACCGGCACCCGCTTCGACCGGTTCTACACCCCGACCGCCATCTGCACCCCCGCCCGCGCCAGCCTGCTCACCGGCCAGGCCCCCTTCCGCCACCGGCTGCTCGCCAACCACGAGCGGAACGTCGGCTACCTGGAGGACCTCCGGGAGGACGTCTTCACCTTCCCGGCCGCCCTGAAGGAGCGCGACTACCAGCTCGGCCTGATCGGCAAGTGGCACGGCGGCACCCACCGCAACGCGGCCTCCTACGGGTTCGACGGCCCCGACCTGCCCGGCTGGCACAACCCCGTCGACCACCCCGACTACCTCGCCTACCTGGAGGAGCGGGGCCTGCCCCCGTACCGCATCACCGACCACATCCGGGGCACGGCACCGGCCGGCAACCCCGGGAACCTGCTGGCCGCGCGGCTGCACCAGCCGGTGGAGGCGACCTTCGAGCACTACCTCGCCACCCGCGCCATCGAGCAGCTGGAGAAGTACGCCGCCGACGGGCGGCCCTTCTTCCTCGCCACCCACTTCTTCGGCCCGCACCTGCCCTATCTGCTGCCCGACTCCTACTTCGACCTCTACGACCCCGAACTCGTCGAGCTGCCCGCGTCGATCGCGGAAACCTTCGAGAACAAGCCTCCGGTACAGGCCAACTACAGCGCGCACTGGGCCTTCGACACCATGCCGCTGGAGGTCAGCCGCAAACTCATCGCCGTCTACTGGGGTTACGTCACCCTCATCGACGAGCAGATCGGGCGCATCCTGACCCGCCTGGACGAACTCGGCCTCCAGGACGCCACCTCGGTGTTCTTCACCGCCGACCACGGCGAGTTCACCGGCGCCCACCGGCTGCACGACAAGGGCCCGGCGATGTACGAGGACATCTACCGCATCCCCGGGATCGTGCGCGTCCCCGGCGAGGCGCCGCAGGTCCGCGACGAGCTCGTCAGCCTCACCGACTGCACCGCGACCCTGCTCGACCTGGCGGGCGCCGACCCGTCCCCGGCGGTGGACAGCCGCTCCCTCCTCCCGCTGGTGCGCGGCGAACACCCCGACTGGGCGCCGGAGCTGGTGGCCGAGTTCCACGGCCACCACTTCCCGTACCCGCAGCGGATGATCCGCGACGACCGCTACAAGCTGGTCGTCAACCCGGAGTCCGTGAACGAGCTGTACGACCTTCTCGACGACCCCGACGAGCTCGACAACCGGTACGGGAACCCCGAGCTGGCGGGCGTACGCGACCGGCTGATGCGGCGGCTCCACACGCTGCTGCGCGACCGCGGCGACAACTTCTACCACTGGATGACGTCGATGTACGACATCGGTGGCTCGGACGTCGACGTGACCCTCAGCTCCTTCGAACCGGACGGCACGGCCCCGACGACCACGGCCCCGACGACCACGGAGACCCGATGAGACGCACGCGTACCCCCGCACGCGCACGGCGGCTGCCCCGCTGGGCGGCCCCGGCCGCCGCGCTGATCTGCCTGCTCGGCCCGGCCACGGCCCCCTCGTACGGGGCGGAGGCCCAGGAGCACCACCCGGCCCACAGCGCCTCGGCCCCGGCCGCCGCCCCCGCCACGTACACCAACCCGGTCACCGCCGGGACCGTCGACACCTTCCCCGACCCCACGATGATCCGGGGCAAGGACGGCTACTGGTACGCGTACGGCACCCAGAACCCGGTCTTCCAGTCCAAGGGCGAGGACGGCGAGCGCATCCTGCCGATCCTGCGCTCCCCGGACATGGTGACGTGGAGTTACGCGGGCGAGGTCTTCACCCCGGAGACCCGGCCCGCCTGGCTCCAGGGCTCCCGGCTCTGGGCACCGGACATCCACTACGCCTTCGGGCAGTACTACCTCTACTACTCCGTCCCCGGACGCGGCACCGTCGGCCTGGTCACCGGCCCGACGCCGACCGGCCCGTGGACCGACAAGGGCGCGGTGCTGCCCACGCCCAGCGGCTGCCCGACCGGCAGCATCGACCAGGCGCAGTTCACCGACACCGACGGAACCCCCTACCTCTACTGGGGGAGTTACGACACCCTCTGCGTCGCGAGGATGAACGGCGACCGCACCCGCGTCGAGGGCGCGGTCACCCAGGTCGCGCGCGGCCGACGGGTCGAGGGCGGGTTCGTCGTCCACCGCGACGGGTTCTACTACCTCTTCTACTCGGACGCGGGCTGCTGCGACGGCGCGTACAGCGGCTACCAGGTGAAGGTGGGCCGCTCGACAAGCCCCACCGGCCCCTTCACCGACGACGAGGGCACCGACCTGATGGCCCTCGGCAGCAAGGGCGGCGTCGTCGTCGGCGCCAACGGCGACCGATGGATCGGCCCCGGCCACAACGCCATCCAGACCGACCTGTCCGGCCAGGACTGGCTCGTCTACCACGGCATCCCCGCCGAGTCGCCCGACCTCGCCCCGGCCTCCGGCGGCACCCTCAAGCTCTCCCGGCGCCCGATGCTGATCGACCGCCTCGACTGGATCGACGGCTGGCCCGTCGTCCGCGCCGGTACGGGCCCCTCGGACACCCCGACCGCCGCGCCCGTCACCACCTGGGCCGCGGGCGGCACCTTCGAGACCGGGCTGACCGGCTGGCGCACCCAGGGCGCGACCCCGGCCGGCTGGACCACCGCCACCGGGACCGACGGCCACGGCTACGTCCGCCACACTCCCGCCGCAGGCTCCACCGCCCCCGGCTACCTGGTGTCCACCGGCACCGCCCCCGCCGCCGTACGCGCCGAGGCCGACCTCCGGGTCACCGCCGCCACAGGCGCCGCGGGCCTCACCCTCGCCCACACCGACGCCGACAACCGGGTCGCCGTCTGGCTGGACCGGGCGAAGAACGCCCTGGTCACCGAGGTACGGATCAAGGGCGTCGACCAGGGCGAGCAGATCGGCGCCCTGCCCGCAGGGTTCTCCTGGGACACCTGGCACACCGTCTCCGCCGAGATCCGGGGCACCCGCCTCACCGTGGAGGTCACCGGCGACCGGCTCCGCGACCCGGTGGGCGAGCAGACCCGCACCCTGCCCACCGCCGCCGTCCACGCCGGAGCGGTCTCCGCCGCGGCCAAGGGCGCCGGAGCCGAGGCCGACAACGTCGGCGCCACCGCGCTGTACACCCCCGTCACGCAGCGGGCCCCCGTCGCCCGGCCCGGAGCCCTGCTCCCCGCCTACAGCGACGAGTTCGACACCACGACCCTCCCCGGCACCACGACCGGCTCCGCCTGGAGCTGGGTACGCGGCCCTGCCACCGGCACCTCCATGGTGGCCGGCGCGCTCTCCTGGCCCACCTCCGACACCGAGCTGTACCTCGGTGACAACACCGCCCCGGTCCTGCTGCGCCCCGCACCCACGGGCGACTACACGGTGGAGACCGAACTCCACTTCACCCCCACCACCAACGCCCAGCAGGCGGGACTGGTGCTCTACGAGAACGACGACCGCTGGTTCAAGCTCACCCACTCGGTGCTGCCGCTCAACAACGGCAACGGGGCCATGCTCCATGTGACCGAGTTCGGCAAGGAGGGCGAGCGGCCCACCACCACCCCGCCGACCGCCGTCGCCAACGCCCCGATGTTCGGCGGCCCGACCGCCGACACCCTCTGGCTGCGGCTCACCCACCACCTCGACACCGCGAACCAGGAGCACGAGGTCCGCGCCTCCTCCAGCCGCGACGGCGTGCACTGGACGCTCAGCGGGGTGTGGACCCTGCCGGTCAAGGGCGATCTGAAGATCGGCCTGATCTCCGACAACCACGTGGGCGCGGTCGCCGGCTTCGACTACGTACGGACGTACGGGCCCGCCGCGACGACCCTGGTGCCGGCGACGCCGGGGGCGTCCGAGCCCGGGACGTCCGAGCCCGCGCACGGGAAGCCGTCGCACGGGAAGCCGTCGCACGGGAAGGCCGGGGCGAAGAAGTAGGCACGGAGGAGCAGGCACGAAGAAGCGCCCGCACACATCCGGTGTGCGGGCGCTTCGCCGTACTGAGCGGGGGCCGTCAGGCCAGGGCGACGAACTGGGTCTCGACGACGGCGGGAGGTACGGCGAGGTCCTTCGGGGCCGGAGCCCCGTCGGAGGCCGTGGTGGTGAAGAGGACGACGGTCGACCCCCGGCGCATCACGGCGACCTTCTCCGGGGTGTCCGTCCCGTCCGCTTCTCCGACGCGCCGGGTGATGCCGAAACCCATCGCCTGGTCGGCGCCCTGGGGCGCCAGTTCACGGGCCGCGGCCGTCACGCGGTGCTCCGTGCCGGAGACCTTGAGCGTGAAGCCGCCGGTGCAGGCGTCGGCCGCGTCGGAGAGGGCGGTCAGGGCGGCGGTGGCCTTCTCCTCGTCCTGGTAGACGGTGAGGGTGACGGTGGTGGTCAGGCCGTCGCCGGTGACCCGGCGGAAGACGGTGTCCTCGGGGGAGCCGAGGGCGGTGCCGGCGACCGCGCGGGCCAGCGGCCCGCACGGCTTGTCCGCCGCGACGTCCTTGGGCCGGGGGGCCTGGGCGCCGGTCGGGGTGGTGACGGTCGCCCCGGGGATGCTGCCGGTCTTCAGGGCCTTCGCGGTGAGACCGGCGGCGTCGGTGGGGGCGGGGCTGGCGGCGCCCTGGCGCTGCAGGCCGCCCCCACCCCCGCTGCTGCTGCCGCTGACCGAACATCCCGCCGCGAGGACCAGGGCCGCGGCCGACACCGCGCAGACGGTGAACCGGCGTGCCGCCGTGCCGTATGCGTACCGCTTCATCGTGTCGTCCTTCTCCGTACGGTCCTGATCCTCGGGCGGGGTGATCATCAGCCCATCGCCATCTTGTTCTCCCAGCCACCGCTGATGACGGTGATGGGGGTGCCGCCCCAGGTGGCCGTGGCCTTGTAGAAGCGGCCCGTACCGTCCGCCATGATCGCCCAGATGTCGGGAATGCCGTCCCCGGTGACGTCCGGGGTACCGGTCATCAGCGGGACGTTCGCCAGGCTCCAGCCGGTACCGAACTCGGCGTCCACACCGGTCGCGGAGTTCACGGCGTTGGCGAGCGAGGTCAGGCTGGTGCCGCCCGCCGGGTCCGCCTTGCCGATGCGCAGCAGCAGCCGGTCACTGGTGAAGGTGCGGTAGACCAGGTCGGCGACGCCGTCGCCGTTGTAGTCGCCGACGTTGACCAGATCCCGGTCGGTCCAGGCGGACGCGGACAGCCGGGTCGCGGTCTGGAAGGTGCCGCCGGTGTAGCCGGAGAAGACCCACAGGGTGTCGCCGGAGGTCGCGAAGAGCTCCGGGCGCCTGTCGCCGGTGATGTCGCCGGTCGCCAGGATCTGGGTGAACGTCGACGGGTCGGGGGCGTTCGACGGCAGCCACACCTCGGTGCGCTGCTCGACGTCGACGCTGCCGTAACCGTCACCCCGGTAGATCCAGAGCTTCCCGTCCCCGGTCCGGGCGACCAGGTCCTGGATGCCGTCGCCGGGCAGGAAGTCGCCGTTGTGGGTGATCAATGAGGGCTTGCCGGCCGGGTCCAGCCAGTAGGTGCCCCCGTCCGAGACGCCGTCCTCGTCGAGGTCGGCCTCCAGGCTGATCCCGTCACGGTGCGCGGCCTGGAGCGAGACGTGGATGTCACCGGTGGGGGTGGCCGGGTAGAGGCGCAGGTCACCGGTGGCGTCGAGCAGGTAGAGGTCGGCGACCCCGTCCCCGGTCACGTCGCCCGCCTTGTCCGCCGCATCGCGGGGGGTGACGTAGAAGAGGTACTGCGTCGCGGTGGACGAGGTGTTGCCCGAGGCGTCGGCCGCCTTGGCGTAGAGGACGTTGGGACCGGCCGACAGCGGCGGGATGGCCACCGTGACCGAGCCCCCGGCGGCGACGGTCGCCGTGGTCTTGCTGAGGCTGGTCGAGTTCACCGAGTACAGGTACTTCACGGTGTCGGTCGAACCGGCGGCGCTGAAGGTGAACTTGCCCGTGGTACCGAACTTGGCCTTGCTCCAGTTGGTGCCGCTGCCGTCGTCCTCCGGGTAGTCCGTGGAGGTGATGTCCGGCGAGTTCGGCGCCGAGGAGTCGTACACGAAGCCGCAGTCGACGGTGCCCGCCGGGCCGTAGGTGGACGCGGCCCCCGAGGAGTCGATCGCCCTCACCCGCCAGAAGTAGGTCTTGCCGTTGGCGAGCGCGCTGGCCGTGCCGTCCGCGCCGTCGATGACCACGCTGGCCGCGCCGCTCGAGTCGACCGTCCGGTTCCCGTCGTAGACCTTGGTGGTGCTGCCGGACTGCCAGAGCTCGAAGTCCAGGTACTTCAGGTCGCCGTCCGGGTCGGAGGACTTGGCGGCCAGTGTCACGTCGCTGAGCCCGACCGACGGGTAGGGGCTGCTGGTGTCGCAACCTGTACCCGGGGAGATGTCGAGACTGGTGGGCTCGGCCGGCTTGCGGTTGTAGGTGATCACGATCTTCGGGGCGGACTCGCCCTCGGCCTTGAACTTCTTCCAGGAGTACGAGGAGTCCTCGGTGCTCGCCTGGAGGCCGATGGTGAAGTTGGTCCAGCCGCCGTCCGCCGCGTCCTGCGCGACCGACTTGCCGTCGTAGACCACGTACGCGTCCGGGCAGGAGGAACTCCAGCCGTTGGCGAACGACTTCCTGCCGATCTCCGCCGACTTCGACGGCGGGTTGTTCCAGGTCGTGGACGAGGAGATGCCGCCGGTGCGCCAGACCTGCATCTCGCGGGCCGAGCAGGACCAGCTGTACGTCTCGTAGAACCTCAGGTCGGCCTTGGTGACCGTGGCGCCCTTGATGCTGGACGTCCAGGCGAGCCGGAAGTAGGACCGGGAGAGGCCGCCGGTGGTCGACTCGTAGCCGACGCGCGCCTCGGTGGTGCCGGTGTTGTAGTTGGCGCCGTCGTAGAAGCTGGACGTCGGGTACTTCTTGTACGTCGTCGTCCAGTTCTTCGTCTTGCCGGTGATCGACGGGTCGATGAAGACCGGGAACACCGTCTTCGCGCTGGTCAGCAGCTCCTTGTCCGGAGTGATGGCCAGGGTGGCGTCGGCAGTGCCGCCGCCCGTGAGAGCGGCGGTGCCCACCGCGCTGTGCGCCCCGATCTGCGGACCGGCGAGCCCGGGCAGGCTGAGCACGTCCGTCGTGCCGGCGGAGCGGAAGGAAGCGCGCGAGGCGGTCGCGCCCGAGCGGGCGGAACCGTAGGACGACTGGTCGGCGGTGCCCGCCGACGGCTCGTCACCGGGCGCGGGCTCGGCGGCCGGCGAGGGCGCCGTGGTGGCCGCGGAATCGCCCTCCGGAGCGGCGGTGTCGTCGCTCTCCGGGGCGTCCGGATCGGCCGGGGCGTCCGTGGACTCGGTGCCGGGCTCCTCCGAATACGACGGCGACGGGTCCACCCCGGGCTCGGGAGCCTCGGGGGCGTCGGGGTCCTCGCCCTCCGTCAGGGCCGGGCGGCCCGCGGAGTCCCACAGGAACGGGGTCGGCGAGACCGCGATCTCCGCACCGGACGCGTCCTGCGCGGTGACCGCGTGGGTCACCGCGTCCAGGTGGAAGGAGAGGTCCGGGGAGCTGAGACGGTACGAGAGGTCCGTGCCGGCCAGCGCCTTCGCGGCCTCGGCGTCGTGCACGACCAGGACGTGGGTGAAGCCGCTGTCCCGGGCCGTCAGCAGCAGGTCGACACCGTCGAACACCTCGGGGTAGAGGGCGGTGTCGCCGTCGATCCGGGGCGCGGGCAGCTCGCCCGGCCAGCTCATCGTGATCTCGTGGCCGCCCGAGGTGAGGGTGACGAGGTCCTGGTAGGCGGGGGCGTCCTCGGTCGCGGCGGGCACGGCGTGGGTGCCGCCGGCCGCTCCGGTCACCGCGTGGGTGAAGGAGGCGCGCGACACGGTGAACGACGCCTGCCGCGCCCCGGACGTGCCCTTCTTCTTCCCCGCCGTACTCGCGCCGCCCCCGGCGGAGAACACCACCGGGTCGGAAGCCGCCTTGGGCTCCCAGCCCCGGTCCGTACGGGCCAGGGTGGCGTCCAGCGCCTTCCAGACGCCGTCGACCTTCGCGCGCACCGGAGCGCCGTGCGCGGTGAGTTCGAAGCTGCCGTCCGGCAGCGCGAACGTCGTCGAGGTGGCGTCGCGCAGGGACGCCACCTCCACGCGCTTGCCGGTGCGGACGGCCTGCTTCTGCGCGCCGTTCTCGTCGAGCGGCGCGGTGGCGGGTGTGACCGGTGCGGCGGACTGCCGTACCGGGTGATCGGGGGCGGGCCCGAGCATGGCGAAACCGAGGCCGGCGGCGACGAGTGCCGCCACTCCCGCCGCGGTGCGCCGGACGGTTGCCCGGCTGGGACGACGACGTTCCACGGTGCTGGATTCCCTCCCCCAAAACGGCGCGCGTCAACTCCGGAGTACAGGTCCGGACGGCTGTCCAGCCGTATTCACCCGGACCGTTCCGGAAAGCGCACGCCGTCACGTTTTCGGTAAACCCCGCTCCTTGTCGGCTCTGTCCGATGAACGGAGTCGTTCCGAGGGGTGGGGCGAGTGAGAAGCATGCCGGAAGGAGCACGAGGCATCCACAGACGTGATTGTTCGGTGGGCGTCACGGTGCGTTCACGCCCGGATCCATGGGGGAGCCACGGAGTGGCGCCCTTCCTCTCCCCGAAGGCGCTCGGGGCGGGACCAGAAGTATGCGTACCTGCAGAAAACGACCCGAAAGGATCTCCAGGATGCCCAGTGGGTGGCGAGAGCTCTCCTTTGTTCGTATAGCGGACGATCCCAGGTGTCCTGGGCCCGATTCTCAGCATCCATGGCATAGGAACGGTAAAGAGACAATGGAGAGGAATTAGCGTGTGATTGAAATCACTGAGGCCTCGGTTCATTTGACGAGTTGTGAATCCGTGGCTGAACATTCGGCGAATCAATTAGCCTTCGGCGCCGTGTGTTTCCGCATGGATCGGCCGGTGGTCGGGATCGACTGTGGGGGGCCGCGGCCGTCGTGTGGGGATCGCTTTCATGGAGTGGCCGGGGGTATCTCCCCGGCACCGAGGAGCAGCGCCGTCGTCGGCGTCGGGCGCGCATCGGCGTGGTCGTCGTCGCGGCGACCGCCGTGACGATCGGCATGCTGCCGAGTTCGTACGCCGTACCGCCGCCCAGCAGCCGCTCGGGCGTCGACCTCGTCGACCTGCCCAAACCCGAACTCGCCCCAGGTGAGGACGGCGGCGGCCTCGCCGACATGACGACGGCCGATGTGCCGCCGGGCGAGGACTACGAGCCGAAGAAGATCACCGCTCCGGTGGGGACCGGCATCACGACGCCGGCCACCGGGACGGTGGACGCGCTGGCGCCGGGTGAGACGCAGCCGATCAGTACGCTGCCGATCGGGATCGGCGCCCCGGCCACGGCGACCGCCGAGGAGACGACGGCGCTGGAGGGCGACTGGCAGGTCGCGTTGGCCAGCCAGGCGGAGTCCTCGGCCGCCGACGTCGAGGGTCTGGTCTTCACCGTGACCCCGCCCGCGGCTGCCACGGGTGACGCGGTGGTGGCCCTGGACTACACCGAGTTCGCCGAGTTGTACGGCGCGAACTGGGCGGACCGGCTCCAGTTGGTCAAGTTCCCCGAGTGCTTCCTGACGACTCCGGACGTCGAGGGCTGTGCGGAGCCGACCGAGGTGGACACCACCAACGTCGTCGCACCGCAGGCCACCGACGTCGAGGGCGACGGTGTCCTCGACGGTGAGCGGCGCATCGAGGCGACCCTCGACGTCGCCGACCTGGCGGACACCGGTCCTGTGACGACGACGGCCGAGGCGACCTCGACCGGGACGATCTCGCAGGCCCTGTACGTCAAGCCGACCTCCGGTTCGGCCCCGCTGACCCGGATCGCGGCGCTGAGCGCCGCGTCCAACTCCGGTTCCTCGGTCTTCATGGCGACCTCGGCGGGCGGCGGTGCGAAGGGCGACTTCTCCGCCACTCCGCTGGCCAGCGCCGGTTCCTGGACGGCGGGCAGCAGCTCCGGCGGGTTCTCGTACACGTACAACCTTCAGGCGCCCAGCGTCCCCGGCGGCCCGGCCCCGAGCCTTGCCTTCGGGTACAACTCGCAGGGTGTGGACGGGCGTACCTCGGCCACCAACAACCAGGCCTCCTGGATCGGTGACGGCTGGGACTACAACCCCGGCTCCATCACCCGCACGTACAAGACGTGCCGGGACGACACCGAGGGCGGCAACAACACCAAGCGCAAGACCAGCGACCTCTGTGACGGCTCGGAGAACGCGACCCTGACCCTCGGCGGCACCACGACCGAGCTGGTCAAGGACGACGACGAGACCGGCAACGAGTGGGTCACCGCCAACGGTGACGGCTCGCGGGTGCGGCTGCTGAAGGACACCTCGCTGGGCAACGGCGACTCCCTCGGCGAGTACTGGGAGGTCACCACCCGCGACGGCACCGTCTACTACTTCGGCAAGCACAAGCTCCCCGGCTGGAGCGACAACGGCACCGCCGCCGACGACCCGGTCACCAACTCCGTCCTGACCGTCCCCGTCTCGGGCAACCAGCCCGGCGAGGACTGCTACGACGCCGACTTCGCCAAGTCCTTCTGCACCCGCGGCTGGCGCTGGAACCTCGACTACGTCGTCGACACCTCCGGCAGCGCCATGTCCCTGTGGTGGGAGAAGGAGAAGTCCCTCTACGCCAAGAACATGAAGTTCAAGACCCCGGTCTCCTACGACCGGGGCGGCTACCTCAAGCGCATCGACTACGGCCAGCGCGCCAGCACCCTCTACAGCGCCGCGCCGCTCGCCCGCGTCGACTTCTCGGTGGACGAGCGCTGCTTCGTCGAGGACGGCATCGCGTGCTCCGAGGCGAACTTCACCTCGGGCGACTTCGCGAAGAACCACATCTGGTACGACACCCCCGCCGACCTCCTCTGCGAGTCGGGCAAGGACTGCTACGTCCCGGTCCCGACCTTCTGGACCCGCAAGCGCCTGGCGCAGGTGACCACCTCCACCCAGCGCACCGAGGGCTCCACCGCTCTGTCGAAGGTCGACTCCTGGACGCTGGAGCAGTCGCTCCCCGCCGAGCGCACCGACGAGGGCACGGCCCTCTGGCTCGACTCGATCACCCGCGCCGGCTACGGCACCGACGGCGAGTCCCAGGCCCTGCGTCCGGTCACCTTCGTCGCCAACACCCAGCCCATGCCGAACCGGGTACGGCGAGGTGAGAAGGACCCGAACCCGACGTTCGACCGGCTGCGCGTCGAGCGGATCATCAGCGAGTACGGCGGCGAGACCTTCGTCGACTACCGCGAGCCCACCGGCGCCTGCAAGAGCGGCTCCGGGTTCCCGGCGGTCGAGTCCAACACCGGGCTCTGCTACCCGGCGTACTGGCACCCGGACCCGGACAAGGTCGACGAGTCGATCGAGTGGTTCAACAAGTACGTCGTCGACAACGTCCAGGAACTCCCGGGCGTCAAGGGCGTCGAGCCCGTCACCACCTCGTACGTCTACGGCGACAACGGTGACGCCAAGGGCGCCTGGGCCCTGAACCAGGCCGAGTTCTCCAAGAAGAAGACCCGCACCTACGACCAGTGGCGCGGCTTCAGCCGGGTCCGCACGGTCAGCGGCGCGGACTCCTCGGACGCCTACGAGGGCAGCGCGAAGTCCATGTCGGACGTGCGCTACTTCCGCGGCATGAACGGGGACCCGCTCCCCGGCGGGGGCAAGCGCTCGGTCGTCGTCAACGACAACGACGGCGCCAAGATCGCCGACGACGTCGAAGCTCTCCAGGGCCGGGTCGCCGAGGAGCTCGACTACACCGCGTACAACGGCACCCTGGTCTCCCGGTCGGTGGACTACCCGAAGGTCGTGGAGCTGGCGAGCCGGGCCCGTGACGGCGGCATCCCCGCGCTCAAGGCATACCGGGTGCTGGACGACCACACCATCACCACCACCCGTTCTTCGGGCACGTACGACGTCAACGAGACGCGCCAGTGGCGGTCCTTGCGGACCAACACCACGTACGACGACACCTACGGTCTCCCGCTCACCGTGGAATCCCTGGGTGACACCGGCAAGACCGGCGACGAGTCGTGCTCGGTCCTCAGTTACGTCCACAACACGTCCAAGAACCTGATCGGCCTGGACAAGGAGACGCTCACGACGGCCGGCACCTGCGCCGCCGCCGCGACCGCTCCGGTCTCCGCCCGTATCGCCGGTTCCCGGGTCGCCTACGACGACCTGGCCTTCGGTGCCACCCCCACCACGGGTTCGGCCACCACTACCTGGTCGCTGAACGGGACGGGTGACGCCTGGCAGCAGGCGGCGAAGCTCACGTACGACTCGCTCGGCCGTGTCCTGACGACCACCAACGCGAAGAGTGAGACCGAGAAGACCACCTACACGCCGACCACCGGCCAGGTCTACTCGATCACCGAGGAGAACGCGAAGAGCCAGACCTCCACCAGCTACCTGGAGCCGGGCCGTGGCACCACGCTGAAGGAGGTCGACGCCAACGGGCGCACGACCCTCTACCAGTACGACGCCCTGGGCCGCACCACCGCCGGATGGGGCACCTCGCAGGCCGCCACCGAGGCTCCGTCGGTGAAGTTCACCTACAACACCGCCCCCGGTGAGCCGGTCAACGTCATCAGCTCCACGCTGAAGGACGACGGCACCGACTACGACGACTCCGTCGTCTTCTACGACGGGCTCGGCCGTGAGCGCCAGCGCCAGGACCCGGCGGTCGGTGACGGACGCCTGATCACCGACACCATCTACAGCGCCAACGGCACCATCGCCCGCACCAACAACGGCTACTACGCCGATGGCCTGCCGCAGTCGGTGATGTACGAGGTCGACTCCGACTTCAAGATCCCGAACGCGACCCTCTACAAGTACGACGGTCAGGGCCGCATCCTGTCGGAGACGCCGTACATGGCGGGCGCCACCGTGCCCACCAAGGCCACCCGGTACGAGTACAACTACGATTCCTCCACGGTCATCCCGCCCACCGGCGGCGCTGCCCAGCGCAGCTGGAGCGACGCACAGGGACGGACGGTCCGGGTCGACACCTTCACGGACGCGGCACGTTCCGCCTACCGGTCGACCACGTACTCCTTCGACGCGCGCGGCGACCAGACCAAGGCCGAGGACTCGTCCAAGAACGTCTGGTCCTGGACGTACGACGCGCTCGGCCGGCAGCTGACCTCCTCCGACCCGGACACCGGGACCACCAGCACCACGTACGACGTGCTGGGCCGGCCCGAGACGGTCACGGACAGCCGACAGAACACGGTCTGGACGAAGTACGACGAGCTCGGCCGACCCTCCGAGCAGCGCAAGGACTCGTCCACGGGCGAGCTGCTGACCTCGGCCACCTACGACACCGTCATCGGCGGTATCGGCCAGCAGGCGACCAATACCCGCTATACGGACGGGCTGCCTTACACCAGCACGGTCACCGGCTATACCGCGGAGTATCAGCCCACCGGCACCAAGCTGACGCTGCCGGCGACGATCGCGGCGCAGTACGGCTTGCAGGAGACGTACGCCTATACGTACGAGTACAGCAAGTCCGGTCAGCTGAAGACGGCTTCGCTGCCGGCGGCGGGCGGTCTCTCCCCGGAGAAGATCGTCACCCGGTACAACGAGGACGGTCTGCCGGTCTCCACGTCGGGGATCGACTGGTACAACGCGGACACCGACTACAGCGTCTACGGTCAGGTTCTGCGCGCGGTCACGGGTGAGAACCCGAACCGGGTGTGGACGACCAACCTGTACGACGAGCGCACCGGTGAGCTGACGAAGGCGTACACCGACCGCGAGTCCACCAGCGACACGTCCACCGTCCTGGGTAACCGGGTCAACGTCCGTTCCTACGGGTACGACGCGGCGGGCAACGTCACCAGGATCGAGGACGCGGTCGACTCCAAGACCGACCGCCAGTGCTTCACCTACGACGTCCTCGGCCAGCTCACCGAGGCGTGGACGGCCTCCGACACCGCGTGCGCGGTGACCCCCACGGGGACGCCGAGCGCGCCGACCATCGGCACGGACGGCGACGGGTACAGCAAGTCCTACACGTACGACGCGATGGGCAACCGCAAGACCGAGGTCGACCACTACCTCGGTGTCCCTGGCACCACCACCACGGCGCCGGACGCGACGAAGGACGCCTCCACCTCGTACACCTACGGAAAGGCGGACGGCACCCAGCCGCACACCCTGACCGGGCTGTCCTCCACCTATCTGACGGACGCCGGCGCCAAGGTCACCGAGGCATCGACCCGTACGTACGACAAGGCGGGCAACACCGAGACCCGGACCGACGGCGGCGACGAGCAGGGCCTGACCTGGACCTGGGACGGCCAGCTGGAGTCGGTCACCGGCTTCGGCGAAAGCGGCTCGGGGCCTTGGGCCGGACTGTCGGGCAAGTGCATCGACCTGTCGTCCAGCTCCACGGTCGCGGGCACCGCGATCCAGCTCTACGGGTGCAACGGCACCCGCGCCCAGAACCTGAGGATCGAGGGCGCCACGCCCACCGACTCTTCCAAGGGTGCGCTGAAGGTCATGGGCCAGTGCGTGGTCCCGAAGGACGGCGCCACCGCCGACGGCACGGCCGCCGTGATCGCCAAGTGCACGGGGGCCGCAGCCCAGCAGTGGACGGTGGTCGAGTCCGGTCACAAGCTCAAGCACGTCGCGTCCGGCAAGTGCCTGGTCGTGCCCGGTGCCAACTCGGCCGCGGGTACCGACCTGACGCTCGGCACCTGTGACGCGAGCGGGGCCGCCCAGTCGTGGGCCCCGGCCGACGAGACGAAGTACGTCTACGGCCCGTCCGGTGAGCGCCTGATGGCGATCACCGCGAGCACCCGGACCCTCTACCTCGGCGAAGCCACCATCTCGGTCAACGTGGACGGGACGCCGAACTACGCGGAGCGCTACTACCAGCAGGCCGGCGGTCCGCTGGTGATGCGGTTCAAGCAGGGCGGCGGGGCCGACCAGCTGTCGATGCAGGTGACCGACCAGAACGGCACCGCTTACATCAACGTCAAGCTCGCCGCCGGCAACGCGGTGAAGTTCGACAAGACCGACCCGTTCGGGGTGGTCCGCAAGGAGAACGCCAACTGGCTCTCCCACCGGGGTTACATCGGCGGCGACGACGACGACGTCAGCGGACTCGTGCATCTCGGTGCGCGCGAGTACGACCCCGAGACCGGCCGATTCATCTCCGCCGACCCGGTGCTCGACCTGTCGGATCCGGTCCAGATGAACGGGTATGTCTACTGCGAGAACAACCCGGTCACCTTCGCCGACCCGAGCGGCATGATGATGGACTCCGTGGGCGGCGGTGGCGGTGGCGGTACGGCCGAGACCGCCGAGGAAGCCTGGGCCAACCAGCAGCTGAACACCTCGATGTCGCAGATCATCATGAATGTCGGCTGGGCGGTGTTCAAGGAGTTCATCGGCTGGAACGACGTCGTCAGCTGCTTCTCCCGCGGCGACATGTGGGCCTGCGGTTCGCTGATCATCGACGCCATCCCGTGGACGTCGGTCTTCAGCAAGGGCAAAAAGATCTGGCGCGCGGTCGAGAAGACCTTCAGCGCCATCAGCGCCTGGCGCAAGGCCCAGGAGAAGGCCCGCAAGATCATCGCAGCTGCCAAGGCGGCGCGTGAGGCGGCCAAGAGGGCGGCGGCAGCCGCCAAGCTGGCAGCCAAGAAGGCCGCGCAAGCAGCCAAGAAGAGAGCGCAGGAAGCAGCTACCAGAGCCGCCAAGAAGGCGGCGGAGAAGACCGGGAACGCGGCCCAGAAGACCAGGAAGGCCGCGGCAAAGGCCAACGAGAAGGTCAAGAGCGCCGCACAGAAGGTCACCAGGAAACCGAAGAAGGAGGGCGGCAAGGAAGGCGCCGGCGATGCGCCCAGTACGGGAAGCTGCCCGAAGGATGCGAAGCCGAACAGCTTCGTGCCCGGCACCTTGGTGGTGATGGCCGACGGATCGACGAAGCCGATCGAGGACGTCAGGAACGGCGACGAAGTCCTCGCCACCGATCCCGAGACCGGTGAGACGACCTCCGAGATCGTCACTGCCGAGATCACCGGTGAAGGCTTCAAGCACCTGGTCGAGGTCACCATCGACACCGACGGCGACCAGGGTGACGAGACCGCCTCGGTCACCGCGACGGACAACCACCCCTTCTGGGTGGAGGCTGTGGGGAAGTGGCTCGACGCCACCGACCTGAAGCCCGGCGAATGGCTCCGCACCAGTGCCGGCACCTACGTCCAGATCACCGCGATCGACCGCTGGACGGCACCGGATGCCACCGTCCACAACCTGACCGTCAACGATCTGCACACCTACTACGTGGTAGCGGGCGGGACTTCGGTCCTCGTCCACAACTGTGGTGGGACGGCGACGGTCAACTGGGACGACGACATGGGGCACGCGACCATCACGGTGCAGCCGGACGGTGGCCGCGCGTTGGAGACCGAGCAGGTGATCGATGCTCCGCACGACACGGAGGACTTCACCGGCTTCCCCACGTCCGGTCAGGTCGTCACCGAGCCGCTGGGGCCGAACACGCGGCACCTGACGTTCCGGGTCCCGGACATCCGGGCGGCGATGAAAGCCCAGCGCGGGACGCTCGGCGCCGACCTGGGGGCGTACAGCGGTGGTAGCAACAGCTGTGTCACGTACTGTGTTGCCATTCTCCGGGCCGGTGGGGTCGAGCTGCCCGCAGGCAGGGCCGGAGCCGCGAGACTGGCACGTATGGCAAGAGAAGCGGGGAACTGATGCCGGACGGGGACGAGCACTGGAACGCCGTGCTGGCCGACATGCTGGTGAGCATGAAACTCGGCACGGGCCATGTGAAGCTGGTCGGTGACCTCATCTCGGTCACCGCTCAACTGGACATGGCGGCTCGCCCCCGTCGGCACCCGTTCGCGCTGGACAGCCTCATCGAGTACGACGAGAAGATCGGCCCGCTGGAGGACGAGTACAGGGCGGCCTGGCAGGCGGTGCGGGCCGAACCCGACCGTGAGCGGCGGGCACCAGGGCTCCAAAGGCTCCTGGTCGCGCTGGAGGCAGCTGTTCAGGGCACTGTCGACTTCGCCAGGAAACAGGGCGTCGAGGTGCGGGTCCATCGGTTCGGCGACGCCGAGTCATAGATCCCACCCGGTCGGTCGCGAACAGAAGCGCGACGGTCGGCCCCACCGACTCACAACCACACACACCACGGAGAGGCCCCGCAGACGCACGACGCGCCTGCGGGGCCTCTCCGTGGTCAGCTGCTAGTGCACCGGCACGACCGGCGGCTGCTCGCCCTCTTCGGCGAGGCGCTCCAGACCGCTCTTGGTCTTCAGCGGCTTCTCCTTGATGAAGAGGACCGCGACCAGCGCCAGCAGCGCGAAGGGCGCACCGGCGAGGAAGACGGAGCCCGTCGCCACGCCGTACGCGTTCTCCACGATCGCGCGGGCCGACTGCGGCAGGGTCGCGAGGTCCGGGATGGCCCCGTCGCCGCCGCCGGAGGCGGAGCTGCCGAAGCCCTTCTCCAGCTCCGAGGCGACCCGGTGGCTGAGCACCGCGCCGAGCGCGCTGGTGCCCACCGCGCCGCCGAGGCTGCGGAAGAAGGAGAGGGTGGAGGTCGCCGCACCGAGCTCGGCGGCGGGCACGTCGTTCTGGGCGGCGAGGACCAGGTTCTGCATCAGCATGCCGACGCCGATGCCGAGGACGGCCATGCAGGGCGCGATGACCGCGAAGGACGTGCCGGCGCCGATGGTGGAGAGCAGGCACATGCCGGCCGTCATGATGACGCCGCCCGCGACCAGGAACGCCTTCCACTTGCCGCGCCGGCTGATGAGCTGCCCGGCGACGGTCGTGGAGACCATCAGGCCGAGGATCATCGGCAGGCTCATCAGACCGGCGATCGTCGGGGACTTGCCCAGCGAGATCTGGAAGTACTGCGAGAGGAAGACGGTGCCGCCGAACATGGCCACACCGACGAGGAAGCTCGCCACGGTGGTCAGGGACACGGTCCGGTTGCGGAAGATGCTCAGCGGGATCATCGGCTCCTGGACCTTCGACTCGACCAGGACGGCGAGCGCGATCAGGACGGCACCGCCGAGGACGAGCGCGGCCGACGGGCCGGAGACCCAGTCGAACTTCGAGCCGCCGAGGGTCACCCAGAGCAGGAGGGCGCTGACGCCGGCCATGATGAGGAAGGCGCCGAGGTAGTCGATCTTCGCCTCGCGCCGGACGACGGGCAGCTTCAGCGTCTTCTGCAGCAGGAAGATGGCGAGCAGCGCGAACGGTACGCCGATGAAGAAGCACCAGCGCCAGCCGAGCCACGAGGTGTCGACGAGTACGCCGCCGATCAGCGGTCCCGCGACGGTGCCGACCGCGAAGACGGCGCCGAAGATGCCGGAGAACTTGCCGAGTTCACGCGGCGGGATGATCGACGCCATCACGACCTGGGCGAGTGCGGTGAGACCACCGGCGCCGATGCCCTGGAGCACCCGGCTGATGATGAGCACGGTGACGCTGTGGGAGAAGCCGGCGACCAGCGAGCCCACGACGAACATCGAGAGGGAGAGCTGGAGCAGCACCTTCTTGTCGTACAGGTCGGAGAGCTTGCCCCAGACCGGCACGGTCGCGGTCATCGCCAGCAGCTCGGCGGTGACCACCCAGGTGTACGCGGACTGGCTGCCGTGCAGGTCGGTGATGATGCGCGGAAGCGCGTTGGCGACGACCGTCGAGGCGAGGATGGCCACGAACATTCCGGCCATGAGGCCGGACATGGCCTGGATTATCTGGCGATGATTCATGGATGAGGACTCCCGGGCTTCGGGCGTCACGGCAGCGGACATCGGCTGGCGTACCTCTTGTTTCTGATGGTGCGGCCGTCTCCGGGGGAGCGGCGGGTCGGAAGAACGGGTCGGCCCGGGGGCGGACCGCCGGGGGTGCGTGACGGCTCGGCGGGAACCGTCGGACACGGCCTACCTCTGGTCGCCGAGTCCGGACGCGAGTTCGTCGAACGCCTCGTCGTAGAGGGTCAGGAAGGAGCGGGAGCGGCCGGTGGCGGTCCAGATCTCCACGGCGGCCCGGACGGTGGCGATGGTGGCGTGCACCAGCAGCCGGGGGCGCAGGTCGGACCTGGCGTCCTGGCCGAGGCGTTCGGCCACCGCCGCGATCAGCGCCTCCTCGTCGGCGCCGCGCGCCGCGAGGAAGCGGGGGAAGAGCGCCGGGGTGCGGTCCAGCACGGTGCACTGGAGCTCCCAGCGCTCCGGCGCCTCCTCGATGTGGGCCAGTTCCTCCCCGAGGACCCGGCGGAGCACGGCGAGCGGGCCGAGGGCGGCCGGTGCGGAGAGCACCGCGTCCCGGGTCCGTACGGCGCTGTCCGGGTCCGGGACGAGGATCGCGTCGTCGAGGTGGGCGAAGTAGTTGAAGAAGGTCCGCACCGAGACCCCCACCGCCGCGGTGACCGCCTCCACCGTCACCTGGTCCAGGCCGTGCTCGGCCGCCATGCGCAGGGCCGTGTCGGCCAGCGCCTCGCGGGTCGCGCGCTTCTTGCGCTCGCGCAGTCCGGGCGGCGGCGGGGGAGAGGAGGTCACGAAGGTGCATGCTATGCAAAAGTGCACGGTCTGCAAAGTTCATTCTTTTCGAGGTGATCCTCTGCTCCGGCCGATGAGTTCCCGGCGCGTGGACCGTCTACCTCTTCGAAAGCGCACGGAAGCGGAGCCAGGATGGCCGGGGCATCGGACAGGCTCCGAGGCGCTGGACGGACCGCCGCCGAATCACGGCGGCGTCGCGACGGAGGAGTGGGACCACCATGGAAAAGATGATCTTCGTGAACCTTCCGGTGAAGGACCTGGACGTCAGCAAGGCCTTCTTCGAGAAGCTCGGCTACCACTGCAACCCCGGCTTCACCGACGAGCACGCCGCCTGCGTCGTCATCAGCGACGCGATCTACGCCATGCTGCTCACCGAGCCGCGCTTCAAGGACTTCACCACCAAGGAGATCGCCGACGCGGAGAAGTCGACCGAGGTCATCCTCTGTCTGAGCGCGGAGAGCCGCGCCGAGGTGGACGAGACCGTCGACACGGCGCTGGCCGCCGGAGGCTTCCCGGCGGGCGGGACCCAGGACTACGGCACGATGTACGGCCGTTCCTTCCAGGACCCCGACCACCACGTCTGGGAGGTCATGTGGATGGACCCGGCCGCCGTCGCCGAACGCTCCTGACGCCCCGGGGCCTCAGAGCCCCGGGTACGTCACCCCGGTGAGCTGCTGGGAGGCCGACCAGAGCCGTTCGCCCGCCACGTCGTCGCGGGTGCGCCGCGCCCGCCAGGACGGGGCCGGCGCGCCGCGCACCCCCAGCCGCCCCGGTCCGGTGAACGAGTCGGGACGGACCCCCGGCGCCGTCGCCGCGTACAGCACGGGCAGCGCCCCGGCGGTGGCGGTCTGGGCGAACAGCAGGTTGCCGAGTCCCATCACCCTTTCCTTGAGCGGGCGTTGCTCCAGACGGGGCGCCGCCTTCGTCAGGTTGGTGGAGGCGTAACCGGGGTGGGCTGCCGCTGCCACGATCGGCGAACCGGACCGCGCCAGCCGCCGCGCGAACTCGTGGACGAAGAGCAGGTTGGCGGACTTGGACGCGCCGTAGGCGATCCAGCGCCGGTAGTGATGCTCGCCGTTGAGGTCGCCCATGTCGATGTCGGCCAGCGCGTGCAGCCCGCTCGACACCGTGACCACCCGGGCCTTCCCGGCGGCGCGCAGGGCCGGCAGCAGCAGCCCGGTCAGGGCGTAGTGCCCGAGGTGGTTGACCCCGAACTGGGTCTCGAAGCCGTCGGCGGTTCGCCCGTACGGCAACGCCATCACGCCCGCGTTGTTGACGAGCAGGTCGATCCGGTCCGGGGCGTGGGAGGCCGCGAACTCCCGTACGGAGGCGAGGTCCGCCAGGTCAAGCGGGACGAACGCCACGTCCGCCCCGGGCACCGCCCGCCGGATGCGGTCCGCCGCACCCTCCCCGCGCTCCCGGTCACGGCAGGCGAGCAGCACCCGGGCGCCGCGCCGGGCCAACTCCCGTGCCGTGACGAGGCCGAGGCCGCTGTTGGCCCCGGTGACCACCGCCGTGCGGCCGCTCTGGTCGGGGATGTCGTGCGTGTTCCAGCCCTGGATCATGGGCCCCAGGGTACGGCCGGTGGCCCGGGCCGACACAAACGAGGCGCCCACGGGTGGGGTCCGGCGGATCAAGGACGGACAGGCACCGGACGCCGTGACCCTGGCCGCGATCCGCCGGACCCCACCTACGCCTCCCGGAGCTCGAACGCCTCCACCGCCACCTCGTCGTCGTCCAGGCAGGCCCCCGTCGCCAGGTCGAAGCGCTGCTTCAGCAGCGGCGAGGCGACGAACGGCCGCCCCCCGGCCGAGCCGACCAGCCCGCGCGAGAGGACGTACGCCCCCGTGAACGGGTCCCGGTTGTCGATCGCGTACGCGCGTCCCGCCCGGTCCAGGAACACCGCCACCTGCCGCCCGTCCGGCAGCAGTGCCGCCACCCCGCGTCCGGGGTCCAGCAGGGAGCGCTCACAGAGGGTGAACCAGGCTCCCTCGTATGCGAGTTGCACCACCGTCGTGAGGTCCGGGGCGGGCGCGTGGGCCGTCGTCGTCGCAGTCATCAGGATGCGGTCCCTTCCAGCGTACGGATGGCGAGCACCGGGCCCGCGAGGATGTCCAGGTCGGGCTTGACCTGGTCGCGCTCCGGCACGAACCGCACCGAGGGGTCCGGGGCGTCGGGCGCGTTCACGAAGGTCACGAACCGGCGCAGCCGCTCCGGGTCGTTGATGGTCTCGGCCCACTCGTCGCGGTACCCCGCGACGTGATCGGCCATCATCCGCTCCAGCTCGTCGCAGAGTCCGAGCGAGTCGTGCACCACCACGTCCCGCACGTGGTCGAGGCCGCCCTCGATCCGGTCCAGCCAGGTCGAGGTGCGCTCCAGCCGGTCCGCCGTGCGGATGTAGAACATGAGGAACCGGTCGATCAGGCGCACGAGTTCGGCGTCGGAGAGGTCCTGGGCGAGCAGGTCCGCGTGGCGCGGGGTGGCGCCGCCGTTGCCGCCCACGTAGAGGTTCCAGCCGCCGGCGGTGGCGATGATCCCGAAGTCCTTGCCCCGGGCCTCCGCGCACTCGCGGGCGCACCCGGAGACCGCCGACTTGAGCTTGTGCGGGGAGCGCAGCCCCCGGTAGCGCAGCTCCAGATCGATCGCCATCTTCACCGAGTCCTGCACGCCGTACCGGCACCAGGTCTGCCCCACGCAGGACTTGACCGTCCGCAGCGACTTCCCGTACGCGTGCCCCGACTCGAAGCCGGCGTCCACCAGCCGCGTCCAGATCAGCGGGAGCTGGTCGACGCGGGCCCCGAAGAGGTCGATCCGCTGCCCACCGGTGATCTTCGTGTAGAGCCCGAAGTCGCGGGCCACCTCGCCGATCACGATCAGCTTCTCCGGGGTGATCTCGCCGCCCGGGATGCGCGGCACGATCGAATAGGAACCGTTCTTCTGGAGGTTGGCGAGGAAGTGGTCGTTGGTGTCCTGGAGCGCAGCCTGCTCGCCGTCCAGGACGTAACCGCTGGCGCCCACCGTGGGGGCGAGCGAGGCGATGACCGAGCCGACGGTCGGCTTGCAGACCTCGCAGCCGTCACCGCCGCGCGCCTCCTGGCGGCCGTGCGTGTCGAGCAGCTCGGCGAAGGTGGTGATGCCCAGGGTGCGCACGATCTCGTACAGCTCGCTGCGGGTGTTCGCGAAGCAGCCGCACAGGCCCGCGTCCGCGCTCTGCGGCAGCAGCTGCCCGATGACCTTGACGCAACTCCCGCAGCCCGTACCCGCCTTGGTGCACTTCTTCACCTCCGGCAGGGTGCTGTGCTCGCAGATCGCGCCCTTGGTCACGTTGTGGCAGGAGCAGATCACGGCCTCGTCCGGCAGCGAGGACGGCCCCAGCGCGACCGGGCCGCCCGCACCGGCCGGGAGCACCAGCTGCTCCGGCGGCACCGGCAGGACCGTGCCCGTCATCGGCCGCAGTGTGCCGTACTGCTCGGCGTCCCCGACCAGCACCCCGCCGAGCAGGGTGCCGTCCGCGCCGATCACCAGCTTCTTGTAGACCCCCGAGCGGGAGTCCGCGTACACCACGTCGAGGCAGCCCTCGGCGGTGCCGTGCGCGTCGCCGAAGGACGCCACGTCCACGCCGAGCAGCTTCAGCTTGGTCGACAGGTCCGCGCCGGTGAACGACGCCTCCTGGCCCGCGATCACCCCGGCGACCGTCACCGCCATCTCGTAACCCGGCGCCACCAGCCCGTACACCCGGCCGTCCGAGGCGAGCGCGCACTCGCCGATCGCGAAGACCGCCGGGTCGGAGGTGCGGCACTGCTCGTCGACGACGATCCCGCCGCGCGGACCGACCTCCAGACCGCAGTCGCGGGCCAGCTGGTCGCGGGGCCGGACACCCGCCGAGAACACCACCAGATCGGTGGCGAGCGCCGAACCGTCGGACAGCGCCATGCCGTTGACGGCGCCGTCCTCCCCGGTGGTGACCTCCTGGGTGCCGACGCCCGTGTGGACGCTCAGACCCATGGACTCGATGGTGCGCAGCAGCGCCGCGCCGCCGCCCTCGTCCACCTGGACCGGCATCAGCCGGGGCGCGAACTCCACCACGTGGGTCTCCAGGCCGAGCCCCTTGAGCGCCCCGGCCGCCTCCAGGCCGAGCAGCCCGCCGCCGACCACCGCGCCGGTCCTCGCGTTCTTCGCGTACGCCTCGATGGCGAGCAGGTCCTCGATGGTGCGGTAGACGAAGCAGCCCTCCGCGTCCTTGCCGGGCACCGGCGGGACGAACGGGAAGGAGCCGGTGGCCAGCACCAGCGTGTCGTACCCGAAGGTGAGCCCGGACCGTGAGGTGACCGTGCGGCCCTCGCGGTCGACGGCCTCGGCGGGGTCGCCGACGTACAGCTCGATGCCGTGGGTCTCCATGAACCCGGCCTCGGCCATGGAGAGCTCCTCGGGCGAGGTGCCGGAGAAGTACGAGGTCAGGTGGACCCGGTCGTAGGCGGGGCGGGGCTCCTCGCAGAGCACGACCACCCGGGGGCCGCCCGCCGCCGGCGTCAGCCCCCGGTCCGCGAGCGCCTCCAGGAAGCGCTGGCCGACCATGCCGTGGCCGACGACGACGACGGTGTGCGCGGGGGTGACCGGGGTGATCGCGGAAGCCGTGGAAGCGGCGGTGGCGGGTGAAGTCGGGAAAGGGGACACCGGCATCTCAGAGGCCTCCGTCGTCGGTGGGCGGGTGGAGCGGGGACGTACCGGCGGGAGCCGTCCGGCGCCCGTGCCGGACGCGGCCGGACCGCACCGGCCGCTCGTCGTCATGACCCCGACGATGGGCGGGCGGTGTTACCCGACCGCATCCCGGCTGTTTCCCGGGA
Source organism: Streptomyces sp. NPDC008125 (assembly GCF_042957125.1). Classification (NCBI taxonomy): domain Bacteria; kingdom Bacillati; phylum Actinomycetota; class Actinomycetes; order Kitasatosporales; family Streptomycetaceae; genus Streptomyces; species Streptomyces sp. NPDC008125. Next base: position 232,407 of record NZ_JBIBHR010000011.1, read on the forward strand.
GGAACCTTGCGCTCAGCACGGGCCGGGGGCCGGTGTGAGGGCGCGCCCAACCGCCGGGGCGGCGCCGCACGTCGGGGAACCGTGCAGGTCGGGGCGGGTGCGAGACCGTCCGGAGCCGTCGCTTAATGTCCTGTGCATGCCTGACATCACGCTGACCACCGTCGTCCTGCTCTGCATAGCCGCGTGCGCGGCCGGATGGATCGACGCGGTGGTGGGCGGCGGCGGGCTGCTGCTCCTGCCCGCTCTGCTGCTGGGACTGCCGCACATCCCGGCGGCCCAGGTGCTCGGCACCAACAAGGCCGTCGCGATCGTCGGGACGAGCGGCGCGGCCGTGACCTACGCGCGCCGGGCGCCGGTGAAGGTCGGCACGGCGGTACGGATCGGGCTGATGGCGCTCGCCGGGTCGATGACCGGGGCGTTCTTCGCGGCCGGGATCAGCAGCGACGTGCTCCGACCGGTGATCATGGTGGTGCTGCTCGCCGTCGCCGCCTTCGTCCTGCTGCGGCCCTCGTTCGGCACGGCGGCGGCCGGTGACGGCACGGACCGGCGCGTGGTGACCCGGGCCCGTACGGTCACCGCGATCGTGCTGGTCGGCGGTGGCATCGGCCTCTACGACGGGCTCTTCGGACCGGGCACCGGCACGTTTCTGGTGCTGGCGCTGACGGCCGTGCTCCATCTCGACCTGGTGACCGCCTCGGCCACCGCCAAGATCGTGAACGTCTGCACCAACGCCGGGGCGCTGGTGATGTTCGCCGTGCAGGGCACCGTGCTCTGGCAGCTCGCCGCGCTGATGGCGGTGTTCAACCTGGCGGGCGGGCTGGCCGGGGCGCGGATGGCGCTCAGCCGGGGCACCGGGTTCGTCCGGGGCGTGCTGCTGGTCGTGGTGTTCTCGCTCGTCGCCAAGCTGGGCTTCGACCAGTTCTCGGGCTGAGTCCCCGGCGGACGGTCCGGCCCGTTCTCGGGCCGAGTCCCCGGCGGACGGTCCGGCCCGGGGCCGATGGCGCTCAGGCCGCTTCCCGGACGTCCGTCAGGTGGGCGTAGACCACCACGTTGCCCTGGTATCCGGTGTCCTTCGAGAAGCCGCCGCCACAGGTGATCAGCCGGAGCGCGGCATAGGGCGCCTTCCCGTAGACACGGGTACTGGGGAAGTCGTCGTTCTCGTACACCTCGATCGCGTCGATCGAGAAGACGGCGGTGCGCGCGTCCTCGCGTACGACCTCCACCCGGTCGCCGCGCCCCAGCGAACCCAGACCGTAGAAGACCGCCGGGCCCTTCGCGTTGTCCACGTGCCCGGCGATGAGCGCGGTGCCCCGGGCGCCCGGCCGGGTGCCGTCGCCGTACCAGCCCGCGAGGTTGCGGTCCTCCTCCGGCGGCACGTCCAGGCTGCCGTCCGGGCGCAGCCCGAGCCGGGACAGCGGGGCGTCCACGTCGATCTCGGGGATGCGCACCCGGACCGGGGTGGACGGGGCCAGCGGCTCGGCCACGGGCGACCCCGGCTGGAGCTGCGGCCCGGCGGCGAACGCCTCCGCCGCGGACGGCTGCGGCGGCACCACCTGGGTGTCCGCACCGTTCTGGATCAGCCAGACCCCGGCCAGCACGGCGACGCCGATCAGCCAGGTCCTGCCCTTGTGTGCCGTCTGGGACACGGTGCCGTCCTCGGAGTTCTCGCGGGAGCCGGGTCGGGCGGGCTCCCGCGGCGGTGCAGGGGGTACGGAGTCGGGGGAGGGGCCCGCAAGGCCCCTTCCCCGCCGGTCCGACGGCCGGGAGAGGGGCCTTGCGTGAGGTCGGCGGGAGGTCAGCGGGAGTCCGCCGCCCGTCGCCGGCGCACCATCCACACCGCGCCCGCTCCCGCCGCGCCGAGTACGCCGAAGCCCGCCGCGATCCGGGTGCTGTCCGGTCCGACACTGCCGCCCACACCGGTCTGGACGTGCCCCCACGGCTGCCGGCCGTCCTCGCCCTGGCCCTGGCCCTGGCCTTGCCCCTGGTCCTGGCCCTGCTCGTGGTCCCCGGAGCCGCTGCCACCGGTCACCTGCAGCTCGCCCTTGGCGTCCTTGCCGTTGTCGCAGGCCACGGAGATGCCGTAGGTGCCGGGACGGGTGTCGCGCGGCACGGTGAAGTGCCCGACCGCAGTGTCCTTGCCGTCGCCGGGGTAGAGGTCGAAGTCCCCCGCGTCCAGGGAGTTCGCGTCACCGACGCCGGAGCCGCCCTTGCCGCAGGCAGTGGTCTTCACGGTGACCTTGGCGCCCGGGACGGCGGTGGCCGGGGTGAGTTCCAGCCGGCCCCGGTCCCGGTCGGCGTCGCCCGCGACGGCGGCCGGGGCGAGCAGGGTGAGGCCGAACGTCGCGGCCGCGGCGAGCGTGACGGCGGTACGGGGCGTGGAGCGGAGTGGACGGAGCATGGGAGGTCCTCCGGAGACGGGCGCGAGCAGAGCGGGGCACGCCCGGACCGGACGGGCCGGAACGTGACGGGTCCTGCCTCCGAGGTAACGGGCGCACTGGTCCCCATGCCTGCTGACGCGCCTTCAGAACTCACCCGTACGGACCGGCGCGGCACCCTTGCCACCTGTGATCGACGCAGGTCACGGCAGTGACTCCCCGCCCTCCGGGCGGTGTGGCGCGCCCCGGTGCCGAACGGGTGACCATCCGCACTCGGGTGTGACGCACGTCACATGCATGCTCGTGCGGGGGCCGGGCACACGCTGAATATCCCCCCCACGGGGTGGCACCCCCCCCGCCACCCCCTGGCAACCGCCCTCACCGGCCCCACCCCCCCCCCCGGGCCCGGTGGGGGCGTTGTCGCGTCCGGGCCCGGGCGGGCGTCACGCAGGCTCGTCGCGGTGCTCAGGGGTTCCCGTCGCCGCGCTCCGGGTTTTACGCCCCCTTGGTCGAGACCGGCTCGGCCGGGGCGTCCCCGTACACCCGCTCCAGCAGCTCCATCAGCTCCGCGTCCACGGGGTAGGACCGGTCGTCGACGCGGTGGACGGGCACGATGCCCTGGGAGTTGGTCACGAACGCGGCCCGGAAGTCGCCGAGGCCGTCCAGGGCCACCGGTCGCCGGACCGAGGGGGACCCGGCGAGGGCGAGCCCTTCCTCCAGCAGTGCCATGGTGATCCCGATCAGCGCGGGGGCGTCCGGCCAGACCACGCGATCGCCGTCCCAGAAACCGATGTTGGTGATCGACCCTTCGGTGACCACTCCGCCGGGCGCGGTCAGCAGCGCCTGGTCGTACCCCGAACGCACCGCCAGCCTGCCGTAGTAGGTCTGGCTGAAGTCACCGGGCCGCTTGAGGTGCGGCAGTTCGCGGGCGTACGCCACCGAGAGGAGGCTCAGCGGCTTCCCGGGCGGGGTGGCGGGCGGTGCCACCGTCACCATCACCACCGTCCGCGTGGCACCCGGCGGCAGGAAGCCGTGCACCCGCACCGATGCGTCCCGCGCGCCCGCTCCCGACAGGGCCCTGCGGACCAGCTCCCGCAGTTGGTCCGCCTCCAGGTCCAGGCCGAACAGCTCCTGGTTCGCGGCGCGCAGCCGGTTGAGGTGGAGGTCCCAGCCCCGTACGCGACCAGCCCTGACCTGGAAGGCCGTGAAGTGGCCGTACCCGGAGAAGGCGGGGATCCGCAGATCGTCCGGGGTGGCGGGGCGACCGTCGAACTCGACGTACGGAGCGGGCGAGGCAGGGATCATGGAGTCCACGGTAATTCGTGGTGCGGCACCGGCCGGACGCGCCCCGAGGGCTGTCCCGCCGGGGATTGCGGGACAGCCCTCAGGTGCGGGAGGCGCCCGTGAGGGCCGGGCCGGTGGCAATGGCGGGCCGATTGTCCGCCGGTTTCCTCATGGCGGAGCGGACGTGGCATCTTGTGCGGGGGAAGTCGCACGGGCCCGGCCGCTGCCTCTGGCCGTGGTTATTCCACCGGTAACCGAATTCTGTTCGGAAGGGGATGTGTGACGCGCACGGCCGGGTGATTTCCGTTTCCCGTGTGCGGGGAAAGGCATTCATTCGCACATGGTGTACACGTCGGAACGGTGTACGTGTGGGAAAGGTGTGCGGCGGCCCGATCGGCTCGCGCCGACGAGGCGGCCCCGGGACAACGGCTCCCGAGGCCCCTCGACGGCCCCGCGTCCGTCGCCGGACGGCCGCCCCGCCGTGAAGGCGGGTTCCTCGCAGGGGTGCTCTCGCAGGGGTGCTCTCGTGGGGGTGCTCCGCAGGGGTGTGCGCGGGGGTGCTCTCGCAGGGGTGTGCTCACGCAGGAGTGGTCACGCAGGAGTGGTCACGCAGGGCTGCTCACGCGGGGGAGTGCGCTACAACGGCGTGCAGAAACCGACTTCCGCGAGCGCCTCCCTGACGAGCTGTCGCACGTACTCGGGGCTGGGCGGGTCGCCGGAGTCGCCCTTCGGGCCACGGGGACCCCGGGGGCCCACCTGGCCCTCCGGACCCGGGTCTCCCCGGGAGCCCTGCGGCCCACGGGGCCCCGCAGGGCCTTCCCTGCCGTCGGCGCCGGGGAGGCCGTGCGCCCCCGGCTTTCCGTCCCTGCCGTCCCGGCCCGGCTGGCCTTCGGCGCCCGTCGCGCCGACGGCCCCCTCGGGGCCTGCCGGGCCGCTCACGCCTTCAGGACCTGCCGGCCCTTCGATGCCGCGCAGTCCCTGCGCGCCGACCGGGCCCTCCGGTCCGGGCGCCCCCGCGGGGCCGGCGGGCCCCGTCGGCCCCGTCGGGCCGGTCGGACCCGCCGGGCCGGGGCAGCCCGTACGGCCGCTCGGGCCCTGCGGTCCGGGTGGGCCCTGGGGCCCCGGCGGTCCTGGCTCCCCTCCGAACGGAGGCGGGTCGCATGTCGGCACGGGGTTCTCCGCGGCCGGGGCCTCGGGGGCGTCCGGTGCGCTCTGCGCGGGTGACGGTGTGTCTATGGGGGTGGGGGTGGACGAGGGCGTCGCGGCCATGCCGCCTCCTGGCGCTCTTCGCACCACGTGCGCGGTGCGTCCGGTGGGCGCCGTCCCGCCCTCGGGCGGGACGGCTGACGGGAACGGAGAACGAGTCGTCATTCACCTTTTCGGCGAACGTCGGAAGTCGAACCATGGGGAGTGGCTCTTCGCTATCCGTGCTCGTGGTGAATATTCCCTGGTCCCGCATTTGAGTAACCACGCCAAAGAGTGGCGTAAAAGTATTATTTAGATGCCGGGGGAGTGGGGGGAGTTGAATTCCTTTTCCGGGAAATATGGCGGAAGTGGGAGACGGTCGAAGCGATCATGGCGAGAAAAGGTCTGAAGCGCGCGTCTGCGGAAACGAAAATGCGGCGAGTGATGCCGAGTCCGCCGCAGGGGGAGGGTGCCGTCGGGAGTGCGTTCTGGCCACTCCTCCGCTGCTCCGTCGAGCGAACGGGCGGCGGTCGGAGTCGTACCGACCGACAATCGGAACCGGACCCCGGGGCAGCCGCGCCCCGGGCCCCGCGCCCCGAGGAGAGCGACCATGGCGACGCCGCCCGCCGCATGGCTGACCGTGCAGACCACGACCGACAGCGAGGAGAAGGCACGGGCCCTGGCCCGGGGCGCGGTGGAGGCCCGGCTCGCCGCGTGCGCACAGGTCTCCGCACCCGTCACCTCCGTCTACCACTGGCAGAACGCCGTGGAGACCGCCGAGGAGTGGCAGGTGCTCTTCAAGACGAGGGCCGAGCGCTACGACGAACTGGAGGAACACCTGCGCGCCGCACACGACTACGACACCCCCGAGATCATCGCCACCCCCATCGTCCGGGGCAGCGCCCGCTACCTCGCCTGGGTGACCGACCAGACCTCCTCGGCGGTGGGGCTGTGACGGCCACCGACCAGCCGCCCGCACCCGCACCCGTCCCCGTATCCGCAGCCGGCGCGGTCGGCGGAGAGGGGCCGCTGCCCTTCTTCGTCTACGGCACCCTGAGGCCCGGCGAGCACAACCACGACCGTTACGTCCGGGGCCTCGACGTCCGGGAGCAGCCGGCGCGGCTGCACGGCGGGGCGCTCTACGACGGCCCCGGGTACCCGTTCGCCACCGACGGGGACGGTACGGTCCTGGGCGCGCTGATCACCGCGGCGCCCCAGGAGTACGCCCGACTGCTCGTCGCCCTGGACCGGTTGGAGACCTACCTGGGGCCCGGCGATCCCCGTAACCTCTACGAACGGGTCGCCCGGAACGTCGAACTGCCCGGCTCCGGGACCGTACGCGCCTGGATCTACCTCGCGGCAGCCGCCGTCTCCCGCACCCTGCACGCGAGCGGCCCGCGCATCCCGGGCGGTGACTGGCTCGGCCACCGCCCTCCCCGGCGTTAGGCCGTGTCCGGCCATTCCGGCCGGGCGGGCGGCGCGCATGGCCGGACAGGGCCCAGGGCCGCGCAGGCCTCGGGGTCACCATGGGGGACTGTTGGGGGAGGCAGCACCACCCATGACCCGCCGTGAAAGGTTTCCCATGCACCGACTCGTCGCCCAGCTCTGGCGGCTCATACGCGGCCCCCTCCAGTGGCGGGTCCTCTGGCTCGCCCACGCCAAGTTCAACGTGGGGGTCACCGGCGTCGTCCGGAACGACGCCGGTCAAGTCCTGCTGCTGAAGCACCGGTTGTGGTCCGCGCACCATCCCTGGGGGCTGCCGACCGGGTTCGCCGCCAAAGGCGAGGAGTTCTCCCACACCGTCGTCCGCGAGGTGAAGGAGGAGACCGGACTCGACGTGGAGCCGGGCCGGCTGGTGCGGCTGAAGAGCGGCTACCGGCTCCGCCTCGAAGTCGCCTACGAGGCGCGGCTGGTCGGCGGAACCCTGAAGATCGACGACTTCGAGATCCTGGAGGCGGGCTGGTTCGACGTGGACGCGCTCCCCGCCGCCATGCAGGAATCCCACCGTGAGCTCATCCGGGGCGGCGGAACGCCCTGACCGGACGGTCCGGCGCGGGCTTGCCCCGGGCGGCCTCGGGGGCGCTGTGGATATGCCCGGCGAAGGTAGTGGAGCCCGGCACGGCCGAGGGCAGGGGCGGCCCGGCCGCGCCCCGGCGACGCCCCCGCACTCCGGCGCGACCGTCGGCCCGGCCCCACTCCCGGACCCCGCATGCCCGTCGATTGACAGCCAACACACATGTTCGCCAGATCGCTGGGAATATTGTTAACAATCCCGTAGCGTGCGTCGCGCCTCGGCCACGAGGCCCAGGTTCCGACGAAGCACCCCGTGCGGCAATCACGTGGTGCTCCACGAGGGGAGACCCCATGCAGCGGCTCTCGACGCCCTTCGGGCACGACGCACCCGAACACCCCCACGCCGTCAAGGAGATGCGGAGCGCCGCGCCCCGCAGGCACCTGCTGAGAGGCGTGGCGGTCGCGGGCTCGCTCGCCCTCACGGCCCTCGCGGTGCCGTCCTCCTTCGCGGCGACCGGCGGTTCGCCCCAGGCCAAGGCCCAGGCGTCGGCCCCGCAGGGGGCGCACGCCGTCGACCCGGAGGACGCCGCCCTGGCGTTCGACTCCGCCGCCTACACGACGATCACCGTCACCGTGGACGGGCAGCCGATGAACGTCCGCTGGTACAAGGAGATCTGCTACGTCGCGCACCCGGTCGAGGCGGCGGCCCAGCAGCCCGGCGGATTCGGCAACAGCACGATCTCCAACACCGCCTGCGGCTACCAGGCCATGAACGTGTTCGTCCCCGAGAGCGCCTTCGGCGACCAGCGGGCGCCGATTTATTTCGCCGTGAACAACAGCGGCTGGATGGCCAGTTACATCAGGACGAGCGTCACCGGCGGCGCGTCCTACAACAGCGCGACGAGCAACGTCGGCGCCGCGCTGAAGGCCGGTTACGTCTTCGTCGACGTCGCCAACCGCAGCCGCGGACTGCTCGGCGCCGACGGTACGAACCCCGGCAAGGCGCCCGCCGCGGTGGTCGACGCCAAGGCCGCCGTACGCTACCTGCGCCTCAACGACGCCGCCATGCCCGGCAGCGCCGAACGCATCGTCATCAACGGCACCAGCGGTGGCGGCGCGTTGGTGTCGATCCTCGGCGCCTCCGGCAACAGCGCCGAGTACGACCCCTACCTCGCCCGGATCGGTGCCGCCGGCATCGACGCGAAGGGACGCAGCACCCTGCGCGACGACGTCTTCGCCGTCAACGCGTACTGCCCGATCACCGACCTCGGCAACGCCGACAAGGCGTACGAGTGGCTGTACAACATCCTCGACACCCGCGCCGACACCGGCCAGAACCCGTCCCCCGAGGACGCCGCCGCGATCGCCGCCCAGTTCCCCGCGTACGAGAAGAGCCTCGGCCTCCGCAACCCGGACGGCTCGAAGCTCACCGCCGCGAACATGATCGACACCATCAGGAAAGAGGTCGTCCGCTCCGCCGAGACCTACCTGAAGGCCGACCCCGCGAACACGATCCCCGCCCTCGGCGCCACCTTCGACCTCCAGTCCGGTGGCGGATTCCCCGGCGGGACGCCGACCACCACGTCGTACGTCAACGACTGGATCGACGTCGATGCCGCTACCCGCACGGTGCGCTCGGTCGACATGAAGAAGTACCTCGCGTTCGTCGTCGCCCAGGCCACCCTGAAGACCACCCCCGCCTTCGACGCCGTGGGCGTCAACGGGAACACCACCAGCGGCACCGAGACCAACCTCTTCGGCCCGGTGGACCAGAAGTACATGAACTACACCGAGTACAGCTGGGACCACAACGACGTCCCCGGCGACGGCAGCGGCATCGACGACACCGGCCTCACCTGGGACCAGTACACCGCCGAGCGCACCACCACCGTGGACGACCAGATCCACCTCATCGACCCGATGGACTTCATCGGCACCGGCGCCGACACCGCCGCCAACTGGTACGTCCGCGCCGGTACCCGCGACCGGGACACCTCGTTCATCGTCTCGCTCAACCTCGACCGGGCGCTCGAAGCGGACCAACAGGTCAAGGACGTCGACTACCGGCTCGCCTGGAACCAGCCGCACGCCGGCAACTACGACGTACCCGAGGCCATGGCCTGGATCGCCAAGGTCGTCCGCAAGGCCGGAAACCCGCTGGGGGCCGGCCACCGCTGAGGGCCCGTGCCGGCCGCGGGCCCCGTGTGGTCAAAGCCCGTGTGCTCCGCCCGTCGAGGGCGTCCTGCGGCTCTGCATCGAGAAGCGCGTTCCGCTGATCTTCCTCTGACGCCCGCCTGCCGCCCGCCTGCCACGGAACACCTGCGGGTCACCTCTCCACAGCAGTAGCCCCCATCGTGCTCTGCGCGATGGGGGCTACGTCTGCAGTGGGTCGACCGACTGGTCAGATGGCGCTGAACTCTCCGGCCTTGACGCCGGCCACGAACGCGCTGAACGAGGCGGCGGAGAGGCCCAGGACGGGGCCGCTGGTGTCCTTGGAGTCGCGTACGGGGACCGCGCCGTGCGTGGCGGCGAGGTTGGTGGCGACCTCCACGCACTGGCCACCGTCGGAGCTGTAGGAGGACTTGAACCAGTGGAGGGATTCGGTAGTCACGGCGATTCCTCTCGCAACTGTGCCAACGCAGGGCTGCGGGTGCGGTCCCGGCAGCGCTTAACCTTCCCCGCTCCGAGTTGCGTGAATCCACTGTCCGGTCTCCGGCCGGAGGGGGCTCGGCGGTACGGAACGGCATGCGGCCCTCTCACGCCAAGCGCGAGAGGGCCGCATGCCGTTCCGTACGTGGTGGGCCGTCAGGCGGCTTACAGCTCGCTCGACTTGACTGCTGACAGAAACGACATGAAAGAGCCTGCGGCGAGGTCCAGCGCGGGGCGGCTGAGGTCCTTGCTGTCGCGCACGGGGACGATGCCGTGGGTGGACGCCAGGTTGGTGGCGATCTCGACGCAAGCGCCACCGTTGTTGCTGTAGGAGGACTTGTGGAACTCGGGGGTCTCGGTCACGGGGTTCCCTTTCGTACCTGCTCGATCATGGCCACGGAGGCGGCCTGTGACAGCGCTTCGTTCTGGAGCTGATAGTAGGCCGCGAGCACGCTGTCCACGAACTGGCTTTCACGGTCCAAGTGGCCCTGGAACTGGGACTCGGCATAGCCGATCATGCTGCGATCCGGGAGCGTGAGCAGGTGGACGGGCAGGTCGAAAGCGCGGCGGGCTCCGACGCTGTACGGCACCACCTGCAAGGTGGTGTGGGGCAGCCGAGCGAACTCGATGAGCCGCTGGAACTGCTCCAGCATGACCTCGCGGCCGCCGACCTCCCGGCGGAGGCAGCTCTCGTCCAACACCACTTGCACGACCGGCGGCGGAGTCCGTTCGATGGCCGCCTGTCGCTCCGCGAGGAAGTCCACCCGCTCGGCAGCCTGTTCCTGGGTGATCACGCCACGGTCGACCGCTGCTTGGGCCAGAGCCCGGGCGTACGCGCGGGTCTGAAGCAGGCCGGGGATGATCCCGCTCTCGAACAGCCGGATCTCCCGTGCGTGTCCCTCGTACCTCACGTACTCGGGAAACCCTTCCAGCATCGTCTGATGCCGCACTTCACGGCAGAGCCGTTCGAACTTCGTCCCTGTGCGGAGGGCCTTGTCCACGGCGCGAGCGAAACGCAAAGTCGGCAATTTTCGACCAGTTTCGACGGCCGAGATATGGGAGTTGGAATATGCCGCGAGCAAGGCGAATTCTGTCTGCTTCAGTCCCTGGGCTTCGCGAGTGCTGCGGAGTTCCGCGCCGAATGACGCGCTGGCGGACTCGTCCGGATCGAGATCACGGATGTTGACCATGCTTTTCCTCCACCGGAGAAAACTTGAACAAGACCTGAGTGTAGGCGACTCTGGGCGCCCACGGTGACGGAATCACTACAGAGAGGAGTTGCCCATGTCCGTACCCGACGCCGGTACTTCGGCGGAACAGGGACCCAGCGGACCGCTTCCGACCCCCGGCGCACTCATGGTGGACACCAGTCATGAGGACCGTGTCGGGGAGTTCCGAGGAGTCGCGGGCCCGTACTGGGCCATACGGCCTGTCGGCGGCGGAATCGAGTGGGAGGCCGCACCCGAACACGTGCGGCCGGCGAACCCCATGGAGCGGCTGCGGGCGGACAACGCGCGCTGCAATGCCCGGAGTCGGGGTGAGGTGCTGTGAATGGTGAGCCCTGCGTCACCGCCCCCGCCGGGGCGGGGTGCGCGCCTGAACCCGCTGAACCCGCCGAGGCCGGGCACACACCCGGACCTGACGCGGCCGACTGCTCCGTCTGCCTGGAGTTCGACTGGGCCGAGGAGGACGCCGAGCGGGTGGGCGATCTGAGCCTCGCCACCGACTGCCGGGTTCTGCGCAGGCGCCACCAGGCGGCCGAACACCCGGCGGGCGCAGCCTGTACCGCCTCGGCCCAAGAGCCGGTGGAGGCGGCCCGTACCGCCTCCGCCGAGGCCCGTCCCGCATCCACCAACTGAGGAACGACGAACGAAGGGGAAGCGCTTCCGTGCGCTTCCCCCGGAGGAAGCGCCCCATGTCGCAGTGCACCGCCGTCGCCCTGCTCCCCGCCTCGCAGCGCGCAGCCCGCAGAGGCGGAACCCCGGCTGAACCACGGCCCATTCGGTGCGTACTCGGGGAACAGCACCTCGACGAGCACGCGTACCTCCTGTGGGACGACGACCGGCTCGGCGGCGCCGTGTGGGTGCGCTGGACCGCCGGCGGCCGGATGTACCGGGTGGTGCTGCTCCGATGCACCCACTACGACGAACAGCGCGGCCCGTGCGACCTGTTCACCGACCACCCCTCGGGCCACTCCTGGGAGGTGTAGGTGGCTTTCCGGCGGATCACGGGGTCACGCGATGCACGCGGAGGATCGCCTTGACCGGCTCGAAGTCCGGATCACGTACGGAGCCGGGGTGCTGGCCCAGCTGACCGCGCAGACGCGTGGAAGACCCACGCAGAGAGCCGAGTTCTCTCACTTCCGCCGTCTGAAGTCCGGTCCGTCCTGCCGGCGCGAGCACGGCGGCACAGGGTCGGTCGGGCACGGCCCCTCAGGATCGTGGGGGCGATCTTCCTGTCATCAGGGCTCGGTCGCCCCCGGGCGGGGCGCTGGCCGCGACGGGGTGATGATCGCTTACGGGCAGCCCTTGGCCCCGTTACGACAGAGCGGGCCCACGTCTTCCACGGGACGGTCACCGCGGTAGTGATCGGGCTCCGACTCGCCCAGAGCCGCCTCTCAAGGCCTTCGCGGGGATGCCGAGGAGGCGAGCGCCAGTGCGACGAACAGAGCGACGGGATAGGCGCAGGCGGACCACGGCTGGGGAACGACCTTCTGAACGCCGACCGCCGAAACGGCGAGCAGCAGCCAGCCGGCCAGGAGCCACGGACGCCGCAGCAGCGTCCTGATCACAGCGGCCCGAGTGCTCCGTGGAACTTGCCCCGTCGATCCCATGGCCGGACCATAACCTCTCTCCTTCCGCGCCACACGACTACCGCGAGCAACTCACGATCCGCCGGACATCCCTGCGGCCCTGCGGGCGGTGGAGACACGGGCCCGGCCGCTCCCGGCCATCACCCCATCCGCCGGGCACTCACCGTCCAGAAGACCGCGAACCCCGTCCACACGCTCGCGAACGCCCAGGTCGGCCAATGCCCGCCGAACAGGGCCAGGGAGGCGAGCCACGCGGTCCCGAAGGCCACGAAGAGCAGGCCGAAACTGTGGAAGGCGAACAGCTCGGAGAGGCGTCCGCTCAGCACCGCCCATGCGCCCACCGCCAGGGCCAGGCAGCCCACCGCCAGCTGCCACAGGACCCCGCTCTGCGAGGACGGTTCGTAGGAGTACGTGCGACCGAGCACCTGCAGTCCCACGATCTCGCCCTGCCACAGGCGGACTTCGGCGGGGTCGCCCGCCCCGGCCTCGTCGTACGTTCCCGAGTCCACCGCCAACCAGTCGGTGCGAGCATTCCGTTCGACCTTGACGTCGTAGTACGTCGTGCAGGTCGTCGTGCCGCCTCCGGCGCCCCCGCTGCTGCCGTCGTAGCTGCACTGCTCGCCCGTACGGCTGTCGCGCACCGTGCCCGCCTCGCGCCGCACGCACGCGTCCTCGTCACCGCCACCCCCGGCCGCGCTCCCGCTGCCACCGCCGTTCCCGCCACCGGCCGCGCAGAGCGGCGCGTCGCGGTAGTCCATGGTCGCGGCGTACCCGTCGGCGATCTGCTGACCGCAGACGAAGACCCCCCACCCGGCCGCGAGGGCGACCAGCCACCGCAACCAGACGGGCAGCCGCCCGCGGTTCCCGCCCCGTCCGCACCCCGTCGACTTCACGATGCGGTGATGCCCGCCCGGGGGAGCCCTCATGCGCCGCCCTCGGCGGTCGCGCCCGAGGCGGTCACAGCCCGCTCACGGGCCGGCCGTCCACGCGCGAGGCCGCACCCTCACCCCCGCGCCGCCGCCAGGGCGTCCGCGACGCCGGTCTCCTTGTGGCCCAGGAAGTGCGGGTCGGGCCGGAGCACGGCGTCCAGGGCCGCCTTGCCCGCCGCGAAGACCTCGCGGGCGCCGCCGTAGAACCAGGTGACGTCGTGCGGCTCGTCCACTCCGACCCCGTACGCGTCGATCCCGGCGGCCCGGCAGAGCGCGACCGCGCGCCGGATGTGGAACCCCTGGCTCACCAGGACCGCGCGGTCCACCCCGAAGATCTTCTTCGCCCGCACGCAGGAGTCCCACGAGTCGAAGCCCGCGTAGTCGCTGACGATGCGGGCGGCGGGCACCCCGTGCGCCGTGAGGTAGGTCCGCATCGCGTCCGGCTCGTCGTACTCCCGCGTGCTGTTGTCCCCGGTCACCAGGAGGACCTGCACCTTGCCGGTCCGGTACAACTCGGCCGCCGCGTCCAGCCGGTGGGCGAGGTACGGGGTCGGCTTCCCGTCCCACAGACCGGCCCCGAACACCACGGCCACGCCCTCGGCCGGCGCGTCGGCGGTGGTGCGTACGTGCGCCTCGGCCGACGTGTACATCCAGGTCATCGGCGCCAGCGCCACCGCGCAGGCCACCATCAGCCCTTGCAGCGCCCGCCGTTGACCGCGCCGGGTACGCGGGAGCCGTGCGACCCACACGCTCGGCCGCAGGGCCCGCCGCAGCCTCGGCGGCACCAGGGCTCCCGTCAGTCTCGGTCGTCGCATCGAACTCCCCTCGATGAGCGGCGCACGGCGCTCGTGCGGCCCTCCCCCTCACCAGGGACGAACGAGCGGGCTCGGGGGTTCTGCGCCCGGGGGACTTCTCCCGGGTGCGGAGCCGCGGGGCCCGGACTTCTGGAACTCCCGGACTCCTGACAGCGGCGTGGTGGCGCATTCGGGACAGGGACGACGCCGATGATCGGCTGATTCGCCTGTGTCCCCAGGGGTTCGTGATCGCTACGGTGTTCGGGCATGCCTGGGGGCGAGGAGGGCTCGGAGTGAACGAGGCAGGGGCGGGCGAGGTTCCACTCGCACCCGGTGGATCCCCGGTGGTGGGGCATCTGCTCAAGCTGGCACGGGGGCGGGCGGCGTTCCTGCAAGGGCTGCGGGGTCACGGCGACGTCGTGGAGATGAGGCTGGGGCGGCGTTCCTTCTACGTACTGAACGCCCCCGAGGCCATCCACGACGTCCTGGTGGTGCAGAGCGGGAAGTTCAGCAAGGGCGCTCTGTTCGACCGGGTCCGGCCGTACATGGGCAACGGGCTGGCGACGTCCGACGGCCCCTTTCATCTCCGGCAGCGGCGCGCCATGCAGCCGGCGTTCCACCGGGAGCGGGTCGCCCGTTACACGGAGACGTTCGTGGAGGTCGCCGGGACGCGGGTGGACGGCTGGCCGACGGGGCGGGTGGTGGCCATGGAGCGGGAGATGCGCGAGTTGGCCGCCGCGATGCTGGTGCCGGCCCTCTTCCCGTTCGCCGAGGGTTCGGAGACCGGGCGGGCCATCGAGGATCTCGGCGCGCGTGTCAGCGATGACCTCGGGGTTCTCGTGCAAGGGGTCCTCCGGGCCACCATCCTGCCGCCGGCGCTGGCCGTCGTACCGACTCCGGGGCGGCGGAAGTTCCTGGCCTCGGCGGCGGCGCTGCGCCGGCTCGCCGAGTCGGCCGTACGGCAGGCCCGCAGCAGCCCGGAGAGCCACGGCGTCCTCGCGCTCATGCTGGCGCACGAGGGCGGCATGACGGACGAGGAAGCGTGCGACGAGATGCTCACCCTCCTCGTTGCCGGCGTCGAGACCACGGCCACCACCCTGTCGTGGGCCCTGCACGTACTCGCCCGCAACCCGGACATGGCCGACCGGATGAACGCCGAAGCGCGGGCCGCCGGGCCGGGCGTCGTCACCCCCGCGGCCCTGCCGTACACCACGCGGTTCGTCCAGGAGGTGCTGCGCCTGTACCAGCCCCTGTGGTTCATGGGGCGGCGTGCGCTGGAGCCCGTGCGCGTCGGGCGGTACGAGATCCCGCGCGGGGCCGAGGTGATCTACAGCGCGGCGACGCTCCACCGCGACCCCGCCTGCTTCCCCGACCCCCTGCGCTTCGACCCCGACCGGTGGCTGACCCGGCCGGAGAAGAGCCTGCCGCGCGCCGCCTACCTGCCCTTCGGCGCCGGCAACAGGAAGTGCATCGGCGACGGCTTCGCGTGGGCCGAGATGCTCGCCGTGCTCTCCGCCGTCACCACGCGCCGTCATCTGCACCCCGCCCCGGGGCACAGGGTCCGGGCGGTGGCGGACGCACAGATCCACCCCGATGCCCTGCCGATGTCCCTCACTCCGCGCGAACCGAGCTGACCAGGAGAGTCGATGCTGGAGTTCCACCTGAGCGAGACAGACCTGTTCGGCACTGCGCGGGCGCGGGACGCCCAGGTGCGGGGACTGACCCGGTTCCTCCCGGAGGACGAGCCCGAGCCGCTGGACAAGGCGGCCTTGCTGAAGATCGAGGGTGAGTGCCGCCGGGACCGGCTCGCGCTGCTCGACGCCACCGACGAGGCGTACCGGAGCACTGCGCAGGGGCGTGCCTTCGCCGCGTGGCTGGGCATGGCCGGGCCGACGGAGCTGATCTGCACGCGCAAGGGCGACACGTCACTTGAGGGCGTGCACCGGTACATCGTCCGGGACGCCGTGCAGTGGCTCACCCTGTGGCTCGCCGGCTACCGCCCGGATCCGCTGTGGCACGCGATCGCCAAGGCCGTGGCGTCGATGGCGGTCCTGGACGACATCGTCGTCCCGCCGCAGGACGTGGCCGGCGGCGTGCACCGGATCGGGGACGAGAGCCTGGGGGAGGTGCTGGACCGGGTGAAGGCGCTCGGCGGCGACCGCGACGCACGGTGGCTCGCCCACGCCTACCAGGAGACACTGTTCAGCGCACGGATCCAGTTCTACGAGAAGTGGTCCACCGCCGCACCGGACATGGCACCGCCGGGCCACCTCGACGCCATCCAGGCGTACGTCCGTGAGCCGGACGTCCTGCGCGCGAGTATCGTGCGGACCTACGCGGCCGAGACCCTGCCCGTCCTGCACCTGATCGCCTACTACTTCCGCCTGCCCTTCGACGACTGCGACTGGGCGGCCTTCGTCGCGGCAAGCGTGGCCCAGACCCTCGGCATGGACATCTCCAAGGACCAGTACGGCGTCGGCGTGAAGGAACCGACCAACTTCGGCGTCCGCCCCGGCCGGGACGGAGGGGAGAACGAACGCCACCGCACCCGGCTTCACCGTACGTTCCTGCGCCTCACCGCCCACTTCCACGACGTCACCGACTTCCCCGGCACCGTCTACGACCGCTACTCCCGGGTCTCCCTCTCGTACGCCCGGCTCGTGGACCGCTACATCGAACGCCGCCAGATGGCCCGACTGCCCATGAACGACAGCCTGTCCGCCGTCGTGGACGACGTCCTCAACGGTCGCTGACCGCGGTCGCGCGCCGGTCTGTCCGGCACGGTCTCACCCCTTGGGCGTCCACGGCACCGGCGGCGGCTCGGGGCCGTCCAGGGCGTGACGGACCTTCTCCTTCAGCGATTTCGGCGGGGCCTGCCCCTCCTCGCGCGTGTGCATGAGACGGGCGATGCTCACGCGGAAGTGGCACGCGCGGCGGTTCTGGCGGACGTGGACCAGCCAGGAGCCGTCGCCGGCGAGGAAGGCGTTGCGGCCCGGGGTGTCCCCGGGCCGGGCGTGGCGGGCCAGGATGCCCGGCACGTAGTGCAGCGCCGCGTCCTCGGCGACCGCGCGAGCCGCCTCCTCCGTGCCGCTCACCGCGTGAGTGGCCACCAACGTCCAGTGATGCAGCCTCAGTTCGACGCCGTCGGCCCGCCGTGTCTCGCGGGTGTCCTCCTCGATCAGGACGTACCACTGAGCAGTCATGGCTGAAGGAGCGGTCATGACTGAAGCCTACGGGCCGCTCCGAGGGGCGGGCGATACGCCAACCGGCCTTGTCCGGTTCGGGGGTGGGGCATCCGTGGGGAGCCGGATTTCAGACGCCGTCGCACGCCGTGGCCTCGAACTCCGACAAGGGGGCGATGTGGACGGAGTCCTCGCCGACCCTCGTGCTCCCCTCCGTTGTGCCCTCGTTGTCGATTCGTGGCCGGGAGTCCCCCGGCCCGCGGCGCCGGGAGTTCACCGTGTCGCGACCCTTGACGAGTACACGAAGACGGGCCAAGAATGATCACGCACTGCGGTATGACAACGTTGTCTACGTCGGAAGAGGCGTTCTTTCCATGAGATGGACCCACTGGATGCGTGGCGCGGGGACGGCGGCCGCCACGGCCGCGCTCCTCGGCGGAGCCGTCGCCGCGCCGGCCGCGGCCGACTCCGGCCGGCACGGTCAGGACAGGCTCACCGATCTCGTCAACCCGTTCATCGGGTCCGAGAACGAGGGCAACACCTACCCCGGTGCGGCCGTGCCGTTCGGCATGGTGCAGTTCTCGCCCGACACCGGACACAACACCGGGTACGACTACACCCAGAACCACATCCGGGGCTTCTCCACCGTGCACATCTCCGGTGTGGGCTGTGGCCTCGGCGGTGACCTCCCGGTGCTTCCGACGACCGGCGACATCACCTCGACGGACAACGCCGTCTACGCCGCGGAGTTCAGCCACGACGACGAGAAGGCCGCTCCCGGCACGTACGCAGTCGGCCTGAAATCCGGCATCGAGGCGGAGCTGAGCGCCACCGCCCGTACAGGTGTGCAGCGTTACACCTTCCCGGCCACCGACAAGGCCAACGTCCTGATCAACGCGGGCCAGTCGCTGCACAAGACGGTGAGCACCAAGGTCGAGATCCTCGACAGCCGCACCGTGCGCACCGCCATCACCGGCAGCGGCTTCTGCCAGGACACCAAGCCGTACACGGTGTACACGATCACCCGCTTCGACCGGCCGTTCAAGGTCTCCGGTACGTGGAAGGGCGACGTCGTCACCGAGGGCTCCACGTCCTCCACCGCCGCCGGTGAGCGCAACGGCGCCTTCCTGCGGTTCGACACCACCAAGGACCGCACCGTCGAGGCGACGACCGCGATCTCCTACGTGGACGCCAAGGGCGCGGCCCTCAACCTCCGTTCCGAGGGCGGCCGTAGTTACGACCACGTCGCGAAGGCCGCGCAGGCCGCGTGGGAGGACCGCCTCGACGACGTCAAGGCGCAGGGCGGCAGCGAGACCGTCCGCCGGACCTTCTACTCCTCGCTGTACCGCTCGTTCCTCGCGCCCAACGTGGGCAGCGACGTGGACGGCCGCTACACCGGCTGGGACCAGAAGATCCACCGGGCCAAGGGCTTCACGTACTACCAGAACTGGTCGCTCTGGGACACCTACCGCACCCAGGCCCAGCTGCTGTCGCTGCTCGCGCCCCGCGAGTCCCGCGACATGGCGATCTCCGTCATCAAGATCGACGAAGAGAGCGGCTGGCTCCCCAAGTGGGGTTACGGCACGGTCGAGACGAACATCATGACCGGTGACCCGGTCACCCCGTTCCTCACCAACGCCTACCAGCAGGGCCTCCTCAAGGGATACGAGGAGAAGGCCTACAAGGCGCTGAAGAAGAACGCGGACGGCGTGCCGCCCGCCGACTCCGCTCCGGTGGGCCGCGAGGCCAACAAGGAGTACCTCGCCAACGGCTTCGCCCCGTACATCGAGAACCGCGCGCACGTGAAGCCCGGCGACTCGGACTACGACCACGGCGCCTCCGCGACCCTGGAGTACGCGCTCTCCGACGCGATGCTCGGCCAGATGGCCAAGGACCTCGGCCACAAGGCCGACGCCGCGCGCTACACCGAGCGGGCCCAGAACTACCGCAAGATCTTCGACAGTTCGACCGGCTTCTTCCGCGCCCGTGACGCCTCCGGCGCCTTCACCGGCCCGGTCGACCCGGCGCAGAGCGTGGGCTTCCACGAGGGCACCTCGTGGCAGTACCAGTGGCTCGTCCCCCAGGACCTGCCCGGCATGGTCGACCTGATCGGCGGCACCCAGTCCGCCAACGCCCGTCTCGACTCCTTCTTCGCCTACGACCAGCTGGTCCAGGACCCGGCGAAGACCGCCCGTGAGACGTGGGTCAACGGCCCGTACGCGTACTACAACGCGGACAAGTACAACCCGCAGAACGAGCCCGACCTGATCGCCCCGTACACCTACCTCTCGACCGGCCAGCCCTGGAAGACGACCGACGTGGTGCACGCCGCGCTCACCCTCTTCACGGACGCCCCGACCGGTATGACGGGCAACGACGACCTCGGCACGATGTCCGCCTGGAACGTCCTCTCCTCCATCGGGATCTTCCCGGTCCAGCCGGGCACCGACACCTGGGGCCTCTCCACCCCCGTCTTCGAGCGGGTGGACCTGACGCTGGACAAGCGCTACTACCCGAACGGCAAGCTCACCGTGAAGGCTCCGGGCACCTCGGACTCGGTGCGCTACATCCAGTCCGCGAAGGCCGACGGCCGCTCGTACGCCAAGACGTACCTGACCACGGACGACATCCGTGACACCCGCGAGCTGACCTACGAGGTCGGCACCGAGCCCACCACGTGGGGCACCTCGGTGAAGGCGGCTCCGCCCGCCCTGAAGTGACGCGCTGACCGGCCCGCACCCGGTGCACACCGGGACGAGGACCCGCCCCTCACCGGGGGCGGGTCCTCGCACGTTTCGCGGCGGGAGCACCCCGTAGCATCGTGCGATGACGCTTCCACGACTGGTCGCCACCGACCTCGACGGCACCCTCCTGCGACGTGACGGCAGCCTCTCCGAGCGGAACCTGCGCGCCCTGCGGGCCGCGCAGGACGCCGGTGCCGAGGTCGTCGTGGTCACCGCCCGGCCGCCCCGCTACCTGGACCGGCTCGCCGGGACGACCGGGCTGACCGGCACGGCGGTGTGCAGCAACGGCGCCGTCGTCTACGACATCGCCACGCGCACGGTCACCGCCTCCCGGCCGCTGGCCCTGCCCACCGCCCGGACGGTGGCCGGCCTCCTCGCGGCGGAGCTGCCGGAGATCTCCTTCGGGATCGAGGCCGCGGGCCACATCCACTTCGAACCCGCCTTCCTGCTGCGCTTCTCCGGCGACCCCGCCTTCGAGTCCGTCCTCCCGTCCCGGGAAGCGCTCTGGCAGACCGGGATTCCGCTCGCCAAGCTGCTCGCCTGGTCGGACCGGACCGACGCCGACACCCTGCTCGCGACGGTCGAGCGGGTGGCGCCCGGGCTCGCCCAGTACACGCACTCCGGCGGGCGCGGACTGCTGGAGATCAGCGCCCGGGGAGTCACCAAGGCGGGCACCCTGTCGCTGCTCTGCGCGGAGCGCGGGCTCACCGCCGCCGACGTCGTCGCCTTCGGTGACATGCCCAACGACCTGGACATCCTCCGCTGGGCCGGAGCCGGGTACGCCATGGCCAACGCCCACCCCACCGTCCTCGCCGCAGCCCCGTACCGCACGCTCTCGCACGAGGAGGACGGGGTCGGCGTCGTCCTGGAGCGGCTGTACGGGCCCCTCGGCGCGGGGGACCCGGGCACGGGGGAGGAGCTCACGGTCACCCCGGTCGTCCACGCCGTCCCGGTCGCCCCGGCGGCCCCCGTCCCCCTTGTCACGCCCGTGCCGGGGAGCTGACAACGGCCCGTGCCCGCCCGTGAGGACGGCGCAAACACCCCGGGCCCTCGCCGCAACGGGCCGGCAACCTCCGCCCGGCAGGCTGGTGCCAGGACGACAGACGGGCTCCTCGGCACCAGGCCTGGCGACGTCCCCGCACCCCGGCGCCCCGTCGTCCCCGCCGTCGTCTCCCGGAACGGAACCCGCAGGCCCATGCAGCGCACCCGGCACTCCGCCCGCCCCACGGGCCACACCCCCGAAGAGGCCCACGGCTCCCCGGCCCTGGTCGCCGTGGCGCACGGCAGCCGGGACCCGCGGGCGCTCCGGACCGTGACGCAACTCCTGGACCGAGTAAGGGAGAAGCGGCCCGGCCTCGACGTCCGCCTCGGCCACATCGAGCTGAACGAACCGCTGCTGCCGCAGACGCTCGCCGGGCTCGCGGGCGGCTCCGCCGTCCTCGTGCCGCTCCTGCTCGGCCGGGGCTACCACGTCAAGCAGGACCTGCCCGCGCTCGCCGCCGCCGCACCCGCCGTCCGTACCCGCGTCGCCGCCCCGCTCGGCCCCCACCCGCTGCTGGTGGAGGCGCTGCACGGGCGGCTCGTCGAAGCAGGCTGGACGGCCGGGCGCGGGGGCGCCGTGGTGCTGGCCGCCGCCGGTTCCCGCGACCCCGAGTCCGCCGCCGACACCCGGCGCACCGCCCGGCTGCTCGCCGAGCGGCTGGGCGGGGTGCCGGTGGTGCCCGCGTACGCCTCCGCCGCCACGCCCACCGTGTCCGTAGCGGTCCGCGCGCTCACCGCCCGGGGGTACCACCGCACCGCCGTGGCCTCGTACTTCACCGCCCCCGGCCGCTTCGCGACGGCGGCGGCGGACGCCGCCCCCGGCATCGCGGCGGCCCCGCTCGGCGACCACCCCGCGATGGTCCGACTGCTGCTGCACCGCTACGACCAGGCGTGCGCGGGCGCGGTTCCGGTGGGCGAACCGCTCCTCGCGTCGGCCTGACGCCTTCCGCGACGCGCGGCCCTCCGGCGGAGGAACGGACCGGCCCGCGTGTCGATCACCACGGAGCGGGACAGCACGTCCGGACGGAGCGCCGCAGGCCGGACGAAGATTCCCGGCATCCGTCCCGGCCCGTTGTCCGAGACGGTCGTTATGGTCGTAACCATGGACGGGACACACGGGATCGGTACGCACGGGACACACCACCACGGGACACCGCACACCGACGGCACGGACCGGGACGTACACGACAAGGGCCCCGGCGCACCCGGCACGGACCGGGCCGCCGCGTCGGCGCCTTTGACGCCGCGCCCCACCGCCCCCGCCGCCGACTCGCCCTCGGGCTACACCCCCTCCGACACCACGCGCTGGGACACCGAGGCCGACAAGCGCCCCGGGCGCACCGCCTTCCAGCGCGACCGCGCCCGGGTGCTGCACTCCGCCGCGCTGCGCAGACTGGCCGGAAAGACGCAGGTCGTCACCCCCGGCACCCGGGGCGTCGGCTGGGACGCCAGCCCGCGCACCCGGCTCACGCATTCCCTGGAGTGCGCGCAGGTCGGCCGTGAGCTGGGGGCGGTCCTCGGCTGCGACCCTGACCTGGTGGAGACGGCCTGCCTCGCGCACGACATGGGCCACCCGCCGTTCGGCCACAACGGCGAGCAGGCGCTCAACGAGTTCGCCGCCGACTGCGGCGGCTTCGAGGGCAACGCCCAGTCGTTGCGGCTGCTGACCCGGCTGGAGCCGAAGCGGTTCGTCCGCGACCCGCGCACCGGCGAACCGTCCAGCGTCGGCCTCAACCTCTCGCGGGCCGCACTCGACGCCGCCACCAAGTACCCCTGGCCGCGCGGCGGGCACCCCACCGACCCGAAATCGGCCAAGTTCGGGGTGTACGAGGACGACCTGCCGGTCTTCACCTGGGCCCGCGAGGGCGCCCCGCCCGGCCGGACCTGCTTCGAGGCCCAGGTGATGGACTGGTCCGACGACGTCGCCTACTCCGTCCACGACTTCGAGGACGGCCTGCACGCGGGCCACTTCGTCCCCGCCCGCCTGCACGACCCCGCCGAGCGGGAGGCGATCTGGGCGGCGGCCATCGGCCGGTACGTCCCGCCGGACACCGACCCCGAGGAGCTCGCGGCGGCACTGGACCGGCTCACCGGCCAGGAGTGGTGGCCGCACACCTACGACGGCTCCGCCGTGGCCCAGGCCCGGCTGAAGGACGCCACCAGCCAGCTCATCGGCCGGTTCTGCCAGGCCGCCGAGACCGCGACCCGCGAGGTCCACGGCCCCGGCCGGCTCACCCGGTACGGAGCCGAACTCGTCGTCCCCCGCGAGGTCCGCGCCGAGTGCGCGGTGCTCAAGGCCGTCGCCGTCCGGTACGTCATGCAGCGCACCGAACAGGAGGCGATCCGCGCCGACCAGCGCGTCGTCATCGCCGAACTCGCCGCCGCGCTCACCGCCCGGGCACCGGAAGGCCTGGAACCCCAGTTCCGCGCCCTGTTCGAGAGCGCGCCCGACGACCGGGCCCGCAAACGTGTCCTGGTGGACCAGATCGCCGCCCTCACCGACGCCTCGGCCCGCTCCCTGCACACGTACCTGACCTGAGGGCTGCCGCGCGGGGCCGCGCGTCCGGACCGCGCCGGCCACGCGGGCCCGGCCCGGCCCGGACGCGCGACCCCGCCCGACCCGAACGCGACGACCCGGCCCCACTCCTGACGCGTCGTGACCTGCGGGGCGCGGCGACCGCCCCCGGCGGCGGGGCGGATGATGTGCTGGCACACAGCCGGGCGCGCAACCATGGGACATGCGCCATGAGGGGCACACCCTCTTTCGCCCTCACTCTCCGTGCGGGAGGCTCGCAGGGTGAGGGCGCCGCGCAGTACGCACTGAGGAGGCAGCAAGTGGTGGACGCACACAGGACGTTCGTCATCGTCGGCGGAGGACTGGCCGGCGCGAAGGCGGCCGAGGAGCTCCGCTCGCAGGGGTTCGACGGCCGGGTGATCCTGATCGGCGACGAACTCGACCACCCCTACGAGCGGCCCCCGCTCTCCAAGGGGTACCTCGCCGGAAAGGCGGACCGCGACAGCGTGTTCGTCCAGGAGAAGGCGTGGTACGCGGGCGCCGACGTGGAACTCCACCTCGGCCAGCCGGTCACCTCCGTCGACCGGTACGCCCGTTCCGTCCAGCTCGGCGACAACACCGTGATCCACTACGACAAGTTGCTCCTCGCCACCGGCTCCGAACCGCGCCGCCTGCCCGTCCCGGGCACCGACCTGGTCGGCGTCCACCACCTGCGCCGCCTCGCCCACGCCGACCGGCTGCGCGGGGTCCTCTCCGCCCTCGGGCGGGACAACGGCCACCTGGTGATCGCCGGGGCCGGCTGGATCGGCCTGGAGGTCGCGGCGGCGGCCCGCGGCTACGGCGCCGAGGTCACCGTCGTCGAGCCCGAACCGACCCCGCTGCACGGAGTCGTCGGCCCCGAACTGGGCCAGATCTTCACCGACCTGCACAGCGACCACGGCGTCCGCTTCCACTTCGGCGCCCACCTCACCGAGATCGTCGGCCAGGACGGCGTGGTGCTCGCCGCGCGCACCGACGACGGCGAGGAGCACCCGGCCCACCACGTGCTCGCCGCGATCGGCGCCGCTCCGCGCACCGCCCTCGCCGAGGCCGCCGGGCTGGAACTGGCCGACCGGGCGCACGGCGGCGGCATCGCCGTGGACGCCTCGCTGCGCACCTCCGACCCGCACATCTACGCCGCCGGGGACGTCGCCTCGGTCGAGCACCCGCTCTTCGGCACCCGGCTGCGCGTCGAGCACTGGGCCAACGCGCTGAACGGCGGCCCGGCAGCCGCCCGCGCGATGCTCGGGCAGGAGGTGACCTACGACCGGGTGCCGTACTTCTTCTCCGACCAGTACGACCTGGGCCTCGAGTACTCGGGGTGGGCGCCGCCCGGCAGCTACGACCAGGTCGTCATCCGGGGCGACGCCCGCAAGCGCGAGTTCCTCGCCTTCTGGCTGCGGGACCGCCGCGTGCTGGCCGGGATGAACGTCAATGTGTGGGACGTCACGGAGACCGTCCAGGCGCTGATCACCGCCCGCTCCCAGCTCGACCCGGACGCCCTGGCCGACCCCTCGGTGCCGCTCGAATCCCTGCTCTGAGCCTTCCGTACCCCCGTTCCGTACGCCGGGCCCCGTCCCGTACACGAAGCTGCGTCCGCACCTCTGTGTACGGGACATGCCACCGGCAACCACCCGGCGCACGTGCGCGCTCCCGCCCGCCGCCTCCCGGCCAGGGCAGCAACCCCTCGCGCCCCCGTAGACTTCACCCGTGGCTGGCAGGATCAATGACGACGACGTGAAGGCGGTACGGGACGCGGTCCCGATCGACTCCGTCGTGTCCGAATACCTCCAGCTCAAGAACGCGGGCGGCGGAAACCTCAAGGGACTCTGCCCCTTCCACGACGAGAAGTCCCCCTCCTTCCAGGTCAGTCCCTCCAAGGGCCTGTTCCACTGCTTCGGCTGCCAGGAGGGCGGCGACACCCTCGCGTTCGTGATGAAGATCGACCACCTCACCTTCTCCGAGACGGTCGAGCGCCTCGCCGCGAAAGCGGGCATCACCCTGCGCTACGAGGAGGGCGGCTACAACCCCTCCCACCAGCGCGGCGAACGCATCCGGCTGATCGAGGCCCACCAGGCCGCCGCGAAGTTCTACGTCGAGCAGCTCGACGGACCCGAGGCCGAGATCGGCCGGAAGTTCCTCGCGGAGCGAGGCTTCGACCAGGCCGCCGCCGCCCACTTCGGCGTCGGCTACAGCCCCGCAGGATGGGACCACCTCACCCGCTACCTGCGCGGCAAGGGCTTCAGCGACAAGGAACTCATCACCTCCGGCCTCTCCCAGGACGGCCGGCGCGGCCCGATCGACCGGTTCCGGGGCCGGCTGATGTGGCCCATCAGCGACACCGCCGGGGAGATCGTCGGCTTCGGCGCGCGCAAGCTCCGCGACGACGACAACGGCCCGAAGTACCTGAACACCCCCGAGACCCCGGTCTACAAGAAGTCGCAGGTCCTCTACGGCATCGACCTCGCCAAGAAGGACATCGCCAAGGCCAGCCGGGCCGTCGTCGTCGAGGGCTACACCGACGTCATGGCCTGCCACCTGGCCGGCGTCACCACCGCCATCGCCACCTGTGGCACCGCCTTCGGCAACGACCACATCAAGATCCTGCGCCGCCTCCTGATGGACAACGGCAGCGCCCGGGTGATCTTCACCTTCGACGGCGACGCGGCCGGCCAGAAGGCCGCCCTGCGCGCCTTCGAGGACGACCAGAAGTTCGCCGCCGAGACGTACATCGCCATCGCGCCCGACAACATGGACCCGTGCGACCTGCGCCTGGTCAAGGGCGACGACGCCGTCCGCGACCTGGTCGAGCCCCGCACCCCGCTCTTCGAGTTCGCGCTCCGCCAGATCGTCGGACGCTACGACCTGGAGACCCCGGCCGGCCGCGCCGCCGCCCTGGACGAGGCCGCGCCCGTCGTCGCGAAGATCAAGACCAGCAGCGTCCAGCGCGAGGTGGCCGTCCAGCTCGCCGGGCTCGTCGGCATCCTCGACCAGGAGTACGTCGTCCACCGCGTCCACCAGCTCGCCCAGTGGGCGCGCGGCCGGGGCGGCGACGGCGGACGCCAGGGCAACGGCGGCAAGCAGGCCCGTCCCGGTGGCCGGCACCAGGACGTCGCGCCCGTCTCCATCACCCCCTCCGGCCCCGCGCTCAACCTCCGCAGCCCCGCCCACCGCACCGAACGCGAGCTCCTCAAGCTGGCCCTCCAGAAGCCCGCCCTCGTCTCGCCCGCCTTCGACGCGTACGGCTCCGACGAGTTCACCGCCCCGCCCTACGCGGCGGTGCGCGAGTGCATCGCCGAGGCGGGCGGCGCCGAACAGGGCGTCGCCGAACCCCGCGACTACCTGGCCGCCGTCCTCGAAGCCACCCCGCACGACTCGGTGCGCAAACTCGTCACCGAGCTGGCCGTCGAGGTCTTCCACGGCAAGTCCATCGACGAGACCTACGCGGGCATGCAGCTCGTCCAGGTCCGGCTGCGCGCCGTGGACCGCAGGATCGCCGACGTGAACAGCAGCCTCGCCCGCCTCGGCTCCCAGGTCGCCCCCGACCACCTCGCCGCCGCGCAGAACGAGGTCTGGGTCCTCCAGCAGTACGCCCAGGCGCTCCGCAGCCACGGCACCGACGCGCTCTGACACCCGCCGCGCTCTGACACCCGGCACGCCCCGGCACGCACGCGGAAGGGCGGCACCGAAAAAGTCGCCGCACGCCCCTCGTGGCGGCGTTGTGCCGTACGCCACACTGGACGGCGGTGCCTGAGTCATCGGAGCGCGTCGGCCCACCGAGGGCGGACCCCCGTCACCGCGCTCCGGCAGCGATCACCTGGAGGTCGCCCCCGTGCAGACCCGGACCGTGACGAGTACGACGGACCACGCCCCCGTGCACACCCCCGCGTACGGCCCCGCGATTCCCCCGCAGAGCAGGGCCGCGCACCATCCGGAGAGCGGGGCCCGGCCGCCCGCGCCCCCCGACGCCGTGCTGGAGGAGCAGGACGACGAGGAGACCGCACCCGCCGCGCCCCCGGGCCGGACCACCGACCGCACCGGGGCCGGCTCGGACCTGCTGCGCCAGTACCTCCGCGAGATCGGCCGCGTCCCGCTGCTGACCGCCGCCGAGGAGGTGGAACTGGCCCGCCGCGTCGAAGCAGGGCTCTTCGCCGAGCAACGCCTCACCACCGGCCCCAGCCCCGACTCCCGGCTCGCCCACGACCTCGACCTGATCGTCGTCCTCGGCCGCACCGCCAAACGCCGCCTCATCGAGGCCAACCTCCGGCTCGTCGTCTCCGTCGCCAAACGCTACGTCGGACGCGGCCTCACCATGCTCGACCTGGTGCAGGAGGGGAACGTCGGGCTCATCCGGGCGGTCGAGAAGTTCGACTACACCCGGGGCTACAAGTTCTCCACCTACGCGACCTGGTGGATCCGCCAGGCCATGTCCCGCGCCCTCGCCGACCAGGCCCGCACCATCCGCGTCCCGGTCCACGTCGTGGAGCAGATCAACCGCGTCGTCCGGGTACGCCGCAGACTGCTCCAGGAACGCGGCTACGAGCCCGCCGCCGAGGAGGTCGGCGCCGAACTCGAACTCAGCGGTGAACGCGTCCGCGAGGTCCTGCGGCTCGCCCAGGAACCCGTCTCCCTGCACGCCCCGGTCGGCGAGGAGGACGACGCCTGCCTCGGCGACCTCATCGAGGACGGCGACGCCGCCTCACCCGCCGAGTCGGCGTCCTTCCTCCTGCTGCGCGAACACCTCGAAGCCGTGCTCTCCACCCTCGGCGAACGCGAACGCCGGGTCGTCCGGCTCCGCTACGGCCTCGACGACGGACGCTCCCGCACCCTGGAGGAGATCGGCACGCTCTTCGGCGTGACCCGCGAGCGCATCCGCCAGATCGAGGCCAAGACCCTCGCGC
This sequence comes from Streptomyces sp. NPDC008125, assembly GCF_042957125.1. Classification (NCBI taxonomy): domain Bacteria; kingdom Bacillati; phylum Actinomycetota; class Actinomycetes; order Kitasatosporales; family Streptomycetaceae; genus Streptomyces; species Streptomyces sp. NPDC008125. The sequence continues at coordinate 260,870 of NZ_JBIBHR010000011.1, forward strand.
GGCTCCGCGGCCACGCCTACGCCGGGCAGCTCCGCGGCTACCTCGACTGAGGCCCCCGGCCCCTCTGGTCCCGCGAACGCCGAAGGGCGCCCCCGGACGGCCGTGCGGACCGTCCGGGGGCGCCCTTCGGCCGCCGCACGGCCCTCAGTCGACCTCGGCCAGCGCCTCGGCGAACTGCGCCGCGTACAGGCGCGCGTACGCGCCCTTCGCCGTCAGCAGCTCGTCGTGGGAACCCTGCTCCACGATCGAACCGTTCTCCATCACCAGGATCACGTCGGCGTCCCGGATCGTGGAGAGCCGGTGCGCGATCACGAAACTGGTCCGCCCGTGCGCGAGACGTGCCATCGCCTTCTGGATCAGCACCTCGGTACGGGTGTCCACCGAGCTGGTCGCCTCGTCGAGGACGAGGATCACCGGGTCGGACAGAAACGCCCGCGCGATGGTGATCAGCTGCTTCTCGCCCGCGCTGACACCGGTGCCCTCGTCGTCGATGACCGTGTCGTACCCCTCGGGGAGCGTACGGACGAACCGGTCCGCGTGGGCCGCGCGCGCCGCCTCCTCGATCTCCTCCCGGGTGACCTCGCGCGCCGCGCCGTACGCGATGTTCTCCGCGATCGACCCGCCGAACAGCCAGGTGTCCTGGAGGACCATCCCTATCCCGGACCGCAGCTCGTCGCGCGACATCCTCGCCACGTCCACGCCGTCCAGCACGATCCGCCCGCCGGTCACCTCGTAGAACCGCATCAGCAGGTTGACCAGCGTGGTCTTGCCCGCCCCCGTCGGCCCCACGATGGCGACCGTCTGCCCCGGCTCCACGCTCAGCGACAGATCCTCGATGAGCGGCTTCTCCGGGTCGTAGCGGAACGACACGTTCTCCAGCCGCACACTGCCCAGCAGCTCGGCGGGACGCTCCGCGTCCACCGGGTCCGTCTCCTGCTCGTCGGCGTCCAGCAGCTCGAAGACCCGCTCGGCCGACGCGACACCGGACTGCAGCAGGTTCGCCATCGACGCGACCTGCGTCAGCGGCATCGAGAACTGCCGCGAGTACTGGATGAACGCCTGCACGTCACCGATCGACAGCGAACCCGACGCCACCCGCAGCCCGCCGACGACGGCGACCAGCACGTAGTTCAGGTTCGACACGAACATCATCAGCGGCTGCATGATCCCGCTGTTGAACTGCGCCTTGAACACGGCCTCGTGCAGCGCCTCGTTCTCCTCGGCGAACTGCTGCGCCGACTCGTCCTGGCGCCCGAAGACCTTCACCAGGCTGTGCCCGGTGTACATCTCCTCGATGTGGGCGTTGAGCTTGCCCGTCACCTTCCACTGCTGCACGAAGTGCGGCTGCGAACGCTTGCCCACCCGCGACGCCACCACCACCGACAGGGGCACCGTGATCAGCGCGACCAGCGCCAGCAGCGGCGAGATCCAGAACATCATCACCAGCACGCCGACGATCGTCAGCAGCGAGTTGATCAGCTGCCCCATCGTCTGCTGGAGCGTCTGCGAGATGTTGTCGATGTCGTTCGTCGCCCGGCTCAGCACCTCACCGCGCTGCTTCTGGTCGAAGTACGACAGCGGCAGCCGCGACAGCTTCGTCTGGAGATCCTCGCGGAGCCGGAACACCACCCGGTTGATCATCCGGATCGACAGCCGCGTCGACACCAGCATCAGCAGACCGGCACCGACGTAGACCGCCAGCACCGCCAGCAGCACATGGCCCACCGCGGTGAAGTCGATGCCCTGCCCCGGAGTGAAGTCCACCCCGGAGAGCAGGTCGGCCATCGCGCCGTCGCCCTTGTCCCGCAGCGCCTGGATCGCCTGCGCCTTCGTGGCGCCCTCGGGCATGCTCCGCCCGATGACCCCGCCGAAGATCAGGTCCGTCGCCGTGCCCAGGATCTTCGGCCCCACCACCGACAGACCCACGCTCAGCACACCCGCGAGGAGCATCAGGTACAGCGAGGACTTCTCCGTGCCGAACCTCCCCAGCAACCGCTTGGCCGACCCCTTGAAGTCCGCGGACTTGCTCGCGGGCGCCCCGGCCATCATCCGTCCGCCCGGCCCGGCCATTACGCCGCCTCCGCTTCCGTCAGCTGGGAGAGAACGATCTCCCGGTACGTCTCATTGCCGTCCATCAGCTCGCGATGGGTACCCGTGCCCACGAGCCGGCCCTCGTCCAGGACGAGGATCCGGTCGGCCTCGCGGATGGTCGACACCCGCTGAGCGACGATCACCACCGTCGCCCCCGCCGTCTCCCGCCCGAGCGCCGCGCGCAGCGCCGCGTCCGTCGCGTAGTCGAGCGCCGAGAACGAGTCGTCGAAGAGATAGATCTCCGGCTTGCGCACCAGCGTCCGCGCGATGGCCAGACGCTGCCGCTGACCGCCGGAGACATTGGTGCCGCCCTGCGCGATCGCCGAGTTCAGGCCGTTGTCCAGCCGCTCCACGAACTCCTTGGCCTGCGCCACCTCCAGCGCGTGCCACAGCTCCTCGTCGGTCGCGTCCGGGTTCCCGTACCGCAGGTTCGACGCCACCGTCCCCGAGAAGAGATACGGCTTCTGCGGGACCAGGCTCACCGTTTTCGCCAGCAGCGCCGGATCGAGGGTCCGCACGTCCGTCCCGTCGACGAGGACCTCGCCCTCCGTCACGTCGAACAGCCGCGGCACCAGCCCCAGCAGCGTCGACTTCCCGCTGCCCGTCGACCCGATGATCGCCGTCGTCTCGCCGGGCCGCGCCACCAGGTCCACCGCGCGCAGCACCGGCTCCTCGGCGCCCGGGTAGCGGAACTCCGCACCCCGCAGCTCCAGATGGCCGTGCCGGCGCAGCTCCGTCACCGGGGCGACGGGCGGCACCACGCTGGACTCGGTCTCCAGGACCTCGTCGATGCGCTCGGCGCACACCTCGGCGCGCGGCACCATCATGAACATGAAGGTGGCCATCATGACGGACATGACGATCTGCATCAGATAGGACAGGAACGCCGTCAGCGCGCCGATCTGCATCCCGCCGCTGTCGATCCGGTGCGCACCGAACCACACCACCGCGATCGACGACACGTTCACCACCGTCATCACGGTCGGGAACATCAGCGCCATCAGCCGGCCCGTGGACACCGCCACGTCGGTCAGCTCCGTGTTCGCACCCCGGAACCGCTTCACCTCGTACCCGTCGCGCACGAAGGCGCGGATCACGCGGTTGCCGGTGATCTGCTCGCGCAGCACCCGGTTCACCGTGTCGAGCCGCTTCTGCATCGTCCGGAACAGCGGCCGCATCTTCCGGACGATGAGGCTCACCGCGATCCCCAGCAGCGGCACCACGGCCAGCAGCACGGCGGAGAGCGGCACGTCCTGGCCGAGCGCCATGATGATCCCGCCGACGCACATGATCGGCGCGGACACCATCAGCGTGAAGCTCATCAGGACCAGCATCTGGATCTGCTGGACGTCGTTGGTCGTACGGGTGATCAGCGAGGGCGCCCCGAACCGGGCGACCTCACGGGCCGAGAACGACTGCACCCGGTCGAAGACCGACGCCCGCAGGTCGCGGCCGAGCGAGGAAGCGGTCCGCGCCCCGAAGTAGACGGCGCCGATGTTGCAGACGACCTGGACCACACTGACGGCGATCATCACGCCGCCGTACTCCAGGATGTAGCCCGTGTCGCCCTTCACGACACCGTTGTCGATGATGTCGGCGTTCAGGCTGGGCAGGTAGAGCGAGGCGCAGGTCTGCAGGAGCTGGAGGAACACCAGCAGCAGGATCGGCCTTCGGTAGGGGCCCAGGAAGGACCTGAGCAGTTTTATGAGCACGCGTGTCTCTCGGGTCGGCGACGGCAGAGGCCGAACCATCTTGCCGTGCCGCCCTCCGAAGGGACGAACGGATTTCCCCAAGCAGAGGTCAAGAAGCGGACGCGGGGCTCACCCCAGCCGTCAGTCCGTACCGCCCTCCGCGTCCGCTCCGTCGGACGCGAACGCCCCCGGGTGGATCTGGTCGCGCGTCGCCTCGTACTGCTGACGCACCGCCCGCCCCACCGGCAGCTCCTCGCCCGGCTCCAGCACCTGCGCCGCCGCACCCTGCCAGGCCGGGGGAGTGGCCGGGTCGAGCCGGCCCCGCGAGACCCCCAGCGCCCACGCCGCCTGCCGGGCCGCGCCGAGCGCCGCGTACTGCGCGGGCTGCGGCACGACGACCTGCGTACCGAAGAGCGCCGGCGCCATCGCCCGCACGGCGGGCAGTTCGGCCGCCGCGCCCAGCAGGAACACCCGCCGCACCTGCACCCCGCGCCGGCGCAGCACGTCGAGCGCGTCGGCCAGCGAGCAGAGCATCCCCTCGAACGCGGCCCGCGCCAGGTGCTCCGGCTTCATCGACTCGCGCCGCAGCCCGCAGAGCGTGCCCGCCGCGTGCGGCAGCTGCGGGGTCCGCTCGCCTTCCAGGTACGGGAGGAGCACGAGCCCCGATGAGCCGGGCGTCGACTTCAGCGCGAGCGCCGACAGCTCCTCCGGCCCGCCGTCGAGCCCGAGCATGTCGGCGGTCCCGCGCAGGGCCCGTACCGCGTTGGAGGTGTGCACCACCGGCAGGTGCATCCCGGTGGCGTCGGCGAACGAGGTGATCATCCCGCCCGGATCGGCCAGCGCCTCGTGGTGCACCGCCATCACGGAACCGGAGGCCCCCAGCGACACCACGGCGTCCCCGGCCGCCACCCCCAGCCCGAACGCCGCCGCCATCGTCTCGCCGGTACCGGCGGAGATCAGCAGCCCCTCGGGGGTCGTACCGGCCGCGTCGGACGGGCCGAGGACCTCGGGCAGCGCGGCCTGGTGACCGAGCGCGAGCTCCACGAGGTCGGGCCGGTAGGACGAGGTGCGCGCCGACCAGTACCCCGTACCGGACGCGCCGCCCCGGTCGGTGGTCCGCCGGGCGGGACGGCCCAGCAACTGCCACACCAGCCAGTCGTGCGGCTGGAGCACGGAGGCCACCCGCTGCGCGTTCTCCGGCTCGGTACGCGCCAGCCACCGCAGCTTCGCCACCGGCTGCGAAGCCTGCGGCACCGCCCCGACCGCCTCGGCCCAGGCCTGCCGCCCGCCGAGCCCGTCGACCAGATCCGCCGCGGCGACCTGCGCCCGCCGGTCGTTGCCCACCAGCGCGGGACGGACGGGCGTGCCCTGCCGGTCCAGCGCCACCAGCCCGTGCTGCTGCGCGGCGACCCCGATCGCCTCGACGTTTTCGAGCAGCCCGCCTGCGGCCGCCTCACCGAGGGAGAGGAGCCACGCCTGCGGATCCACCTCCGCGGCCTTCGGTTCGACCGGATGTGCGGCGTACCCCTCCCGCAGCACGGCACCCGTGTCCGTGTCGCAGACGACGATGTGCGTGAAGGCGGCGGAACTGTCCAAGCCGGCGACTATGCCCATGTACGGATTCTGCCGCATCGCCCGGGCTTTCCCGCAACCGCCTCAGGCCCCCGCGGTGTGCGGGGGCCTGAGGCGCCGGGCCGTGGGACGCGGGGCGGGTCAGGTGTTGGTGGTGCCCCAGTCGTCCTCGACGCCGTTGTGCCCGGCGCGCTCCCGGAGCGACCGCACCCGGTCGGCCACCGAGGCGGGCACCCGGCCTTCGACCTTCTCGCCGACCATCTCGCTCACCGAGTGGTACGCCTTCCCCGCGTACTCCCGGCCGCTCTGCGCGGCGGACTCCACGGTGTTGCGCACGGCGGGGTTCTCGGCGACCTGGCGGGCGGACTTCTTCAGCTGCTCGTAGCGCTCCCGGCCGGCCCGCGTGCCGAGCACGTAGCCGAGAGCGAGGCCGGCGATGAACGTGAGCCGGTACCGCATGGCAGTCACCCTTCGTTCTGCGTTCGCTGCGTGAGGCGTTCTCTGCGTGGGACGCCCGCTGCGCGGGACGTCTGCTCCCCGCCTACCCGGAGGCACCCGAGATCACCCCGGGACGTACCGATTGGCGAAGCACCCCCCTGCTTGCGCTAATGTATGTGTCGCAGCGAACGCGCGCCGCTCGGCAGTAGCCAGGCAGGTACGATTTCGAGGCAACGCAGCAATCCCCTGTAGCTCAATTGGCAGAGCAGCCGGCTGTTAACCGGCAGGTTACTGGTTCGAGTCCAGTCGGGGGAGCGCGGTCCCCTGTAGCTCAATTGGCAGAGCATTCGGCTGTTAACCGGAGGGTTACTGGTTCGAGTCCAGTCGGGGGAGCCAACGAAAGAGGACCCCTCGGGGTCCTCTTTCGCGTTGTACGCCCACCCCGTTTCCAGGGCGCTTCCCTAGCGCTGACTCCGCGTTGTGGGCCGCGTCACTCCCCGGCCGCCCGGAGCCCCTCCGCCGCCTCACCCGTGACACGTTCGGGTCGCTTTCCGGCCGTCTGGAACCGGGCAGCACGCAGCGCGGTCCTCATGATCAAGCGATGTGGACCAGCCGGAGCGAGAGATCGTATGACCGGCTATGCTGCGGCAGACGGCGCGCACACTTGTACGCGCCACGCCGAGACGGGGCGGTAGCTCAGCCGGTTAGAGCAGCGGACTCATAATCCGTCGGCCGTGGGTTCGAGTCCCACCCGCCCCACCCAGCGTCCCCAGGCAGAATCGTTCTGGCCTGGGGAGACGCGTTTTCCGGGGGCGTTTCGCGTGCAGCGTTCGCCGCACGTAGGTGCGGCGAACGTGAGGCTTCGGTCTTTCCAAGCAGGTATCGCACGACTGTGACCTGGTCTTTTGTCGCCCTCGTGTTCGTGGGAGCGTTGAGGGCGGTCCCACGGCCGCACCTACCGGTCCATGTTGCTGGTGGCGAGCCGGGTCCTGTCAGGCGAGACCGCCGCTGAGTGGGCCTCACCGGTGTGACCGGTGCGGGTGTTGGTGCATGAGGTTGTCGAACGCCTCCTGCTGACGGGGGGTCTCGTCGGGCGCCGGAGAACATCGACGCCCTCGACTTTGAGCTCACCGAGGCCCAGAGGGACGCCGTCGCCACCCCGGAAGCCGGCACGTAGCTCTTCTTCGACCACCGCGACCCGGAGACGGTCGCCTGGCTGAGCGCGCGTCGCCTGGATTCCTGACCTCAGCGGTGGGTAGGGACGGTGCTCGCTCTCAGGCGCGTATGCCCGCGAGGTCATCGTGGAGCAGGGGGTCACGACCATGCTCAGCGTCCGATACGCCCCCGAGCGAACGGTCGCGCCCTGGTCACGTGGACCGTGAGCCCGTGCCTGCGTCCTGCGAAGGCTGACGGGTGCTGTCAGGAGCCGAGGCATGGCCCGTGGGTATGGCCTGGTTCACCGTTCGTAGTGGAAGCGGCACGCCACCACGTGGATGAGGGTGTTCTCATCTATGCGGTACACCAGTCGGTGCTCGGAGTTGATGCGCCGCGACCAGTAGCCGGAGAGGTCGTTCCGCAGCGGTTCGGGTTTGCCGATTCCTTCGTGGCCTCCCCGGTCGATGTCGGCGATCAGCTGGTTGATGCGCTTCAGTATTTTGCGGTCGTTCCCCTGCCACCACAGGTAGTCGTTCCAGCCGTCCTCGACGAACAGCACCTTCACGCGGCGCCCCGCCCGCCCTCGTCATCGGGATCCACCAGCTCGCGAAGTGCACCCTGGCCGGCCCGGTCCTGCTCGATGGACCTGCGCAGGCGCTCGGCCATCGCGGGCGACCGCAGCAGGTAATCGGTCTCTTTCAGTGCCTCGTACTCGGCGAGCGAGACGACGACCATCGGCTCATGGCCAGTCCGGGTGATGACCAGCTCCTCGGCGTCGTTCTCCACCGCGTCGAGGGCGTCGGCGATGCCCGCGCGCAGCTCGGTGACACTCATCGTCTTCATGATGTACACGATAACGTACAGAGGAGATCCCCGTGCGGCTGATCGCAATCCGCCTCCGGAGGGCCGTGCGGTTCAGCCTTCGGCGGCATTGGGGTGCGGCAGAGCCCGTCGGGCGGCTCAGTTGGTGTGGTGGTCTCGTCGTTTTCGAGGTCGACCCGCTCCATGAGCGTGCTCGTCGCGAACTCGGGAATGATCACTTACCGACATGGTGGTAGCGGACTTCGCCTGCGCGGAGTTGACGGCGTCCGAGGCGGGCACAGTTGGGCGGCGTGCTCCTTGACCCGCGCCTGGAGTCGCCCTCGTTCCCCACATGGGTCTGGCGGCCCGCAGGCCGAACCTGAGCATCCATACGTTGCGCGTGCCGGTCCACCGGAGCGTCCATGCCCTGTACCGCTCGGGAACCGGTCAGCAACCCGGCATCCGGCACGTCCTCGGTCGCCTCCCTGCAGCCCTTGAGCTGGACGGCGGCTCTCCCGCCGGTCCGCTCTTCTCCGTGCCGTGCCCGTTGGTTGACGCTCACCGCACTCTCCGGCGTACTCCTCTTCGACCTGCTGTCAGGGCTACTGCTCGCCGTGGCCCTCTCGCTCATCCTCTTCATCGCCCGCGCATGCGAAGTGGACCTCGGTGCTCGGCCGACTACCCGGAACCCCGCTCTTCGAGGACACTGCCCTGCACGACGCGGTCACCACGACGCCAGGCGTTCCCGCCGTCCGCCCGGACGGCAGCCTGTTCTTCGGCAACGCAGCCCGGATCGAGGGCACCGCCCGCGCCGGCGGTGACCGTGCCCCACACATTCCGGTGGTGCGAACCGACCGCGTGGAACCATTCGTCCTTACCGTAGGTCCGTCCGATCGCCCGGCTCTCCACGGCGTCGACGGCTGTCCTGGCGCCGCCGGCCTGATCGAGGAGATCGGCCCACCGGGCCGGGCGCGGACCGCGGTCGTTTCCGGCCGGCGGCGTGCCTACCATGGTGCGGATGGCGTCCAGACCCGCCTCCGGAGCGCCTGCCAGGGGAGATGTCGCCGGGGTGCCGGGTTCGCGGGAGACGGAGCCCCCGGTGCCGGGGAGACGCAGAGAATCGGAGTGAGGCATGCAGAGGCGGGCGCTGCTGGGGCGCGAGACGGAGCGTCGCGCGCTGGCTGCCCTGGTCGAGCAGGGGGCCGCCGGGTCGGGCGGCGCGACGGTGATCACCGGAGCGCCGGGGGTCGGCAAATCGGCTCTGGTCGCGGAGGCCGCGGCTGCGGCGGCGCGAGGCGGGACCCATGTGATCACTGCTGTGGGGGTCCAGTCGGAGGAGAACCTGCCCTGTGCCGGCCTGCACCAGCTGGTTCATCAACTGCGCGACGGAATCGACGACTTGCCGGAGCGCCAGCGGACGGCGCTCCTGGCAGCCGTCGGGCTCGTCGACGAGGCCGTTCCCGATCTGTACCTTGTCGGCCTGGCCGCGCTGACCTTGCTGACGGACGCGGCAGCGGAGGCGCCGCTGCTGGTGGTCGTCGAGGACGCCCACTGGATGGATCCTGCCAGCCTCGACGTGCTCGGGTTCGTGGCGCGGCGGATCGAGTCCGACCCCGTCGTCCTGGTCGCCGTCACCCGGCGTCTTGACGACCGCCTCAGCAGCGCCGGCCTGCCTGTGCTGCACCTGGGGCCGCTGACGGACGAGGTGTCGGGCGAGGTGCTGGACGCGGTGGCCCCCGGCCTGGGACAGCAGGTCAGGCGGCGGCTGCTGGAGGAGTCCGCCGGAAACCCGCTGGCGCTGACCGAGCTGCCGGTCGCCCTGCAGTCGGTCGGCGGGGCCTATGCGCTCACCCCGGGTCCGTTGCCGCTCACCGCACGGCTGGAGAGGACCTTCACGGCGCGGGTTTCTCGCCTTCCGGCCGACACCCATACGGTTCTGCTCCTCTCGGCCCTCAACGGTGACGGAACGATGGACGAGTGCCTCGCCGCGGCGACCCGGATGCTCGGAACGGTGGTCGAGGTCACCGCTCTTCAGGCAGCGATCGACGCGGGTCTGGTGGAAGCCCAGGGGCTGGCCTTCAGGCACCCGCTCATCCGCTCGGCCATGTACCACGCCGCCACCGCGGCGGAACGCCAGACCGCACACGCCGCTCTGGCCGCCGCCCTCCAAGGGCAGCCCGATCGACAGGCATGGCACCGTGCCGCCGCCACCGCGGGGGCCGACGAACGAGTAGCACGGGATCTGGACTCCACCGCAGGCAGAGCCCTGCGGCGAGGCGGTGTCGCCGCCGCCCTTGCCGCGCTGATGCGGGCGACGGAGCTGACGAAGGACCCGTCCGCGCGGGCAGACCGGCTGCTCCGGGCGGCGGAGCTCGCGCTCGAGTCGGGCCAAGGAGAGGTCGCGGCACTTCTGCTGGCCCAGGCGCGCTCACTGGACCTTTCGGTCCGGGACCGGGGCCGCGCGGCCTGGGTCAGCATCGCTCTGGCCGAGGGGACACGGGGCGAGGGCGCCGCGACCGCCGAACTGGCCGAGCTGGCGGTCGAGATCACCGCCGGAGGCGAACCGGCACTGGGCCTGCGCATGCTGTGGGGGGCGGTCCTGCAATGCTTCTGGGGAGAGCCGGGGCCGGCCGCCCGCGAGCGGGTCGCCGCCGCCGCCGACCGGATGCCCGTGGACGCCGACAACGCCGATCTGGTCGCTCTGCGGGCGTACTCCGCCCCGGTGGAGCGCGGGGGCACGGTCATGGAAGACCTGACGGGGCAGATGGAGCGCTCGTCCGAGAACGCGGAGGGAGACCAGCTCCTGGGGGGCGCCGCCGTGACGGTGGGTGCTCCCGCCCTGGCCAGCCGGTTGACGACGAGGTCGCTGGACGCCCTGCGAGCGCAAGGCAGGCTGTCGATGCTGGCCCGCGCCCTCTGCGTCCAGGCAGGGGGCGCGGCACGGCTGGGTGACGTCCGCGCTGGTTACCTCGCCGCGGAGGAGGCCGCGTCACTGGCCCGCGAGACCGGTCAGCCTCTCGTGCACGCGATGGTGAACGCCATCCGCGCGCAGCTGGCAGCCGTCAGCGGCGACCCGGCGTCGGAGGCGTGGGCGGCGGAAGCCGAGCGCGCGGCCCTTCCCAGCGGAGGGCGCCCGGTACTGGCCATCCTGCAGACGGCCCGCGGGCAGGCGGCCCTCTGCCAGGGACGCTACGGCGACGCGTACGGGCACCTGCTCCGTGTCTTCGACCCGGCCGACTCCGCCTTCCATCCCTGGTTGCGCTTCTACGCGGTCGCGGAACTGGTCGAGGCGGCCGTGCGCAGCGAATCCCCGGAGGTGGCGCGCAACCTTGTGCGGGAGCTGACCCCGCTCGGGGAAACAACCTCTTCGCCCGCCCTGCTCTGCGGATTGCGACTGGGCCGGGCCCTGCTCAGCCCGCAGGATGCCGCCGAGCCGCTCTACAGAGCGGCCCTCGACGCCGTCCCCACGGAATGGCCGTTCGAGCGGGCGCGTGCGTGCCTCGCCCTCGGCGAGTGGCTGCGGCGGCACCGGCGGCCCGCGGAGTCCCGGGCCTCCCTCCAGGCCGCGCGCGAGATCTTCGACGCCCTCGGCGCGTCGGCATGGGCGGAGCGGACACGTCAGGAGCTGCGCGCCGCGGGCGCGTCGTCCCCTCGCCAGGATCCGGCCGCGGTGGACCAGCTGACCTCCACCGAGCTGCATGTCGCCCAGCTCGCCGCGCAGGGTCTGACGAACCGGGAGATCGGTGAGCGGTTGTACGTCTCACCCAGGACGGTGAGCACCCATCTCCAGCGGATGTTCCCCAAACTGGGGGTGACGTCCCGCGGCGAGCTCGCCGCGGTGCTGGGCGGCACGATGACGTACGCCGAAGACGCGGCACGATGACGTACGCCGAAGAGGCGGCACGATGACGTACGCCGAAGACGCGGCACGATGACGTACGCCGAAGACGCGGCGTCATGACGTACGCCGAAGACGTAGTCCGACGGACGCGGTTCCCCCTGCTTGTTTCCTAGGTTTGCGCCATGCCCGGTTCGCACACGGCGGACGGGCGGGAGGGCACACCATGGGGACCATCACCGTCGGAGTCGAGGGCTCGACCAGCATCGAGCTCTCCTACGAGGACCACGGGGCAGGGCAGCCGGTCGTCCTGATCCACGGCTACCCGCTGGACGGTCAGTCGTGGGAGAAGCAGACCGATGCGCTGGTCAAGGCCGGCTACCGCGTCATCACCTACGACCGCCGCGGCTTCGGCCGGTCGAGCAAGCCCACGACGGGCTACGACTACGACACCTTCGCCGCCGATCTGGACACCGTCCTGACGCACCTCGACCTGCGGGACGTGGTTCTCGTCGGGTTCTCGATGGGCTCGGGCGAGGTCGCCCGCTACCTCGGCGTCCACGGCTCGCGGCGGGTGGCGAAGGCGGCGTTCCTCGGTTCGCTCCAGCCGTTCCTCCTGCAGACGCCGGACAACCCCGCCGGTGTGCCGCAGAGCGTCTTCGACGGCATCGCGGAGCAGGCGGAGGCCGACCGCTACGCCTGGTACGAGAGCTTCTTCGTCGACTTCTTCAACACCGACGAGACGCTCGGGACGCGGCTCAGCGAAGCCGCGCTGCGGGCGAACTGGGCCACCGCCATCGGCTCGGCGCCCATGGCGGCGTACGCGTGTGTCCCGGCATGGCTGACGGACTTCCGGGCCGACGTGGAGCGCATCGACGTGCCGTCGCTGATCCTGCACGGGACCGCCGACCGCATCCTGCCGATCGACGCCACCGCCCGCGAGTTCCGCCGCCGCCTGCCCGACGCGCGCTACGTCGAGATCGACGGTGCTCCGCACGGGCTGCTGCTCACCCACGCAGCCGAGGTCAACGCCGCTCTGATCGACTTCCTCGCCACCTGATGGCCGACGTCCTTCCCTCCGCACGCCACGGAACACTCGAACAGGATGGGGCATCACTCATGAACGGGATCATGGAAACGGAGACCACTGCCCTCGTTCCGGCCTCGTCGCAGACCCGGCACCCCCCGTCGGACGCCGACTGCGACGCCTTCATCAAGGACATCTACGACCAGTACGGCTCTCTGCTCGTCCGATACGCCACGCGGCTGCTGGACGGTGACTGGCACAAGGGCGAGGACATCTTCCAGGAGACCGCGGCCCGCGCCTGGAAACACGCCCGCTTCCTTGGGAGCCGCAACGAACGCCTCAGACCCTGGTTGTTCACCGTGGTCAGAAACCTCGTCATCGACCACTACCGGGCGCGCCAGGTCAGGCCGCTGGAGCTCATGCCCGTGGAGGAGCTGGACACATCCAGCGACAGCACGGCAGCCACGATCAACTCCCACGTGGTGGTGCAGGCCCTGGGGGAGCTGAACGAGCAGCAGCAAACCGTCATCCGCCTCATGTACTTCCTGGAATGCAGCGTGAATCAGGCTGCCGAGCACCTCGGCATACCGCCCGGCACCGTCAAGAGCCGTGCGTTCTATGCCGTACGTGCGTTGCGCAAGGCGTTGGAGAAGCAGGGGATCCTGGGGGTGTAGCCCGCCCCGAGCCGCGTGCCTGCCGGAGCTCTCCCGACGGCCCGGGTGACGTACGGACGCGGGTACCCCGCGACGGGGTCCGCCCCGTCACCCATGCCCCCGGGACCGCCCGCCCGCTGCGGCGGTCCCCTGCTGGTTCTGCCTCACGGCAGGGCGGCCCGGTCGGTGGATTCGCGTCGGCGGCACGGGGCGGTGGGCGACAGCCGGAGGTCAGCTTTCGAGCCGAGTGCCGCGGCGCCACACGGCCCGGGTGTTGAGGGTGTCGCTGATCGTAGTGGTGGGGTCGCCGTCGACCAGGAGCAGGTCGGCGCGCAGACCTTCGGCGATGCGGCCGCGGTCGGTCAGGGCGAAGCGCCGGGCGGTGGTGGAGGTGGCCGCGCGCAGGGCCTGTACCGGGGTGAGGCCGGCCCGCACGAGGTACTGCAGCTCGTGGTGGACACTGGCACCGTGGGCGAGTCCGCCCAGAAACGGCATCGCCATGGACACATCGGTCCCGGCAAGGATGTCGACACCGGCTTCGTGCAGCGCGCGCACGGACCCCAGCACGTCGGTGATTTTGCCCTGGGGGTAGTGGTTGAAGCTGCTGCGCAGCGTCTTCGTCCAGGCCTCGTCGAGGCGCGACGCCACCCGAGGGTCATCGGCCAGCTCGTCACCGCTGATGCCCATCATCGAGGCGTCCAGCACGACGCAGGGCACGACGAAGGCTCCCGAATCCCGGATCAGCGTGATGATCTCGTCGGTGTGCGGACCGTCCATGAACAGGTGGACCAGGCCGTCGATGCCGGCCTCGATCGCCATGCGGGTCGCGTCGATCGTCAGTGTGTGGGCGACGGTGAGCATGCCGAGCCGCTTGGCCTCGGCGACGCCTGCGTTCAGGGTGGCCGCGTCGAGCATCGGCAGGCCGGGGTGGCCTTCGACCGAGCCGTCGTCGACCATGAACTTGATGTAGTCCGAGCCGCGTTCGATCAGTTGCGGGATGAATCCGACGGCCTGCTCGGGAGTGCTCGAGAACGGCATCAGCGGCGCCGGTCCGGCCGGCCGGGCAGCACCGGGCGGCGGGCCGGGACGGAAACCCTCGGGGAACAGTTCGCTGGGGTGGCCGCCGGGAGGGGTGATGCCGAATCCGGAGGAGCGCACGTCCGCCAGGGCATCGTCACCGGTGATGTGCGCACGGTTGTCGGCGGTGTTCGTCCCCTGCATCTCCAGCTCGGTCGTCACCCCGAACCGCAGGGCCAAAGCCAGGGACTCCGCATTGGTGTGGACGTGGGCGTCGATCAGGCCGGGCAGCAGCGTTCCGCCCCGCGCATCCACGATCTCGGCTCCTGCGGGCGCCTGCCCGCCGACCGCGAGAATCCCGGTGGCGTCGAGGACGACGGTGCTCGCCTCCAGCGTCCTGTCGCCGTCGAAAACCCGCGCGTTGATGATGGCCGTGCTTCTCATGGCTGTCTCCTGTCGTCGTGCGTCCGGAGCGGGCACCGGTTGCTGCCGGCCCCACCAATCTCCTGCGAAAAGCAGATGCGTGCATCATTGCATGTAATTGTGTTTCGCAGTGACCTGGAGCTAGGCTGTCGAGTGTGAGCAGCGGAAACGAGACCCAGGACGACGCGCTACTGAACGCGGTCGGTGCGGCGTTTGCCCGACTGCGCCGCCGCACCGCGCTGGTGGACGTCGATCCGCCCGTCACGCGCAAGGACATGGCCCGCAATCAGGTCATCAACATCGTCGACGAGGCCGACGGTGAAATGACCGTCGGTGGCGTCGCGCACCAGCTCACCGTCGACTCCTCCGTCGCCAGCCGGATGGTGAGCGACTGCATCGCCGCAGGCCTTCTCGTACGCGCCGCGTCCCAGCGCGACGGCCGCCGCACCGTGCTCCACCTCACACCCGCGGGCGCCGCCCTGCGCGACCGCTTCGGCAGTCAGCACCGACAGGCCTTCGAGCACATCACGCATGACTGGCCCCGGGCCAGACGCCTCGAATTCGCCCGCATGCTCATCGACTACGCCGACGCCGCCGCCGAGCTCGGCACCCGTACCGCACCCTGAACGGCCACGGACCCGCGCGCGAGTCCGCACCCCCATCGGTTCAGCCGTGGACACCGTCACCTCCGTGCGGACCGTCGTGATGTGCCACCGCCGTCGTGCGGCTCCCCGCCGATCGGACGCCAGGCCCGCGCTCGTGTCGCTCGGGGTGTCGCCGGCCGGCGGCCCCGGCGGGTTCTCCACCGGAGCCGCCGCAGCCCGAGCCGTACGACGTACATCGCCGCCACGGCCTCCGCCCTGGAGAGGCGACGCCGCAAGGGCTCGAAGGACCCGGCGCGGCGACGTCATCGCCGACGAGGACCCGCTGTCACCTCGTTCGCGCCGGAGGGCCTACCAGATCCTGATCTTCGTGATCTTGTGGATGGGTTCGCCGGGAACATTGCCGAAATGCCACTTCTCCACGGTCGCGCTGGTCGCAGGCGCGCCCAGCCTCGGCACGTACTCCAAGGTGACCTTGTTGTCGCCGGTCCAGATCTGGTCCACGCCGTAGATCGCCACGCTCTGCACGCCCGCGTTGGCGAAGCAGAGGGAGCCGCCCGCGTTGTGCAGCGACAGGAGACCCAGTCCGTTGCAATCGGTGCGGTTGATGGCGGACGCCGACGAGGCAGGCAGCACGACGGCCATGGCCCCGGCCGCCGCTACCACCGCGAGGCGTGTGATGAAGCGCTTCACTTGAGTTGTTCCTTCCGTGATGGGGGAGGTGCCACCGGGGCCGTAGCGCACGGCGGCATCGCAGGGACACATGCACGTCCAATCAGCGCAACGTGGAAAAGCGCACCCCCGTTCACCGCGTGAGCGCCTTGCTTCGAGGGCGGTCGCGATCCCCCTCAGCCGTTCACGCGCCCGATGCAGGCAGAGGGGAATCGAGCAGCAGCGATCCGTCGTCTGCCTCGTGCGTGACCCGGAACGCGGCGTCGCCCGAGCGGCCGAGCACCTCGGCGCACTGGTCGGCACCGTCCGGAGCCGTGCCTTCCACGCCGTGCGGGCGCTGCGTGGAGGGGACCGAGCCGGGGAACGGCGACCTCCGGCCGGGCCCCGCACGCTCGATCCGGGATCACATGTCGGACGAGCTGAACCTGCGGGGGGCTCCCGCCGTTCCTGGCTTCGGGGGCATCACGCCCCACAGGAACGGGCCGCGGCACGTTTCTGCGAACGGCAGTCGCCGACGGCCGCACTCAGGACGCCGGCGCCACTCACGAAAGGACCGCACTTCATGCCGGTCATCAACAACGCTCCGACGAAGCACGATCGCGAGACCGCGGGCGCGGCGCTGCAGGCGACTTTGGCCGACCTTCTCGACCTGTCCCTGGTGGCCAAGCAGGCTCACTGGAACCTGTACGGCCCGCGCTTCCGCTCGGTCCACGTCCAGCTCGACGAGGCCGCCACCATCGCCAGGAACCACGCCGACACGGTGGCCGAGCGTGCGGCCGCCTTGGGCGTCAGCCCGGACGGACGGGCCGCGACCATAGCGGGAACCAGCGGGGTGCCCGCCGTCCCGTCAGGCTGGACCAAGGACAGCGACGCCGTCGAGGCCCTGGCGCACGCGCTGTCGGCAGTGACCGGGAGACTGCGTCGACGCATCGTCGAGATCGGCCCGGTGGACGTCGTCACCGAGGACCTCCTCATCGGACTCACGGCCGATCTGGAGAAGCAGAGCTGGATGTTCCAGGCGGAGAACCGGGACTGACCAGTCCCCTCCGTCCACCGGCAGGTCGCCCACGCCCTCAACTCCGCGTACCGGTATCCGCGTTGCCCGGGTCCGACGGCTCGCGACCCATCCGTCGGGCACTGTCCGCCCCGCACCCGAGTGGTAGGTGAACAGATGTCATGACCTGCGGCTATATGTGAACCGCTGTGACGTTCAGCCCGTTGAGTGAGCGAACGGTTGTCGTCCGGAGTGGAGAAGAACATGGTCGTCGAGGGAACGAGCACTGCCCGATTCGAACCGCTACGGGCGGCGCTGGCAGCGCATCTCGAAGCCGGCGATGAGGTGGGGGCGTCGATCGCCGTCGATGTGGACGGGGTCATGGAGGTCGATCTGTGGGGTGGCCACGCGGATCGAGCGCGGACGTTGCCGTGGCAGCGGGACACCGTGGTGAGCATGTGGTCGACCACGAAGACCCTCACCAACCTCGCGGCCCTCGTCCTCGTCGACCGGGGCGCACTGGATCTGCACCGCCCCGTGGCGCACTACTGGCCCGAGTTCGCCGCCCGGGGAAAGGAACACATCGAGGTGCGGCACGTCCTGTCCCACACCTCGGGACTTTCCGGCTGGGAGCAGCCCTTCACCATGGAAGACCTGTGTGATTGGCCCACCGCGAGTGCCCGGCTGGCCGCGCAGGCCCCGTGGTGGGAGCCGGGCTCCGCCTCGGGCTACCACGTACAGACCCAGGGACAGTTGGTGGGAGAGCTTGTCCGACGGGTCAGCGGCCGGACCCTGACGGAGTTCGTCGACACCGAGATCGCCAAGCCGGCGCAAGCCGATGTCCAGATCGGTGCGCGCCAGGCCGACTGGCCGCGCATCGCCGATCTGGTGGCCCCCTCGCAGCTCGCCGGGATACCCACCGGCCTCGACCCCGAAGGGATCTTCACCAGGACGTTGCTCGGAAGCCCCGCCCGTGACGAGCACGTGGA
The DNA here is from genome assembly GCF_042957125.1 of Streptomyces sp. NPDC008125. NCBI lineage: Bacteria > Bacillati > Actinomycetota > Actinomycetes > Kitasatosporales > Streptomycetaceae > Streptomyces > Streptomyces sp. NPDC008125. The sequence continues at coordinate 278,833 of NZ_JBIBHR010000011.1, forward strand.
CACACCGCAGTGGCGCGCCGCGGAACTCGGAGCAGTCAACGGCCACGGCAACGCCCGGGGTATGGCCCGCGCCCTCTCCGCCATCTCCCGGCGCGGCCAGGTGAACGGCCTCCGGCTTCTCTCCGCGGAGACAGTGGACAAGGTGCTCGACGTACAGGCCGACGGGGTCGACCTGTTCCTGGGCGTCCCCGTCCGCTGGGGCATCGGCTACGCACTCGCCGACCCGAGGACGATGCCGCTCATGCCGACCGGCAGGATCTGCTTCTGGGTCGGCCGGGGCGGTTCGATCGTCATGATGGACCTCGACCGGGGCGTCACGTTCGCGTACATGATGAACCGGGTGGGCGACGGGGTCCTCGGCTCGGAACGCACCCACGACTACATCAAGCACGTCTACGCGGTCCTGGAATCCACCGACTGAGGCGCGCGGTCCCTCGCTCCGCAGGCAACTCCGTGTGCGGAGCTGTAACCAGCGGGTCGGGCCGTCTCCCCGAACGAGCAGCACATGGCCGGGTGAACCGGTCCGGCTGTCCGGTCGTCGTACGAGACGAAGGACGCCTCGCTCCCCGGTGACCGGCCGGGAGCGGTACCCCGGGCCGTTCGAGCCGCAGACCCGCAGCCGCCTTCCGTGCCGCTGCCGCCGACGGCCACCAGCAGTCCGATCCGTGCCGATCACACAGCACGGGCGGACGTACGCCCGCACGGTCCGTCGAGGACCATCAACCAACCAAGAGGAATGTCACTCATGCGCATCGTCCGCCTGGCCCGTCCGAGCCGCAGATCCGCGCTGCTCGGAGTCACCACGGCCGTAGGCCTGTCCGTGGCCGCCGTCACTCTGCCCACCGCAGCCGGCGCGGCACCCAACAACCCCGTGCATCCGACGATCGTGCTGGAGCACGGGGCGTTCGCCGACGCCGCGAGCTGGGACGGTGTCGTCGCCCGGCTTCAGCGCGCCGGCTATCCGGTGGTGGCCGCGGCCAACCCGCTGCGCGGTCCGGCGACCGACGCCGCCTACCTGCGCAGCGTCGTGGAGAACATCGACGGGCCCGTCGTCCTGGTCGGTCACTCCTACGGCGGCACCGTCATCAGCCAGGCCGCCGTCGGCATGGAGGGCAAGGTGAAGGCACTCGTCTACATCGCCGCGTTCCTGCCGGACGCGGGCGAGAGCTCGCTGGGGCTGACGAACAAGTTCCCCGGCAGCACGCTCGGCCAGGCCATCGAGTCCGTCAACTACTCCCTGCCCGACGGCGGTCAGGGCGCGGACGTGTACATCAGGCCGGAGAAGTTCCGCGACCAGTTCGCCGCGGACGTGCCGGCGGAGAAGGCCAGGCTCATGGCGGCCGGCCAGCGCCCCGTCGCCGCCGCCGCACTGGAGGAGAAGTCCACCCAGGCCGCCTGGAAGACGATCCCCTCCTGGTCGCTGGTCACCACGGAGGACCGCAACATCCCCGTGGCCGCCCAGCGCTTCATGTCGGCCCGCGCCAAGGCCCGCACGACGACGATCGACGCGTCGCACGCGGTATCCGTGTCCCGCCCCGAGGCCGTCGCCCGCATCGTCGAGCAGGCTGCCCGCACGGTCCGATGACCGCCGGCCCCGCCCTGTCGCCCGACGCACCTCACCGCACCCGCAGAACCGTTCCCGATCGTGCACCTCACCCGCAGGCGCATGCACCCCGGAAGGCAGAAACCACCATGGCGTTCATCACCGTCGACCAGGAAAACTCCACCAGCATCGAGCTGTATTACGAGGACCACGGCACGGGACAGCCGGTCGTGCTGATCCACGGCTACCCGCTCGACGGCCACTCCTGGGAGAAGCAGTCCGCCGCACTCCTGTCGGCCGGCTACCGCGTGATCACCTACGACCGGCGCGGTTTCGGCCGCTCCAGCCAGCCCACCACCGGCTACGACTACGACACCTTCGCCGCCGACCTGAACGTGGTCCTGGAAACCCTCGACCTCGACGACGCCGTCCTGGTCGGCTTCTCCATGGGCACCGGCGAAGTCGGCCGCTACTTGGGCACGTACGGCTCCGCCCGGATCGCCAAGGCCGCCTTCCTCGCCTCCCTCGAACCCTTCCTGCTCAAGACCGACGACAACCCCGGCGGCGTCGACGGCACTATCTTCAAGGACATCGAAGGCGCCGTCGCCGCTGACCGCTACGCCTACTTCACCGCGTTCTACGAGGACTTCTACAACCTCGACGAGAACCTCGGCACTCGAATCAGCGAGGAGGCCGTCCGCAACAGCTGGAACGTCGCCGCGGGGGCGTCCTCGTACGCCTCCCTGGCCTGCGTGGCCACCTGGTCCACCGACTTCCGCGCCGACCTGAGCAAGATCGACGTCCCTGCCCTGATCCTGCACGGCACCGCCGACCGGATACTGCCGATCGAGTCCACCGGCGACCTCTTCCACCAGGCAGTCCCGGAAGCCGACTACGTCGTCATCGACGGCGCCCCCCACGGCCTGCTGTGGACCCACGCCGAGGAAGTCACCGACGCTCTCCTCGCGTTCCTCGCCAAGTGACCGGCGGCCGACACCCGACCTGCCGCGAGGCGGTGCCCGGCCGGTTACCTGCCGGGCGCCCGGCTGAGCCGAACCCCCGCTGCCGCACGGCGGCCCCGAGAGAAGCGCGAAGCATGCCGCTCCAGCTGACGACGGAGAGCGCGCGCATCACGGCGGCGGCACGACCGGGCGGCCGGGCCGGGGCGCTGTCCGCCGGGCGTTCGGACGCGAGACGTCCGCCCGCATGACCGGGCGGGCGTCTCGCAGGTGACGGAACGGGCCGCGTGCGGGATGCCGGGGAAGGTCTCCAGGAACGGCCGCCCGTGCGTGCGCATGAGCCGCGTCACCTCCGCGTACACGGCGTTGTCCCCGGGGCGGGCGGGAGTGGCGGTCGGCGCCTCGGGCCGGCCGTGCAGGGCGCCGCGGCCGCATGTCATCATCTGAAGACATCACTTGATGACGATCTCGGGAGAGCCTGCCGATGAATGCCCCTCAATCAACCGTCGGCCTCCGGCAACGGGCCCTGGTCCCGGTGCTGGTGTTCATCGGCACGGTGGTCGCGGTGATCAGCAGCCTCGGGGCTCCGCTGGTGCCGACCATCGCCGAGGTGGACCACGTGTCCCTGTCCGACGCCCAGTGGTCGCTCACGGTCACCCTGCTCGTCGGCTCCATAGCCACCCCCGTGATGGGGCGCATGGGCGACGGCCCCCACCGGCGGCGGGTGGTGCTGGGAGCCCTCGTGACGGTGCTGGCGGGCAGTGTGCTGGCCGCTCTTCCCCTCGGCTTCGGCTTCCTGGTCACCGGGCGCGGGATGCAGGGCGTGGGCCTCGGTCTCGTCCCGTTGGCCATCGCCACCGCGCGCGACGCCCTGCCGGGAGGGCGGTCGCGCTCCGCGGTGGCGATGCTCTCCATCACCACCGTGGCCGGTGTCGGACTCGGCTATCCGCTCACCGGACTGATCACCCAGACCATCGGCGTCCACGCCGCCTTCTGGTTCGGCGCCCTCATCAGCGGCCTCGCCCTGCTGGCCGCCGCCCTCGTCGTACCGCAGGCGGGCGGACGGGAGAGGCGGCCCCTGGACGCCCCCGGGGCGGCGATGCTCGCCGTCGGGCTGGCCTCGCTGCTGCTCGCGCTGAGCGAGGGCGAGATCTGGGGCTGGACCTCGGCCCGGGTGCTGGGCCTGGTGCTCTTCGCGCTGCTGCTCCTGGCCGTCTGGGGTTTCCACGAACTGCGCACCGCCCACCCGCTGGTGGACCTGCGGACGCTGCGCAACCGGTCGGTGCTGACCGCGAACGTCGCCGGCCTCGTCGCGGGTGTGGCGATGTACATGATGATGTCGCTGATCACCCGCTTCGCTCAGACCCCGGCCTCCACCGGCTACGGCTTCGGCGCGTCGGTGCTGGTGACCGGGCTGGTGCTGCTGCCCTTCTCGGCCGCCAGCGTGGCCTCCAGCAAGCTGGTGCCGCTGCTGGTCCGGCGGACGTCCACGGCTGCGGTGCTGCCGATCGGCTGCGGGATCTCCCTGGTGTCGATGGTGCTGTTCCTGTGCGCCCGGGGCAGTCTGTGGGAGCTCTTCGTGGTCATGGGCGTCGCCGGACTCGGCGTCGGCTGCACCTTCGCCGTGATGCCCGGCCTGATCGTCAACGCCGTGCCCGCGCACGAGACCGGCAGCGCCATCAGCTTCAACCAGGTGGTGCGCACCGTCGGTTACACGACCGGCAGCGTCGTCAGCGCGGTCGTCCTGGAGGCGCACACCGACCCGGGCCGGATCCTGCCGACGGACAGCGGCTACCAGGCCGCGGCCTGGCTGGGCTGTGCGATCTGGGTGGTCGCCGGGATCGGTACGATCGTCCTGCCCGGACGGGCCGGGGCAGGGAAGTCCGGGGCGACCGCCGGGACCGTGGACGAGGAACTGCTGATGGAAGAGAGCCTTGCGGACGCCGAGGGCGCCGAGGCCAGTGTGACCGCCGTACCGGGCGGACCTGTCCGGTGAGCGAGGGCAGACGGCGGGACGCCACCCGCAGCCGGCAGGTGCTGCTGGAGGCGGCTGCCGGCCTGTTCGCCGAACGTGGCTTCGACCGCAGTACCACGCGGGAGATCGGTGAGCGGGCCGGTGTGGATCCGGCCTTGATCGCCCGTTACTTCGGGGGGAAGGCGCAGCTTTACCTCGCGGTGCTCGACCTCGACCGTACGGGGGCCAGGCCGGCCGACCTGTTGGAACCCGAGCGCAACCGCGGGCTGGTGAGCGGTGTGGATCTGCGCGGTCCGGGACCGATCTTCCGTTCGGCGGTCGACCCGTTGAAGGAGCCGAACGTCCGGGACGCTGCCATGGAGCAGCTTCAGTGGCGTCTGGTGGACCCGTTGTGCGAGCGCTTCACCCGCGAGGGTCTGGACCGCCCCCGGTTGCGGGCGGAGCTGGCGGTCGCGGCGTTCGTGGGCATCGTGCTGTGCCGCCACGGCGGCACCCTGGGAGCGCTCGCCGGGGCCGACCCGGACGAACTCGTCCCCCTGGTGCTGGACATGCTCGGCCAGGGCTCTTGAGCCTCCGGCCCGGTCGCCCGCACGCCTTCGGCAAAGCCGCCGCACCGTGGGACCTGGAGGCCGGCGGCGTGGGGAACCGGTACGAGCGGGCCGACGGAGAGCGCCGGTACCGCCACGCCACCCGGCGGCGGACCGGCCGGACCACGACGGCGTGGAGAGATTCCCCGTGGGCGTAGTTCTGGCCTGCGTACTCGTTCCGCCCGCGGTGATCCTCCTGGGGTGGATCGCGTCCTGGTGGGGGACCCGGCGCCTGCGGTGGATCGGGCTGTCCGTCGCGGCCGCGGCCTCCGCGGTCTGCGCCGTCATCGGGCGGGACGCCATGGGCCCACGGACGGATCCGCACGCCCTCGGCTGCTCCTCGGCCCTGGAGTGCACGGACCTGCGCCCGGTCTTCGTCATCGCGTCCGGGCTGCTCGGGTGCGTGGCCTGTCTGGCGCTGGTGGTCCTGACGTTCGTCATCGAGTTCGTCGTCCGCGTGCGGAGGAAGGAGTCGGCCTGACCGCCCTGACCGCCCCGCACGCCGTCGCCGAGCGGGCGCTGTCCACGCCGGCCGGCCGGGTCACCCGCCCCGGCCCGCGCCGAGGAAGGTGAGCAGGCCGACCGCCGCCGGGCGCGCGTTACCGATGGCGGCCCGGTGCAGGTCCCGTACGGTCCGCACCACGGCCCGGGTCACCACGTCGACGCCGGCCTTGTGCTCGAACCAGTGCCAGTCGCCGTGCGCGTTCATCTCCAGGAAGACCGGCTCGCCCCCGTCCCGGTCACGGAGGAAGTCGAACGCCCCGACGACGGCACCGGTCTCCCGGGCGATGGCGCGTGCCGCCGACGCGACGGCGGCCGGGGCCCGGACCCGACGGACCACCACCTCGTCCGGGCGGGTCCAGATGTCCTCGGGGTGCTCCTTGGTCACCTCGAAGGCGTGCAGCTCGTCCCCGGCGAGGTAGACCCGGTACTCGGCGTCGTGCTCGACGTACTCCTGGAGCATCACCGGTGTGCCCCGGGGCAGGCCGGGCAGGCCGGCGAGCCGGTCCCGGTCCAGGACCCGCGGCAGGTACCAGTCGAGCCGGCCGGGCTCCGGCTCCACGTAATGCCGGTCGAGGACCTTGAGCACGTACCGCTCGGCCGGGAGCAGTCCGGCCGCGTACGCCGGGTCGGTGGTGACCAGCCCGCGCGGGACGCGTACACCGAGCGCCAGGGCCCGGGCCCGCTGCACCAGCTGCCCCGGATCGGCGGCGCCTATGGTGGCCGGAGAGGCGGCGGCCAGTTGCTGGGCCAGCGCGGTCCACCCGTCCCGGTACACCATCCGCCCGCCGGCCGGACCGGCCGGCAGCCCGTCGGGCGCTGCCCGCAGGGAGAAGTGGCGCAGCCAGGTCACCGTCGGGGCGAACCGGTGCCCGTCCAGGGTCAGTACACCGTCCTGCCCGTGCACGGCCCGGACGTCCGCCAGGCCGTCCGCGTCGAGCCGGTGCACGGGCACCCCGATGCGGCGCAGCAGGGCGGACGCCTCGGTCGCCTCCCCGTCGTCCCGTCTGGTGAGCAGCAGGACGCTCCGCTCAGCCATGGGTCGGGGCCAGCAGCGATTCCGCCATCTCCAGGAGCCGCAGGGCCTTGTCGGAGCGGTTGCTCGGCTCGGCGGCGCGCAGCCGGGTGAGCAGTTCGAGCCCGATGGCGGCCTGGTCGGCGAGCAGCCCGAGGAGTTCGACGTCCGCCATCTCCCTCGTGCCGCCGGCGCCCCGGTCCAGTACCTCCAGCACGCCCACGCATTCGTCGTCGCCGAACAGCGGGGCGGCCATGATGCTGTCGGGCACGTACCCGGTGGAAGCGGCGGCCTCGCCCGAGAAGTGCCGTGACTCGCGCAGGTCGTCGATGAGCATCGACTGGCCCGACGAGGCGACCCAGCCCGCGATGCCGGTCCCCGCCGGGAAACGCGTACCCACGAGTTGGCCGTCGCCCTCACCGGCCACGGCCTCGAAGACCAGGTCACCGGTCTCCGGATCGATGAGGAAGATCGAGGAAGCCGCGGCGCCGAAGGCATGGCGCGCGACTTCCACGATGGACTGCAGCAGGCGGCGCTCCACGGGCGTCGCGGCGTCAACGGGTTTCGTCATGCGCACCTCCAAGTCGACCGGTGGTGTTCCCGGCGCAGAGGAACAGCACCGTCTTGAGCTGGAACGGTGTGAGCCAGGGGTGCTTGCCGAGGATCAGCGCGCACAGGCCCGAGATGTGGGGCGCGGCGAAGCTGTTGCCGGTCGAGCGGATGGTGCCGCCGCCGGGCCACGCCACGGGGACGCGCACACCGCGTGCGTGGAACTCCACGGGCGGTGCGGGGTTGTAGTAGTACGTCATCGGATCGTCCTCGTCGTGGCTCGCCACGGAGATCACCGAGGAGAACGACCAGGGATAGCTGGGCACCGGCCGGTTGTGCGCGGAGACGACGAGCGCGCACCGGCGGAAGTAGGCCCGGTCGGCGAGCTCGTGGAGCTGCGCGGTCAGGGCCGGCCGGGTCGTCGCCAGGCTCAGGTTGATGACGTCGAAGTTCTGCTCGACGGCCCAGGAGAGCCCGGCGACGAGCGCCGGGCCGCTGCCCGTCTTGCCGTCGGTCAGCACCTGGACGGACGAGAGCGAGACCCCCGGCGCGAGGGACCGGATCACCCCGGCGCAGGCGGTGCCGTGTCCGGCGTGGTCGGTGGGCTCGCACGGCACCATCTCCACCTCGCCGTCCTCGGCCGTGACGGCCGTCATGGCGAGGTCGACCGGGCCGACCATCGGGTGGCCGCCCTCGATCCCGCTGTCCACGACGCACACCCGGACCCCGGCACCGTCGGATCCGCCCCACGCCCACTCCGGGGAGACCGATTCCAGGGGGACGGACGCGAACCCCTCACGCGCCTGAGCCCTCGTCACGCCCCAGGCGGGCACGCCCGGCGTGTAGGGGCGCGCGGGCCGTCTCCAGGGTGGATCGCTCATCGGTCGTCTCCCGGTCCGCCCGCTCTCCACGCCCGTACGGTCCGGGCGGGGAGCACGGCCTCCTTCGCCGTCAGGGCGTCCAGCGCCCGCCCGGCGGCATGCCGGGCGCGCTCCGCCTCACCGGCGGCGTCCAGCACCCGGGCCGCCTCGAACCAGACGTCACCGATGAGACAGGGGTCGTCGGTGCCGTCCAGGGTGGCGGTCGCCCGCTCGGCGTCCCCGACCGCGTCCTCGTACGCCCCGGCCCGCGCCCGGACCCGCGCCCGCAGCGCCAGCCGGACGGCCCGGGTACGGGTCTCCTCCGGCCGGTCCGCGGGCGGCCCGGCGAGTTCGGCCGCGTCCGGACCGAAGCCGTCCCCGGCGCAGAACCGCTCCCGGGCCGCGTACAGGCGCAAGGTGGTCGCCGTCCGGGTCTGCCCCAGAGCGGCGAGCCCGTCCGCCGCGGCCGTGTAGTGGCCGGCGGCCGGCAGGTGCGCCCCGGCGAGTGACTCGACGAACCCCGCCGTCTGGCCGGCCGCGAGCGTCCCGAGGGCCAGTGCCAGGTCGTCGCAGTGCCTGCGGACCAGCGCGATGTCCTCGCGGGCCGCGTCCACCCGGTCCGACAGGGCCAGATGCCGGGCACGGGTGAGCAGGACCGGCACGAGCAGACTCCGGTCGCCGTCGAACCGGCGGACCAGCTCCTCGCAGAGGCCGATGGCCTGGGTGAGCGGGGTCGGCGACCACTGGGTCAGCTCACAGATCGACGCGAGGATGCGGTTCCCCTCGTACGTGTCGCCGAGCCCGCGCGCCCGGGAGAGCGCGTCACGCATCGAGCCCTCCGCCGCGCCGACCCGGCCCTCGGCGAAGCTCCGCAGCGAGGACAGCTGGTGCAGCCTGCACCAGCTCAGGTCGTCCGCCGGACCGGGCACGGCACGTTTGGCACCCGGGGCGTACGGGGCGCCGGCGGGCTCCGCTCCGCCCGAGCGCAGAGCGATCAGCTGCCGCAGGATGGCGCAGGTGTCCCGGGTCGGGGCGTCGTCCCCGTTCCTGCGCTCCGCCTCCGCCACGGCCTGCCGGGCGCTTTCCCAGCGGCCCAGCGCGGCGTACGTGTCGGTGATGCGGGCCGCGAGCACCCGGTGCTGGGGGTCGCCGTCCGGAGTCAGGCCGCGCCCGCGTTCCATCAGCGAGACGGCCGCGGGCAGGTCCCGGCGGCGCAGTGCCCGGTACCCGGTGGCCACCAGGGCGCGGGCCGCGCGCCCGGTCAGCGCGGGCAGCCCGGGATCGCCCGGATCGGCCTCGGACAGCAGGCGCCACGCGGACTCCAGGCGGTGGGCGAGGTCGCTCTCCGCGGCCGGGCCCGGCGGACGGGCTTCGAGCCGGTCCGCGAGCACGGTGTGCCAGGCCGCGCGCCGGGCCTTGGAGGTCATCTCGTACAACGTGTCCCGGGCCAGTGCGCGGGTGAACCGGTACGTGCCGGGCGAGCCGAACACGTGGATCACCCGGGAGTGCAGCAGCCTGGCCAGGGCGTCGTCGAGGACCCCGCCCGCCAGCGCGGGCTCGTTCACGGCGAGTGCGCGCACGTCCTCGGCGCTGAACGACGCACCCACCACCGCCGCTCGTTCCAGCACGGCCCGGTCGGCAGCCGGCAGCCGGTCCAGCCAGGCCGTCAACAGGACCCGGATCGACGTGGGGACGCCCTGGTCCACGGCCCGGTGGCCGGCCAGGTTCTCCAGGAGCAGTTCCGCGAACAGCGGGTTGCCGTCGCACTCCCGCACGACCCGGGCCAGGTCGTCCCCGGTGGCGACCGCCTCCTGCGCGGCGACCTCCGCCCGGTCCGCGAGCAGTCCCACCAGCCGCTCGGTCTGCGCGGGCGGCAGGGCGTCGAGACGCAGGGCGAGGTCCCCGGCCGGCACCGCGTCGGGACGCAGGCCGAGGTCCCCGGCCGGCACCGCGCCCGTCTCGGCGCGCGCCACGCGGATGACCAGCAGCGGGGTGTCCCGGGCGCCCGTGCCGAAATCGGCGACCATCTCGGAGAGGGTCGGCTGCGCCCACTGGAAGTCCTCCAGGACCAGGATCACCGGGGCGGCGCGGCCCAGGGCCTCCAGGAGCCGCCGGAACGCCCACCCGATCTCGTCGACGCTCACCGGGAGCCCGCTCTCGGTACGGATGCCCAGGGCGACGGCGAGGGCGGTGACGGCGCGGTCCGCGCTCGGGCGCAGCGTCTCCAGCGCCCCTCGCGCTTCCTCCCAGCCGCCGGGCAGCGACCCGACCGCCTCGGCCAGCGGGCGGTGGGCGAGTCCGGCACCGTACGCCTGGCAGCCGGCCCTCAGGACGACGGCATCCTCCCCGGCGCGGCCCAGGAACTCCCGCACCAGGCGCGACTTGCCGATGCCCGGGGGGCCGGCGACCGTGACGAGGAGGCTGCGGCGCTCGCCCCGTATCTCCGCGAACCCGTCCAGCAGCAGCCGTAGTTCACCGTCACGTCCGACGAGCGGGACCAGGTCCTCCCGGCTCGCCGCGTCGAGGACGGACAACACCCGCCGGGCGGCGACCGGTTCGCGCTTGCCCCTCACCCGCAGCGGCGCCACGGCCTCCATGCGGACCCGGCCGCCGACCAGGCGGGCCGTCTCCTCGCCGATGAGGATCTCGTGCGGCTCGGCGTGCGACTGGAGTCGGGCGGCGGTGTGCACGACGTCCCCGACCACCCTGGCCGCGCCGCCGAGAACCCCCGCCACCACGGCCTCGCCCGAAGCGATCCCGCAGTGGGTGTCCAGTGGCACCCCCGCACCGGACCCTCCGGCGCCGGTCCCGATGGCCGTCACGGCCTCCCGGACGGCGCACGCCGCCCGGACCGCGTGCAGCGCGTCGTCCTCATGGGTGACGAACGCCCCGAAGACGGCCATCACGGCGTCGCCGATGAACTTCTCGACCACGCCACCGTGTTCGGTGACCGCCGTCGTGCAGGCCCGGTAGTACCGGTCCATCGTGCGCCGCAGCGCTTCGGGGTCCAGGGTCTCGGCGAGCACCGTCGAGCCGACGAGGTCGATGAAGAGCGCCGTGACGATTCTGCGGCTGTCCGACGAAGGCGCCCCCACGATGACCGGTGTGCCGCACTCCGGGCAGAACCGGGCTCCGTCCGGCACCGCGGCACGGCAACCGCCGCACCGCGCCGCGCCGTTCACAGGAGCTTGAGGTCCTGTCCCTCCACCTCACCGGACACCGCTTCCAGTCGCTCCTTGACGGTGTTGAGGACCTGGACCTCGTGCTCGCTGAGCGCCGAGAGGACCGAGCGCTGCTCGACCGCCAGCAGGTCCACCGGGTGGCCGGCCTCACGTAGTGCGTGCAGGGCGTCGAAGGACATGGCGACCGGTACCTCGTTCCCGTAGTGCGGCCAGTCGCGTGGGGCGCCGGCCGATCCGATGGAGCACTCCGCGACCGTTACCGCCGCGAGGGCGCCGATGGCCGCGGGGGCCTCCTGCCGCTTCCGCTCCTCCGCGGGCAGCGGTGGCCAGATCCCCTGGACCAGCACACCCTGCGCGTACAGTCGCGCAATCATTTCCGTACGATTCGACGCGCCCGTTCTCCGGAGCATGTTGCATAAATGAGCCGCCACCGTGTGCGGGCTGATGCACAGAGCCTCGGCGATATCCCGGTTCGAAGATCCGGCGGCCACGAGCGAAGCGATCAGAATCTCACGCCTGGTCAAAATCTTCACCCCTCGTTTCGGCGAGCGAAGCGTTGGCCGGCAGAGAAATGCCGCGCTCCCGGGCAAGAGAGTAGCTGCGGGTCATGCTCCGGACAAGCACGCCTTGAGTGGGTTCATATGCCACCGGAATCATAGTCATTCGAGGGATACGAAGCCCGGGCGTGCCGGAGCATCCTTGCGATTGCACCAGCCCGTGACCATCCCCATGAAGGAGTGACCCATGTCGCAAGCACCCCTCGACGCGCTGCGCAGCGCCGGCACCCCGGTCGACCTGCTGTCGGAGTCCGAGCGCGACGTCTTCAGTGCCCTCAGCCCGGACGAGGTCGCGGTCCTCGGCTCCATCCAGGCCCGGCTCAACGCCGTGTCGGCCGCGGTCGAGGGCCAGGTGAACGACAACCAGGTCAACGTCCTCTGCTGATTCCAGACCCGGTGGGTCCGGCGGCCCCGGCCGCCGGACCCACCGGACCGCCGTGCGCCCGGACCCCCAGTTGGAGCGTGATGATGGACCAAGTCAGCAGATACCTGGTGCTCAGCGACCGCGCGTACGCCGCCACCACGGGCGTACCGGTCCGGCTCGCCTACAGCACCCGCACCGCGAGCACCCTCGCGGTGGACCTCCCCACCGCGCGGGCCCTGGAGGCCGGCGACGCCGGTGCGCTCACCCCGGCCTGGACCGGCGCCCTGCGCGCGGCCCAGGTGCTCGTACCGGCCGGCGAGGACGAGCTGTCCGCCGTACTCGACCGCAACCGACAGGCTTCGGCGGAGCGTTCGGCCGTGCACATCGCCCTCCTGCCGACCTCCTACTGCAACATGGGGTGCGCCTACTGCGGCCAGGAGCACACCCGGGGCGGGCTCTCCCACGACCACCGCAGCCGGGTCCGCGACCGCGTGCTGCGCGCCGTGAACGCCCCGGAGACCCGCAGCGCCCGCATCGACTGGTTCGGGGCCGAGCCGATGATGGGCTACGCGGTCATCCGCGACCTCGCCCCCCGGTTCGTCGCCGCCGCCGCCGAGCGCGGGGTCGCCTACTCCTCGGTGATCGTCACCAACGGCTCCCTCCTGACCCCGAAGAAAATCAACACGCTCATCCGCTCCTGCGGGGTCACCCATTTCGAGATCACGATCGACGGGCCGCCGGACATACACAATGAACACCGGCCACTGAAAAGCGGACGCGGATCTTTCTGGAACATCGTGCGCGCCGTGCGTTCCGTACTCGACGAACCGGATCTTGGTCCCACCCATTTCTCGTTCCGAACGAATGTGGATGTACACAACCAGGACGCCGTACCCCGCTATATCGAGCTGATGGCGGAGCTGGGTTTCAGCCACCCCCGCGTGTCCTTCTCGATCTTTCCCGTCCACTCGTGGGGGAACGACATATCGGCGATCGAGGTGTCCAAGAACGAGTTCGCCGAACGCGAGACGGGGTGGCTCCGGCTGCTCTCCGAGCACGGGCTGCACACGCAGCTGATGCCGACCACCGCCCGGAAGGTCCTCTGCCCCGCCACGACCCGCTCGTCCGAGATCATCAGCAGCACCGGCAACATCTTCTCGTGCAGCGAGTACCCCCTCGTCCCCGAGGCCGAGCGCACCCTCCCGCTGACGCACATCGACCGGGCGGGCACCGAACCGATCCGGCCGCTGGGCCCGTTCGACGGCTGGAACGACGAGATCGCCGAGGGCACCACCTGGTGCAAGGGCTGCGTCTTCATGCCCACCTGCGGCGGCGCCTGCCCCAAGGCATGGCAGGAAGGCCATCCGCCCTGCCCCAGCTACAAGTACAACGTCCAGGAAAGACTCGATCTCGTCGCCGCCCAGGTCGGCCTGCGCGAGGCGGCCGGTGAGCCCGCCGGGGCCCGGTGATGACGGCGCAGACCGGCCCGGACTCCCCTCGCCGACTGCTCATCGGGGTGTGCGGCTCCGGCAACGTGCTCGCCCTTCCGCAGTACCTCATGGCCCTGCGCACCGGCCTCGGACCCGGCGTCGAGATCCGCATGGCCATGACCCGCTCCGCCGCCGTGCTCGTCCCGGCCGCCACCATGCGTCTGCTGTGCCGGGACGTGTACTGCGACGGCGAGGACGAACTGACCATCGGTCATGTCGGCCCCGCCGTCTGGGCGGACCGGTTCGTCGTCCTGCCCGCCACCGCCAACATGCTCGGCCAGGCCGCCAACGGACTCGCCTCCGGACTCCTCAGCTCGGCACTCCTCGCCCATGAGCGCCCGGTGCTGTTCTTCCCGAGCATGAACAGCCTGATGTGGGAGCGCCCGGCCGTCCGCCGGAACGTGGCCCGGCTGCGCGCCGACGGCCACGCCGTCGTGGACCCGGTGCCCGCCCCCGCCTGGCAGATCTCCGCGGGCGACGTACGCAAGAACCTCGGGCTGCCACCGGCGAACACCGTGACCGCGGTCATCCGCGAGTTCCTGGACCTGGACGTAGACCCGCTCGGCGGCTGAGCACCGGCACCGGCACGAGGAGGACACGTGGCACCGGCCAGACAGAGGTTCCGTACGGCACTGACGAGCGGACCGATGTCGGTGCGCGGCTTCCGGCTGCTGCTCGCCGGGCAGCTCTCCTCCACGGTCGGCGACTACTGCTACGCCGTGGCGCTGCCGTGGCTGATTCTCTCCGGCGACGGCGGCCCCGTCCTGCTCGGCACGGTCCTGGCCTGCTACGGCATCCCCCGCGTCGTCACCATCCCGCTGGGCGGCGTGGTGGCCGACCGGATCGGCGGCCGGCGGGTGATGCTCGTGGCCGACCTGGTGCGGGCCGCCGCCGTGGGCATCCTCGCGGTGCTCGCCTCGACCGGGACGCCGACCCTGGCCCAGCTCGCACCCATCGCCGTCGTCCTGGGCGCCTGCTCCGGGGTCTTCATCCCCGCCTCGTACACGCTTCTGCCCGCCCTGCTGCCCAAGGAGGACCTGGGCCGGGGCAACGCCCTGTCGACCATGGTCAACCAGGTCGGCGGACTCCTCGGGCCGACGGCGGGCGGCGCCCTGGTGGCCGCCTTCGACGCGGGTCCGGCGCTCACGGTCGACGCCGCGTCCTTCCTCGTGTCGGCGCTGGTGCTCGCCCGGATACGCTCCGGCGCGGATGCGGACGCGCCGCAGAAGGACGGGCCCGCGGGTGCCGAAAAATCCCCGGCCCGCGAGACGACCTTCGCCGAACTGCTGCGCCACGGAAGGCTGTTGCACGTCGTCCTGGTGGTGGCCCTCGTCTGCAACCTGGCCTTCAACGGCACGATCGAGGTGGCCCTGCCCGAACTGGCCCACCAGGGCATGGGCGCCACTGGCTACGGCGTCCTGCTGACCTGCCTGAGCCTGGGCGGTCTGGCGGGTTCGCTGGTGGCCGCCCGCAGCCGGCCGGTGGAGTCGCCCGCCTACCTCTTCGCCGCCCTCGCGGTCGTCATGGGCATCGCCTTGAGCGTCGTCCCGTACGCCGGGGGCCTGGCCGGCGCCGCGGTGTGCGTGTGCGTCTACGCGCTGGCCAGCGGCTGGCAGAACATCGTCGTGGTGACGCTGCTCCAGGTCTGGGCCCCTCCGGCACTCATCGGCCGGGTCATGAGCCTGGTCATGCTGGCCGTCATGGGCACCTTCCCGGTCTCCGTGGCCGTGGCCGGCTTCGGGGTCCGCCACCTCGGCGCGGCCCCGTTCTTCCCGGTGGCGGGCGCGGCCATCGCCCTGTCCGTCCTGGGCGCGCTCACCCAGCGCGCCTTCCGCGACCACCGCTCCGGCACCGAGTACGCCCCACCGGCCCCCGTACCACCGGGGGCCCCGGCGAGCGGCCCCGCATCCGGCGTGCCGGCCGCCCGTGCCACGCATCCACGGCAGGACAACAGTCAGGAGTCACAACGATGAGCGTGTTCGTCCCGTTGGGCATGCCGCGGTTCCAGGAGGAGCCCGACCACGGCCGGCGGCCGGGCCGGGGCACCGGCAACACCGCCTACCTGCTGGTCAACCCGCCGGTGACCGACCCGACGACCGCTTACCACTCGATCCCGTACCTCGTGGGCGCGGCCCGCGAGGCCGGCCACACCGAGTACGCCTGTGTGGACGCCAACCTCGACGCCTTCACCTACCTCGCCGACCCCGGGCGCTTCGGCGCGACGCTCGCCGCCGCCCGCCGCACCCGCGCCGGGATCGAGGCCAGGTCCGCCGCCCCGCGCCGGCACGACGAGATCCGTTACCGGCAGGCGCTGGCCGCCGAGGGCCTGAGCACCACATCGGCCCGCGACGCGATCGGCGTGTTCCAGGACCCCGAGCACTTCTACCACCCCCCGACCTATGCCCAGGCGGTCGCGGTGATGAGCCGGTGGTGGGACCTGATCGCCCTGGAGATGCCGCCCGGCGCGGCGGACGGCTTCTCGATGCGGGTGAAGTCCGCCGTCAACCTGTGCAGTACGGCGGACCTGTCCGACCCGGCGGTCCCGGCGGCCCTCGCCCGCCCCTTCGAGGGCTACTTCGCCGACGAGTTCGTCCCGAAACTGCGCGAACGCCCCTGGGCGGTGGTGGGTCTGTCGGTCAACTACACCAGCCAGCTGCCCGTCGCCCTGCGGATGGCCCGCCTGATCCGTACCGTGCTGCCCGACACGGTGATCGTCTTCGGCGGCACCGAGGTCGGCGACGTCGTCAAGTACGCCCCGGACCTCGCGGCCCCGTGGCGGGTCTTCCAGGACGCCGACCTCATCGTTCCCGGCGAGGGCGAGACCGCCCTCATCGGCATCCTCGACGCGGTCGGCAACGGCGCGGTCCGGGGCGGCGACGCCTTCGAGGCCATCGGCGGCGTGATGACCAGGAGCCGGCCGGCCCCCGACATCGCGTACAGCAATGTGGCGGCGCTCGCCTCCCCGGCGTACGACGTGTGGGACTGGGACCGTTACTGGGCACCCGAGCCGGTGATCCTCTACAGCCCGACCCGGGGCTGCTACTGGAACAAGTGCACCTTCTGCGACTACGGCCTCAACACCGACCGGCCGACCTCGCCGTCGCGTGAACGCCCTGTCGCCGCCGTGCTGGAGGACCTGCGGGAGGCGAGCCGCCACGGCAGGACCCTGTACTTCGCGGTGGACGCCATGTCCCCCCGCTATCTGCGCACCCTCGCCGCCGCCCTCGCGGAATCGACCCTGGACCTGCGGTGGTCCGCCGAGCTGCGGTTGGAACGCACGTTCCCCAAGCGTGCCGTGGGTGAACTCCTCGCGGCCTCCGGCTGCGTCGCGATCTCCTTCGGCTACGAGTCCGGCGCCCAGCGGATCCTCGACCTCATCGACAAGGGGGTCGGGATCGACGTCGTCCCCGAGGTCCTGGCCGAGCTGGCACGCAACGGCATCGCCGCCCAGATGATGGGCTTCACCGGCTTCCCCACCGAGACCCGGGCGGAGGCGCTGGCGACGTACGAGTTCCTCCAGCACCACGAGAAGCTGTGGACCACCTCGGGCATCGGGGTGTTCGCTCTGACACCCGGTTCCATCGTGGCCAAGGACCCCGGGCGCTTCGGGATCGATCTGATGCCGCTGTCCGCCTCCGACGACATCCGGCGCTACGTGCCCTGGCGGGACCGGGAGACGGGCGAGGCGCACTGGCCGACGGCGGAGGACCCGCGGATTCCCCGCGAGTACAGCGCCGGAAACCGCAGGACCAGCTTCGACCGCCCCTTCCTCGGCGGCATCGACTCCGCGCACACCCTGCTGTACTTCGCGCGTTTCGGCCGGGGACTGCTGCCCGAGGCGGCCGAGGGGACCGGCCGCGAGAAGGAGCCCCGTGTCCGCCTGGTCGAGGAGCCCGTGGTGAGGGTCCCGTTCGCCTCCGTCGACGAACTGACCGGTGTCGACGAGCTGATGGCGGAGGTGAGCCGCAGGAGCAGGGCGCACCTCGACACCACGTCCGGCGCGTACGAGGAATGGCTGGACGGCCCCGGCACGGCCCGCCCCGGGGCCTGCGGCGTCCTGGTCATGGCCAACGGCGGCCTCGTCGAGGTGCCCGCCGGGGTGGACTTCGGCACGGACAACGCCATGACCCGCGCCCTGCGCCTGATGCTCGCGACGCAGGCCCGGGTCTGAGAACGCCCGGGGCGGCCGGGGCGGACGAGGGGGACGCCGGGCATCAGGCCGGGCGCGAACTCGGCGGAGCGGTCCGCGCCGGCCATGTCGTCGGCGGCTCCGGGGCTCCCGGGCACCCGACCCACCGAACCCCCGGGTGGGGATCGGGCTTCTCCGCCTCCTGCGCACGGCCTCGGACACCGCCGGGCCGGCCGGGACGCGGTCGACGGCGCACACGGTTGCGCCGCGACCGCCCCGGACGGGGGCCTCGGCGGACGTCCGAGGCCCTCCAGCGCTGCGGTTCCGTGCCGGGGGGCCCACCTCCGGTTTCGGGCGATCAGGCGTGCGAGGCCGCGCGCGCCTTGATGGTGAGGGCGGCCAGGGACATCATCACCGCGCCGAACAGGGCGGCGCAGGCGTACATCGCGAAGCCGATGTCGGCGTTGCCCGCCGAGATCAGCGCGCCGCCGATCCACGGGCCGAAGATGGCGCCGAAGCGGCCCATGCCGGAGACCCAGCCGAGGGCGGTGGGGCGGTCCTCGTCGTCGTGGTGGGTGCCGACGGTCGCGTAGACCATGGTCTGGCCCGAGAAGAGGAGCAGTCCGGCGAAGAAGACCACCGCGTACAGGACGCCGACCGACATCTCGACGCCCATGAGGTAGACGAAGACCGCGGTCAGCACGAACCAGGCGATGACGACCTTGCGGGGGCCGATCCGGTCGGCGGTGCGGCCGGCGACGAGCATGCCACAGATGCCGCCGACGTTGAGGAACGTCGAGAAGAGCAGGGAGTCCCCGGTGTCGTAGCCGAGGTCGACCATGATCTTGGGCAGCCACTGGCCGACGCCGTAGACCAGGAGCAGGCCGGCGAAGGACGTCAGCCAGAAGCACAGCGTGGTGGACCACTGGCCGCCGCGGAAGAGGTTCTTCAGGGCGTCCAGCCTGTCCGTGGTGTTCGCCCTGGGCTCGGGCAGCTCGGTGCCGAAGTCGGCGGCGAGCAGCTCGGCGTCGGCACGGCGGCCACGGGTGAGGAGGTTGGTCGGCGATTCGGGCAGCAGCTTGAAGGCGAGCGGCAGGAGGATCAGCGCGGGTATCGCGGAGACGAAGAAGGCCGAGCGCCAGCCGTGGTCGTCGACCAGCCAGAGCGCGATCAGCGGGGCCACGGCCCCGCCGGTCTGGTGGGCGGTCATGATGACGCCGGTGGCGAGGGCGCGGCGGCCCCTGGAGGTGAACTCCATGCCGTACGAGATCGCGATCGGCAGCAGGGCGCCCAGACCGAACCCGCACACGAAGCGGAAGACGCCGAACTGGCCCACGGAAGTCGACCAGCCGGTGCCCAGGGTGGCGAGGGTGAAGATCACCACGCTGGTGAAGACGGTGACGCGGCGGCCGATCCAGTTCGACGCCATGCCCGACAGGACCGTGCCGAGCAGCATGCCGAAGTTGGAGTAGCTGCCGATCGTGCCGGCGGTGTCGGGGGTGAGCCCGAGGCTGTGGCCGCCGAGCATCTTCGGGAGCACGGAGCCGTAGATGAACGTGTCGATGCCGTCGAGGAGGACGAGTCCCCAGCACAGGGCGATGACGGCGTTGCGGCTTCTGCGGGCAGCCGTGGTCCCGGGCGCCTGGGCGGGCCGGGAGGGGGCGGAGGAGGACATCGTTGTTTCCTCTCGAGCGGGACGCCAGGGCGGTACGGGGCCGTGGGCCCTGGCTGCAAGGGGTGTGGGGCCGGTGCGGCTCGCGCGGCCGGTGAGAGAGCGGGAAGGGGCGGAGCGCCCCCGCAACCGCGGGCTTCGGGGGGAGCCGGCGATTCGGTGTGGCTCGACATTAAGAAGCCGCCGACTACTCGTCAACACTTTTGTTAACAATTACGGCAACGATGGGGCCCCGGGGTGCCGCACAGGACGCGCACAGCTCTCGTGCGGTCCGTGGGCCGCGGCGCTCCCAGGGCCGGATACGCGGGTCGGCCGGACTGCGGTCAGCCCTGGACGGGGGGCGTGCCGTGGGTGTGGAAGGACTCGATGGTCCGCAGGCCCCAGGCCTGGCCCTTCCTGCGCTCCTCCTCGGTCCAGGTGACGAGCGGCCAGTCGGGGGCGAGGACGAGCCGGGTGAGCGGGTTGCAGAGCTCGATCCGGTTGCCGCCCGGCTCGTAGACGTACAGGAAGAACGTCTGCTGGATGGCGTGCTTGTGCGGGCCGGTCTCGATGAAGACGCCCGTGTCGATGGCGAGGTCGGCGGCGCGCAGGATGTCCTCGCGGGTGTCGGTGGCGAAGGCGATGTGGTGCAGTCGGCCCTCGCTGCCCGTCCAGTCGGACGTGTACACGACGTCGTACGACTTGTCGGTGAAGGTCAGCCAACGGGCGGCGATCTTCCCCGAGTCGAGCTGGATCTGCTCGGTGGGGCGGGCGCCGAGCACGTGTTCCTGGAACTCGGCGTTGGCCAGGACGTCGGCCGCGAGGAAGTTGACGTGATCGAGCCGGCGCACGCCGACGCCCCGGTCGGATTTCGCCTGCGGCTGGTTCTTGAGGGCGGGTTTGAGTGCGTCCGGGGCCCGGTAGTACTCGCTCTCCCAGTAGAGGGCGTGCTCGTGACCGTCCGGGTCGGTGGTGACGTAGAGCCTGCCGATGCCTGGTTCGTCCTCGACCCAGTGGCCGGTGCCGCCCGCCGCCTCGACGGCCTCGACCCGGCGCCGGAGAGCCTCCTCGCTGGAGGTGCGCAGGGCGAGCCGGCCGAGGCCGGGCTGCTCGCGGGCGGTGAGGACGAGACTGTGGTGCTCGTAGTCGTCGAAGGTCCTGAGGCGAACGGTGTCGCCGTCCTGCCCGTTCACGGTGAGACCGAGGAAGTCGGTGAAGAAGGCGACCGAGGCGTCCAGGTCCGGGGTGAACAACTGGACGTGGCCGATGTGTGCGATGTCGCCGAGCGGCGGAGTCATGCTCGATCTCCTGTCAGGGGTGCGTTCGGCGGCGCCGTCCCGGTCGACCGGGGGAAGACGGTGCCGTCGAAGATCTTGCGTGCCGTACGGACCACCGCCGTGCGGTGGGCCCGGGGCCGGTTGCCGGGAGTGCGGTCCAGACTGCTCTCGATGTCTGTGAACCCGCTGGGATGCTCGATACGGAGCCGTTCACCCCGCTCCGGAAGGTCCGCGATGCCCTCCGCGACGCTTCCCTCGACGAGCAGTCCCGCCGCCACGCTCGCGGCGCCGAGAACGCCGATCGCGGTGTGGCAGCGGACCGGGATGAACGTACGGGTGGTGACCGCGCCCCCGTGGAGCGGCGGGGCCAGCAGCGTCAGCTTGGGCACGGTGGCGGCGGAGACGTCGCCGAGCCCCATCGCCTCACCCGCCGCCAGCCGGATGTCACGGAGGCGCCGGGCGAGCCTCTCGTCCGCCTCCAGCTCCGCGGGTTCCTCATGACCGGTGACACCGAGGGCTTCAGCGGGTACGAGGACGGTCGGCATGCCGTTGTCCACGCAGGTGACCCCGGTGCTGGCGACGGTGTCCCGCGCGTTTCCCGTGGGCAGCAACGCCCCCGAGCCCGGCGGGAATTCGATGACGACGGCGGCGGCGCTCCCGGGGACTCCGGATATCTCCGTGCCGCCCCCGTACTCCACGTGGCCGCCGGGTGTCGGGAACGTCGCCGTGGCGAGGTCGCCGGAGTTCAGCATGCGGACACGGACGGAGGTCCCGACGTCGCCCGGGGCGACCAGACCGCGTTCGACGGCGAACGGACCGACTCCGGCGAGCAGATTGCCACAGTTCTGGCGGCCCGACACCTGTGCCTCGGCGACGCCGACTTGGAGGAAAAGGTAGTCGACGTCGACCTCGGGATCGTCGGAGACCGACACCACGGCCACCTTGCTGGTGAGCGGATGGGCGCCGCCGAGGCCGTCGATCTGGCGCGGGTCCGGACTGCCCATGATCCGCAGCAGCAGAGCGTCCCTGGCGGCGGGGTCCGCGGGCAGGTCGCCGGCCAGGAAGTAGGCGCCCTTGGAGGTGCCGCCCCGCATCAGCATGCAGCGGACGCCCTCGGACCCGCTCACGAGGAGTGCTCCTCATGCGTGCGGTACTCGACGCCGAGCCGTTGGAGAGTCTCCCTCAACCCGTAACGGTCCAGCCCGAGTTGGCCCTCCTGGAAGGCGGCGCGGGCTCCGGCCTCCTTTCGCTCGCGCGCCTCGGCCGCCTCGGCGGTCCGCCGGGCGTGCTCGCGCTCGACGACCACCACGCCGTCGTCGTCGGCGACGATCACATCGCCGGGACGGATCACCTGGCCGCCGATCGCGATCGGCACGTTGACGCTGCCGCCGGTGGCCTTGACCGAGCCCTGCGGACTGACGGCGGCCGACCAGGCGGGGAAGCCCATCGCGCGCAGCTCGGCGGTGTCCCGGATGCCGGTGTTCATGACCACCCCACGCACACCGCGCCGCTTCAGGGCCGTCGCGAACAGCTCGCCGAACAGGCCGTCCGTGCAGGGCGAGGTGGTGGTGACGACGAGGATGTCGCCCTCGCCGCACTGCTCGACCGCCGCGTGGATCATGAGGTTGTCGCCGGGCCAGCACAGCACCGTGACCGCGGTACCCGCGACGCGTACGTCCCTCTGGACCGGGCGCAGATGGGTGCCGAGGAAGCCGGTGCGGCCCATCGCCTCGCCGACGGTGGCGGTTCCGTAGCCGGCGAGTGCCTCGACGTCTTCGGCCTCGGCCCTGGGCGGGCCGGTGACGATCACTCCGGGCATCAGGCGAGCTCCTTCGCGATCTGCGGGTAGGGGCGCATGTAGGCCTCGGCCATGGTCCGGTGGGCCAGTCCCAGGTTCGGGCCCGCGTTCCGCTTGAGCTGGACTCCGCGCCGTACGGCGAGATCGGTGTAGTAGTCCCACAGGTGCTGCTGCGCACCCAGGCACTCCATGGCCTTGCGCTTGGTGTCCCACACCTCGGTGATGTCGAGCAGGACCTCGGGCCTGAAGCCGCTCATCTCGGGCTGGTGCGGTTCGAAGTAGAAGACGGGCGGGGCTCCGATGATCTCCCCCTCGCCCGGGTAGCCGATGGCCTGGGCGAGGACGCGGGCCTCCAGGGCCATGCGGTTGGCGGCCGGGTGGTCGCCGTTGTACGGGTCCTCGACCGGGTGCGTGAGGACGACGTCCGGCTGCGTCTCGCGGTAGACCGCGACGAGCCGGTCGGTCAGTCCGGCGGTGGCCACCAGCGGATAGTCGCCGGCGTCGAAGAAGCGGACATCGGCGCCCAGCACGGCCGCGGCGCGCTCGGCCTCGTCGCGACGGAGTGCCTTGATCTCGTCGAGCTTCTTCCCCTCCCGCCAGGCCTTGGCGGACTCGCCGCGCTCGCCGAAGGTCAGGCACGCGAGGGTGACCTTCTCGCCGCGCGCGGCGGCCAGCGCGATGGCGCCGCCGGCGCGCCACACGAAGTCCCCGGCATGGGCGGTGACGACCAGTGTCGATCGAGTGGCGACGGCGGGCGCGCCGGTGGCGTCGGTCATGCTGTATCTCCTTGGTGACAGGTGCGCACCCGCCCCAGAGGTGCGTCAGTCGTCGCGCAAGGCGTCGATCACGCTGCTGAGGTGGGCGCGTACGGCCCCTTCGGCCGCTCGCGGGTCCCTGGCGGAGATCGCTTCGATCACCGCCAGATGCTCACTCAGGGACTGCTTCGCACGCCCCGGACGCAAGGCCAACCGGAAGCGATGACGCACCAGTTGTGCGTTGAGACGCTCCAGAAGGGCAACGGCCGTCCGTTGGCCGGAGACGACCCGGATCAGGGTGTGCAGATCGTGGTTGAGATCGGAGTAGGAGACCGGATCGCCGCCGGCGACCGCCTCGGACATGGCTTCGCCCAAGTCGGCCAGCTCGTCGATCTGTGCGTCGGTCGCGATCTCGGCGGCTTTGGCGGCGCACAGCGCTTCGAGCGCCATCCGGCACTCGGTGATCTCCACGGCCTCCTCGATCGTGACCACACGCACCCGGGACCCGCGGTTGCGGATCCGCTCGACCAGACCCTCGGAGGCGAGGTCGAGCAGCGCCGCCCTGATGCTGGCGCGGGTGACGCCGTACTGCGCGGCGAGTTCGGTCTCCACCAGCCGTTGAGCCGGTGCCATCCCGCCCCGCAGGATCGTGTCCCGCAACCGTCCCAGCGCGTACTGCTTCGCCTGTTCTCCGGAGCCCGGACGGGTTTCCTCCGGCATCTGCCCTCCCTGAGTGAGTGCTTGTCGAAGCTAAATCTCGCGAACAGAATTGTCAACGATTTTGTCTGCACCTCATGACCCGAGGGCTCCCGTCCGGCGGGAGGAGCGGCGGGGGAGCGGCTGAGGCCGGGCGGGCGGAACGGCGGGGGCCGGGCGGGCGGAGTGGCGGAGCTGCGGGGGGAGCGTACGGGGCGGCGCAAGACGAACGTCCCCGGCACCTGCCCGGTGTCGGGGACTCCGTGGACGACCCCGGTCCCGGACCGGGGCGGCCCGGGGCTCGACGGTCGGCTGCCGTCCGCCCGCTGATTCCGTACCGGCGGAGCGCCTACCGGCCCGCCCTCTCCTCCCGGGGGAAGTCGGTCGGGAGAGTGAGCTCCTCCCAGGCGCTCAGATCCTTGTCGGCCGCGTCGCGTCCGGCACGGACCAGGCGCAGAGCGTCCGAGCCGAGGACGGGGTGGGCGGGAGGATCCGGTGCGTCGAGAGCGCGCAGGACGGCGGCGGCCGCCCGGACCGGGTCGCCCGGTTGCCGGCCGCCGGCCTGCGTCCGTGCGGCGCGGGAGCGTCTGTACCGGCTGGCGGGCACCGCATCCGACGGTGAGCGGCCCAGACCCGCGAAACGGTCATCCCGGCGCTGTGCCTGCTACGGGACGGTTGTCCGAACGCCGCGGAGCTCGTCCTGAACCATCCCGACGTCGGCCCGCTCGACCTGATGTACCAGTCCTTCGACGTCCGCGGCGCGCCGGGCCGGCAGCTGGTGATCCACCACGCCGAACCGGGAAGTCCGAGCGCCCAGGCGTGTCCCTGCTGGGCAGTCTCCATGCCACCCGGAACCGGGAGTCCCCGGCGGAGCGGTGGCGCCGCCGTCGCGCCGGGCGTCGCGGCGCATCCGAGAGCTCCCGGCGCATCCGAGAGCTCCCGGCGACGCCCGCGACCCGGGCGGGCACCGGGAGCTGCTCGGCGTCAGCGCTGTGCTCAGCTCTGTGCGGTGTCGTCGCCCGTCTGCCCGGAGGTCCCGGTCGCGCCCTCGGCCGCGGCGGCCTTCTCACGCATCTTGCGCACCAGCTCCGCCTTCTGGTCGGCGGCGCCCTGGCGGTCGAGGTTGCGGTGCGGGCCGTTGTTCTGCCGCTCGGTGCGGGACTGCCGCTTGCGCTGGCCGCCGCCCATGCCCACGGGGTTGTTGATGTTCTTGCTCACGGGTTCTCCCGGAATGATGTGAAGTGATCTACGGATTCATCGGTGGGGGACGGGCGCGGCGACGTAGGAACCGGACGTCAGCGGGGGCCCGTCACGCTCTCACTCGTAAATCGGTGTCTGGAAGAACATGGCCAAGACGTTACGCCATTCCCGCACGGCAGGCCCCCGCGGCGAGGTGCCGTAGCCGCTGGTCGGGAAGATCGCCGCTTTCCCGCCCCCCCCGTCAACGACGCGGCCGTGACCGGGCGGGCCACCGAGACGTTCGCCGCGCACTCCGGCGAGGACGCGCACTCCGGCGAGGACGCGCACTCCGGCGAGGACGCGCACTCCGGCGAGGACGCGCACACCGTCGAACTCCAGACCGCCGGCGAGGACCTGAGCCTGGTCCCGGACGCGTACGGGGTGCCGTTCACCTACGGGGGCATCGGCGGCACCGACCCGGAGCTGTACGCCGAGGCCGTCAGGAACGGCACCGTCCCGTGACGTCCCGGTCAAGCGCAGCCCCTTCTTCGCCCCCGTCCGCCGGCCCACCCTGGACACCGGTGTCGGCGCCCCGACCGTCGCCGTGCTGGCCCGGCTCGGCGTCCGAGCCGTACCCGCGCCCGTCCGGCCGCTCAGGCGAGCCAGTCGGCGTAGCGGGTGGGGGCGAGGTGGGCGCTCCTGTCGGTGAGGACGTCGCCCTTGACCGCGGCGAACATCCCGGCGGTGGGGTCGGTGACGACGGTGCGGCCGTCGGCCGCGTGAGCCACGGTGATCCGGCCCAGCTCGTCCAGGGTGAAGACGTCCGGGCCGGCGATGTCGCGCACCCCGCCCAGCGGGGAGCCCGCGGCGACCTCGGCCACCGCCAGGGCCACGTCCGCGGCGGCGATCGGCTGGATCGGCGTGGCGGGCAGCCGCACGGTGCTGCCCTCGGTGGTCCAGGAGAGCACCGCCTCGACGAACTCCATGAACTGGGTCGCCCGGACGATCGAGTACGGGATCGGCCCGGCCGCGAGGATGTCCTCCTGGAGCTTCTTGGCCCGGTAGTAGTCCAGCTCGGGGACCTGGTCCACTCCCACGATCGAGAGGATCACGAAGTGGCCGACACCGCCCTCGGCGCCCGCCGCCAGGAGGTTGTCCATCGACTTCTGGAAGAACGCCGGGGACGCCTCGTCGAAGGTGGGGGAGTTCGTCAGGTTGACGATGGCGTCGGCCCCCGCCACCGCCTCCGTGAGCCCGCGCCCGCTGATGACGTCGATCCCGGTGGACTGGGAGTGCGGAACCGCCTCGTGACCTGCGGCGTTCAGATCGTTGACGACCTGCGAGCCGATCAGCCCGGTACCGCCGATGACCGCGAACTTCATGGGATGCCCTTCGCTCGGAGATGTATCGAAATATGACATAGAGGGCATCGGTCGGCGTGGTCCGAGCGTGGCGTCCGGGTGCATCCGGCGGTCGGGGTGTCCGGTCGGCCCTGGGGCGCGGCATCGTGGCCCCGACGGTGGGCGGGGTGTCGTGGCCCCGACGGTGGGCGGGGTGTCGCCGCCCGGCCCCGAGGGCCGGAGAGCGCCTCCGGATCTCCGCCGATCGTCGGGGGTGTCCGCCCATCGCCCCGGAGGTGTGCCGGGACGCACGGTCGCACGCGGGCGGGACGGCTCCAGCGAGAGGTGCCGCGGGCCGGGCGGCGGACCCCCGGCCGCGGCCGACTCCGCGGGGGAGGAGCTTTCCGGCGCTCGGACCGTCGCGCGAGGCCGATCGGGTCACCGCATGAACTGCCGCATCTCCTGACCAACCGGACCGCGTTCTTCTCGGGGTGAACCCCGGACGGTGCCTGTTCCCGAAAGGCGCTTTACACTCCACCTCACTGTGGATTCGCAGGAACAAATTTGCCTTCGGTAAGACGATTGCCCAAGGTGTGCCGTTATTCGAAGGGAGGGGGCAATGGTCGACGCGGGACGCGGATCGGGTCCCCGGAACCCAGGACTGCTCATCAACATCCTTGGCCCACTTGAGGGTTGGAGCGGTGAAGAGCAGCTTGTTTTCGGTGGTCAGGTCCAGAAGAGGATCCTCGCCACTCTCTTGCTCGATCCGGGTCGGGTCATACCCGCCGCTCGTCTCGCCGAGGCGGCCTGGGGAGAGGAACCTCCGACCACGGTGGCTCATCAAGTCCGCAAGGCCATTGCTGATTTGCGGAGGAGAATGCCACAGGGGGCCTCCGTCATTCTCACCGACGGCGCCGGTTACCGTGTGAAACTGGGCGAAGGACAGCTTGATCTCCTTGAATTCCACGGACTGACCCGGACCGCGAGCAGGTCCCTGCGGGAAGGAAGGCCCGCCCAGGCGGCGGAGGCGCTGCGCGCTGCTCTGGCGCTCTGGAGAGGGCCGGCGCTGATGGGTGTGGGCGGACCGGTCGTGGACGCCGCCGCGACCGCCCTGGAGGACCGCCGTCTCGCTGCCGCCGATCAGCTCTTCGAGCTACGCCTGTTGCTCGGAGAGAGCAGCGAGCTCATCGCCGAGCTGCGCACCCTCATCTCCGGGCATCCCCTGCGGGAGACCTTGCGCGGGCACCTGATGCTCGCCCTCTACCGCTCCGGCCGCCAAGCGGAAGCACTGGAGGAGTACGGGCGGGTCCGGGACCTCCTGGTCGAGCGTCTCGGAGTGGACCCCAGTCCCCAACTGGCCGAGCTTCACACCGGCATCCTGCGGGGCAACCCGGCTCTGGCGCTTCCGGAGTCGTCGGCACCGCGCGAGTTCCCCGACGCGCTGCACGCGAGTCTCTCCGCTCCCGCGCCCCTCGCGCCGCCGTGCACCCTGCCTCCCGGGCTCTCCGACTTCACAGGACGCGACCGCGAGCTGACCGAACTCCTCGGCCACCTGCGCAAGGGCAGCCGGGCCGGCGGTGGGCCCTGCGCCCATCTGGTGGCCATCGACGGGATGGGGGGCGCGGGGAAGACCTCGCTCGCGGTCCACGCTGCGCACCTCCTCGCCGGGGAGTACCCCGACGGCCAACTGGCCGTCGACCTCAGGGGGTTCACGCCGGGGGAGACGCCGGTCGAACCCTCCACCGCGCTGGACATGCTGTTGCGGGCCCTGGGCGTCCCCGCCGACAGGATTCCCGACGAACTCGAGGGGCGCACGGGACTGTGGCGCTCCGCACTCGGCGACCACCGGCTCCTGCTGCTGCTCGACAACGCCGCGAACGCGGACCAGATCCGTCCCCTGCTGCCCACCACCTCGGGCTGCCTGGTGCTGACCACCAGCAGGGCCAGGCTGGTGGACCTCGACGGCGCGGAGTGGGTATCCGTGGGACTGCTCTCGCCCGAGGAGAGCACTTCGCTGATGGCCGAGACACTGAGTCCGGAACGCCTGCGCGCCGAGCCGGAGGCCGCGGCGGAGCTCGCCGAGCTGTGCGGACACCTGCCCCTGGCCCTGCGCATCGCGACCGCCCGTCTGCGCAACCGGCCCAGATGGACCATCCGCTACCTGGTCGAGCGGCTCCGCGACGAAACCCGCCGACTGGACGAACTCCGGTCGGGCGAGCGGAGCGTCGCCGCGACACTCCAGTTGTCGTATCTGGCGATGGACGAGCGGCACCGCACAGCGTTCCGCCTGCTCGGCCTGCATCCGGGGATGATCTTCGACGTCCATTCGGCCGCCGCGCTCCTCGGCACCGGCGCGAAGGACGCGGAGGACCTGCTGGAGACGCTGCTCGACGTGCACATGGTCCAGCAGCCCGGCATCGGCCTGTACACGTTCCACGACCTCGTGCGCAGCTTCTCCCAGGACCTGGGGGGATCCGCGGCGGACGGGGCCGCTGCCTCACAGGCATTCGAACGACTGCTCAGCTACTACGTGACGACCACCGACGCCGCGTGCGAACTGATCTCGTCCGGCCGGGCGTCCCGGCCCAGCGGCCTCGAACCGTACACCGGCGCACGCCCCGTGTTCCCGGACAAGGACGCCGCCACGGAGTGGTTCGCTCGTGAGCACAGCGGGCTCCTGGCGACGGTGACTCTCGCCGGGCGGCAGGCACACGACCGGCACACCGTCGCGCTCACCCGCAATCTCAACTTCCTCCTCCACTCGCGCGGCCAGTTCGACATGCTCTGGAACCTCGGCCATCTCGCGGTCTCCGCCGCCCGGCGACTCGGTGATCCCGGTCTGCTCTGCGTGGCGCTGTCGAACCTCGGTTCGGCCTGCTGGAAGCTCGGCCGCTTCGAGGAAGGGCTCGCCGCAGCCGAGGAGGGGCGGGACATCGCGAGGCGACAGGGGGATCGGCACACCGAAGCACACAGCGAAGCGAACATGGGGCTGCTCCTCTCGGAACTGGGGCGCTACCGTGAAGCCCTGCCGCTGGTCGAGCGTGCCATCGTGCTGGCCGCCGACCTGGGCTCGACGCGTTCGGAGGCGGAGAACCTGACCGTCCTCAGCACGCTGTACGAGCGATGGGGCCGCCACACCGAGGCTGCCGACGCCGCTCTGCGGGCGATGGAGACCAGCCGCGCCAACGGTTACCGGAGCAATGAGATCATGGCACTCGCCGATCTCGCGTTCGCCCGCGTGGGACTCGGCGAGTACGAGGAGGCCGGGCAACTCCTCAAGTGCGCCCGCGAGCTGTGCGGTGAGACCACCGGTCCCGGTGACTCCGGGCTGGTGCACGCGCTGTCCGCCAAGGTCGCCCATCTTCTGGGGGACGACGCCGCCGCGCGGGAGTTCGCCGGGAGCGCTCTGGTGCTCGCCCGGTCGAGCGGCACGCAGATCCGTCTCGTGAAGGTGGAGAACCTCGTCGGAGACCTCCACTTCGACTGGCGCGAGTACGCGGTCGCCAGGAAGCTCTACGCCCACGCCCACACGATGGCGGCATCGATGCGTTTCCGCCCCGAGGACGCTTCCGCCCTGCTCGGGCTGGCCCGGGTGGCCGAGGCGTTCGGCGAGACCCATCTCGCGGTCGAACACCGGGCTGAAGCAGCCTCGTTGCTGGCCTTCATGGAGGTGCCGCAGCCCGTTCGAGGGTGACCGCGAACGGGCTGCCGGGGGAGCGTGTGCCGGTGACCACGCGCGTGGCCACCGGCACACGCTCCTGCCCGGCGCGGGGCAGGAGCCTTCATGCACCGGCCGAGGTCGGGCCCATGTCGGCCGCACGGTTCTCGTGCC
Organism: Streptomyces sp. NPDC008125; assembly: GCF_042957125.1. Taxonomy (NCBI): domain Bacteria; kingdom Bacillati; phylum Actinomycetota; class Actinomycetes; order Kitasatosporales; family Streptomycetaceae; genus Streptomyces; species Streptomyces sp. NPDC008125. Next base: position 309,072 of record NZ_JBIBHR010000011.1, read on the forward strand.
CGGCCGAGGGAGCTGTCGCGCCGATTCCGAACAACAGTACGGCCGCGGTCAGGATTCCCACCAGTCCGGCCAGCTTCTTCCGCATCTCGGTTCCCCTCGCATTCGGCGGCGACCCGTCCTGTTCGGTCCCCGCTCTCTGTGATGAGGAATCTCGCGGAGGGCAGTACCCCCCGCATACCGTCCCGGTACCGCCCCGCGACGAGGCAGGCGTACCGCCGGATCCAGGCCGCTCCCGTGCCCCGGAACCCTCAGAGAGTGGTGAGGACGTCCGGCGGGTCCGCCGCGCCGACACCGGCGAAGAAGACCGCGGCACGGCCCAGTGCGGCCTCGTCCTCCTGGATCTGCCCCGGCCTGGTGCCGTTGGCGAGCAGTACGCCGCCCCAGGTCATCCGGAAGTAGTCGGCGGAGTTGCGCAGGGTGCCGACGAGGGGGTCCGCGAGGGCGGCGTCGTCCGACGCGTACGCGGTCACCCCCCACAGGGTCTTGCCCCGCATACCGTCCGCGAAGCGCGGTCCGGGGACGCGCATCCAGCCGGACCAGTGGTCCATGTAGAGCTTCACGCTCGCGGAGACGCTGTACCAGTACAGAGGGCTGACGACGACCACGTCCGTGGCGTCGAGCGTCGCCTGCCGGAGAAGCCCGGCGTTGCCCGTCGGCTCCTCGTACTGACCGGTTCCCTCGTGCCGCAGGTCCTCGAAGGGCTCCAGCGGGTGGTCGCTCAGGCGTATCCACCGCTGGGCGACATCGGCCGACAGGGACGCTGCCGCCCGCCGGGCCAGCGCCTCCGAGTTGCCGTCCGGGCGCGCGCTGCCGAGAAGGAAGAGAAATGATCTGGGGGACCGCATGGTGGGTTCGTCCTCTTTCCGTGGGTTGATGACGGGGGTCGAGAAGATGATGACGGCCTTCCGGCGCACCGTCATGCGGTCTCGGTGACCAGGCGCTCGACCGCGGCGACGGCGTCACCGATGGCCTCGGGGTTCTGGCCGCCGCCCTGGGCGACGTCCGGCTTG
>NZ_JBIBHR010000012.1:0-357 GCF_042957125.1 Streptomyces sp. NPDC008125
TCCGCCCGCACCACGACACCCAAGCAGCCGCCCGGCGTCAGGCCGCCACCGACCCCGCCTGGCAGGCCGATTACCGCCGCTGGCGGCCACCGGTCGAACGCGCCGTCGCCTGGATCGTCCACCACGGCAACCGCAGACTCCGCTACCGCGGAACCATCAAGAACGACCTCTGGCTCCACACCCGAGCCGCCGCCCTCAACCTCCGCCGACTGATCAACCTCGGACTCACCCACACCCAAGGCACCTGGCACCTCGCCACCGTCAGCGCATGACCGGCGGGGGGGGGGGGGGGGGGGCGCGCCGCGCCCCCCCCCCCCCCCCCCCAACCCAGAAAGCTTATATGGGCGCGGGGGGCGG
>NZ_JBIBHR010000012.1:367-308827 GCF_042957125.1 Streptomyces sp. NPDC008125
ACCCCCCCCCCCCCCCCCCCCGGCCCCCCCCCCCCCGCCCCCCCCCCCCGGGGGGGGGGGCCCCCCCCCCGGCCCCCCCCACCCCGCCCCAAGATCTTCATCAGTCTTCTAGTCGCGCCGCAGTTGACGCTTCTAATGCCAGCCGTCGAGGGAGACCTCCGGGCCTCCCTTGAGGTATCGGTGAAGGGCGCTTGAAGTAGTGTCGACGAAATTCTCGGGTACTGCGGCGGCATCGACCCACCGGACCTGGGAGTGCTTGCGGGGTTCGCGGTTCTCGGGTTCGCCGGTCCATTCCTCGGCGGCGAAGACGACGGTGAGGAAGCCATTGGGGGCTTCGACGCCCCAGGCGCCGTGGATGATGTGGGCGACCTTGAGGGACTCGGGCTTCACGGTGAGGCCGGTCTCCTCGTAGAGCTCGCGGACTGCCGTCTCAGTGATGGGCTCGCCCGGTTCGCTCTTGCCGACGGGGAGGTCCCACAGGCCCTGGGCGAACTTGGCGTTCTCGCTGCGCTGGAGAAGGACGACGCGGTTGGTGGCCTTGTCGTGGACGATAACGGCCGCGACGAGCAGCGTCATCGAGTCGAGCGCCGGCTTGAGGGCTTGGGTGCGGTTGTCGGTCTGCTGGGCCACGGGGTTCCCTTCGTCGGGGCGGTTGTTGGGCATGTTAGGCGAGGGCCTCGCGGGCTCGGCGGGCGAGATCCGCAGCTCCGGGGACGCGGCGGCGCTGGTAGATGGCGAGCGTGGAGCGGGTCGAGGTGATCGCCTTGCGGGTGCGGTCGGAGGTCATGCCCTCCATGAGGACGATGGCCTGGGTCCAGGCCGCGACCGCTTCGTCGGCTCGGGCTTGAGCGGCGAGGCTGTCGCCGAGGTCGGCGTGGGTGAGGGCGTGGACGCGCTTGTACTTCTCCGGGTCCCAGCGGGTGAGCGCGTCACGGTGCTGCTGTTCCGTACCGATGTGGTCGGCGAGGTCGGTCAGCGTGCGGGCGGTGTGGCTGGCGACTGTGCCGGCTGCGGGGCCGCTGACGCGGGAGAAGCTGGGCTGGGGACCGTCCTCGCGCAGGAGTGCGTCTTCGGCGGCGAGGAGAGCGCGGGCGGCCAGTGGGTTCTCGCCGACGGCTGCGTAGGCGCGGGCGTGCGTGATGTGGAGGAGTGCTTCCGTCTGTCCGTCGACATGGCCGAGGCCGCGGGCAAGAGCTCCTTCGACGAGGTCCACGCAGTGGTGGGGTTGCTTGAGGCTGAGGGACTGGTGGGCGAGGGCGCGCATCATCCATGCGGCGTGGCCGTGGGGGTCGGCTTCGCAGGCGAGTTGGTAGCCGACCTGGTAGTAGCGCTGGGCGGCGCCTTCGTGTCCGAGGTCGTGGTGCTTCCACCCCGCGAGGTAGGCGAGTTCGGCGACGGCGCCGAAGGCAGCCTGGCGTAAGAGTTCCGAGGGGAAGCGGCCGCGCAGCATGGGGGCGGCTGTGTCGGCGAGGTACGCGGTGACTGTGGTCAGGCCGTGTCCGCCGCCGAGCCTCTCGTCGGCGGCACTGAAGGCCGCCGTGATCTGTCGCACGACGTCGATGTCGTCGCTGCCGACGAGGGAGCGGGCGGTGCGGGCGCGGAGCATCCGCGAGGTGGCCTCGTGGTCGTGCTGGAGCGGCATGGCCACGCCGGCCGTGGTGAAGGCGGCGATGGCGAGGAAGTGACGGCGCTCGACGTCGGCGCGGCCGAGGTCGGTGACCGCTGTGACGGGGTCGCTGTCCGGTAAGGACTCCGCGTCAGGTGAGTGGAGACCGAGCTCGGTTCGGGTGACGACGCGTCCCAGCCGCCGGGAGAGAGCTTCGGCGAGGTACTGGCCTGCCCGGCCGGACGGCACGCGGGCACCGCCCACCCAGTGGGCGATGGCCGACTTGTTGGTCTGGAGCAGTTCGCCGTTCTCGGCGGCGATCCGGCGTACGTCCCTGGCGAGCGCGTCGTACGTGCACCCGGCGGCGTTGATCGTGTCGCGCAGGCGGGAGTTGGCGCGGGTCGGTGCCGGCACGATCGCCTCCACTCCGATTCCGTAAACCGTGTATACCGCTTGGCCTCGGTCACACCGTACCCACTCTGCGTAGCGGGCGGTTCACTTATCGACAGCTGCCCCACTCACGGCATCACGGGCCGGGCGGCCCCCAAGTTCCGTACGCCCAACGGGCTCGGGCATTCCTGTGCCCCGGTCCGGACGATCAGAGACGGAGACACGGTGACCACCATCGACACCGCGACCATCACGGTCGAGCTGCCCGACGCCTTCGACCCGCGCTGGAACCGCCTGCCCGGCATCCAGGTCGACGGCCGACGCATCACCATCGACCCGGCCGACTACTTCTTCCGCTTCGAGTCCAACACCTGGCTCGTCGCCGACTGGGAGCTGGTGAAGGCGCAGCTCCTGGACGTGAACGAGACGACCGAGAACGCGGTCGAGCAGCTCGCGCTCGACTTCATCAAGCAGCACAGCGAATCCACCTCCGACGCCGCCCGTGTGCTGACGACGGCGTACGGGGTGTACGCGTACCTCTTCCGCGAGGAGCACCTGGCCGGCCTCGGCCTCCCGCAGGTCGCCGCCGGCCACCTGCGCATGCTGCGCGAGGCGGCCACGTTGATGGCGCTCAACAAGGTCGAGCTGGACGGGCACATCTCCAACGTCGGCCCGTGCTGGTTCTTTCCTGCCGCCACATCCGTCGTCTTCGACCTGGACGACGAGACGGGCGGAATGCTGGACGAGGTCTACCACGGCGGCTGGTTCAACGAGCACCGCCGGATCGAGTCCATCAAGGCCCACGCCGCGCTCGGCGGCCGGCTCGTGCACGGCTGCCAGTCCGTGCCGGACCAGTCCGGCGGCGTCGTCGCACCTTACGGTGCCTCGATGGCCAACTTCCGCGACGACCTGGGCGAGTTCAAGACGGGCTGGATCGAGCAGGTCTATGCCCACCGCGTGACCGAAGCCGATTGATCCCACCCCAGTACGGCTCCGGGGCGGGCCAGCTCGCGCGCGCCCGCCCCGGAGCCACCAGCCCCTGGAGACCTCATGGACCAGAGCCTGTCCGCCACCCTGCTGAGCGACCTGTGCGCTCTCGTCGGCAAGCCCCTCCCCGAATGCACCGAGATTCGCGTCTGGGCCATGTCCGGCGTCGAACGCCTCACCTTCCCCGACGGCACCACGGCCGTCTTCAAGTACGCCAAGGAGCCCTTCGACCGCGAGGCCCAGGCCCTGCGGATGGCCCACCAGCGCCGGCTCCCGGTCCCCGCGCTCCACGCAACCGCCCTGCGGGACAAGTGGCTCGGGATGCTCATGGACGACCTCGGCACTCCCGTACGGGACGCCGACGACCTCGACGGTGTCGCCGCCGCCGTCATGCTCCACGCCGCCCGCCCGGCGGGCGGTCTGCCCCTCCTCGACGGGGCGGGCCTCGCAGCCCTGCCCGGCCGAGCCCTGGATCACCTCCAGCGGCTGCGGAAAGCCGACCGGTGGACGGGCTGCGACGACATCGAGACCGCACTGGGGAAGATCTCTGCCGCAGCTGAGGCCCGTGTCCAGGGTGCGACGCTCGACCCGTTCGGCTGGGTCCACTCCGAGTTCCACCCCACGAGCATCCACATCGGGGAGAACGCCTGGCATCTCCTCGACTTCGCACGCGCCTTCACCGGCCCCGGCCTGATCGACCTCGCCTCGTACCACGGCACCACCGACGTACCCAGCCCCTTCCGCATGCGGGTGTTCCTGGAGCAGTACGTCACCGCAGGCGGTCATGAAGACGCCCTCGCCTCCCGGGGCGGCCTGACCGCCGAGGCATGGGCCCTGGGCTGGCACCGCATGTGGGCCGTCGAGTGGTTCATGGAGCAGGCCATCCGCTGGATCGACGACCCGGCCAAGGACCCCGCGTACATCCCCGTTGTCCGCCGCCACCTGAACGACGTGGTCCGACTCCTGGAGGTCTAGGTGCTCGCCCAGGTCTCCCCCTGGTACACCCACGCCGCCCAGCGCACAGCCGCTGCCCCCGCGCACGCCCTCACCGCGCCGGCCCGGATGGAATGGAGCACCCACGCCGGCCTCGGTCCCGGCGCCGAGATCCTGGGCCGGGACCTGTGCGGAAAACGCGTCCTGGAGCTGGGCTGCGGCGCCGGCCACAACGTGGCCCACCTCGCGCAGCACCACCGGGCCCGCGTCACCGGCGTGGACCTGGTCGGCCTCCAGGTACGCCGGGCCCGCTCCCACTACGGCCACATCGACGGCGCCACGTTCGACGCCTGCCACGCACTGCACCACCTGCAGGCCACCGGCCAGACCTTCGACGCGATCTACTCCGTCTTCGGCGCCGTCGGCCTCGTCGCCCCCGACCTCCTCCTCGCCGCCGTTTCCCGACGCCTGAAACCGAGCGGCGTACTGGCCTTCTCCGTCCCTCACCCGGCACGGGCCGGAAGAAACCCATCCACGGACGACCGTCCGCGCGAGGACTACGTCACCATGCCCGACCGCACCCGACTGCCCCTCGCCCGATGGGAGTTCGGCGCCCGCCGCTGGGAGGCCCACCTCTCCCGGACCGGCCTGCACATCACCTCGACGGTGGAGCTGCGGCATCCACGCCGCGACCCGTGGCCCACCACCCTCCTGATCACCGCCCGCAAACGCTGACCACCGGAGGCACCGATGCCCCTGCCCTACCTGCTCCTGGACATCGACGGTGTCCTCATCCCGTTCCCGGCCGCCGACGGCAGCACCCCGCCCAGCCACGTCCGCCACACCGTCCTGCCCACCGGCCGGCACCCCGACGACCCCGTGCCCATCTGGCTCGACCCGAGTCACGGCGGCCTTCTCACCGGCCTCCTGACCAGCGGACTCGTCACCCCCGTGTGGTGCACGAGCTGGCGCAGGGACGCCACCACGATCATCGGCCCTCTTCTGGGGCTGCCCGACTTCCCTTACCTCGACCTGCCTCGCCCCCAGATCACCATCAGCCACCCCGACGGCTACCTCTGGAAACGCGACCACGTCGACACCTGGCTCGGCAAAGCTCCCGCCGTCTGGATCGACGACGACTTCACCAGCCTCGACCACGCCTGGGCGGCGGAACGCACCGCCGGAGGAGCGCCGACCCTCATCGTTCAGCCCGACCCGCACTTCGGGCTGCAACCCGAGCATCTGACCGAGCTCACGACATGGGTAACGCAGTTGCCCACAGCCCGCGACGTCTGACGACTGTGCCCCCGCTGGGGCGAACGGCGGAGGCATCGTGGTGTTGCTCATCGGGCGTGAGTCGTCTGCGATCTGTGGCAGGAATCGGCGCCAGTGGTATCTGAGTCGGCTGGAACACTACTGCGCGCGTCTGCTCCCTGCCCGGAAAACACCGCACCCGGCCCGCCATGGACGCCAAGTTCGGCGTCCCGCGGACCGGGTGCGGGTCAGTTGGGCGACGCGACCCGCGAAACTCGCAGGTCAGACGCCCAACCTGAGATCAGGCCTTCTTGGTCTCCCAGAAGATCTTGTCGATCTCGGCGATCAGGTCCAGAGCCTTCTGGCCCGTGGCCGGGTCGTTCGACGCCTTGGCGGCGGAGAGCGCCTTCAGGGTGTCGTTGACCAGCTGGTGCAGCTGGGGGTACTTCTCGAAGTGCGGGGCCTTGAAGTAGTCGCTCCAGAGCACGGAGACGTGGTGCTTCGCGAGCTCCGCACGCTGTTCCTTGATCAGGACCGAGCGGGTGCGGAAGTCCGCGTCCTCGTTGGCCTGGTACTTCTCCTGGACGGCCTTGACGGACTCCGCCTCGATGCGGGCCTGGGCCGGGTCGTACACACCGCAGGGCAGGTCGCAGTGAGCGCTGACCTTCACCTTGGGGGCAAACAGGCGGGAGAGCATGGAGCTGTCCTTCCTCGTGATCGTCTTCTCAGGTGGGACATTACTCCGTGGAGCACCTGTTTCAGCGAGTGCCCCCATGGGCTTAGGTCAAAAGTCCGGGACGGGGATGAGGACCCGGGGCCGAATGTACGAGCGGCGCGCGAGACGGTGTACTGGAGGCGGACGAACGGACCGGGGAGGTAGCGGAGATGGCGGAGCCGGCGCAGGGGCCCGGGGACGGGCGGACGGCGGGGGTGCGGTTTCAGGTGGTGGAGGTGACGGGGCCCTCGATGGTGCCGACGCTGTACCACGGTGACCGGCTCCTCGTGCGGTACGGGGCGCCGGTGCGTCCGGGGGACGTGGTGATCCTGCGCCACCCCTTCCAGCAGGATCTGCTGGTGGTGAAACGGGCCACCGAGCGCCGCCCGGGCGGCTGGTGGGTGCTGGCGGACAACGCGTTCGCGGGCGGGGACAGCACGGTGTACGGGACCGTCCCGGAGGATCTCGTACTGGCCCGGGCGCATCTGCGGTTCCGGCCGCTGAGGAAGGATCAGCGGTCGCCGCTGGGGGTGCTGGGCTGGGCTGCCTCGGCGGTGCGGCCGTTGTCGGCGGACCGGTCGGCCTCCAGGCGTTTGCGGGCCCGATAGGCGGCCACGTTGGCGCGGGTCGCGCAGCGGTCGGAGCAGTACCGCCGCGACCGGTTGGTGGAGGTGTCCAGGTACGCGTTGCGGCACGGGGGCGCCTCGCAGAGGCCCAGCCGGTCCACCCCGTGGGTGGTGAGGTGGAAGGCGAGCCCCATGGTGGCGATGGCGGCGTACCCGGCGGTGGCGTTGGACGGATGGTCCGCCAGGTGCATGTGCCAGTCCGGCTTCCCGGTGCCGTCCAGGGTGTCGTGGCCGGAGATCTGCGGGCTGACGGGGAATTCCAGCAGCAGGGAGTTCAGCAGGTCGACCGCGAGGGTCTCGTCGCCCCCGTCGGCGGCCTCGAAGACGGCGCGCAGGCGGCCCCGCACGGAGCGGAAGCGGGTCACGTCGGCGTCGGTCGCCCGCCGGGCCGCCTGGGTGTTTCCGGCGAAGAGCTCGCGGACGGCGTCGACCGAGGTGAGCGCGTCCTTGTTGCGGGCCGGCTCCTCGGTGTTGACCAGACGCACGGCGTAGTCCGAGTAATAGGCCAGTTCCACTTGTCGTCCTTACGGCGTGGGTCCAAAGTTCCCTGCAACCAGCAGTGTAATGGTCGATCTCGCTATGTGAGTATTACATCGGAGGTGGGTTCACATGGCGGACACCGAGGTGACGGGTTCGGCGGCGGGCACCGACCGGCGCTCCTGGCAGCAGAGCCGGGACCGCCGGCGTGAGGGGTACACGCCGGACCGCAAGGAACGCCTCCGGATCATGCTCGACATGGCCGAAGCCGTGGGCCGGCCCCGAGCCGAGCGTGCTCGACCTCGCCTGCGGTACGGGAAGTATCACGGACCGGCTGCCGCGCCGGTTCCCGGAGGCCACCGGTACCGGCCCGGATCTCGATCCCGCGGTCCTCGCGCTCCGGGCAGGTCGGCGCACGGGTCCGGTACGGCGGGGTGTCCATGAACGCGCACCACATGACCGGTAGGTCCACTCCCCGTATCGACGCGGCCGCACGGGCCCACCGGCACGCCGGGACGGACCGGGCCCGCCGTGTCCCGGCACGGAGGACGGCCCGGGTGGTGCCCCGGCACGGAAGGCGACCCGGCACCGCACATTCCTCCCATCCGTTTGCGTCCGGCCGCAACCTCCGTCGCGGTCCGGCGCACTGGAAGGGGTGAGACGGTCCGCGCCCGCGGGCCCGGAGAGGGGCGGGGAATGCGGACGGACGAGGATGCCGCGCTGCACGCCTTCGTGGAGGCCCGACGCACCGCGCTGTTCCGCAGCGCCTATCTGCTGTGCGGCGACCGGCACGAGGCCGAGGACCTGGTGCAGACGGCGCTCGTGAAGGTGCTGGTCGGCGGCCGACGGCACGGGCGGCTCGACAACATCGAGGCGTACGCGCGCAAGACGCTGGTCAACACCTTCATCGCGTCCCGCCGCAGGTTCTGGCGGCGGGAGCAGCCCTTCGGCGAGCTGCCCGACCACGCGGGGGGCCAGCAGGACAGCGACACCGGCCTCCAGGTACGGGCGGCGCTCGCCCGGCTCACGGCCAAGCAGCGCGCGGTGCTGGTCCTCCGCTACTGGGAGGACCTGAGCGTCGAGGCCACCGCGGACCTGCTCGGAATGCGACAGAACACGGTCAAGAGCCACGCGGCTCGGGGATTGGCGGCGCTGCGCGCCGGGATGACGGAGGAATTGGTGTGAGCGACGACGTGAAGTACTTGCTGGAGAGGGCCGCGGCGGACGCCGGCCGGCCGGTGCTGTCGGCGGAGGCGGTGTACGCGGGCGCGGCCCGGGTGCGGTTCCGCCGGCGGGCGGCGGTCTCGTGCGCGGCCCTCGCGGTCGTGGCGGCCGGGGCGGTCGGCATCCCCCGGCTGCACCAGGACCCCGCCAGTCCGCTGGAACGGGTCTCGGTCGCGGCGTCCGCCACTTCCGGTACGGACAGGGCGAGCCGGGTGACGGCGTTGCTGCCCTCCGGGGTCGGCAGACTGGAGGAGGTCTCGTTGGTGTCGATCATCAAGCACGTGAAGCCGGACACGGTCGATCAGCACCGGATCGGCCCCCTGGACGGGGACTACGCGGTCCACGAGGACGGCGGGGTGGGCTATCTGACCTTCCAGGTCAGGAGTGCGAAGGAGGTCGCCGCGAAGAGCGGCGGCGGCGTGCCGCTCACCGAGCTCGACCTGTGCAAGGCCGACGGCAAGGAGCCGAAGCGCGCGGACTGCGTGCGCGAGGTGCTGCAGGACGGGCGTGTCCTCACCACGTGGAGCGATGCGATGGACTACGGGGACGGGACGCCCCAGTGGGGTCCGGAGATCGACGGGCAGCTGGTCCTGAAGGACGGCAGCGCTCTGCTGCTCCGTTCCAGCACCGGGTTCAAGGCCAAGGGGGCGCAGGGCCCGCTGCTGGAGTCGCCGCCGCTGAACAGCGCCCAGGTCCGTGAGCTGATGCAGCGCCCGGAGCTGATGCCGACGAAGTGACGGGGCGGGCGGGCGCCTCGGGCGGCCCCGGGCCGGAAGGCCGGGGCCGCCCTCGGGGGCGTCGTGGTCGTACGGTCGGGGGGCCGGCACGGCCGCGGCGCCCCCGAGGGGCGCTCGTGCCGTGTCCCCGGCCTCACGGATCAGTACACCTACAGCACCTTGGAGAGGAACGCCTGCGTCCGCTCGTGCCGCGGGTTGGTCAGCACGTCCCGCGGGTGGCCCGCTTCGACGACCACGCCGTCGTCCATGAAGACGAGCGCGTCGCCGACCTCGCGGGCGAAGCCCATCTCGTGGGTGACGACGATCATCGTCATGCCCTCCTCGGCCAGGCCGCGCATGACGTCCAGAACGTCGCCGACCAGCTCCGGGTCGAGCGCGGAGGTGGGCTCGTCGAAGAGCATCAGCTTGGGCTGCATGGCCAGGGCGCGGGCGATGGCGACCCGCTGCTGCTGCCCGCCGGAGAGCTGCGAGGGGTAGCTGTCCTGCTTGTCGGAGAGGCCGACCCGGTCCAGCAGGCGCTCCGCGCGCTCGCGGGCGACGGCCCTGGATTCGCGCAGGACCTGGACCGGTGCCTCCATGACGTTCTCGATGGCCGTCATGTGCGGGAACAGGTTGAAGCGCTGGAAGACCATGCCGATGTCCCGGCGCCGCAGGGCGACTTCGCTGTCCCTGAGCTCGTAGAGCCGGCCGTCGTGCTCCCGGTAGCCGACGAGTTCGCCGTCGACGGAGAGGCGTCCGGCGTTGATCTTCTCCAGGTGGTTGATGCACCGCAGGAAGGTCGACTTGCCGGAACCGGACGGTCCGATCAGGCAGAAGACCTCCCCGGGGGCGACCTCCAGGTCGATGCCCTTGAGGACGTGCGAGGCGCCGTAGGACTTGTGGACGCCCTCGGACTTCACCATGGCGGTCATGCGACGCCTCCCTGGGGACGGCTCAGGGACAGCACATTGGCCTTGACCCTCTGGAACGGGGTGGGCGGAAGGCTGCGGCTCGATCCGCGGGCGAAGTGACGCTCCAGGTAGTACTGGCCGATGCTCAGCACCGAGGTCGCCACCATGTACCAGACCGCCGCGAGGAAGAGCATCTCCACGGTGGCGCCGGAGGACTGGGAGACGTTCTGGGTGGAGCGCAGCAGTTCGCCGTACTGGACGGCGACCGCGAGCGAGGAGGTCTTCAGCATGTTGATGACCTCGTTGCCCGTGGGCGGCACGATGACGCGCATCGCCTGCGGGACGACGATCCGGCGCAGCGTCCTGCCGTGGGTCATGCCCAGCGCGTGCGCCGCCTCGGTCTGGCCCTCGTCGACGGACTGGAGGCCGGCGCGGCAGATCTCGGCCATGTACGCGGCCTCGTTGAGCCCGAGGCCGAGCAGCGCGCAGAGGAACGGGGTCATGAAGGACGACCACTCGTCCTTGTAGACCGGCCCGAGGTCGATGTACGTGAAGACGAGGCCGAGGTTGAACCAGACGAGCAGCTGTACGTAGACCGGGGTGCCGCGGAAGAACCAGATGTAGCCCCAGGCGACGGACGAGGTCACCGGGTTCTTGGAGAGCCGCATCACCGCGAGCACGACGCCGAGCACGATGCCGATCACCATGGCCAGCAGGGTGATGACGACGGTGTTCCTGACGCCTTCGAGGATCTGGTCGTTGAAGAAGTAGTCCGGTATCGCGCCCCAGTTGATGTCGCCCTGGGAGAAGGCGTAGACGAGGGTGGCGAGCAGGCCGAGGACCACGGCCGCGGCGACGTACCGGCCGTAGTGGCGTACCGGGACGGCCTTGATGGGCTCGGGCCCGGCAGCCGGAGCCGGCGGGGTGTCCGCATGCTCCGTCTTGTCGATGTCAGTCACTGTTGTTGCCTTTCAGCGCCGGAACCCGGTCAGGAGCCGCCGTTGATCTTGGCCTCGGTGACCGCGCCCGCGTCCACGCCCCACTTGGTGATGACCTTCTGGTACGTGCCGTCCTTGATGATCGCGTCCAGGGCCGACTGGATGGCCTTGGTGAGCTGGTCGTTGCCCTTGGCGATGGCGATGCCGTACGGGGCCGCCTCGACCTGCTCGCCGACGAGCTGGAAGTCCTTGCCGCCGCCCGAGGTCTTGACCGCGTAGGCGGCGACCGGGAAGTCGGAGGAACCGGCGTCGGCGCCGCCGGCGCGCAGCCGGGTCTGGGCCTCCAGGTCGTTGTCGAACGCCTCGATGGAGATCTTGCCCTTGGCGCCGCACTTGGCGCTCTCCGCCTTGGCGAGGTCGTGGGAGACGGTGCCGCGCTGGACGACCATCTTCTTGCCGCAGAGGTCCGCCCAGGTGGCTATGCCCTTGTCGTCGCCCTTCTTGGTGTAGATCGAGACGCCGGCGGTGAAGTAGTCGACGAAGTCGACGCCTTCGCCGACCTTCTTGTTCGTCTCGGGGTCGACGCCGTCCTGGCGGTTCTTGGTGTCGGTCATGGCCGACATGGCCAGGTCGTAGCGGCCGGAGCGCAGGCCGGTGAGCAGGGTGTCGAAGGTGCCGTTCTCGAAGACGAACTTCACTCCGAGCTGCTTGCCGAGCGCGGCGCCGAGGTCGGGGTCGATGCCGATGGTGGCGCCGTCCTCGCCCTTGAACTCGACCGGCGGGTAGGCGATGTCGGAGCCGACCTTGATCTCGCCCTTGTCCCGGATGTCCTGGGGCAGCAGGTCGGCGAGCGGGGCGGCGGCCGACGCGGAGGCGGCCGGCTCGTCCTTCTTGGCGGAGTCGGTCTGGTCACCGCAGCCGGTCAGGATCAGCGCGCCGGCGACCGCGAGGGAGCTCACCGCAGCCAGACGGGACATGGCGGGCGTACAGCGGATGGTGCGAGCGGTCATGGTCGGAGTCCTCCGGCGGTGAGGGAGTGTCAAAAAGAAAGGGGCGCCTGAACGCATCTTCGAGTCCCGACACCCCGAGCGATTAGGGCATCTTGCCATCCGGAATAGCCCATTCAGGGGTCCAGCCATGTCAAAATCGGGTAACGGGCGACCCCCGAATCCCCAGAGGCCGACTGAGCGGAACCGGACCATCTGTGGGAATTTCACCGTGAGACCGGAGAATCTCCGGAACGGCCGGATCGGCCCGACGACTCGTGTGCCGTACAACGGACTTGCCGCCGAGCGTGCTTCCGTCGTGCGGACTTGTCGCACCATTCGCCCATGAACCACGTCACCGGGTCGAAAGAGACTCGTCCACGGCGGTCCCGGTCCGGTAAGAAAGACCTTTACACCCCTCATCCGGGGACCAGGACGCGTGTGCGGCGCGTCCGCGCGTACGAACGCTCCCCGCCGGGGCGGTCCAACCGCCGGCGCCGGGGACGTACGCGGTGCCCACCCACCCCTCCTCGACCAGGAGCGGCAACCCTCAGACGATGAAGACCTAAGGGGTCAGACAGCATGGCAGCGGAGATCGCCAATCCTCTCAACCACAGCACCGCCGGCAGCCGGGCCGGAGAGTCGAACGCGGCCGACGAGCCCTTCGATCCGGCCTTCGCGCTCCACCGCGGCGGGAAGATGGCCGTGCAGGCCACCGTGCCGATCCGCGACAAGGACGACCTGTCCCTCGCCTACACGCCGGGTGTCGCCAAGGTGTGCAGCGCCATCGCGGAGAACCCGGAGCTCGTCCACGACTACACCTGGAAGTCGCAGGTCGTGGCGGTCGTCACGGACGGCACCGCCGTTCTCGGGCTCGGGGACATCGGCCCCGAGGCGTCCCTCCCGGTGATGGAGGGCAAGGCCATCCTCTTCAAGCAGTTCGGCGGTGTGGACGCGGTGCCGATCGCGCTCGCCACCACCGACACGGACGAGATCGTGGAGACCGTCGTCCGGCTCGCGCCCTCCTTCGGCGGGGTCAACCTGGAGGACATCTCGGCGCCCCGCTGCTTCGAGATCGAGCGCAGGCTCCAGGAGCGGCTGGACATCCCGGTCTTCCACGACGACCAGCACGGCACCGCCGTGGTGACGCTGGCCGCCCTGCGCAACGCGGCGAAGCTCTCCGGCCGGACCCTGGGCGACCTGCGCGGGGTCATCTCCGGTGCGGGCGCGGCCGGTGTGGCCATCGCGAAGTTCCTGCTGGCGGCGGGCATCGGCGACATCGCCGTCGCCGACCGCAAGGGCATCGTCAGCCGGGACCGCGAGGACCTCAGCGAGGTCAAGCGGGAGCTGGCCGAGATCACCAACAAGGCCGGGATCTCCGGCCCGCTGGAGGACGCGCTGGCCGGTGCGGACGTCTTCATCGGCGTCTCCGGCGGCACGGTCCCCGAGCCCGCCGTCGCCTCGATGGCGCCGGGCGCGTACGTCTTCGCCATGGCCAACCCGACCCCCGAGGTTCACCCGGACATCGCGCACAAGTACGCGTCGGTCGTGGCCACCGGGCGTTCGGACTACCCGAACCAGATCAACAACGTGCTGGCCTTCCCCGGCATCTTCGCCGGCGCGCTCCAGGTCCGGGCCTCCCGGATCACCGAGGGCATGAAGATCGCCGCGGCGAACGCGCTGGCCGACGTGGTCGGCGACGAGCTGGCCGCGGAGTACGTGATCCCGTCGCCGTTCGACGAGCGGGTGGCCCCGGCGGTGACGGCCGCGGTCGCCGCCGCCGCGCGCGCCGAGGGCGTCGCCCGGCGCTGACACCCGTAGACACCGCAGACGTACGAAGCCCCGCTCTCCCGCATGACGGGGAGCGGGGCTTCGTACGTACCCGGGTCGCTCAGTGGCTGCGGCGGGTGACGAACTCCGCGAGGGAGAGCAGGTCGCCGGCGGCCGCCAGGTCGGGCACGGCCCGGGAGAGGTGGTGGACCGCCCGGGCCATCCGGTCGGCCGCCGCGGCCTGCGCCCAGTCGCGCCCGCCGGCCCGCTCCACGGCGTCGGCGGCCCGGCGGACCTCGTCCGGTGCGCCGAGGGGGCCCTCGTAGAGCGCGGCGAGGTCGGCTGCCGCCGGGGTCCCCGAGGTGAGCGCGGCCACCACGGGCAGGGACTTCTTGTGGGCGGTGAGGTCCGCGCCGACCGGTTTGCCGGTGCGTGCCTGATCGCCCCAGATGCCGATCAGGTCGTCGATGAGCTGGAAGGAGAGCCCCGACTCCCGGCCGAAGCCGTCCATCGCGCCGACCGACCGGTCCGGGGCGCCCGCGTAGAGGGCGCCGATCGCGCAGGCGCAGCCGAGCAGGGCACCGGTCTTGGCCATGGCCATGGTGAGGCACTCGTCGAGGGTGACTTCCCGGGGGCCTCGTGCCTCGAAGGCGCAGTCGGCCTGCTGGCCGGCGCAGAGCTCGATGACGCAGGCGGTGAGCCGTGCCGTGGCGGGGCCCGAGGCGGGGTGGTCGTCGTCGGCGAGCAGCCGCAGGGCGAGGGCGAGCATGGCGTCACCGGTGATGACGGCGTCCGGGACGCCGAAGACCGCCCAGGCGGTGGGCCGGTGGCGCCGGGTGGCGTCCTCGTCGATGACGTCGTCGTGGAGCAGGGTGAAGTTGTGCACGAGTTCGACGGCCACGGCGGCACGCACCGCGCGGTCCGGGTCGCCGCCCAGCGCGCGGACCGCCGCCAGCACCAGGGCGGGTCTGATGGCCTTGCCGGCCGGGCTCGGGGCGGTGCCGGCCTCGTTGCCCCCGGCGTCGGCCCAGCCGAAGTGGTACATCGCCACCCGGCGCATCCCGCCGGGCAGCGACGCCACCGCGGCGCGCAGGTGCGGGTCGACGACGGCCCGGGTCCGTTCCAGGAGCGCGGCGGCCTCGAAGCCCTCGGTCGCGGCGTCCGTACTCGTCATGGTCACGGTCACTCCCTCTGTCGCTCTGTCGCCGGTGGACCCCCGGTCCGGTTCCTTCCCGGGCCGGGGGTGCGGGGTCGTACGCGCGGCGCGGTGGCGCGGGCACGGGCGAGGGTGCGCCATCGCCCTGCCGTCCGCCGGGCGGCGCCCGGCGGGCGGCAAGGTGGAGACGCACCCCAGGACCCGGACACCGCCCGGAGGCCGCGCTTGGCTCCGGGCCCACCGCACGGGTCGTCAGTGCCAGCGGCTGACCTCCACGTTCTCCAGGACCCCGAGGGCGTCCGGGACGAGGACGGCGGCGGAGTAGTAGGCCGTGACCAGGTAGGAGATGATCGCCTGCTCGTCGATGCCCATGAAGCGGACGGAGAGGCTCGGCTCGATCTCGTCCGGGATACCGGTCTGGTGGAGGCCGATGACGCCCTGCTCGGCCTCGCCGGTCCTCATGCAGATGATGGAGGTGGTACGGGCGTCGGTGACCGGGATCTTGTTCGACGGGAAGATCGGCACCCCGCGCCAGGCCGGCACGTGGTGGCCGCCGACGTCCACGCTCTCCGGGACGAGTCCGCGCCGGTTGCACTCGCGCCCGAAGGCCGCGATGGCGCGGGGGTGGGCGAGGAAGAGCTTCGATCCGCGCCGCCGGGAGAGGAGTTCGTCCATGTCGTCGGGGCCGGGCACCCCGTCGTGCGGCTGGAGCCGCTGGCCGTAGTCGCAGTTGTTGAGGAGGCCGAACTCCCGGTTGTTGATGAGCTCGTGCTCCTGGCGTTCGCGGAGCGCCTCGACCGTGAGCCGCAACTGCTGCTCGGTCTGGTTCATCGGCTGGTTGTACAGGTCCGCGACGCGGCTGTGCACCTTCAGTACGGTCTGGGCGACGCTGAGTTCGTACTCGCGGGGCGCCGCGTCGTAGTCCACGAAGGTGTGCGGGACGACGGCTTCGCCGACGTGTCCCGCGGAGAGGTCGATCGCCGCCTCGCCGTAGTTGTTGGTCCGCTGCTGCGGGATGGCGAGCAGCCCGGCGAGGTGGCTGCGGAGGGTGTCGACCCGCTCGGCGAGGTTGAGCACGTCGGCGCGGCTCAGGGTCAGCAGGGTGCAGGCGGTGGCCGCGCGGGTGGTGAACTCCCACTGCGCGTCGCCCTCCACCAGGGAGTGGTCGCCGAAGTAGGAGCCGTCCGCGAGGACTCCGAGGACCGTCTCGTCGCCGTAGGGGCCCGTACCGATCTTCTCGACGCGGCCGTGCGCCAGCAGGTAGACCCGGTCCGCCGCGTCCCCCGAGGCCGCGATGACCTCCCCGGCGGCCACGCTGCGCTGTTCGCAGCGGCGGGCCAGCTCGGCGAGCGCCTCCTCGTCCGCGTAGTCGCGGAGCGCGGGCAGTTCGCCGAGCTCCGCGGGGATGACGGCGACCCGGTCGCCGGTCTGCACGAAGGTCACCCGTCCGTCTCCGACCGAGTAGCTGAGCCGACGGTTCACCCGGTACGTGCCGCCCTGCACCTGCACCCACGGCAGCGTCTTCAGCAGCCACCGGGAGGTGATCTCCTGCATCTGCGGCGCGGACTTGGTGGTCGTCGCGAGGTTCCTCGCAGCGGCCGTGCCGAGACTCTGCTGCGGCGTGCCCTGCGTGTCGCGAACCTCTTCACCAACGGACATCTGACGGGTCCTCTCGATCATGGGCTGAGCTGCGCGAAGAAGCCTTTCAGCACGGAGTGTCGCTACGCCATTACACAAAAGAGTGCGACTAAACATGCTTCGATCGGGGCAGTGGGGCCGGACGGCGCCCGCCGCGTTCGATAATTTGCATCGCTGGTACCAGTTATCTACGGTGCCCTCATGCGGCTGACGAGATTCACCGACGTGGCGCTGCGGGTCCTGATGCGCCTCGCCGTCGTCGGGAACGGCGAGGCACCGACCACCCGGGAGGTGGCGGCGACCATGCGCGTGCCGTACACCCACACCGCCAAGGTGGTCGCCCGGCTCCAGCACCTCGGCCTGGTCGAGGCGCGTCGGGGGCGCGGCGGCGGGCTCACCCTCACCGGGTCCGGCCGCACCGCCTCGGTCGGCCGCATCGTCCGCGAGCTCGAAGGCGCCGGCGACGTCGTCGAGTGCGAGGGGGACAGCCCCTGCCCACTGCTCGCCGCCTGCCGGCTGCGCGGCGCCCTGCGTCGGGCCCAGGAGGCCTTCTTCGCGGAGCTGGACCCGATCACCGTCTCCGAACTCGTCGCCTCGCCCACCGGACCCCTGCTCGTCGGCATCGGCGCGACCCGCGCCGACACCGGCTGAACCTCACCGCCCGCCGACACCGGCTGAACCTCACCGCCGCACCGGGTGCGCGCCCCCACGGGCCGCACGGGGTGTACGCGTCCCGTGAAATACGCATCCCATATACCAATTCAACATCCGAGGAGTCCCGATGCTCTCCGAGCAGTCGACCGCCACCGTCCGCGCCACTCTCCCCGCCGTCGGCGCCGCCATCGGGGACATCGCCGATCTCTTCTACGAAAAGCTCTTCGCCGCCCACCCCGAGCTGCTCAGGGACCTCTTCAACCGGGGAAACCAGGCCGCCGCGACCCAGCAGCGCGCCCTCGCGGGCTCGGTCGCCGCCTTCGCGACGATGCTGGTCGAGCACCCGGACACCCGGCCCGACGTGATGCTGAGCCGGATCGCCCACAAGCACGCCTCCCTCGGCGTGACGGCCGCGCAGTACGAGGTGGTGCACACGCACCTCTTCGCCGCCGTCGCGGAGGTGCTGGGCGACGCGGTCACCCCCGAGGTGGCCGCCGCCTGGGACGAGGTCTACTGGCTGATGGCCAACGCTTTGATCGCCGTCGAGGACCGGCTCTACGCGGAACGCGGCGTCGCCGCGGGCCAGGTCTGGCAGGAGTGGGAGGTGGCCGGGCGCACCGCGGAGACCGCCGACGCCACCACCTTCCGGCTCCGCCCCGCCGACGGCGCCCCGGCCCCGGCCTTCCGGCCCGGCCAGTACGTCTCCGTCCAGGTGGAACTCCCGGACGGCGCCCGCCAGATACGCCAGTACAGCCTCTCCGGCGCCCCGGACCCCGCGCTGCGTTCGATCACCGTCAAGCGGGTGCACGGCGGCGACGGGCCGGACGGCGAGGTGTCGGCGCACCTGCACACGCAGGTACACCCCGGCGACCGCCTGCGCGTCTCGCTGCCGTACGGGGACCTGACCCTCGGCGCGCCCGTCGGCGCCGCCCCGCTGCTGCTCGCCTCGGCGGGGATCGGCTGTACCCCGATGCTGTCGTTCCTGGAGCACCTCGCGGCCACCGGCCACGACGCCCCGGTGACCGTGGTGCACGGCGACCGCTCCCCCGCCGACCACGCCCTGAGGCACGACCACGCGCGGCTGACCGCCGCGCTCAAGGGCGGCGCCGCCCACTTCTGGTACGAGCACCCCGAGGCCGGCCACCCCGCCGGGCGCACCGGGCCGGTCGACCTCGACGGCCTGACGGTCGCCCCCGGCACCCACGCCTACCTCTGCGGCCCGCTGCCCTTCATGCGCGCCGTACGGACCCAGCTGCTGGCCAAGGGCGTCCCGGCGGCGGACATCCACTACGAGGTGTTCGGGCCCGACCTCTGGCTCGCCCAGGACTGACCCGCGCGGACCGGGGCGGGAGGACGGCGGCGACACTGGAGGAGTGACCCCGACCGGCCCCGCCGCCCCTCGCCCCGACGCCCCCGCCCCCGTCCCCGCCGCCCCGGGCCCCGTCCCCGCCGCCACCGCCCCGGACCCCGCCTCCGTACTCCGCCCCCGGCTGCCCTCCCCGCTGGTGGAGGTGGACGACGGGCGGTTCGCCCGGCACGGGGTGAGGCTGCTGCTCAAGCGGGACGACCTGATCCACCCGGACCTGCCGGGCAACAAGTGGCGCAAGCTGGCGCCCAACCTCGCGGACGGCGACGGGCGCCCGGTGCTGACGTTCGGCGGGGCGTACTCCAACCATCTGCGGGCGACCGCCGCCGCCGGGCGGCTGCTGGGCTTCGCCACCGTCGGGGTGGTACGCGGCGACGAACTCGCCGGCCGCCCGCTGAACCCCTCGCTCGCCCGGTGCGCGGCCGACGGGATGCGGCTGCACTTCGTGGACCGGCGGACGTACCGCGCGAAGGACGATCCCCGGGTGCTGGCGGCGCTGCTGGACCGCTTCGGGGACGCGAGGGTCATCCCGGAGGGCGGCAGCAACGCACGGGCCGCACAGGGCTGTACGGAGCTCGGGGGCGAACTGCGGGGGCGTACCGAGGTCGCGGCCGTGGCCTGCGGCACCGGCGGCACCCTGGCGGGTCTGGCGGCCGGCCTGGACCCGGGACAACGGGCCCTCGGCGTCGCGGTACTGCGCGGCGGCTTCCTCACCGACGCGGTGCGCGGCCTCCAGCGCGAGGCGTTCGGCGGTCCGGCCGGGCGGTGGTCGGTGGAGGACCGCTTCGCGTTCGGCGGGTACGCGCGTACGCCCCCGGAACTCCATGCCTTCGCCGACGACTTCGAGGACCGGCACGGACTGCCGGTCGAGCGGATCTACGTGGCGAAGCTGCTGTACGCGCTGGTCCGGCTGGCCGGGGAGGGCGCGTTCGCCCCGGGCGCCCGGGTGACCGCGGTGGTCACCGGACGCCCGGAACCCGCGGAGGAGGGGACCGCCTCCAGTCAGTCGGCGTCCGTCTCGCGGTAGGCGGCGGCCTCTTCGAGGTCGAGTCGGCGCAGCAGGGTGCGGAGCATCTCGTCGTCGATGCGGCGGTCGTCGCGCAGGCGTACGAAGACCTCGCGTTCGGCCTCGATCATGTCGCGGGAGAGCCGGCGGTAGGTGTCGTCGGCCGACTCGCCGGTGAGCGGGTTGGGGGCGCCGAGGCGTTCCCAGACGGCGTTGCGGCGGCGTTCCATGACCGTGCGCAGCCGGTCGGCGAGGGGCCCGGGGAGGCTGTTGCGCTCGTCCGCGAGGAGGTCGTCCAGCCGCTGTTCGGCCGCCGTGGAGGCTTCGCTCTGGGCTTGCGCCTCGGCGAGCGTCTGGGCCTGCGGGTCGGGGCCGGGCAGCTTCAGCACGCGGACCAGCAGCGGCAGCGTGAGCCCCTGGATGACCAGGGTGCCGATGACGGTGGTGAAGGTCAGGAAGAGCACCAGGTTGCGGGCGGGGAAGTGTTCGCCGTCGTCGGTGAAGAACGGGATGGAGAAGGCGATGGCGAGCGAGACGACCCCGCGCATTCCGGCCCAGCCGACGATCAGCGGGGAGGTCCAGTTGGTCTCCGGCTCGCGCTCCCTGATGCGGGAGGAGAGCAAGCGGGGCAGGTAGGTGGAGGGGTAGACCCAGAGAAAGCGGACGACGACGACGGCGCCGAAGACCGCGACGGCGTACCGCACGGCGTCCCACACCGCGTAGGTGCCCAAGCCCCGCAGCACGAAGGGCATCTGGAGCCCGATGAGGGCGAAGACGGCGGATTCCAGCACGAAGGCCACCATCTTCCAGACGGCGGCCTCCTGGAGCCGGGTGGCGAAGTCGACCTGCCAGGAGCGGTGTCCGAGGTAGAGGGCGACGACGACCACGGCGAGCACGCCGGAGGCGTGCACCCGCTCGGCCGCCGCGTAGGCGACGAAGGGGATCAGCAGGGAGAGGGTGTTCTGGAGCAGCGCCTCCTTGAGGTGGGTGCGCAGCCAGTGCAGGGGGACCATCAGCAGCAGACCGACGAGGACGCCGCCGACCGAGGCGAGCAGGAACTCCCACACCCCTTCGCCCCAGTTCATCCCGGCGCCCACGGCTGCGGCCAGGGCCACCTTGTAGGCGGTGATCGCGGTGGCGTCGTTCACCAGGGATTCGCCCTGGAGGATGGTGGTGACCCGGGCCGGCAGGCCGACCCGGCGCGCGATGGCGGCGGCGGTCACGGCGTCGGGCGGGGCGACGACCGCGCCGAGCACCAGCGCCGCGGGCAACGGCAGGTCCGGCACCAGGAGATAGGCGAGCCAGCCGACCGCGAGCGTGGCGAAGAGGACGTACCCGACCGACAGCAGCGCGACGGGCCGGGCGTTGGCCCGCAGGTCCAGGTAGGAGCTGTCCACGGCGGCGGTGTACAGCAGGGGCGGTAGCAGCAGCGGCAGCACGATGTGCGCGTCGAGCGTGTACGGGGGCACCCCCGGCAGGTAGGCGGCCAGTAGTCCCACGGCTACCAGCAGCAACGGGGCGGGCACCGGAGTGCGCCGCGCGGCTCCGGCTACCGCCGCACTGGCCGCGACCAGTGCGACCAGGGGCAATGCGTCCATCGGTCGGTCCTCACATCCGTCGTAACCTGGCCATCATGAGTGAGTGCCCGCACGTATCCGAATTGCCCCGCCCCGAGCCCACCCCGCTCAGCGACACCTGCGAGGAGTGCCGGGACGCCGGAACACACCCGGTGCAGCTACGACTCTGCCTGACCTGCGGGCACGTCGGCTGCTGCGATTCGTCACCACTCAGGCACGGAACGGGACACGCCCGGGAGAGCGGGCATCCCGTGGTGCGGAGCTTCGAGCCGGGCGAGAGCTGGCGCTGGTGCTACGAGGACGGTTCGATCGTCTGACGCCTGGGTACGTCAAACCGGCGCCGGTTCTTCGGAATTGGGCGACGCCGACCTCCGGTACCCGCGCCCGCGCGGTCCGTCCACGTCACGGGCTGACAACTCCGGTCGCAACGCTAGCGACTGTCAGCATCTCCGTGCTTACCATGTGTGACCCCCACCGGTTGGGCTCGCGGCGACACGGCAGCACGGATCGCGATAGCGTCGCCCCGACCGAGAACCGACGACCGACCGAACGGTTCCGGACCTGTTCCGGAACCTCGAACGAGTTTGTGCCACCTTGGAGGTGAGGGTGTCCCAGATCGCAGGCGAACCCGGGAACCAGGACTTCGTGGAGGTCCGGCTGCCCGCTGCGGGTGCCTACCTGTCGGTGCTGCGTACGGCCACGGCCGGCCTCGCGGCGCGTTTGGACTTCACTCTCGACGAGATCGAGGACCTCCGCATCGCGGTCGACGAGGCCTGCGCGATCCTGCTCCAGCAGGCCGTGCCGGGATCCGTCCTCAGCTGCGTGTTCCGGCTGGTGGACGACTCCCTCGAAGTGACCGTGTCGGCCCCCACCACGGACGGCCGGGCACCGGAGCGCGACACCTTCGCGTGGACGGTGCTCGCCGCGCTGGCGGGCAAGGTCGAATCCACGGTCGCCGACGACCGGACGGTCAGCATCAGCCTCCACAAACAACGCGGCGCGGGACCCGGGCCGGCGTGAGCGACGGGAACGGGGACGGTGCTGTGCGGGACGATTCGATCCGACCAGGGACGGCGCACCCCAATGCCGTCCCCGAGCAACAGGCCCGGCCGCACCCGGTGGACGGGCAGGACGGGACGGGCGGTGCGGGCGAGCCCAGGATTGTCACGGCCGCGGCGGAACAGGCGGAGCGGGCGGGCCAGATGAGCGAGCACGGGCATCACGATCCCAACGACCGCAGCGGTGCGCGGGCGCTCTTCGTCGTCCTCCGGGAACTGCCGGACGGTTCGCCGGAGAAGGCCGAACTGCGCAACCGGCTGGTCCGGATGCATCTGCCGCTGGTGGAGCATCTGGCACGCCGGTTCCGCAACCGGGGCGAGCCGCTGGACGACCTCACGCAGGTCGCCACGATCGGCCTGATCAAGTCGGTGGACCGGTTCGATCCGGACCGGGGCGTGGAGTTCTCCACGTACGCGACACCGACCGTCGTCGGGGAGATCAAGCGCCATTTCCGGGACAAGGGCTGGGCGGTGCGGGTGCCGCGCCGCCTCCAGGAGCTGCGGCTCTCGCTGACCACGGCGACCGCCGAGCTCTCCCAGCAGCACGGCCGCTCGCCGACCGTGCACGAGTTGGCGGAGCGGCTCGGCATCTCCGAGGAGGAGGTGCTGGAGGGGCTGGAATCGGCCAATGCCTACAGCACCCTCTCGCTGGACGTGCCGGACACGGACGACGAGTCGCCGGCCGTCGCGGACACGCTCGGCTCGGAGGACGAGGCGCTGGAGGGCGTCGAGTACCGCGAGTCCCTGAAACCGCTGCTGGAGGGACTGCCGCCGCGCGAGAAGCGGATCCTGCTGCTGCGGTTCTTCGGCAACATGACCCAGTCGCAGATCGCACAGGAGGTCGGCATCTCCCAGATGCACGTCTCCCGGCTGCTGGCCCGCACGCTGGCGCAGCTGCGTGAGCGGCTGCTCGTGGAGGAGTGACGGTATGACGAAGGGCCTTGGAGACCGCGATGGTCTCCAAGGCCCTTCGTCGTGCCGGGGGCGCCGCTACCGGTCGTCGGAGGCCGGCAGCGGCCCCCGGGTGATGCCCAGCTCCCGGGTCGTCGCCGGGTTGAGGACCAGGACCAGTGCGGTGATCACGACGGCGGCGAGGACGATTCCGGTCGGGATCAGCGCGCCGTGGGACTTGAGCAGCGTGTAGGCGACGGGCACTCCCATGATCTGCGTGATGAGCGTGGGGCCCCGGCCCCAGCTGCGGCGCAGCAGCAGCCCGCGGGCACCCGCGAGCGGGATGAGGCCGAGCGCGATCAGGGTGGCTCCGCCCGTCACCGCCTGCGTGGGGCTCTCCGGCCGTCCGAACAGCCCCATCACCAGCAGGTAGATCCCGCCGGCGACGAGGGCCGCCCCTTCGAGGGCGGTGAGCGCGGCGAGGGCCTCGATGCGCCCCGGCTTCCCGGTCCGCTTCCCGGGCGCGGCCGAGGACGCGGGGGACGGGGAGGGGGTGTTCGCTTGAGTACTCACGTCAGCCAGGTTGGCATCCCCGCGCCCGGAAAGCGAAGCCGGGGGCCGGTGCGCCGCTTCCCGGGCACCTCCGGTCACGCCCGGTGACCACACGACGGACGGTCACGCTCAGTGAAGGCTCGGGGGAGGGACTGCGGGCCGGTACCGTCCGGTAGGTAGGCTGGCAGTCATGCGCGCTCTCCTCGTGGTCAATCCCGCCGCCACCACCACCAGTGCGCGGACGCGCGACGTGCTCATCCACGCTCTGGCGAGCGAGATGAAGATCGAGGCCGTGACCACGGAGTACCGGGGTCACGCCCGGGACCTGGGGCGCCGGGCCGCGGACTCCGGCTCCTTCGACCTGGTGGTCGCGCTCGGCGGCGACGGCACGGTGAACGAGGTCGTCAACGGACTGCTGGACCAGGGGCCCGACGACGGGCTGCCGAGTCTCGCGGTGGTTCCCGGCGGCTCGACCAACGTCTTCGCGCGCGCCCTGGGACTGCCCAACGACCCGGTGGAGGCGACCGGCGCGATCCTCCAGGCGCTGGCCGAGGACAGCTCACGGACGGTGGGACTGGGACGTGCGTTCGGTACGCCGGGCTCCGCCGACGAGGCGGTACCAGAACGCTGGTTCACCTTCTGCGCGGGTCTCGGCTTCGACGCCGGCGTGATCGGCCGGGTCGAACAGAAGCGCGAGGGCGGCAAGCGTTCGACCCACGCGCTGTACGTGCGCCAGGTGCTCCGGCAGTTCATCGACGAGCCGCACCGCCGCCAGGGCGTGATCACGCTGGAGGAGCCCGGCCGGGAGCCGGTGCACGAGCTCGCGCTGTCGATAATCTGCAACACCGCCCCCTGGACCTACCTGGGCAATCGCCCGATGTACGCCTCCCCGAAGGCGTCCTTCGACACCGGTCTGGACATCCTCGGCCTGAAGCGGCTCTCCACCACGCAGGTGGCCCGCTACGGCACCCAGCTGCTCACCTCCAGCCCCGACAGGGGCCCGCGCGGCAAGCACGTGGTTTCACGGCATGACCTCACGGACTTCACCTTGCATTCAAAGGTCCCACTCCCCTTCCAGATGGACGGCGACCACCTGGGGCTGCGTACGAGCGTGACGTTCACAGGCGTACGCCGTGCACTGCGTGTGATTGTGTGAGCGGAAGGACCCAAAGTCCTTTAACTCGAACGTTTGGGCTGGTTCCCACCCCTAAGAAGTACGGCTGTGACGGAGCCGACACCGAGGAATCAAAAAAAACTTTCCAGAAGGGGTTGTATCCGCCGCCGAGGTTTGCGAATCTCTACATGGCGATCGGGACGGCCCGCAGCATCGGCCTCCACTGAAAGCCAGAACCCCTCCCCACTGTGAGACCACGACCAGTTCGTCTGGGCGTAGGCCCTTCACCTGCGGGGGGATTCGTGAAAGCGTTCACATTCACAAGCAACAAGCATGTAATACCAAGGAGAGGTAGCAGCCATGGACTGGCGTCACAACGCCGTTTGTCGTGAGGAAGACCCCGAGCTGTTCTTCCCCATCGGCAACACCGGTCCTGCGCTGCTGCAGATCGAGGAAGCCAAGGCCGTCTGCCGTCGCTGCCCCGTCATGGAGCAGTGCCTGCAGTGGGCGCTCGAGTCCGGCCAGGACTCCGGCGTCTGGGGTGGCCTCAGCGAGGACGAGCGCCGCGCCATGAAGCGCCGTGCCGCTCGCAACCGGGCGCGCAACGCCAGCGCCTGATTCGAAGCCCCCGCGACAAGCCTCAGCCCGGCGGCGCGTACGCAGCGTACGCACAGCCCCGCCTTCGAGTCGCAGCGCGCAGTACCCCGAAGCGCAGAAGAACCTGCTTGAGCCGAAAGGCCCGGACCGTCACCACGGTCCGGGCCTTTCGGTGTTCCGGTGGGGATTCCCACCTCCGGTGGGGCTCCCGTCGGAGAGAGTTCTGCCGACGTGGGTACCGTCGGCGGGAGCCCTGTCGGCGGGAGCCCCTACCGGTCGCCCCTACCGGTCCGCGCTGACCGGGAGGTCGAGCAGCACCTGGGTGCCGCGCTCCGGCGCGGGCACCATGTCGAAGGTGCCGCCCAGTTCGCCCTCGACCAGGGTCCGTACGATCTGGAGGCCGAGGTTCCCGGCCTTCCTCGGGTCGAAGCCTTCGGGGAGGCCACAGCCGTCGTCCTGCACGGTGATGAGCAGCCGGCCCTCCTGGGAGGACCCGCCCCGCACCGCGGAGACCTCGACCGTGCCGCTGTCCCCTTCCTTGAACGCGTGTTCCAGTGCGTTCTGCAGGACTTCGGTCAGCACCATCGAGAGCGGAGTGGCCACGTCGGCGTCGAGGATGCCGAAGCGTCCGGTGCGCCGGCAGGTGACCTTGCCGGGCGAGATCTCGGCGACCATGGAGATGACCCGGTCGGCGATCTCGTCGAACTCGACGCGCTCGTCCAGATTCTGGGACAGCGTCTCATGGACGATGGCGATCGAACCCACGCGCCGCACCGCCTCGTTGAGCGCCTCGCGCCCCCGTACGGAGTCCATCCGGCGGGCCTGCAGGCGCAGCAGGGCGGCCACCGTCTGGAGGTTGTTCTTGACCCGGTGGTGGATCTCCCGGATGGTCGCGTCCTTGGTTATCAACTCGCGCTCGCGGCGGCGCAGTTCCGTGACGTCCCGGAGCAGCACCAGCGAGCCGATCCGGACGCCCTTGGGCTTGAGCGGGATCGCCCGGAACTGGATGACGCCGCTCGTGCACTCCACCTCGAACTCGCGGGGCGCGTAACCGCTCGCGACCTTGGCCAGGGCTTCGTCCACCGGCCCCCTGGAGGGGGCGAGTTCGGCGGTGGTCTGGCCGAGGTGGAGGCCGACGATGTCGGAGGCGAGGCCGAGGCGGTGGTAGGCGGAGAGGCCGTTGGGGCTGGCGTACTGGACGATCCCGTCGGCGTCGAGCCGGATGAGACCGTCGCCGACGCGCGGGGAGGCGTCCATGTCGACCTGCTGGCCGGGGAAGGGGAAGGCCCCGGTGGCGATCATCTGGGCGAGGTCGGCGGCGGACTGGAGGTAGGTGAGCTCCAGTCGGGAAGGAGTCCGCACGGTCAGCAGGTTGGTGTTGCGCGCGATGACGCCGAGGACCCGGCCCTCGCGGCGGACCGGGATGGACTCGACCCGTACCGGCACCTCCTCACGCCACTCCGGGTCGCCCTCGCGCACGATCCGGCCCTCGTCGAGAGCGGCGTCCAGCAGGGGACGGCGGCCGCGCGGCACCAGGTGGCCGACCATGTCGTCCTGGTAGGAGGTCGGGCCGGTGTTGGGGCGCATCTGCGCGACGGAGACGTACCGCGTCCCGTCCCGGGTGGGGACCCAGAGGACGAGGTCGGCGAAGGACAGGTCGGAGAGCAGCTGCCACTCCGAGACCAGCAGGTGGAGCCATTCGAGATCGGTGTCGCTCAGGGCTGTGTGCTGGCGGACGAGGTCGTTCATGGAGGGCACATGTGCGAGCGTACCCGTGGATACCGAGAGGTTCCGAACCGAGCGCCGCCCTCCTCGGCGGCGGAGAGCGCGGCGGGGAGAGGGCGCCCCGTGTACAGAAGGGCTCCGCGCCGCGAGAATCGGTACCGCGCCCGCAGAATCGATACCGCAGACGCATGGACACCGACAAATGGTCTAGTCCACAATACGGAGACAAGAACCTCCGCCCTCCCCGCACAGGAGGACGGACCGAGGCACCCGCGCTCTCTGCCCTGATCGCGCCCGTGCCTCGTACGGCCGGAGGCACCGCACACCGCCGGCCGAGCAGCTCCGGGCTGCGGTGCCGGGCGGGCCGAGGGTCCCTCCCGGTGCCGCGGCCCGCGGGTCGGCGCACGGCGCTCCGCGCCCGCCGCGGGCACACCGCGGACCCCGGGGGCCCGCGACCCGGATCCCCCCGCAGGACGCCGCGCCCGTCCCCCTCGGTGCCCGCACCGGAACCCGGCCGACTCCCCCGCCCACCCCTGCCTCCAGGGGCCTTCCGTCCGGGTCGCGCGCCCTGAACATCTGCGGACAATTGACACAAGCCACACCTGGCCGCACAGTGTCCCGCAACCGGAACCCCGGACGGTGATCAAAAGCGGAACGCACCTGTTCCAGAGGCGCCGAACTCTGTTAAATTTGGACCGGATTGGTCTATACCACATACGTCGTCACTGATCAGATCGGCAGGCACAGCGTGGAAGTTGTCATCGTCCCGGACGCAGCGGCAGGCGGCGAGCTCATCGCGGAGGCCATGGGCGCGCTGCTGAGCCGCAAGCCCTACGCCCTGCTCGGCGTCGCCACCGGCTCGACCCCGCTTCCGATCTACTGGTCGCTGGCCGAAAAGGTGCGCTCGGGCGCGGTGGACGCCTCCCGCGCCCGGATCTGCCAGCTGGACGAGTACGTCGGGCTCCCCGCCGGACACCCGGAGTCCTACCGTTCGGTCGTGCTGCGCGAGGTCGTGGAGCCGCTCGGCCTGACCGAGTCCTCCTTCATGGGCCCGGACGGCTCGGCCGAGGACGTGCAGGCCGCGTGCGAGGCGTACGACCGGGCGCTGACCGAAGCCGGCGGCGTCGACCTCCAACTGCTCGGCATCGGCACGGACGGGCACATCGGGTTCAACGAGCCCTGCTCCTCGCTCGCCTCGCGCACCCGGATCAAGACGCTGACCGAGCAGACGCGGGTGGACAACGCCCGTTTCTTCGACGACGACATCGACCAGGTGCCGCACCACGTCATCACCCAGGGCATCGGCACCATCCTGGAGTCGCGTCACGCGATCCTGCTGGCCACCGGCGAGGGCAAGGCGGACGCGGTCGCCCAGACCGTGGAGGGGCCGGTCGCCTCGGTGGTGCCCGCCTCGGCGCTCCAACTCCACCCGCACGCCACGGTCGTGGTGGACGAGGCCGCCGCTTCCAAGCTGAAGCTGGCCGACTACTTCCGGCACACCTTCGCCTCCAAGCCCTCCTGGCAGGGGATGTAGGACCGGCGGGAACACGCCGAAGAGGGGCCGGTCACCTGGTGACCGGCCCCTCTTCACGCGATGCGCGCCGTCACGCCCCGGTGAGGGCCTCCGCCGCGGCGATGCCGCAGACGCGGGCGGCGCCGTGCGTCTCCACGTACAGCCCGCCCCTCGGCGCGGAGTACGGCAGGCCCATCTCCACGACCACCGTGTCGGGGCGCGCCGCGAGCAGCGCGTCGACCGCCGCCGCCATCCAGGGGTGGCGGTGGGCGTCGCGTACGACCGCGACGACCCGGCGTTCCTCCGCGGCCCGCAGCACCTCGGCCACCGGGTCCGCGTCGTCGCGCCGGTAGGTCGCGGCGGTGGTGCCCGGCAGCAGACGGGTCAGCTCGGCGGCCACGCCCCACGGGGTCTCGCCGCCGACGGCGATGTTGGCCACCGGGGTGAAGGCGGCGACGTGGACCGGGGCGCCGAGCCGGGGCCCGTCGCCGGTCACGCGGACCGCCCGGCGGGCCGCGACGAGGCCGACGTTCGCGTCGTACCCGTCGGGCCGTCCGGTCGCGGTGCCGGGCGCGGTCCCCTCCTGCACTGCCGCGCCCGGCGCCGGGACCGCCCCCCTCGCACCGCGCGTCCAGGACGCGAGTGCCCGTACTCGTGCGGCGGCGTCGGCGAGCCGCTCCTCGGCCAGCTCCCCGCCGCGCACCGCGGCGACCAGCGCGTCGCGCAGCCGCTCCACCGTGGCGTCGTCCTCCAGCCCGCCGCCGACGCACAGGGCGTCGGCGCCGGCCGCGATCGCGAGGACCGAGCCGCGCTCGATCCCGTACGTCGCCGCGATGGCCTGCATCTCCACCGCGTCGGTGACGATGAGTCCCTCGTACCCGAGTTCGCCCCGGAGCAGACCGGTGAGGATCTGCGGGCTGAGCGTCGCGGGGCGGTCCGGGTCGAGCGCGGGGAGCAGGATGTGCGCGCTCATCACCGACTTCGACCCGGCGGCGATGGCGGCCTTGAAGGGCACCAGTTCGCGCGCGTGCAGGGTCTCCAGGTCGACGTCGATCCGGGGCAGCGCGTGGTGCGAGTCGACGGCGGTGTCGCCGTGGCCGGGGAAGTGCTTGGTGCAGGCGGCGACTCCGGCGGCCTGGATGCCCTCGACGTACGCGGCCGTGTGACGGGCCACCAGGGCGGGGTCGGCGCCGAAGGAGCGTACGCCGATGACCGGGTTGGCCGGGTTGGAGTTGACGTCGCCGGAGGGCGCCCAGTTGAGGTTGACGCCGCACTCGATGAGCCGGCGGCCCAGCTCGTGGGCGACCGCCCGGGTCAGCGCGGTGTCGTCCACCGAGCCGAGGGCGTGGTTGCCGGGGAAGGACGAACCGTCGCGCACCTCCAGGCGGGTGACGTCGCCGCCCTCCTCGTCGATGGCGACCAGCACGTCGTCGCGCTCGGCGCGCAGCTGGGCGGTGAGTGCCGCGAGCTGCTCGGGGTTGACGATGTTGCGGCCGAACAGGCCGACGGCGGTGAGTCCTTCGCCGACGCGGCGCAGCAGCCAGTCCGGCGCGGTGGTGCCGGTGAAGCCGGGCTGGAGGACGGCGAGCGCGTCGCGGGTGAGGGTGTCGTTGGTGGAGACGAGCGTGGTCATCTGCGTCGTCATCCCTTCACTGCGCCGGAGGTGAGCCCCGTGGCCATGTACTTCTGGACCAGGAGGAAGAAGGCCACCACCGGGATCGCGATCATCGTCGAGGCGGCCATCAGCGCGCCGTAGTCGATGCCGCGGGAGGTGGTGAAGTTCATCAGCCACACGTTGAGGGTGTACTTGTCGTTGTCCTGGAGGACGACGTAGGCGAGGAGGTACTCGTTCCATGCGGTGATCAGCGAGAAGATCGCCGCGGCGGCCAGCCCGGGGGCGAGCAGCGGGAAGGTGATCCGCCAGAAGGCGCCCATCCGGCTGCAGCCGTCCACCATCGCGGACTCCTCCAGTTCCTGGGGGATGTTGATCACGAAGCCGCGGATCATCCAGGTGGCGAAGGGCAGGGTGGAGACGAGGTAGATGACGATGACGCCCCAGTACTCGTTCAGCCCGCCGAGGTCGTTCAGCTGGATGTAGATGGGGATGAGCATCGCCGTCGGAGGCAGCAGCTGCACGACGAGCAGCACGATCATGAAGAACTTGCGCCCGCGGAACTGGAAGCGGCCGATGGCGAAGGCGGCGATCGTGGCGAGGAGCATGCCGACGAGGACGGCGACGCCGCAGACGATGAGGCTGGACTCGATCGCCGTGCCGAAGTTCGGCTGGTCGATGGCGCGGGAGAAGTTGTCGAAGGTGATCGACGTCGGCCACAGCGTCTGGTCGTAGCTGCGGATCTCCGCGTTGGGGCGCAGCGAGCTGATGACCAGCCAGTAGACCGGGAAGGCCATCAGGACGAAGGCGATCAGGCCCAGGACGTTGTAGAGGAGACGGTTCTTCTTGCGGTCCGGGCGGTAAACCTGGGGGGTGGAGGTGCTCACTCGACCTCTCCGATCTTGAGCAGCTGGCGCAGGTAGTACACGGCGACGCCGGACAGCAGCAGGACCGTGATGAGCGAGATCGCCGCGCCCTGGCTGAACGAGTTGGACTCGAAGGCCTTCTCGAACGAGTAGATGCCGAGGACGGAGTACTCGGGCTCGGGCTTGTTGCCGCGCATCAGGAAGATCTGGCCGAAGACGTTGAAGTCCCAGAGCACGGAGAGCGTGGCGACCATCTGGAAGACCGGCTTGATGACGGGCCAGGTGACGTAACGGAAGATGCCGGCCACGGTGGCGCCGTCGAGCGAGGCCGCCTCCTCCAGTTCCTTGGGGACCTGGGTGAGCGCCGCGTAGAGCGTGACGGAGACGAAGGGGATGGCTCCCCAGACGACGACCGCACCGATGATGACGAAGCCCTGCTTGGGGTCGATGAACCAGTTGTGGCCCTGCGCGTCGATCCCGAGGTACTTGGTCAGCACCATGTTGAGGACGCCGTAGTCGGAGTCGGCGAACCAGCGGAAGATCGAGGTGGCGACCAGCAGCGGCATGGACCAGGCGGCGACCAGTGCCGCGGTCAGCAGCAGGCGCACCCAGGTCGACATACGCTGCATGATCATGGAGAGTCCGAGGCCGCCGGCCATGGTGACGGCGACGCAGACGACCATGAAGATGATGGTCCGCCAGACGACGTCCCAGAACTCGCCGTCGCCCAGGATGCTGGTGAACTGGTCGAATCCCACCCAGGGGGCGGCCGATCCGGACCACAGTTCACGGCGGCCCACGTCCTGGAAGGACATGATGACCGTCTTGATGAAGGGCCAGACGAAGACGGCGGCGATGGCGATGAACGCCGGGGCTATCAGGAGGTACGGCAGCAGAGCGCCGGCCTTCCGCGGTTTACGGGTCACGCTCTTCGAGGGCTGGGGTTTCGCGCCCTCGGGGGCCCGCGGGACGGACACCGGCGGGTCGGCTGCTTTCATGTCGGCGGCACTCACTGTGCGGGCCTTCCGTTCGGACCAGATACCGGAGCAACGGGAATGGTGGCCTCCTTCTTCAGAAGCCACCACCCCCGCGGACGATCGGGCGGGGGCGGTGAGGAAGGCTCACCGCCGCCGCTTCATGAGCCGGGGCTCAGGACTCCTTGTTGATCAGGGAGTCGATCTCCTCGTCGGCCGCCTTGGTGGCATCGGCGACCGACTTGCCCTTGATGATGTCGAGCAGCATGATCTCGAGGGTTTCCTTCTTCTCGACCGCGGTCCAGCCGGGGGCGATCGGAGTGAACCAGGCGTCCGGAACGGCGTTGGCGATGGCCGCGGTCTCGGGCTTGGCCTTCAGGGGCTCAAGCTGCTTGGTGTTGTTGGGAAGGATGTTCTTCGAGGCCAGGACCTCTTCGGACTTCTCGCTGGTGAAGAGCGAGATCCACTCCTCGCCGAGGTCCTGGATCTTGGACTTGGAGATGGTGGCGAGGTCGGATCCGCCGATGAAGGAGGGCAGGGCCTTGCCGTTCGGGCCGGGCATGCCCGCGGTGCCGATCTTGTCCTTCAGCTTCGGGTTGCCGTTGGCGGCGGAGTCGGTGACGCTGCCGGCCTCCCAGCCGTTGCCGTAGAGGAGGGCGGTCTTCTCGTTGGCCATGACGTTGGCGTGGTCCGCCTCGTCCTTGGTCTTGTCGCCGTGGTTGTACTTGTTGACCAGGTCGACGAAGTCCTGGATGCCCTTCTGGGCCTCCGGGGTGGAAAGGGTGGCCTTCCACTCCTTGCTGCCCTCGTCGTACTTGGCGATCTGACCGCCCTCGGCGGCGACGTAGGACATCGCGGCGTACCAGTAACGGCCCGGCAGGTAGAGCGGCGAGAACGCCTTGTCCTTGCCGTACTTCGCGCCGACCTTGTCGAGCGCGGCGGTCAGCTCGTCCTGGGTGGCGGGCAGGACGTCCGAGCCGGTCCCGGCCTTGAACATGTCCTTGTTGTAGATCGCCACGCGGGCACCGGCGTAGTAGGGCACGCAGTACTGCTTGCCCTCGAAGGCGCAGGTGTCCTTCAGGCCCTTGATCCAGGTGTCCGAGTTCTCGTACTTCTTCGGGTCGATCTCGCCGAGCGCCCCGTTGAGGATGTACGTCATGGTCTCGGTGTTGCCGAGCTCGACCACGTCCGGGAACTTGTCACCGGCCAGCGCGGCGTCGAGCTTCTTGGTCTTGTCCGCCCAGGTCTGGTACTGGACATTGACCTTGACGTTCGGGTACTTGGCCGCGAACTGCTTGTTGACGTCGGCGACCAGCTCGGGCCAGGTGCTCTGGGCGTCCGACATCAGCCAGACGGTGAGGGTTTCCTTACGGTCCTTGGGGTCCTGCGACGACGCCTTGTCGTCGTCCGAGCCACATGCCGCGATCGAGATCATCATGCCCGCGACACCAATGGCCGCGATGAGCTTGCGCTTCACGTCAAACCCTCCTCAGGGATGCTGCAACCCCGCCCACCGCGAAGACATTCGACGAGTACTGCTGGGGCTGGACCTGGTCTTAAATGGTTTAGACCAGCAACGGGAGCTTGGCCTAGACCTTTAGGGGTGTCAAGGGTGTATAAGAAGTGCACTCGCGTCCGTTATAGGACCGACACCTAGGGGCTTTTGATCGAAAGCGCCCACACCTGGATCGCCCATGGGACGGCGGGCCGACGACACGGTCCGAAGGGGAGGTCGACGCCCCCTCGGCCGGGCCGTGCCACCATGTGAGCCGCGAAGTACGGAGGAGCCGGTGACGGCAGCACAGCAATCGGGGAGAGCGATCATGAGCGCCGGCGAGGGCAGCCCAGCGGGCGGTGCGGGGGCGGGGGCGCGCACCGCGCGCGTACCGAAGTACTACCGGCTCAAGCGCCACCTCCTCGACATGACGGACACCATGCCGCCCGGCACACCGGTACCCCCGGAGCGCACCCTCGCGGCCGAGTTCGACACCTCCCGCACCACGGTGCGCCAGGCGCTCCAGGAGCTGGTCGTCGAGGGCCGGCTCGAACGCATCCAGGGCAAGGGCACCTTCGTCGCCAAGCCGAAGGTCTCCCAGGCGCTCCAACTGACCTCGTACACCGAGGACATGCGGGCACAGGGCCTCGAACCCACGTCCCAGCTGCTGGACATCGGCTACGTGACCGCGGACCAGGCGCTGGCCGGACTGCTGGACATCACGGCCGGCGGGCGGGTGCTGCGCATCGAGCGGCTGCGGCTCGCCAGCGGAGAGCCGATGGCCATCGAGACCACACACCTCTCGGCCAAACGCTTTCCCGCGCTGCGCCGTTCACTCGTGAAGTACACCTCGCTCTACACCGCGCTGGCGGAGGTGTACGACGTCCGGCTCGCGGAGGCCGAGGAGACGATCGAGACCTCGCTCGCCACCCCGCGCGAGGCCGGGCTGCTCGGCACCGACGTGGGCCTGCCCATGCTCATGCTCTCCCGGCACTCCCTCGACGGGCGGGGCGAGCCGGTGGAGTGGGTGCGCTCGGTCTACCGGGGCGACCGGTACAAGTTCGTGGCCCGGCTCAAGCGACCGCTCGACTGATCGGATCCGGCCGCGCTCGGCCGCCCGTACCGATTCATACCGCACGCACTTCTCGTACCGCCCATCGCGCCCACATCGCCCGCGTATGGCGTCGCGAAAAAAATATGGCGATCATTTCCAGCCAAGCATGAACCACATCCGCTTTCTCTCCGTGCCGTTGACGGAAACAGTCCCGTCGCCGGGAAGTCATACGGCCGGTGCGCCCGGCCGGGGCACCGGCCGGACCCACCGGTGGCCAGCGAGGAACGGAGTCACTCCATGCCAGAAGTGCCAGAACCCACCCCACCCCCGACGGTGACACCGGCGCGGGTGGTCATCGCGATATGTCTGGCAGCCCCGTTCGTGGCGCTGCTCTGGGTCGGTTCGTACGCCAAGGTCGACCCGACCTTCATCGGTATCCCGTTCTTCTACTGGTACCAAATGCTCTGGGTGGTCGTCTCGACCGGTCTGACCATGCTCGCGTACACGCTGTGGAAGCGTGACCAGCGCTCCCGCAAGGGAGGTGTCTCCGCATGAAGGACGGCGTGAACGGAGTCGCCCTCGGCGTCTTCATCTTCTTCTTCCTGGCGGTCACCGTGGTCGGCTTCATGGCCGCCCGCTGGCGCCGTGCCGACAACGAGCTGAGCCTGGACGAATGGGGCCTGGGCGGCCGGTCGTTCGGCACCTGGGTGACCTGGTTCCTGCTCGGCGGCGACCTGTACACCGCGTACACCTTCGTCGCCGTCCCGGCGGCGATCTACGGCGCGGGGGCCTCGGGCTTCTTCGCCGTTCCGTACACGATCCTGGTGTACCCGCTGATCTTCACCTTCCTGCCGCGGCTCTGGTCCGTGTCGCACAAGCACGGGTACGTCACCACATCCGACTTCGTCCGGGGCCGCTTCGGCTCGAAGGGCCTGTCGCTGGCGGTCGCGCTCACCGGCATCCTCGCCACGATGCCCTACATCGCCCTTCAGCTCGTCGGCATCCAGGCCGTGCTGGACGTCATGGGAGTCGGCGGCGGCGAGGACACCAACTGGTTCGTCAAGGACCTCCCGCTGCTGATCGCGTTCGCGGTACTCGCCGCGTACACCTACTCCTCGGGCCTGCGCGCGCCCGCGCTGATCGCGTTCGTCAAGGACGGGCTGATCTACCTGGTCATCGCGGTGGCGATCATCTACATCCCGATCAAGCTGGGCGGCTTCGACGACATCTTCGCCGGGGCGGGCGCGAAGTTCTCCGCGGCCAACGAGGCGGCGGGCAAGCCGGTGGCCGGGGTGGTACCCGGGGTGAACGGCCAATGGGGTTACGCCACGCTGGCGTTGGGCTCGGCGCTGGCGCTCTTCATGTACCCGCACTCGATCACGGCGACGCTCTCCAGCCGCAGCCGTGAGGTGATCCGCCGCAACACCACCATCCTGCCGCTGTACTCGCTGATGCTCGGGCTGCTGGCCCTGCTCGGCTTCATGGCCATCGCGGCCGGGGTCAAGGTGAGCAACGGGCAGCTGGCCATCCCGCAGCTCTTCGAGAACATGTTCCCGGACTGGTTCGCCGGAGTGGCCTTCGCCGCCATCGGGATCGGCGCACTGGTGCCCGCGGCCATCATGTCCATCGCCGCCGCGAACCTCTTCACCCGGAACATCTACAAGGAGTTCCTGAAACCGGACGCGACGCCCGCGCAGGAGACCAAGGTCTCCAAGCTGGTCTCGCTCCTGGTGAAGGTCGGCGCACTGGTCTTCGTGCTCACCATGGACAAGACGGTGGCCATCAACTTCCAGCTGCTGGGCGGGATCTGGATCCTCCAGACGATGCCGTCGCTGGTCGGTGGCCTCTTCACCCGGTGGTTCCACCGCTGGGCGCTCATCGCGGGCTGGGCGGTCGGCATGCTGTACGGCACCCTCGCCGCGTACGGTGTGGCCTCCCCGACCCAGAAGCACTTCGGCGGCTCTTCGAAGGAGATCCCGGGCATCGGCGAGATCGGCTACATCGGCCTCACCGCGTTCGTGCTGAACGTCGTGGTGGTGGTCGTGGTGACCTTCGTCCTCAACGCGCTCAAGGCCCCGGCGGGCATCGACGAGACCTCGCCGGAGGACTACACCGCGGACGTCGGCGACAAGGGCGTGCAGGCGGAGCTGCCGCCGGCCGTCGTGGGGGCGCCGGGCGGCCACTGACGCGGTCGCTGCCGTGCCGGACCATCGCACGGCGGTGACCCGCTTCGGCGAACCGTCCACCGGGCCGTCGCGTCCTCCCTCCGTGGGAGGGGCGGCGGCCCGGTGGCGTACCCGCCCCGCGACCGGACCGCCGGCCCCGTACGGAAGGATGTGCTCATGACATCTCGCACCCGGCTGCGCGGCCTGTGGCCCGCTCTGCTGGTCCTCACCCTCACCGGCTGCGGCACCGAGCACGTCGGCGCGGGCGGCGCGTCCCCCGCCGCGGACGTACCCGAACACGCCGAACTGGAGGCGAGGGCGACGGCCCTCCAGACCCGGGCCGACCACGTGTACGTCACCGAGGTGACCGGCTACACCCTGGCGACGCAGTCGGTGGGCGTGCTCGGCGACGACGGCTTCGGCAGCTCCTACACGGACAGGAACGGCCACGTGATCCAACTCGGCGTGGAGCGCGCCGACTACTCCCCCGCCGACTGCGGGGAGCAGGAGCCGGCCGACGGCTCGCCCGACTACACCGTCTGCGAACGCGAGGGCGAGGGCTGGTACCGCGCGACCGCCCTCGGCCACGCGTACGCCCGCACCGAGGGGGACGTCTCCGTGACGGTCAGCGCCGAACTCACCGCCGTGGACCGCGCCACCCTGCGCGAGGCGGCCGAAGCGGCCCACCGTGCGGACGACGCCGAGCTCGACAGAATCCTCCCGTCCCTCGGCCAGGCCCCCGGCTCGCAGCCGATCCAGCGCGGCGACCTCCCGCCGGAGGGCGACGGAGCCCCGAACAACGGCGTGGGCGCGAGCGGTTGAGTCCTTTCCCGGACCGGCCTGTCCGGCCGCCCCGGGCGGCGCGCAGAATGACCGTCATGGACCTGACGATCAGAAGGGCCGAGCCGGAGGAGTACGAGCTCCTCGGCGAGATCACGGCCCAGGCTTACCTCGCGGACGGGCTGTTGGGCGGAGGCGAGGACGACCCCTACCTGGCCAGGCTCCGGGACGTGCCGGGCCGGGCCGCCGTGGCGGAGGTGCTGGTCGCCGTGGACGACACCGGCACGGTGCTCGGCGGAGTCACCTACGCCCCGCCCGGCAGCCCCATGTGCGACGTCGCGGCCCCGGACGAGGCGGAGTTCCGCATGCTGGCGGTGGGCAGGGCGGGGCGGGGCCGAGGAGCCGGAGAGGCGCTCGTACGGGCCTGCGCGGCGCGGGCCCGCGCCACCGCGGGCGTCACCGCTCTCGCCCTGTCGACCCAGCCCGCCATGGCCGGGGCGCACCGGATCTACCACCGGCTCGGCTTCGCGCGCACCCCGGAACGCGACTGGCGGCCGGTGCCGGACCTGACGCTGCTCACCTATCGACTGGACCTGGAAGCGGGCTCGGACGCCTGAACCCGGTGGGCCGGCCCCGGGCCCCGGCCCGGGCCTCGCGTCAGGCCCGGCGCGCGTGCCGCGGGAGCGCGGCGGACCCGGCCGGGTGCGTGACCGGGCCGGGGTGCCCGCCGGGGAAGTCCAGGGACTCCGAGCGTGCTGCGGGAGATGCCTGGCGGGTCGTGGGCCACGACGGCGTGCCCGGCGGCCGGACCGTGGCCAGGACCCCGGGGAAGGAGCGGGTTCTCCCTTGTCCCGCGCGCCCTCCGCGCCCGCTCCGGCATGGGAACACCGCGCCGCACCGCCACAACATGTGGGGCGTTCTCGCCCCCCGGCCACCACATGTATGCTCGTCTCGCTGTCGTCGCAGGGGAATCCGGTGCGAATCCGGAACTGTCCCGCAACGGTGTGAACCGCGCGTTTCGCGCACCTTCGAGTCCGGCTACCTGCCGACAGCGCGTCCGGCTCACCCGAACCGGACGCCCGTACGTCCGGGCCTCGCGGTTGGGCCGGTGGACGCCGTGTGCGGTGCTGCCCGTCTCCAGGTGGCGCGCCCCGCGGCCCTCCCCTCCCCCCGCCGGTCCAGAGCCGAGCGAGGGAGAGCACCACCGTGACCATCGCGCCCGCCGATCCGGCGTCCGTGCCCGCAGCCAGCGCAGCGACCGAGCCCGTCGACGGCCCCGGGGCCGCGCTGTTGCGCACCCTGACCGCCCTCACCGCGGACCTGCCGGACACCGACCCGGGGAAGGTCGCCGCCGCCGCGCTGCGGGGCCGCAGCGCGCACGCCGACGAGGCCGAACTGCTGACCCTGGCCACCGAGTCGGCCGCCGGCCTGATCGCGGAGGACCCCGCCTACTCGCGGCTCGCCGCCCGGCTGCTCACCCGTACCATCGCCGCCGAGGCGGCCGGCGAGGGCGCGGTGTCGTTCGCCGCGTCGGTCGCCGTCGGCCATCGCGAGGGCCTGATCGCGGACCGTACGGCCGCGTTCGTGGCGCTGCACGCCGAGCGGCTGGACGCGTTGGTCGACCAGGCGCTCGCGGACGGTGCCGACGACCGGTTCGGCTACTTCGGGCTGCGTACCCTCTACAGCCGCTACCTGCTGCGCCACCCGCTCACCCGCCAGGTGGTGGAGGTCCCGCAGCACTTCATGCTGCGGGTCGCGGCCGGGCTCGCCGAGGACGACTCGGCCCGCGCGGTGGACGAGGTCGCGGCGCTCTACAGGCTGATGAGCCGGCTCGACTACCTGCCGTCCTCCCCCACGCTCTTCAACTCGGGCACCCGCCACCCGCAGATGTCCTCCTGCTATCTGCTGGACTCCCCGCTGGACGAGCTGGACTCGATCTACGGCCGCTACCACGAGGTGGCGCGGCTCTCGAAGCACGCGGGCGGCATCGGCCTGTCGTTCTCGCGCGTCCGCTCGCGCGGTTCGCTGATCCGGGGCACCAACGGGCTCTCCAACGGCATCGTGCCCTTCATGAAGACGCTGGACGCCTCCGTCGCGGCCGTCAACCAGGGCGGCCGGCGCAAGGGTGCCGCCGCGGTCTACCTGGAGACCTGGCACGCGGACATCGAGGAGTTCCTGGAGCTGCGCGACAACACCGGCGAGGACCAGCGGCGTACGCACAACCTGAACCTGGCGCACTGGATCCCGGACGAGTTCATGCGCCGGGTCGACGCCGACTCCTCCTGGTCGCTCTTCTCGCCCGCCGACGTCCCCGAGCTGGTCGACCTGTGGGGCGACGCCTTCGACACCGCCTACCGGGCCGCCGAGGCGAAGGGCCTGGCCCGCCGGACGATCCCCGCCCGCGAGCTGTACGGCCGGATGATGCGCACCCTGGCGCAGACCGGCCAGGGCTGGATGACGTTCAAGGACGCGTCCAACCGCACCGCGAACCAGACCGCCGAGCCGGGCCGGGTCGTGCACTCCTCGAACCTCTGCACGGAGATCCTGGAGGTCACCGATGACGGCGAGACCGCCGTCTGCAACCTCGGCTCGGTCAACCTGGGCGCCTTCGTGGCGGACGGGACGATCGACTGGGAGCGGCTGGACGCCACCGTGCGCACGGCCGTGACCTTCCTGGACCGGGTCGTCGACATCAACTTCTACCCGACCGGGCAGTCCGGCCGGTCCAACGCCCGCTGGCGGCCGGTGGGTCTGGGCGCGATGGGCCTCCAGGACGTCTTCTTCCAGCTGCGGCTGCCGTTCGACTCGGCCGAGGCCCGCGAGCTCTCCACCCGCATCTCGGAGCGGATCATGCTCGCCGCGTACGAGGCCTCCTGCGACCTCGCCGAGAAGTCCGGGCCGCTGCCCGCGTGGAGCGAGACCCGTGCCGCGCGCGGGGTGCTGCACCCGGACCACTACGACACGGCGCCGGCCTGGCCGGAGCGGTGGGACGCGCTGCGCGCCCGGATCGCGAAGACCGGGATGCGCAACTCGCTGCTGCTCGCCATCGCGCCGACCGCCACCATCGCCTCGATCGCCGGAGTGTACGAGTGCATCGAGCCGCAGGTGTCCAACCTCTTCAAGCGCGAGACGCTCAGCGGTGAGTTCCTCCAGGTCAACGCGTACCTCGTGGACGAGCTGAAGCGGCTCGGTGTGTGGGACGCGCGCACCCGTGACGCGCTGCGCGACGCGAGCGGCTCGGTGCAGGGCTTCGGCTGGATCCCTGCGGACGTCCGCGCGCTGTACCGCACCGCGTGGGAGGTCCCGCAACGCGGTCTGATCGACATGGCGGCGGCCCGTACGCCGTACCTCGACCAGAGCCAGTCGCTGAACCTGTTCCTGGAGACGCCGACCATCGGGAAGCTCTCCTCGATGTACGCGTACGCCTGGAAGCAGGGGCTGAAGACGACGTACTACCTGCGTTCGCGCCCGGCGACCCGGATCGCCCGCGCCGCCTCCGGCACCGCGAAGGCCGCCGCCCCCGCCCCCGCACCCGTCCCCGTGCAGCAGGCGTACTCCGACGCGGAGGCCCTCGCCTGCTCCCTCGAAAACCCCGAGTCCTGCGAGGCCTGCCAGTAATGAGCACCACCGACCCCGGCAACGAGAAGAACCTGCTCGACCCGGGCTTCGAGCTGACCCTGCGTCCCATGCGCTACCCGGACTTCTACGAGCGCTACCGGGACGCGATCAAGAACACCTGGACCGTGGAGGAGGTCGATCTCCACTCCGACGTGGCCGACCTCGCCAAGCTGTCGCCGGGCGAGCAGCACATGATCGGCAGGCTGGTGGCGTTCTTCGCCACGGGCGACTCGATCGTCTCCAACAACCTCGTGCTGACGCTGTACAAGCACATCAACTCCCCCGAGGCGCGGCTGTACCTGTCGCGGCAGCTGTTCGAGGAGGCCGTGCACGTCCAGTTCTACCTGACGCT
Organism: Streptomyces sp. NPDC008125; assembly: GCF_042957125.1. Taxonomy (NCBI): domain Bacteria; kingdom Bacillati; phylum Actinomycetota; class Actinomycetes; order Kitasatosporales; family Streptomycetaceae; genus Streptomyces; species Streptomyces sp. NPDC008125. Next base: position 41,664 of record NZ_JBIBHR010000012.1, read on the forward strand.
GCTCGACACCTATCTGCCCGATCCGGACGACCGTGCCGCCGCGTTCGACGCGGTGGAGGAGATCCCGTCGATCCGCGAGAAGGCGCAGTTCTGCTTCCGCTGGATGGACTCGGTCGAGAAGATCGAGCGGCTGGAGACCAGGGCCGACCGGCGCCGGTTCCTGCTGAACCTGATCTGCTTCGCGGCCTGCATCGAGGGGCTGTTCTTCTACGGCGCGTTCGCGTACGTCTACTGGTTCCGCTCGCGCGGTCTGCTGCACGGTCTCGCCACGGGCACCAACTGGGTGTTCCGGGACGAGACGATGCACATGAACTTCGCCTTCGAGGTCGTGGACACCGTCCGCAAGGAGGAGCCGGACCTCTTCGACGACGAGCTCCAGCAGCAGGTCACCGACATGCTGAAGGAGGCCGTGGAGGCGGAGCTCCAGTTCGGCCGTGACCTGTGCGGCGAGGGCCTGCCGGGCATGAACACCGAGTCGATGCGGCAGTACCTGGAGTGCGTCGCCGACCAGCGGCTCACCCGGCTGGGCTTCCCGGCGCTGTACGGCTCCGAGAACCCGTTCTCGTTCATGGAGCTCCAGGGCGTGCAGGAGCTGACGAACTTCTTCGAGCGCCGCCCGTCCGCGTACCAGGTCGCGGTGGAGGGCACGGTCGGCTTCGACGACGACTTCTGAAAGCTCTCGGCCGGGCACACGGCGGCGGGCACTCCCGGACGGGGGTGCCCGCCGCCGTGTGTTCAGCTCTCCGTCGAGGGACGCACCTCGGCGAACCGGGCACGGGCCGGCTCCGCTCCCGGCGGAGCCCAGAGCGCGGTGACCTCGCCGTGCAGCGGTCCCGCGTCGCCCTTGGCCTCCTCCGCGTCGCCCCTCAGCGCCCGGACCACCCGCAGGGTCCAGCTTCCCGGCCCGGCGGGATCCGTCAGCAGGACGTCGGTGCCGTACATCCCGCTCCGCACGGCCTCGACGACCGCTCCCTCGGGGATGTCGTCCCCCATGAACCGGCTGTGCACGGTCGGGTCGGGGGTGTCCGACTCGCTCTGCGCCTGCGGTTCGGCGCGGCCGTGGAGCAGCGCGAGGAGCCGGTCGGTCAGCACGGTGTCGTGGGCCCCGTCGTACACCCAGCGCGTGCCCAGCACCCCGTGTTCGCTGGTGCCGATCAGGGCGGCCCCCGCGCCATCGAGCGGGGCTCCCCGATAGGTGACGGGCACGTGGTACGGCACCGGGCGGCCCGCCGAGACATCGGTGACCACCATGAACTCGAGGCCCACCTCGCCCGCCGGGTCGTCGAGCCGGAAGCCGCCGGCCTTCGCCAGTTCGGGGGAGCCGCCACCCGCGTACCAGGGCTGGGACGGCAGCCAGGCGGCGAGCAGGTCGAGCTTGCCCGGGTTCATGGTGGTGCGGTGGATGAAAGCCATGGTCTCTCTTCGTCCGTGGGTGGTCCGATCGGGCCGCGCGGGTCCGCCCGCCCGGCCGGGGCTCCCCCATGATCACCCGTGCCGCCCGTTCGTTCGCGGGGACGGCACGTGTCGGCGCGCGGCTCCCTCAGACCCGCGCCCAGGACCGGAGGCGCGGGGTCCGTGCGGCGCGCCGGGGCGGGGTGGCCGCCGGAGCCGGCGGGTCGGTGCGGCGGGCGTGCTCAGCCGCGCGCAGCTCGTGCGAGATACGGCGCTCCCGGGCGAACCCGACGAGGGCGGGGAGCAGGACGAGGGCGGCGAGGACGGTGACGCCGAGGACGTTCAGGAGTGTGTTCATGGCTCCACTCTGGCCGCCGGCAACCCGTCCCGGCAGTGGCAGGACCGTCACCGACCCTCGAATTACTGCCACACTCCTGGCACACTGCCCTCATGCTGAAGAACGTCGCCGCCCTGCTGCTGGACGAGGTCCACCCCTTCGAACTCGGCGTCCTGTGCGAGGTGTTCGGCCTCGACCGCAGCGACGAGGGACTGCCGGTGCACGATTTCGCGGTGGTGTCGGCGGAGGGCCCGTCGCTGCGCACCCACGCCGGGTTCACGCTCAGCACCCCGCACGGCCTCGAACGGCTGGAGGAGGCCGACCTCATCGCCGTACCGGCCGGCAGCCACTTCGTCGCCCGGGAGTACCCGGACGAGGTCCTGGACGCGCTGCGCCGGGCGATGGACCGCGGCGCGCGGGTGCTGAGCGTCTGCTCCGGCGCGTTCGCCCTCGGAGCGGCGGGGCTGCTGGACGGCCGCCGCTGCACCACGCACTGGCGGCACTCCGACGAACTGGCCCGGCGCTATCCGCTGGCCCGGGTGGAGCCGGACGTGCTCTACGTCGACGAGGGCCAGGTGATCACCTCGGCCGGCACGGCGGCCGGTATCGACGCCTGTCTGCATCTGGTGCGCCAGGAGTACGGCCAGGACGTCGCCAACGTCATCGCCCGCCGGATGGTGGTCCCCCCGCACCGGGACGGCGGCCAGGCGCAGTACGTGAAGCGTCCGCTGCCTCGCACCGGTTGCGACACGGTCGGGGACACCCTGGCGTGGATGGAGAACCACCTCGACCGGGAGATGACCGTCGACCAGCTCGCGGCCCTCGCCCACATGTCGCCCCGCACCTATGCGCGCCGCTTCCAGCAGGAGACGGGCACCACCCCCTACCGCTGGCTGCTGCGGCAGCGGGTGCTGCTGGCCCAGCATCTGCTGGAGACCTCGGACGAGACGATGGAGGCGATCGCCGGGCGGACCGGCTTCGGCAACGCGGCGGCCCTGCGGCACCAGTTCGTACGCTCGCTGGGTACGACCCCGAACGCCTACCGGCGCACCTTCCGGGGCCCGTCCGAGGTGCCGGAGATGGCCTGAGGACGGGTGCACGGACCCCGCGGCGGTGGCCGCCGCGGGGTCCGTGCGCACGTGTGGGGACGTGGCGGTCAGATGCCGCAGCTGGAGGCCGACCAGAAGTGGTTCGGCCCCTGGTTGACGTGTACGTGGTCGCCGTGGTCGGGGTAGCCCGGGCCGAGGATTCCGTTGAAGCCGTGATTGCGGGCCTGGAGCGCCATGGTGCACAGCGAGTGCGACCCGGCCCCGAGGTCGACCGCGTCGCCGTAGAGATGGCGGCTGCCCGAGGCGCCGCCCACCGCCGAGTTGCAGGGGGTGGACCGGAAACCGCTGGTGACGCGGATCGGCTGGTCGCCCAGCGCGTGCCGCAGTGCCTCCAGCTTCCACATGCTGGAGAGGGCGTTGGCCTTCGCCGTCCCGGCCGCGACCGCCCCGCCCGCCCAGGTGCTGTTGCAGGTGTTCAGCTCCGGGTACGTGAAGTGGATCGGGGTGCAGTCGTCGTCCTGGAGCGCGTAGATCTTGGCCTGGGTGGCCGGTCCGGCGATTCCGTCGGCGGTGAGGCCGTACGCGGCCTGGAAGCGCTTGACGGCGGCGGTGGTGGCGGGGCCGTACGAGCCGTCGATGGCGAGCACCGAGTTGTACCCGGGGTATCCGGCCACCCGGATCTGGAGCTGGGTGACGTCGTTGCCGGTGGCGCCGGAGGACAGGGTGCGGGTGAAGGTGTAACAGCCGTCCGCGTGGGCGGTTCCGGCCGTGAGTACGGCCCCGCCCCACGCGAGTGAGATGGTCATGACAAATCCGAGCAGGACACGCGCGGTGCGCCTGAGCATGTGGGGTGCTCCCTCTCGCGGCGGAATGTGGCTCGCGGCCGCATGTGACTCGCGGCGCGATGTGGGAACGAGCCTGTCGCAGCAGTCGACGCGCGTCAACTCCCCCTGGAAAAAGCCTGATTGAAGACTCAGCCACCCGAAGGGGGCCCGGCCGCAGAAGTGTTCTCCGGCAGCCGGGCCTCCTCACCGTCGACGCGCGGTCCGTGATCAGCCGTTGGCGACGACCTCGTAGCGCGGGGTGCCCTCGGCCATCTGCTTCAGCGCGTCCTTGCGGTCCCGCTTCGACAGCCGGTCGATGTAGAGGTAGCCGTAGAGGTGGTCCGTCTCGTGCTGGAGGCAGCGCGCGAAGTATCCGGTGCCCCGCACCCTGATCGGGTTGCCCTGGGCGTCCCGGCCGCTCACCACGGCGTAGTCCGGGCGGGCCAGCTCGGCGTAGGCGGTCGGGACCGACAGGCAGCCCTCGTTGGAGTCGTCCAGCACCCGGGCCTCCGGAGGCAGCTCCTCCAGGACCGGGTTGACGACGACACCCACGTGCCGCACCCCGTCGTCGTCCGGGCAGTCGTAGACGAAGACCTTCTGGTCCACGCCGATCTGGTTCGCGGCCAGGCCCACGCCCTCGGCGGTCCGCTGGCTGGCGAACATGTCGTCGATCAGCCGCGCCAGCTCGTCACCGAACTCCGTGACGTCCTGGCACTCCCTGTGCAGGACCGGGTTGCCCACGACCGTGATCGGACGGGAGGTCCCACGCTCGCGGTACGCCGCCTCACGCTCCTCGCAGTCCTCCGTGTCCACGACGAAACCCTCGTCGTCCACGCCGATCCGCTCGTCCGTCTCCTGCTGCGACATGTCCGCCGTACGCCTTCCTGCAAACCGTGAACCTTGGAAACCCGAGTCCGGGCAGATCCGCACCGCGCAATCGGTGCCGGTACAGCCTACGGCGAGACCGGGACAGGGAGCACGGTCAGCAGACCTCTTCGAGATCCCGCCATTCGCGGCTGTCCGGGCTGTCGGCGACCCAGCCGTCCAGCAGCCCCCGCACCAGCCCGGCCGGGGCGGCGAGCCCGCACTCGCGTTCGGGGGCCCAGAGGCCGCCCGCCGTGCGGTGCCCCAGCGGGCCGGGGTGACCGGGCTCACTGTGGTCGTGCGGGTCGAGGTGCTCGCCGTCGCCCTCGTCGCTCTCCATCCGGCTCTCCGAACAGGACCGGCAGAGCAGCCGCACCGACGAGGACCAGTCCTCGGCGGCGTACCCGGCGTCCGAGGCGAGCTTCTCCAGCGCGTCCCGGTCCTCCTCGGTGGCCGCCTCCAGCAGCACCACCCAGGTCGGCACCGGGGAGGGCGCCCACAGCTCGATCTCGTCGAAGACCGGGTACGAGGGACCGGCCGCGGTCACCCGCTCCCCGTTGGGCACCCCGTCGTGCAGCACGACCTCGCCCCAGCGGCGCCCGGAGGACGGCAGCGGGATCGACAGCACCTCGATCCGGGCCGGGTCGAGCCGGCGCCCCCAGACCACCTCGGCCTCGCCCTCCGGCGACAGCCGCACCGCGGCGCTGCCCAGCTCCATGCCGGTCGGCTCGGTGGTGGCGGCGGCGCCCTGCGCCCCGGTGCCGGGCACCTTCAGCCCGTACGCCTGCCAGGCACGGCGGGCCAGCGGCCAGTCCTGCAGCGCGGTCGCCGCGATGCCGACATTCCACCAGTCCGGCGCGCCGGACTCGCGGTCCAGCAGCGCGACGGCCCGCAGTCCCGCAGACCGCGCCTGCTCCCAGTCGTGCCGGAACTTGTGCAGCAGCGCCAGGTTGAACCAGGACTCGGAGAGCCAGGGTTCCAGGTCAGCCGCGCGCGTCAGCAGCGCCCCCGCGTCCTCGTACCGGCCGTCGCCGATCAGCGTGAACGCGCGGTCCGTGGCCTGTCGCCACGAGGCGGACGGCCGATGCCGTGCCTTCCCGAAGATCCTCACGATTCCCGCCTGTCCCGAATGGACACCCTCTTCTTTCGCATCCAACCATGCCCGGCCGGACGCCCGCTCATTACCCATGGGTTACCCCGTCCGTACCCGGGGCGGACCGCCCCGCGCCAGGACCGCGGCCAGTGCCTCGACCACCTGCGGCTGGTAGTCGTGGCCGGTGCCGATGCGCAGCTGCTCCAGAGCCTCCAGAGCCCCTCCCACGCCTTCCCCGCGCAGATCCTCGTACGCGTTGACGGCACGGACGATCCGCGCGGTGAGCGGCTGCTCGCGGTACGGGTCCGCCTGCCGTTCCACCACCACCGCGACCTTCGCGTCCACCCCGGTCTGCCGCACCACGGCCCCGCCCAGCAGCGCGATCCGGCGCTGCTCGGCGGCGGGCAGCCGGGCGGTGGCCCCGTCCGCCAGCGGGTCGACGAGGGAGAGCTGGCCGATGTCGTGCATCAGCGCCGCGTACTCCAGCACGGTCAGCTCGCCGCCCGCCAGCCCCATCTCGCGCCCGACCGCCGTGCAGAGCTCGGCGACCCGGCGGGCGTGGCCGTGCGGGGTGTACCCGGCGATCTCGGTCGCGCGGGCCAGCGAGGCGATGGTCTGCCGGTAGGTCGCGCGGACCGCCGCGTACCGGCGGAAGGAGACCTGGGTGAGAAGGAGCGGGACGCACACCACGGGCAGCGCCCACAGCCCGGCGACCGCCACCCCGAGCGCCATCACCGCACCGGTCGCGCCGACCGCCGAGCCGATGCCGGGCAGGCCGCAGAGCTCGTCGCGCAGGTGCGAGCCGTAGGGGTAGCGGGTCCGCGCCGCCTCCACGAACGCGGCGAGCACCGCGTCGCACAGCGCCGTCAGCCCCAGCAGCCCGACCAGGAAGGCGGCGTACGCGGGCCCCTCCCCCAGCGCACCGGTGAACTGTTCGGCGTAGCGCAACGGCTGGAAGCAGACGGCGGCGAAGGCGACGGTCAGCACCCGGCGGGCCGCCCGGTCGAGCTCGGGGGCGCCGCCGCGTACTGCGCCGTACGTCGAAAGCAGCGCCGTCCGCCCGGAGGGCGGGACGGGCGGGGCCTTCGGCACACGGCCCAGCAGCGGCACGGCGGCGAGGAGCTGGGCCCCGACGACGACGGTGATCACCTGGAGCACCCCCTGCCCCGTCGGCACCCCGGCACTGCGCCCGAGCAGGGCGTACGCGAGCGCGGCGGCGGCACCGAGCGGCGCGGGTTCCCGCTCGCCGGGCACCCGTCCCCGCGCACCCTGGCCGTGCCGGACCAGGGACGCCAGCTCTCCGAGGGTGACGAGCGCGCCGAAGGCGAGAGCGTGGCCGGGTTCGGCGAACCCGGACCGGAGGGTGTGGATCACGGCGACGAGCGTCAGCGCCAGGGCGGCGAGGTGCAGCGCGCGGACGGCGGGCGGCGATCCGCCGCCGGGGAAACCGGAGGAACCGGAGGAACCGGAGGAACCGGAGAAACCGGAGAAGCCGGAGAAGCCGGAGAAGCCGGAGAAGCCGGAGAAGCCGGTCACCGTTCGCTCCGTCCGTCGCCCTCGGCGGTCCGGCCGGCGCCCGCCGCTCCCCCGGCGGCCGGTGCCTGCCCGCGCGGGGGCGGCAGGGTGGCCTCGTCCGAGGTCACGGCGACCGTCGCCGCGGACCAGCCGTACCGGTCCACGGCACGCACCAGGGCCCGCACCATCCGGGGGTCGAACTGGCTGCCCGCGCAGCGGAGCAGCTCCTCCACGGCGGCCTCCACCGGACGCCCGCGCCGGTAGGAGCGGTTGGACGTCATGGCGTCGAAGGCGTCGGCGACCGCGACCACCCGGGCGAACTCGGGGATGCGGGCCCCCCGGAGCCCGTGCGGGTAGCCGGTTCCGTCCAGCCGTTCGTGGTGGTGGAGGATCGCCGCCCTGGCCTCGTCGAGGAAGTCGATGCCCCGCACGATCTCGTGGCCGTACTCGGGGTGCAGTTCGATGACCCGCCGTTCCTCCGGGGTGAGCGGCCCGTCCTTGCGGAGCACCCGGGTCGGTACGCCGAGCTTGCCGACGTCGTGCAGGATGCCGGCGAAGCGGAGGGCCTCCACCCGCTCGGGCGCCATGCCGATCTCGCGGGCGATGAGGACGGACGCACGGCCGACGCGCTCGCTGTGGCCGCGCGTGTAGGTGTCCTTGATGTCGACGGCCTGCACGAGGGCGCGGATGGTGGCCCGGTGCGCGGCGTGCTCCCGGTGGTACTGGGCGAAGACCCAGCAGGAGATGTACATCGGCAGCAGGACGAAGAGTGAGGAGAGCGGGCCGTACGGGCCGCGCCACAGCACGGCCGTCATCAGCCCGGCGAGCGCGTGCACGAGGTGCGGCCCGGTCGAGGAGGCGAACAGCCCGTGCCAGGCTCTTCTGACGGAGAGGTGTTCGGCCGGTACCCGGATGGCTCCGTCGAGCAGGGCGAGGACGAAGGTGAAGGCGAGGGCGGCGGCGCAGGCGGGCAGCAGCACGTACGGGAAGTCCGGCGCGGCACCCCGCTGCCCGCCCGGGCCGTGCGGACCGCCCAGCGCGCCCGCGCCGGCGAACGCCCCGTAGACCGAGGAGGCGGCCCAGACGGTGACCGCGAGCTGCGCGGCCCGCCAGATCCGGCGTGCGGCGGCCGGCCGGTGCTCGACCCGGCCGGCCAGCGCTCCGGGTACGGCGACGAGCGCGGCGGCCGAGGGCGGCAGCAGGAAGGCGGCCGCGAACAGGAACGGGAAGAACGATCCCGCCCGGACGGGCAGCCGCTCGCCGAAGAAGGCGCAGCGGCCGGGGAGTTCGCCCGCCAGGTACACAGCGGCCAGCAGGCCGAGCGTGTGCCAGGCCACCGGCGCCCCACCGCTCCCGGCGCGCTCCGGTCCGGTCCAGGGGACCTGGGTGAGTACGGGGCCGAGGCAGCCCAGGGCGCAGACAGCCACGGCCGCGATGAACACGCGTGCCGCGACCGGTGTTCTCCTCATGCCTGCACCCGCCCCCGCGTGGTCGATGGAGGCGTCACGCTAGCGAGTGGACGGTTTCGCAGGTGGCGCAACCATCCTGATTAGCGCGTTCGGGTGACGCGGCCGGGGCCGTGCCGAGGGAACCCCGCCGCCGCACGCCGACGAGCGACGGCCCGGAAGGCCGCGCGCGACGGCAGGCAACGGCACGGGGCGGCACGCGTGACGGCCCGGAACGACGCGCCGGGGCCCGGAACGCGCGGGAGGCGCACCGCGTCCCGCGCGGTGCGCCTCCCGGGCGTCGTTCTCTTCGTTCCGCTATTCGGCGGTGGCCGCCGGACGGCCCGTGTCGCCCAGCGACACGTCCTGGTCCGGCACGGCCTGGCCGGAGCGGATCAGATCGATCCGTCCCATCACCTTCGAGCGCAGGTCGGTCGGGACGTCGTCCTGACCGCAGCAGCGCTTGACCAGCTTCTTCACGGCCTGCTCCAGGCCGTACTTCTCCAGGCACGGGGAGCACTCACCGAAGTGCGTCTCGAACTTGGTGCAGTCGCCCTCGGGCATCTCGTGGTCGAGGAACTCGTAGAGATGGTCGAGAACCTCTGAGCAGTCCGTCTCGTGCGGCTCTCCGCAGCTCATGAGGCCGAGCCTTTCCGATCGTCCGACTCACCGGCGCCGGCGGGAACCAGCCCGCGCTCGCGGGCGTAGTCCTCCAGCATGCCGCGCAGCTGGCGGCGTCCGCGGTGCAGTCGGGACATCACCGTACCGATGGGAGTCCCCATGATGTCCGCGATCTCCTTGTAGGCAAAGCCCTCGACGTCCGCGAGGTAGACCGCTATGCGGAATTCCTCGGGGATCGCCTGGAGCGCCGACTTCACGTCGGAGTCCGGGAGGTGGTCGAGTGCCTGGGACTCGGCCGATCGCAGTCCGGTCGACATGTGCGACTCGGCCCGCGCCAGCTGCCAGTCCTCGATCTCCTCGGCGGCGCTTCGCTGGGGCTCACGCTGCTTCTTGCGGTACGAGTTGATGAAGGTGTTGGTGAGGATGCGGTACATCCACGCCTTGAGGTTGGTGCCCTCGCGGAACTGGTGGAAGGAGCCGTACGCCTTCGCGTAGGTCTCCTGGACCAGGTCCTCGGCGTCCGCGGGGTTGCGCGTCATGCGCAGCGCCGCGGAGTACATCTGGTCGAGAAAGACGAGCGCGTCCCGCTCGAAACGTGCGTTCCGCTCGTCCGTCGTCTCCTCCGGGCGGCCGTCGTCGGTCCCTGTGTCGTTACCAGTGACCGGACCCACCTCCTCCAAAGCTGTTGCGAGGCCAAAACCGGACCCGCTCGCCTCGGAGAATAGTCGACCTTGGTTCCGCGCGTGCGGTCGATCGCTTCCGCCCGGCGCGCGCTCGGGAGTGACCTTCGGTGCGTGGAGCACCGTCCACTCCAGATCCGCGCCGTTCGAGCGACGCGGGCAGATGGTCGAACCCATGCGACGGACTCCCTCTCCACAACCAGAAGACGTGTGCCGGTGTACCGGAAGTGCCCGTGTACCGGGCGCCTCGGCGTACCCGGCGCCGATGTACCGAACAACAGCGGCCCCTCGGCGCGCATTCCCCACGCCCGTGGGGCCTCGGCGGCCTGTGACAGGGACCACTGCCGACAGGGCCGGCCGGCTCAGGCGGGGAGCCGGCCGAGCCAGCCGGTGGCGGCGCCGGTCAGGATCTCCATCGCCTGGGCCTCCGTCAGGCCGGAGCGTCGGGGCACCGCGAAGCCGTGGTCGCCGTGCGGGACCTCGGCCATCTCGTACGTACCGGCGGGGAATTCGGCGGGGCGGCCGAAGGGGTCGTTGCCGCCCTGCACCACCAGGGTGGGGACGCCGGTACCCAGCAGCTCGTCGGCGCGGGACTTCTCCGGCCTGCCCGGCGGGTGCAGCGGGAAGCTGAGCGCCAGGACGGCGTGGGCGCCGAGCTCGCCTGCCGTACGGCAGGCGACCCGCGCCCCGGCGCTCCGCCCGCCCGCGACGACCAGCAGGCCGGGGGCGGCCAGCTCGGGCCAGACGGCCCGCCAGCCGGTGTCCAGGGTCTTCGGGGCCGGGGCCACCTTCTTGCCCGCGACCCGCCAGGGCTGCTCCACCAGGGCGACACTCACCCCGTGTCCGGGTGCGGCGGCGGCCAGGGCGGCCAGGTCCCGCGCCTCGATGCCGCCGCCGGCGCCGTGGCCGAGGGCCAGGACCAGCCGGGCGCCGGGCGCCGGGAACCAGGTGATCCGGGCCTCCCCCGCGGGGGTGGGGACGGTGACGGGCGACCCGCCCCGGACGTCTCGCTCGCTGCTCATGGACCCCATCCTGCCGGTGCCCGGCCCGCCGTCAGAACAGCGTGGCCTCCTCGGGCGCGGCCAGCTCCTCCTGGAGTTCCGGGCCGTTGTTGCGGACGTTGCTGACGGCGGTGGCGACGGGGTAGGCGCGCATCAGTCCGCCCTCGGGCGGGGCGGTCAGCGCGCGCAGCTCCTCGCTGTCGGTGCGCGCGGGGTCGAGCCAGGCGTCCCAGCGGTCGGGCGTCAGCATCAGGGGCATCCGGGGGTGGATGTCGGCGAGCGCGGCCGGGCCCTCGGCGGGGGCGACGGCGAGCGGGGTGGTCTCGGCCTCGGTGGTGATCACGGAGCAGGTCGCCCACCACGCCTGCGGGTGGTCGGGCGGGAGGGTGGCGTCGCGCCAGAACTCGTAGAGCCCGGCCATCGCGAAGACGGCTCCGTCGGCGGGGGTCACGAAGTACGGCTGCTTGCGGGGCCGCTTCTTCTTCCCCTCCTCCTCCAGCTGCCGCTCGTCGGCGCCGGTCATCCACTCGTAGTAGCCGTCGGCGGGGAGGATGCAGCGGCGCTGGAGGAAGGCCTTGCGGAAGGAGGGCTTCTCGTGGACGGTCTCGGCGCGGGCGTTGATCATCCGCGCGGCACCCTCCGGCGTCTTGGACCAGGAGGGTACGAGGCCCCACTTGAGGGTACGGAGCTGGCGAACCGGACGGCGGTCCGCCGCGTCCTTCAGGGGACGCTCCAGTACGGCGTAGACCTCCTTGGTCGGCGCCACGTTCCAGTCGGGCTCCAGGGTCTCGTCCGGGTCCCACCGCTCCACCTGGAAGAGTCCGGTCAGGTCCTCGGGCCGCCGGCTCGCCGCATAACGTCCGCACATGTCTGCCAGCCTGCCACGAAACCCCGCCCCCGCCGCAAGGAGTCCCAGCCGCAATGGACAGCAACGAACTGGGCGCCCTGTGGGACCGGGTGTTCGGCACCCAGCCCGCGCCGGAGCAGTGGCTGGTGGTCGTGACCGCGACCGCCGCGCTCGTCGCCGTCGTGCCGGGCGCGCTGTGGCGGCTGACCCGCAACTCGATCACCATCGCGCACGAGGGCGGCCACGGGCTGATCGCCCTGCTCACCGGGCGGCAGCTCTCCGGTATCCGGCTGCACTCGGACACCAGCGGGCTGACCGTCAGCCGGGGGAAGCCGACCGGCATCGGCATGATCCTCACCGCCGCCGCCGGCTACACCGCGCCCTCGCTGCTCGGCCTCGGCGGCGCCTGGCTGCTGACCAACGGCCGCATCACGCTGCTGCTGTGGCTGGCCACCGCGCTGCTCGCGGTGATGCTGGTGATGATCCGCAATCTGTACGGGGCGCTGACCGTGATCTTCACGGGCTCCCTCTTCCTGCTGGTCTCCTGGCTGACCTCGGCCGCCGTGCAGTCGGCGTTCGCGTACGCGGTGGTCTGGTTCCTGCTGATGGGCGGGGTCCGGCCGGTCTTCGAGCTCCAGTCCAAGCGGCGGCACGGCGGCGCTCCCGACTCCGACGCCGACCAGCTGGCCCGGCTGACGGACGCCCCGGCCTGGCTCTGGCTGTTCCTCTTCCACGCGGTGTCGCTCTGCTCACTCATCGGCGGCGGACGCTGGCTGCTGGGTGTCTGACCGGCGTGTGCGCAGCGCCGGGCCAGGTCCGGTCGGCGAGCGTTTGCCGGACCGGCCCTCAGGGCCTCTCGTACGGCCCTGTGCCCCTCGCGCCCGGCACGGGCCGGACGAGAGGCCCTAAAGTGAGGGCATGACCGAAAGTCCCGTGCACCCCGCCCTCTGGCCCGCCCCCCACGCGAGCGGCCCCGTCGACGCGACCGTCACCGTGCCCGGTTCCAAGTCGGTCACCAACCGCGCTCTGGTCCTGGCCGCCCTCGCCGCCGAGCCCGGCTGGCTCCGCCGGCCGCTGCGTTCGCGCGACACCCTGCTCATGGCCCAGGCGCTGCGCGCGATGGGCGTCGGCATCGAGGAGACGGTGTCGTCGAGCTCGGCGGCCACCGGCGGACCGGACGTCACCGGCGAGGCGTGGCGGGTGATCCCGGCCGGCCTGCACGGTCCGGTCACCGTCGACGTCGGCAACGCCGGTACGGTCATGCGCTTCCTGCCCCCGGTCGCCACGCTCGCGGACGGCCCGGTCCACTTCGACGGCGACCCGCGTTCCTACGAGCGTCCGCTGCACGGCGTCATCGACGCGCTGCGCGCGCTCGGCGCCCGGATCGAGGACGGCGGGCGCGGCTCGCTCCCGCTGACGGTGCACGGCGCGGGTGCGCTGGAGGGCGGGCCGGTACGCATCGACGCCTCCGCCTCCTCGCAGTTCGTCTCCGCGCTGCTGCTCTCCGCCCCCCGGTTCAACCAGGGCGTGGATGTACGGCACGTGGGTGCGTCGCTGCCGTCGATGCCGCACATCCGGATGACGGTGGAGATGCTGCGCGCGGTCGGTGCCCAGGTGGACGAGCCCGAGACGGGCGGCGAGCCGGACGTCTGGCGGGTCTCCCCCTCCGCGCTGCTCGGCCGCGACCTGACCGTCGAACCCGACCTCTCCAACGCCCAGCCGTTCCTGGCCGCCGCCCTGGTGACCGGCGGGCGCGTGACCGTACGCGACTGGCCGGAGCGCACCACGCAGCCCGGGGACGCGCTGCGCGAGCTGTTCACGGCTATGGGCGGTTCCTGCGAGCTGACTCCGCAGGGCCTCACCTTCACGGGTTCGGGGCGCGTCCACGGCATCGACGCGGACCTGAGCGAGGTCGGGGAGCTGACGCCGGGCATCGCGGCCGTCGCGGCGCTCGCCGACTCCCCGTCCACGCTGCGCGGGGTCGCCCATCTGCGGCTGCACGAGACGGACCGGCTGGCGGCCCTCACCAAGGAGATCAACGAGCTCGGCGGCGACGTCACCGAGACGGCGGACGGGCTGCACATCCGGCCGCGCCCGCTGCGCGGCGGGGTGGTCCACACCTATGACGACCACCGGATGGCGACGGCGGGCGCGATCATCGGCCTGGTGGTCCCCGGGGTGGAGATCGAGAACGTGGGGACGACCGCGAAGACCCTGCCGGACTTCCCGGACATGTGGACCGGCATGCTCGGTGCCGGGGCCTAGGGGATGCGCCGCTACGGAAAAAACCCCGACGAGGACGACATCCGCGTCCGTCCGAACCGCAAGGGCAACCGCCCCCGCACCCACACCCGGCCCAAGCACGAGGACGCCGAGGACGGCATGGTCCTCACGGTCGACCGGGGCCGGCTGACCTGCCTCGTCGAGGGGCGGACGGTCGTCGCGATGAAAGCCCGCGAGCTGGGCCGCAAGGCCGCCGTGGTCGGCGACACCGTGTCGATCGTCGGAGACCTCTCCGGCGACAAGGACACCCTGGCGCGGATCGTCCGCATCGGCGAGCGCCGCTCGGTGCTGCGGCGCACGGCCGACGACGACGACCCGTTCGAACGGGTGGTGGTGGCCAACGCCGACCAGCTCGCCATCGTCACGGCGCTCGCCGACCCGGAGCCGCGCCCGCGCATGATCGACCGGTGCCTCGTCGCCGCGTACGACGGCGGGCTGACCCCGCTCCTGGTACTCACCAAGTCCGACCTGGCGTCCCCGGACAAGCTCCTGGAGGCGTACACCCCGCTGGGCGTGCCGTTCATCGTCACCAACCGGGACGAGCTGGCGAACGGCGACGCCGCCGACCGGGTGCGCGAGCAGCTGAACGGAAAAATCACCGCCTTCGTCGGGCACTCCGGCGTCGGCAAGACCACGTTGGTCAACGCCCTGGTGCCGGAGGACCGGCGGCGTACGACGGGTCACGTCAACGCGGTCACCGGGCGGGGCCGGCACACCACCACGTCCGCGCTGGCGCTGCCGCTGCCCGACGGCTTGGGATGGGTCGTCGACACCCCGGGCGTGCGCTCGTTCGGGCTGCATCACATCGACCCGTCCCGGGTGATCAACGCGTTCCCCGACCTCCAGCCCGGCACCGAGGACTGCCCGCGCGGCTGCACCCACGACGACAACGCGCCGGAGTGCGCGCTCGACGCGTGGGTGGCCGACGGACACGCCGACCCGGCGCGGCTCTACTCGCTGCGCCGGCTGCTGGCGACGCGCGAACGGCGCGAGGGCGACTGAGCCCCCGGTCCGCCGGGGAGCGCCGCCGCGACTCGCGCCCGTTTGCGACCGTGCGACGGTGGTGGGGGCATAATCGCAGCGAGCAGGCGGACCGGTCACCGAGGCGGAGGACGACGGACGATGGCGTGGCTGCTGGTCGTGGTCGCAGGACTGCTGGAGACCGGCTTCGCCGTGTGTCTGAAGCTCTCGCACGGTTTCACCCGGCTCTGGCCGACGATCGCGTTCGCCTCGTTCGCGCTCGCGAGTTTCGGCCTGCTGACCCTCTCGCTGCGAAAGCTCGACGTGGGCCCCGCCTACGCGGTGTGGACCGGCATCGGGGCCGCCGGTACGGCGATCTACGGCATGGTCTTCCTGGACGACGTGGTGTCCGTCCTGAAGCTCGTCTCGATCTCGCTGGTGATCATCGGCGTGATCGGCCTCCAGCTCTCCGGCTCCGCCCACTGACCGCTGCCGAAGACCCTGCTCCGTCCGGGTGGCGCCGGGCCGTGTGGCCCCGCGCGGACCCGGCTGGATACTGTGACGCCATGTCCGACTACCACGATGACCTGCGTCTCGCCCACGTACTGGCGGACGCCGCCGACGCGGCGACGATGGACCGGTTCAAGGCCCTCGACCTCAAGGTGGAGACCAAACCGGACATGACTCCGGTGAGTGAGGCCGACACGGCCACCGAGGAGCTGATCCGGGGTCACCTGCACCGGGCCCGCCCGCGCGACGCGATCCTGGGCGAGGAGTACGGGCTGGAGGGCACCGGTCCCCGGCGCTGGGTGATCGACCCGATCGACGGCACCAAGAACTACGTGCGCGGGGTACCGGTCTGGGCGACCCTGATCTCGCTGATGGAGGCCGGCGAGGACGGTTTCCGGCCGGTGGTCGGCGTGGTCTCCGCGCCCGCGCTCAACCGGCGCTGGTGGGCGGCGGAGGGTTCCGGCGCGTTCTCGGGCCGCAGCCTCACCGCCGCGACCCGGCTCCAGGTCTCGCGGGTCGGACAGATCGCGGACGCCTCCTTCGCGTACTCCTCGCTGACCGGCTGGGAGGAGCAGGGGCGGCTGGACGGCTTCCTCGACCTGTCGCGGGCCTGCTGGCGGACGCGGGGATACGGCGACTTCTGGTCGTACATGATGGTCGCCGAGGGCGCCGTGGACATGTGCGCGGAGCCCGAGCTCTCGCTCTGGGACATGGCGGCCACCGCGATCGTGGTCCAGGAGGCCGGCGGCAGCTTCACCGGCCTGGACGGCGTCCCCGGTCCGGGCGGCGGCGACGCGGCCGCGTCGAACGGCCTGCTCCACGACGAACTGCTGGGCTACCTCAACCAGCGCTACTGACGGCCGCACCGCCGGGGCCGGGGGTGCGGACCCGAACGGCGGAGCGCCCGGGGCGCCCGGGGGCCGCGGGGCATGCGCGCGCACGCCCTGCGGCGGCTCCCCGTACCTCTTGTCGGGCCGCGAGCGGGGTGCCATCCTGAAACCCCCGCTTGTGAACTTGTGAATCGGCTCACGTTCCGGCCGGTCCACCGAGGAGGTGCCCCCGTCATGCTGGTCCGAGACGCCATGACCACCGTGGTGCTCACCATCGGCCCCACCCACACACTCCGCCAGGCAGCCGCGCTGATGTCGGCCCGCCGCGTCGGGGCCGCCGTCGTCCACGACCCGGACACCTGCGGGTTCGGCATCATCACCGAACGAGACGTCCTCGACGCGGTCGGACTCGGCCAGGACCCCGACCGGGAGGCCGTGGCCGGCCACACCACCACGGACGTGGTCTTCGCCGCTCCCACCTGGACCCTGGAGGAGGCCGCCCAGGCCATGACGCACGGCGGGTTCCGGCACCTGATCGTGCTGAACGACGACGGCCCGGTCGGGCTGGTGTCGGTCCGCGACATCATCCGCTGCTGGGCCCCGGTGCGCCGCCACCCCGTCGAGCTGGCCGGCTGACCCTCCCGGCGCGCCCGGCGGCGGCACCAGGACGGGCCGGACACCCCTGCGTGGTGTCCGGCCCGTCTCCGCGTGCGCGAGGCGACGTGACCGCTGGTCAGGCGCGCAGGGCCTGGACCGCGTCCTCCAGCCGCTTGCCGAAGTCGCCGTCGGCCCGGCGGAAGTTGTTCACCGCGCGCTCCGCGATCCCGTCGCGCGAGACCTTGGCGATGAACTGGGCGAGGTTGTCGATCAGCCGCGTCTTCTCGTCCTCCGAGAGCAGCCGGTAGAGGTTGCCCGCCTGCACGAAGTCGTCGTCCTCGGCGTGGACCGGCGCCTCGTGGTTGCCGGTGGCGCCGTCGACCGGGACGGGCTGCCAGAGCGGCCGGCCGGTCTGGGCGGGGCCGCCGAAGCTGTTCGGCTCGTAGTTCTTCGAACCGGCGTGGCGGCCGTCGTAGAGGTAGCCGTCGCGGCTGTTGGTCCGCGCCTCGGTGGCGTGCGGGCGGTTCACCGGCAGGTGGTCGGCGTTGATGCCGACGCGGTAGCGGTGGGCGTCGCCGTACGCGAAGAGGCGGCCCTGGAGCATCTTGTCCGGGGACGGGCCGATGCCGGGCACGAAGTGCGCGGGACTGAAGATGGACTGCTCCACCTCGGCGAAGATGTTCTCCGGGTTGCGGTTGAGTTCCAGCTTGCCGATCTCGACCGGCGGGTAGTCCTCGTGCGGCCACACCTTGGTGAGGTCGAACGGGTTGAAGCGGTAGGTCGCCGCGTCCGCCGCGGGCATGATCTGCACCTGCACGGTCCAGGACGGGAAGTCGCCGCGCTCGATCGCCTCGCGCAGGTCCCGCTGGTGGCTGTCGGGGTCGACGCCGGAGAGGCGGTTGGCCTCCTCGGTGGTGAGGTTCCTGATGCCCTGGTCGGTCTTGAAGTGGTACTTGACCCAGAAGACCTCACCGGCCTCGTTGTTCCACTGGTAGGTGTGCGAGCCGTACCCGTTCATGTGGCGCAGCGTGGCCGGTATCCCGCGGTCGCCGAAGAGCCAGGTGACCTGGTGGGTCGACTCGGGCGACAGGCCCCAGAAGTCCCAGACGTTGTCCGCCTCCTGCGAACCGGTGTACGGGTCGCGCTTCTGGGTGTGGATGAAGTCGGGGAACTTGATGGCGTCCCTGATGAAGAACACCGGGGTGTTGTTGCCGACGAGGTCGTAGTTGCCCTCTTCGGTGTAGAACTTCAGCGCGAAGCCGCGGGGGTCGCGCACGGCGTCGGCGGAGCCGAGGTTCCCGGCGACGGTCGAGAAGCGGAGGAAGGTCTCCGTCTCCTTGCCGACCTCGGAGAGGAACGCGGCGCGCGTCCACCGCGAGACGTCACGGGTCAGCGTGAAGGTGCCGTACGCACCGGCACCGCGGGCGTGCACCACGCGCTCCGGGATGCGCTCCCGGTTGAAGTGGGCGAGCTTCTCCAGCAGCGCCTGGTCCTGCACCAGGACCGGACCGCCGATGCCCGCCGTCTCGCTGTTCTGGTTGTCGGCGACCGGCGCTCCGGCCTCGGTGGTGAGCGGTCCCTGCGTCACGTGCGCCTCCTGCGTGATGTGCGCCGCCCGCCCGCCGTCTCCCGGCGGCACGCACGGCCGTTCCCTCGGCTTCTGCCGGATTCGATCCTACGATGGACTTTGTCCAAGTCAAGTGAACATCCAAAGTCACACCAGTTCGGGACTCGCTCCCGCTCACTGTTACGCTGATGTCATGAGTGACCTGCTGGAACGACTCCGTGCACGCGGCTGGCGCATGACGGCGCAGCGCCGCGTGGTCGCCGAGGTCCTCGACGGCGACCACGTGCACCTGACCGCCGACGAGGTGCACGCGAGGGCCGTGGACCGGTTGCCCGAGATCTCCCGGGCGACCGTCTACAACACCCTGGGCGAGATGGTGTCGCTCGGCGAGGTGCTGGAGGTCTCCACGGACCGTCGCGCCAAGCGGTACGACCCGAACGCCCGCCGCCCGCACCACCACCTGGTCTGCGCGGGCTGCGGAGCGATCCGCGACGTACACCCGGCCGGCAATCCGCTGGCCGACCTGCCGGCCGAGGAGCGCTTCGGCTTCACGGTGTCGGGCGTCGAGGTGACGTACCGCGGCCTCTGCCCGAACTGCGCGGCGACGACCGCCTGATCCACCCGCTACGGCCGGCCGGGGTTCCTCACCGGTCGGCCGTAGCGGCGTGTCCGCACACACCTACGCGGACACGACGAAGGCCCGGATCCAGTGGATCCGGGCCTTCGTCATTCAGTAGCGGGGACAGGATTTGAACCTGCGACCTCTGGGTTATGAGCCCAGCGAGCTACCGAGCTGCTCCACCCCGCGCCGTTGAATGCAACATTACGTCACCCGCTCGGCCGTGGCAAATCCATTCAGCAGGGGTGACCGCCGGGGCACGCGGCGCGTCCCGGCGGGCGTCCGCTCACGCCGTGAGCTCCTGGTGCAGCGCCTCCCGGAGGCGGGCGGCGCGCTCCGCGACCTCTGCGGGTCCCAGCTCGACCGCGCGGGCGCACCAGCGCTGCCCCTCGGTGAGCTCGCCCCGGCGGGCGGCGAGCAGCGCGAGGCGGAGCGCCGCCCGGCCGTGGCCGTCGTTGGCGGCGCGGCTCCACCAGAGGGCCGCCTCACGCTCGCTGCCCTCGCGGGCCAGCAGCAGCCCGAGGTTGAAGGCGCCGTTGCGGCTGCCCGCCTCGGCGGCCTCGCGGTACCAGCGGGCGGCGCTCTCCACGTCGCCGCGGGCGGCGCAGAGCATGCCGACCCGGACCTGGGCGCGGCGGTGGCCCTGCTCGGCGGCGCGCTCGTACCACTCCTCGCACTCGGTCTTCTCCGGCATCGGCTCGCCGAGCACCGGCGTCGCTCGCGGCGGGCGGCGCGCGTCGAGGACCCCGGCCAGCCGGAAGGCAGCCTCGGCGCTGCCCCCGCCGGCCGCGGTACGCAGATGGCGTTCGGCCTCCTGGTCCTCACCCCGGCGCAGCAGCGCCATGGCGACCTGGAGTGCCGCGTCGGTGTGTCCGGCGGCTGCCGCGCGCTTGTACCAGCCCAGCGCCGCGTGGTCCTCGTCCCGGCCCGCGTGCAGGATGCCGAGGTTGAAGGCGGCGTCCACGCTGCCCGCCTCGGCAGCCTTGGAGAACCAGGGTTCGGCGCCGGTCGCGTCCCCGGCCTGGAGGAGCAGCACGGCGAGCGCGTTGGACGCCTCGCGGTGGCCCGCGTAGGCGGCCCGGCGGTACCACTGCTCGGCCTGCGGGGTGCGGTCCTGGGCGGCGCAGAGCAGCCCGAGGTTGTACGCCCCGTTCACGTCGCCCGCGTCCAGGGCGGCCCGGTACCACCGCTCGGCGGTCTGCGGCTCGCCCCGGTCGGCGTGCAGGGCGCCCAGCGCGTTGGCGGCGTTGCCGTCCCCCTCCTGGGCGGCGCGCAGCCACCACACAGCGGCGCTCTCCACGTCGCCGACGTCACGGAGCAGGAAGGCGAGGGCGCACGCCGCGCGCGCCTCTCCGGCCCGTGCGGAGGTGAGGTACCAGCGGCCGGCCTCCTTGAGCTCGCCGCGCCGCTCCAGGATGGCGCCGAGGTGCAGCGCGGCGCGGCGGTGCCCGCGGGCCGCGGCCTGCCGGTACCACTGCTCGGCCTCGCCGACGCGCCCCTCGGCGGGGCCCGCGACCGGGCCGTCGCCGGCGGCACCGACGGCGTTCGCCGGGGGCTCGACGGGCACCCTCCCGAGCCCGAAGGCCTGGTGCGGGTCCTCGACGGCGTTGCGCTCGATGGTCCGGGCCAGGCGGTACGCGGCCTCCCGGTGCCCCTGCTCGGCGGCGGCGCGCAGCCAGCGCTCGGCGCCCACGTCGCTGCGGTGCTCCAGCAGATCGGCGAGGGCATAGGCACCCAGCGCGTGGCCCTGTTCGGCGGACTGGCGCAGCCAGTACTCGGCGCCCGGCTCGTCGCCCCGCTCGCGCAGGTGCCGGCCGAGCGCGTGCGCGGCGGAGGCGGATCCGGCGACGGCCGCGATGCGCCACCAGCCGGCCGCCTCGTCCGGGTAGCCGCGCTGGTGAAGCAGGACGCCGAGGTTGTTGGCGGCGGCCCGGTCGCCGTCGGCGGTGGCCCCGCGCAGATAGGGCTCGGCGGCGTCGAGTTCGCCCCGGCGCAGCAGCAGCGCGCCGACGACGCTCATCGAAGCGGTGTCGCCCGCGTCGGCGGCGCGCCGGTGGCGCTCCTCGGCTTCGGCCGACTCGGCGGTCTCCGTGGACTCGGCCGGATCGACGGTGCCGATCGCTCCGGCGGTGTCCCCGGCGTCGGTGATGTCGGCCGCGCCCGAGGCCCCGGCGGCGTCCGTGATTCCTGGCGTGACGGTGACCCCCGTCGTCTCGGTGGCCCCGGTGGTGAAGTCGTCACTGTCCACGGCCTGCTCGGCGTCCCCCGCCGCCCCGGCGGTGACCACGGCCGACGCCGCGGCCGACGCCCCCTTGGGGCCCCGTGTCCGCCGTTGCACAAACCGCCCTGTCTCCAACAGAGTTGCCCTGTCCCCCATAAATACCATCGTCGCACCACCTGTAACCCGCGTACACCTGGTATATCGCGGACAGTGAGGTCACTTCAGCGTTTTGTCGACATGCCCACAGAGAGACAAGTCAAACACGACCCCTGGCAACTGGTGCCCCGCGAACCGCGCTTCACGCCCACTCTCCACGAAGGCGACACGACATGACGAAGGCCCGGATCCAGTGGATCCGGGCCTTCGTCTTTCAGTAGCGGGGACAGGATTTGAACCTGCGACCTCTGGGTTATGAGCCCAGCGAGCTACCGAGCTGCTCCACCCCGCGTCGTTGTGTTCAAACAGTACCACGACGCGGGGATGGGTTTTCTCAGCTGCCCTGGTCGGCGGCCCCCTCGGCCGAGGTGGCCGTGTCCCGGGCCGTACCGCCCGAGCCCGAGCCGGCCGCGGAACCGCCCGCCCCGGACTGGGCCTCGGCGGCCCGCTCCAGGGCGTTCTGCAGGTCCTCCTGGGCCTCGCCGTAGGCCGACCAATTCCGCTCCTGGAGCGCCTTCTGGCCGGCGTCGTACGCCTTCTGGGCGTCCGCGATGGCCGCCTTGAGCGCCGCGTCACCGGTGGCCGGTGGCTTGGTCGGCTCGTTCGGCTTCGTCGGCTCGGTGGGCTCGGTCGGCCGGGTCGTACCGCTGTCCACGTCGAAGACCGCGTTCAGCGCCTCGTCGAGACTGTTCTCGAAGACGATCTTCGATCCGAACGAGGCGGCCACCTTGCGCAGCAGCGGGTAGTTCTGGTTGCCACCGCGCGTGTAGACCGGCTCGATGTAGAGGAACCCGCCGTCCAGGGGCACGGTGAGGAGGTTGCCGTACTCGATGTCCGAGTCGGTGCCCTTGAGGTTCCGCACGAACTCGGCGACGTCGTCGTTGCCGTTGAGCTCGCTCTGTACCTGCCCGGGCCCCTTCACCGTGTTGGTGACTCTGAGGAGTCTGATCGTGCCGTAGTCGTCGCTGGCCGCGTCGGCGTCCACCGCCATGAACGCCCCGAGGTCGGGACGGCCTCTCGGGGTGAACGTCGTGGTCAGCGAGAACGTCTGCTGGTCCTGGTCCGGCATCTTCATGGAGAGGTAGTACGGCGGAACGGAACCCGGTTTCTTGTCGGTCGGGTCGTCCGGCACCTGCCACGCGTCACTGCCGCTGTAGAACTGGGCGGGGTTGGTGACGTGGTAGCGGGTCAGCAGCTCCCGCTGGACCTTGAACAGGTCCTGCGGGTACCGCAGGTGGTCCATGAGTTCCTTCGGGATGGCGGACTTGTCCTTCACCGTCCCGGGGAACGCCTTGCGCCAGGTCTTGAGGACCGGGTCCTTCGTGTCCCACTCGTAGAGCGTGACGGTGCCGTCGTACGCGTCGACGGTGGCCTTCACCGAGTTGCGGATGTAGTTGACCTGGTTCTGCTGGGCGACGACCGCGCGCTGGTTGGTCGTCAGCGAGTCGGCCGTGGTGTCGCCCAGCGTCGTACGCGAGGCGTACGGGTAGCCGTTGGTCGTGGTGTACGCGTCGACGATCCACTGGATCCGGTGGTCGACGACCGCCGGGTAGGCGTCGCCGTCGATGGTCAGCCACGGGGCGACCGCCTCGACGCGCTCCTTGGGCGTGCGGTTGTAGAGGATCCGCGAGCCGTCGCCGATGGCCCCCGAGTAGAGGATCTGCGGCTCGCTGAACGAGACCGCGTAGGCGGCGCGGTTGAAGGCACTGGCGAGGCTGACCCCGCTGTCACCCTGGTAACTGGTGGTCTTCTCGCCGTCGTCCTCGTAGTCGAGCTCCTTCTGGGGCCCGCCGACGATGGAGTACTGCTCGGTCTTCTCGCCGTAGTAGATCCGCTGTTCGTACTCGCCGAGCTTGCCCGTCGTCGGCAGTCCGGACTCGGTGAAATCCGGGGAGCCGACGGGGTTGGTGCCCGTGCTGGTGCCCTTGGCCGCGATGGCGCCGTAGCCGTGGGTGTACGTGAAGTGGTCGTTGATCCAGTTCCGCTTGGGCAGGCCCGCGAGGTTGAGCTCGCGCAGACCGACGACGGTGTCCTGCTCCTTGCCGTCCTCTTCGTAGCGGTCCACGTCCAGCGTCGCCGGGAACTGGTAGTAGTTCCGCTTCTGCTGGAGCTGCTGGAACGCCGGGGAGACGACGTTGGGGTCCATCACGCGGTAACTCGCGGCGGCGTCGGCCTGGGTGCGCAGCGCGGCGCCCTCGGTCTCCGTGCTCTTGCCCGCGTAGTCGTCGACCTGTGCGTCGTCGATGTCGTACGCGTCGCGCGTCGCCTTGATGTTCTTCTGGATGAACGGGGCTTCCTTGGCCTGCTCGTTCGGCTGGACCTGGAACTTCTGGACGATCGCCGGGTAGAGCCCGCCGATCAGGATGGCCGAGAGGACCATCAGCCCGAAGCCGATCACCGGGAGCTGCCAGGTGCGCCGCCAGAGCGTCGCGAAGAAGAGCACGGCGCAGATGACGGCGATGCAGAACAGGATCGTCTTCGCCGGAAGGTAGGCGTTGGCGTCGACGTACCGCAGACCGGTCCAGTTGTCGGTGGCCTTGAAGTCACTGGACTTCACGGCCAGTCCGTACCGGTCCAGCCAGTACGCCACGGCCTTCAGCGAGACGAAGACGCCCAGCAGCACCGAGAGGTGGCCGGTGGCCGCGCCGGTCGCGCGGGCGCCGGGGCTGGTGATCCGCAGGCCGCCGTAGAGGTAGTGCGTCAGGGCCGCGGCGATGAGCGACAGCACGACCGCGGCGAAGCCGAAGCCGAGCAGGAAGCGGTACCACGGCAGGTCGAAGGCGTAGAAGGAGACGTCCAGCTTGAACTGGGGGTCCTTCTGCCCGAAGGAGACGCCGTTGACGTACATCAGCCAGGTGCGCCACTGGCCCGAGGCGGAGGCCCCGGAGATCAGCCCGATGAGCGCGGTGACCGCGAGGAGCACCCACTTCTTGAACGGGGCGACACCCATGCGGTAGCGGTCCAGGCTCTGCTGCTCCAGCGACATCGCGCTCAGCGGCGGCCGGAGCCGGTGGGCGAGCCAGACGTTGAGACCGACGGCGAGCGCCATCAGCAGTCCGAAGACGAGGAACAGACCGATCTTGGTCCACAGCGTCGTGGTGAAGACCGACGAGTACGACACCGAGCGGTACCAGAGCCAGTCGGTCCAGAACCCGGAGAACATGACGAACGCCATACCGAGCGCCGCGAGGACGCCGAGCGTCATGAGAAGGGTACGGGCACGCCGGGACGGGCGGCCGACTCTGATCCGTGGCCCGGTCGGGCCTCCGCCGCGGTCCGGCATCTGGAAAGCCAACGTGCGCACCTCGTACTTCGGGGTCGTGTGGAACGGGCTCAGCGATCGTAGAGCCCTTCCTTGCAACTTACGGAGGCTTTACCTAGTTCCCGTTCCGGGTGCGAAAGGAGGCAGGATATTGCCATGCCCAACGTTTCTCCCTCAGGCCCTCCGATGGCCTCGAATCCCCTCACCGTCGCGGTGCTCGAAATCGACGAGTACGCAGCCGGACTCGGATGGGACCGTCCCGCCCGCCTTTTCGCCCTCGTCGACACCGCCAGCCTGCGCGTCCAGGAGCCGGGCCTCGCCGCCCAGCTCGGGCTCGGCGCGGACGGTAAGGTGCCCGCCGCCTTCACCCCCGTCGAGCAGGAGGAGATCCCCTCCGGCAAGCCGCTGGACGAGTTCCTCGCCACGATCGCCTGGCCGGCCGGGGTGGCGGGGTGCGCGCTGACGGTGGAGCGGCTCATGCTGCCGCCGTCCGCCGAGGCCTCCGTGCCCGAAGGGCTCACCGGCAAGAAGCTGACCGCGTGGGTGGCGGCGCACCCGGAACGGCAGGAGGTCCGGATGACGGTGGCCGTACTGCGGAACGGCAAGCGCGAGTCCGCGATCCGGCTGCGGGAGAAGGACTCCGCGAGCGAGGTCCTCACGGGCCCGGCGCTCGTCCCGGGGCTGGCCGACGCGCTGGCGGCGACCTTCGAGTCCTGAGGGCGTGCCTCCGGGGTCAGCCCGCGCGGGGATCCCGGAGCCGCAGGGCTGTCCCGTCGTCCGTGGCGTCCACCAGGGATGACGGGACAGCCCCTCGGGGTCAGCCCGTGGAGCAGCTCGGCAGCGCGGCGGTGTCCCCGGTGCGGATCCTGTCCAGGGACTTCTTGGCGTCGGCCATCGTCTTGACCCGGACCAGGGTGAGACCGGACGGGGTGTCGGCCGCGGCGTCGGCGCAGTTCTCGTCGGGAGTGAGGAAGTACCTCGCCCCGGCGTTCCGGGCGCCGATCAGCTTCATGGTGATGCCGCCGATCGGTCCGACCGTGCCGTCGTCGTCGATGGTGCCGGTGCCCGCGACGAACTTCCCGCCGGTGAGCTGCCCCGGAGTGAGCTTGTCGACGATGCCGAGCGAGAACATCAGCCCGGCGCTCGGGCCGCCGACGTCGGCGAGGTTGATGTCGATGTCGAACGGGAAGGTGTGGTCGGTCCCGGCCTGGATGCCGACGATCGCGCGGCCGTCGTCGTCCGCCTTGCGGGTGGTGAGGGTGACGTCGTTGGTGCCCTCGGGCTCTTTCCCGGCCTTCTCGGCCGCGGCGGCCCGCTCGGCCGGGACGACGGTGAACGTCACCTTCTGACCCGGGTCGTGCTTGCTCACGAGCTCTGCGACGTCCGCCGGGTCCTTGATCCGGGTACCGTCCACCGACTCGATCACGTCGCCCGCGTGGAGCCTGCCCTCGGCCGCGCCGCCCTTCACGACGGTCGACACGATGACACGGCTGGTCACCGGGATGTGCAGCTCCTTCAGGGCGGCGACCTTGGCGCTCTCCTGGGACTGGCTGAACTCCTCGGCGTTCTCCTGCGTCGACTGCTCCTCGGTCTTCCCGTCCGGGTAGAGGGTGTCGTGGGGCACGATCACGCCGTCGTGGGCCAGCCAGCCGTACAGGGCCTCGAACAGGTTCATGCTGTAGTCCGCTCCGGTGACGCGGACCGTCGTCATGTTGAGGTGCCCCGACGTCGGGTACGTCTTGCGACCGGAGATCTTCAGTACGGGCTCGCCGCTCGCGTCGCCCAGGGTGTTGACGGTCGGCCCCGGTGACATCTCCGCGTACGGCACGGGCATCAGCACGCCCACGCAGAGAAGCGCGAAGAAGATGAGGGTCGAGGCGAGCATCGTCGCGGTGCGGCGTGGCATGGAACGACAGTACGGGAAGCACCTGTCAGTCCACCGCCGGGGCCGGTCCGTACGGGGTCGGCGGGGGCGGGGGGCGTTGCGGAGGCCCACGGTCCGCTCGTGGCGCGGGACGTGCGCGGCGGGAGCGGGGACGTCGTGGGGCGTCGCCCGGTTGGCGATCGCGTACGTCCGGTGCGGCGACTCCGGTGACCGTCATGCGTCAGACGGCGTCGGAACCGGAGTGCGATTTCTCCATCGCTTCTCGGAAGCGGGCGTACCCGGCGAGTTCGGTGACATCGCCGGTCGTGCGGTTGCGTGCGGCCCAGCCTCCCCATATCGCCGCGCCGAGAGCGGCGAAAAGCGGAATCAAGAGCCATGCGAGTGCTGCCACTACGACCTCCCTACCCCATGAGCGACCGCAACTGACGGTCTGCAGACTAACCAGCGGCAGGACCAACGCTCGTGGCAGGGGGGCGGTTACGCAAATCGGGCCTGATCCGTGTCCGTACGGTTTGCGGCCGTGGATCTTCGGACCGGTCGTACCGACGGTTCAGCAGGCTCCGACCCACTCCTCGGTCCCGTCCAGGAAGCGCTGGTGCTTCCAGATCGGGACCTCGTGCTTGAGGTCGTCGATCAGCTTCCGGCAGGCGTCGAACGCCTCCGCGCGGTGCGGGCAGGCCACGGCCACCACGACCGCCAGATCGCCCACGTCCAGTTCACCCACTCGATGGACGGCGGCCAGCGCCCGGACCGGGAAGTCCGCGACGACCTTCTCGGCGACCCTGCGCAGCTCGTCCTCGGCGGACGGATGGCAGGAGTAGCCGAGGGCCCCGACGTCCTGGCCCCCGTCGTGGTTGCGCACCGTACCGACGAAGAGGGCGATCCCGCCGGCCGCGTCGTCGCCCACCGCCCTGAAGACCTCGTCGACGGAGAGCGGGGTGTCGCGGATCGCGAGGAGCCGGACGGGGTCGGCCGCCGCCCGCTCGCCGGGGTGATCGTCGAGAGATGCCATGGGGCCATGGTGCCGCACGCGGCGGCCGCGACGGAAACACGTGTTCCGCCGCGCGTTCCGCCGTGTGCCGGGTCGCGTGCTCCGTGGCCGTCCTCAGATCCGGCGGCGGGCCTTGCGGGCGCGGCGGACCAGGGCGGCGGTGCCGAGCAGCGCGACCGTCGCCCCGGCGGCGCCCGCCGCGGTGGCGTCCTTGCGGCCGAGTCGGCGGCCGGCCAGCGTGTGGCGGCCCTCCACCTCTTCGAGAAGCGCGGCCAGCACGTCCTCGTTGGTCCAGCGGGGCCGCCAGCCGGCGTCGTGCAGCCGGCCCACGCTGACCACCCAGGGGTGCATCGTGTAGGCGAGGTCGCCGGCCGGAGAGGGGGTCAGCCCGATCCGGTGCAGCCGGGCCGCCGCGCCCAGCGCGACGGCGGAGGGCAGCTCCATCCGGCGTACCCCGCTGAGCTCCTCGACCTGCTCCTGCTCCAGCCATCCGTCGCAGCCGACCGCGAACTCCCCGTCGATCAACTCCAGCGCCGCGTACTCCAGGGCGCTGACCAGGTCCTCCACGTGGCAGAACTGCCAGGTGGGCCGTGATCCGGCCACCACGAGCAGGCGGGGCGACTCGAAGTAGCGGGTGAGCGCGGTGTCCGTGCCGCCGACCAGGACGGCCGGGCGGACGACGGTGACGTTCAGACCGGGGTGGGCTCGCGGGGCGCGGCGGCCCAGGCGTTCGATCTCCAGAAGGTCGCCGACGCCGGTGGCCTCCGCCGTGGCACGCAGTTCGGCGTCCTCGGAGAGCGGGATGTCGTTGTCGGGCAGGGCGCCATAGACCATCGCGGAGGTGCAGAGCACGACCCGGTGGACGCCCGCGGCCGCGGCGGCGGTCAGCACGGTCTGGGTGCCGCGCACGTTGTACGCCGTACGGGCCACCGCGTCGGTCTCCAGGTCGAGGTCGACGGCGAGGTGCACCACGACGTCCGCGCCGCGCAGTTTCTCGGCGATGGCGGGATCCCGCACGTCGAGGACGTGCCAGGTCACTCCGGGGACGTCCGCGCGCCGCTCGTCGATCGCGACGACCCCCCCGATCTCGTCCGACGCGGCGAGGTGCGCGGTCAGCAGCGCCCCCACTCCGGTCGCCGCGCCGGTGACCGCGACGACGGGGCCCCGCTTCCCGGAAATGTTTTTCTCGGGCTTCCTGCCGGTCGTGGGGTCGGTCAGGTTTCGCGCTCCGCGAACCTGAGGATCTGGGGAACTCACCAGGCGTCTCCAGCGGTTGTCTTCAGTACGTACCCAGCGAGGCGTGCGTACCTGGTGGCGTCCATCCTGCCGCAGCCCGCGTCCCGGCGGAGCACTGAGCCCCTGAGCCGGAGCGGGTGTCTACGCTGGATGGTGACAAGCCGGGCATCGCCGCCGGTTCCAGCCGGCGGCCCTACGAGCCGAGGAAACCCGTGAGTGACACCCCATTCGGATTCGGCCTTCCGCCGGAGGAGCCGGAGAACGGCGACGGCAAGAAGAAGGACCCCATCGAAGGTGGGCAGGGTCAGAGCGGACCGGCGAACCCGTTCGGCTTCGGTCCCGGTGCCGCCGGGGACAACCCGTTCGCGGCCATGTTCGGTTCGATGAACCCGAACGACCTGGGCGCCGCCTTCCAGCAGCTCGGCCAGATGCTGAGCTACGAGGGCGGTCCGGTCAACTGGGACATGGCCAAGCAGATCGCCCGCCAGACGGTCTCGCAGGGCACCCAGGACGGCAGCAAGGACGCGAGCGTCGGTCCGGCCGAGCGCGCTGCCGTCGACGAGGCGCTGCGACTGGCCGACCACTGGCTGGACGGCGTGACCTCGCTGCCCTCCGGCGCGGTCACCACCGTGGCCTGGAGTCGCGCGGAGTGGGTCGAGGCGTCCCTCCCGGCGTGGCAGCAGCTGGTGGACCCGGTCGCCGAGCGGGTCGGTATGGCCATGGGCGACGTGCTGCCCGAAGAGATGCAGGCGATGGCCGGCCCGCTGATCGGCATGATGCGGTCGATGGGCGGCGCCATGTTCGGCCAGCAGATCGGGCAGGCGGTGGGCGTCCTCGCGGGCGAGGTCGTCGGTTCCACGGACATCGGGCTGCCGCTCGGTCCGGCCGGCAAGGCGGCGCTGCTCCCGCTGAACGTCGAGCGCCTCGGCAAGGACCTGAGCGTCCCGCTGGAGGAGGTGCGGCTCTACCTCGCCCTGCGCGAGGCCGCCCACCAGCGCCTCTTCGCGCACGTCCCGTGGCTCCGCTCCCACCTGTACGGCGCCGTGGAGTCGTACGCGCGCGGCATCAAGGTCGACACCTCCAAGCTGGAGGACGTCGTCGGGCAGTTCGACCCCTCGGAGCCCCAGCAGCTCCAGGACGCCCTCCAGCAGGGCATGTTCCAGCCGGAGGACACCCCGGAGCAGAAGGCCTCGCTGGCCCGTCTGGAGACGGCGCTCGCGCTGGTCGAGGGGTGGGTGGACGCGGTGGTCCACGAGGCGGCCAAGCCCCGTCTGGGCTCGGCGGACGCCCTGCGCGAGACGATGCGCCGTCGCCGTGCGTCGGGCGGTCCCGCGGAGCAGACCTTCGCCACGCTCATCGGGCTGAAGCTGCGCCCGCGCCGGCTGCGGGACGCCTCGCGTCTGTGGGCCTCGCTCACCGACGCCCGGGGCGTCGAGGGCCGTGACGGCCTCTGGGAGCACCCGGACATGTTGCCGACCGCCCAGGACCTGGACGACCCGGACGGCTTCGTCCACCACGAGCAGCTGGACTTCTCCGAGCTCGACAAGATGCTCGGCGAGGCCGCGAGCGGCGGTGCCGCGTCCAAGGGCACGGCGTCCAAGGGCACGGCGTCCAAGGATTCGGCGGCCGAGGATTCGGCGGCCGAGGACACCGCGGCCGAGGACACCGCGGCCGATGGCGCCGATGGGGCCGAAGGCGACGGCCGGGACGGCTCGGACCCGAAGGGCGACACGGACCGGTGAGCCTGCACCACGACGCCTCCCTCGTGCTCAAGGCGTACGGGGACGGCACGGACGCCGGTCAGGCGGAGCTCCGCCAGACCTACCTCGACCACCTGGACGCCCACCCCGACGGGATGTGGAAGGCGTGCGGGGCGGGGCATCTGACCGCCAGCGCACTGGTGCTGGACCCGGCGGCGGGCCGGGTGCTGCTCACCCTGCACAAGAAGCTCGGCATGTGGCTCCAGATGGGCGGCCACTGCGAGCCGGAGGACGCCACGCTCGCGGACGCCGCGCTGCGGGAGGCCACCGAGGAGTCCGGGATCGACGGCCTGGTGCTGCCGGCCGGCGGCCCGGTGCGCCTGGACCGGCATCCGATCCCGGCGCCGTGCCACTGGCACCTCGACGTGCAGTACGCCGCGCTGGCCCCGGCCGGTGCCACCCAGCGGATCAGCGAGGAGTCGCTGGACCTGCGCTGGTTCGCCTACGACGAGGTCGCCGAGGTGGCCGACACGTCGGTGGTCAAGCTGCTGGAGGCGGCCCGCGCCGCGCTCTGACCAGGGCCTTCGGGTACGCCGCAGGGGCGGTCCCTCTCGTGGAGGGACCGCCCCTGGTCGTGTGCCGGGTGCCTGGTGCGTGGCCGCCGGTGGATCAGTTCCAGGCGTTGTTCTGGTTCTGGTTCTGCGAGCCCACGCCGTACTGACCGCGGATGCCCTGACCGATCTGGGCGTTCTGCGGGGGCATGACCTCGCTGGGCTGGACCAGGGCGAAGCCCTCGCCGAGGAAGCTCAGCTCCCAGCCCTCGCCGGTGTTGCCCCGCCTGCGCATGACGCCCGAGGAGTGCGTCTGCGCCTGCATCTGGACCCGGAGCGAGCTGGACCAGGCGACGATGGCGTCCGCGTCGGCGTTGACGTACTTGTCCGGCGTGACCTGGAGCATCAGCGGCTGGCCCGAGGTCATCAGCGCGATCTTGCCGGTGCCGGTGATGTTGAGCTGGTACTTGCCGGTGCCGGAGATGCCGTACTGGCTGTCCACCGCGATGACCTCGGTGTGCAGCGAGGAGTCGAGCGCCAGGACGTAGGCGCTGTCGACCGTCAGCCCCGCGTGGTCGACGTCGAGGACGTGGATGTACTGCGCGAGGTTGGCGAAGTACACGGTGCCCTGGCCGGTGCAGCGCATCAGGTCGAGGCCCTCGCCCGTGCGGGCGCGGGCGTTGCGCTGCGAGTTCGACTGGTACTCACCGTCGAACTCCATCAGCCCCTGGTAGGCGACCATGGCGCCCTTGCGGGCCAGCACGGCGTCGCTGCCCGTCAGGGAGACCCGCAGCAGCTGCGGATTCTGGACGGTGTACCGCTCCGAGGACTGCTGCTCGGTGTGGGCGAAAAGCGGACTCTGCATGGTGTCTCTCCTCCCTTCAGGACCGGACGCGGAGGCGGTCGGTGCTGTCCTCGCTCGGCTGGACGACGACGATGCCCTGGCCCGAGAAGGCCATCTGGTACGCCTCGCCGCTGCCGCGCCCGATGAGCGCGCTCGCCTTGAAGCTCCGCTTGCCCTTGACCTTGAGATTCGGCGACCAGGCGACGAGCGCGTCCGGATCGACGTACGTCTCGTCCTCGCCCCGCCCGCAGTCGACCACGATCGGGGTGCCCCGGGAGGTGATGGCCACCCATCCGGTGCCCTCCACGACCACGTTCCACAGGCCCTGGCCGGCGAACTTCGCCATCCCCTTGACCCGCTCCACGCCCCAGCCCAGGTGGGCGTCGAAGGCGAGGAGGTTGGTGCCGTTGACCGAGATCGACTCGTTGTTGAGGTTGATGACGACCACGTCGGCGCCGTAGTCGGCGAGGTAGAGCAGCCCGTCGCCGGAGCACTTCATGACGGGGGCACCCTCGCCGGTGACCCACTGGGAGGCGATCTGACGGACGGCGGGCGGGTTGGGTTCGTACTGGATGAAGCCTTCGTAGGCCACCATCGAACCCGTACGGGCGTAGAGGTCCTGGCCGGTGGCCATGGCCACCTTGAGCATCGAGTGGCCGTGGTTCTCCATCCGCGCGGTGACGGGGGTCGGGGCGTAGCCCGCGAGTTGCTGGTTCATGGCAGGCTCCCTCAGACCTCGTAGGGCTGGACGACGATGAAGTTGCCGGGAGCTCCCCGGAACTGGAGGTTCACGGTCTCCCCGCTGTGGCCGGGGTACGCGTTGCGGCGCAGCCGGACCTGGCTGGAGATGATGACCTGCGCGGCCGACGACCAGGCGACGACGGCGTTGCAGTCGGCGAAGGTGGTCGGCGTGACCGGCAGGACGACCGGGGTGCCGTGGGTCTTGACGACCACGGTGCCGGTGCCCTGGAACTGCATGGTGAACAGGGCTCCGCCGGGGATGCCGTGGCCCTCGACCCTGCGGACCTCGTACTGGAGCGACTCGTCGAAGGCGAGGACGTTCTCCGCGGAGACGCAGATGCCGTCGCCCTGGAGTTCGATGGGGTGCAGGTGGGAGCCCTCCTCGGCGAGGAAGACCTGCCCGCGGCCGGTGCAGCGCATGAGCTGCATCTCCTGGCCGGTGGCGTTGCCGACCACCCGGCCGGTGAAACCGGCGCCCTTGTAGCCGAAGTCGACCTTGCCCTGGTACATCACCATGCTGCCCTGACGGGCCAGCACGGGGTTGCCGCCGAGCGTGAGATCGACCCGCATGAGCTGCTGGTTCTGCGGGGTCCAGCGTTGCCCGGTCGGCTTCTCCTTGTACGGCTGGAGCGCCGCCGCGAGGCCGGCTCCGGTCGCCGGCGCACCCTGGGGCACACCCTGCGGGAGGCCGCCGGGGGGCTGCTGGCCGAACGGCACCTGCGGCTGCTGGCCGAACTGCGGCTGCGCGTACGCCTGCGGGGGCTGCTGACCGAATGGGTGGGCCGGGGGCTGCTGGCCGAACGGCGGTGCGGCCTGCCCCGGGACCTGCCCGAACTGCGGCTGCTGCGGCGGCTGTCCGTACGGGGCGGGGGACTGCGGTGCGACGGGAGCGGTGACCGTGGGCGCCTGGTGCACCGGATGCGCGGGGGCCGGTGCGGGGGCCGGGGCTCCGAACGAGGGTGCGGGCTGCGGCGCTTGGGGGGCGGCGGGCGCGCCGAAGGCCGGGGGCGCGGACGCCTGGGCCGGCGGGGCGAAGGAGGGCGCGGCCTGCTGCGGAGCCGCCGGCGCCTCCTCTTCGGCGACCTCGCCGCCGAAGTTGCGCAGGAGCGCGTCGAGTCCGCCGTCGAATCCCTGGCCGACCGCGGCGAACCGCCAGACGTCCTTCAGGTAGAAGTCCCCGAGCATCACCGCGCGTTCGGTGGTGAATTCGGAGCCGGTGAAGGCGTACCTCACCACTTCTTCGCCGCCCGCGACGATCCGGATGTATCCGGGCCCGACCTGTGACATCTGGCCGGCGCCGTCCACGGTCGCGGTGAACGACAACGTGTGGATGTTGGCCGGAATGCGATCCAACGTCACCCGGAACGACTCGGTGTCACCGGACTGCGCGCCGAGCAGCTGAATGGACTCCTCGGGCGATTTCGGCTGATTGAAGAAGATGAAATACCGGTCGTCCGACAGCTGTTCATCGGCGTCGAGGCCGAAGCAGCTGATGTCGAAGGTCAGTCCCGGGCCTGCGATCTGCACACCTACGTACAGATCCGTCCCAGCCGTGAGATCGCTGATCTTGGCCTTGTGGCCGCGTTGGAATTCCCTGGCCATGCGTAACGACCGTCCCCCATCCCGAATGTGAATGCGTCGCGTCAGGCTATCCGCAAACTACGACATTGAGCCAAGTCGGTACACACTCGGTACAGAGTCACCGGTCGTCACTCCTCCCGCGCGGTGGGCAGGTGCGGCAACCGGCCCGCGGCCACCACGCCTTCGAGGTACCCCCGGGCCCGCTCGGTACGCGGGTACGCCTCCAGCAGACGCCAGAAGTCGGGCCCGTGACCGGGCACGAGCAGGTGGGCGAGTTCGTGGACGAGTACGTAGTCGACGACGTACTCGGGCATGCCCTGCAGCCGGTGCGAGAGGCGGATACTGCCCTCGGCCGGCGTGCAGGAGCCCCAGCGGGTGTTCTGGTTGGTGACCCAGCGCACCGACGCGGGCCGGGCCCGGCCCCCGAGGTACTGGGCGGACAGGCTCGCGGCACGCTCGACGAGCGCGCCGTCGCCGAGCACCCGGCGGCTCTCCTGGGCCGCCAGCTTGTCGAGCATCACCCCGACCCAGCGGCGCTCCTCGGCCTCCGACATCCGGGCGGGGATCAGCACGATGGTGCGGTCGCCCTCGCGGTAGGCGGAGACCGTCCTGCGGCGCCGGTCGCTCCTGCGTACCTCCACCGGGCTCGTCGCGGCGGGGCGGACCGGGCGGGTGGCACCGCGCTGCAGGGCAGGGGCGGAGCGCGCGGGAATCTCCCCGGCGAGGCCGGGTGACGGGTCGGCGGGCACGCCTCGACGTTACCCGCTGTCGCTGGCGGAAGTCCCGCCTCCTCAACGGTTCACCGTCGATCCCCCCAGGAAGCACACCATTTGAACGACTAATTCCATCCCCTGTGGATAACTTTCGGCGGGTTTCGGGCTCCGACGGCATTCTGTGAGCGGAGAGGGGCGGAGAAGACCGGCCCGACGATCCTCGGGATGCGGCCGTTCCCCGGGATGCGGCTGTTCCCTGCGATCAGCCGCGTCCCCGGGAACAACCGCACACGTGCGACCGGACCGTAAAGGGAGAAAGAGATGCATCCGATGCTGAAGCCCGCACTGCGCCGCGCTTGGCGTGGGCGGAGCACCGTGCAATTCGGGGTCACACCCGCGCATGCCGTCACCTTCGGGCCTCTGGATATCGCCACGGGGAGTTTCCTGGAGCTGCTCGACGGCACCCGGGGGCTCCCCCTGCTGAAGGAGGAGGCCCGCTCCCTGGACCTGGCGGAGCGCCATGTGGACGTGCTCGTCGAACGGCTGGCGGACGCCGGTCTCCTGGACGATCCGCACGCGGGCGGCCCGCAGGCCGCGGCCTTACGCCGCCGGGCCGACGTGCTGGACCGGCAGCGCCCGGACGCCGCCTCGCTCTCCGTGGTGCATCCCGAACCGGGGAGCGCGGTCCGCCGGCTCGCCGCGCGGCGGGCGATGCGCGTGCAGGTACGGGGCGCGGGACGGGTAGGAGCAGCCGTCGCGGCTCTGCTCTCGGGTTCGGGAGTGGGCCGGGTGGACGTGCTGGACGGTGGCCTGACGGAACCCTGGGACGTGGCCCCGGGGGGCCTCCCGCCCTCGGCCGTCGGAGAGCGCCGGGACGCCTCGGCCCGCCGGCTGGTGCGCCGGTCGGCCGCCGGAGCGCCGCCGCGCGCGACGGAGGCGGGGACGGAGAGCGGCGGCCCCGGCCTCTCCCTGGTCGTGGTCGCCCCGCGCGACGGCCTCGCGGCGTACGCCCCCGACCCGGGGACGGCCGAGCCGTGGATCTCCTCGGGCACCCCCCACCTGTACGCCGGGGTGATCGAGGCCACCGGAGTGGTCGGCCCGCTGGTCCTGCCCGGCGGCACGGGGTGCGCGGGCTGCCTGGGCCTGCACCGGGCGGACCAGGACGCCCAGTGGCCGCGCATGGTGGCGCAGTGGCGGACCGGGCGCAGGGGTGCGGTGCCGGCCTGCGACCTCGCGCTGTCGGCGGCGGTGGCCGGGCTCGCCGCCGCGCACGCCCTTTCCTTCCTGGACGGCGAACTGCCGGCGACCACGGGCGCCCGTTGGGAAGCCGCCCTGCCCCTCATGGAGTGGCGCAACGAACGAATCGCGCCACACCGGGCGTGTGTGTGCGGCGCCGCTCGCACCACCGGGGCGCTTTCCCCCGCCTCGGGCCCGGCTCACGACACAATGGCCGGGTGACCGCCGTGACCGCCGTCGTCGGATCGACGCGAGGGCGCCCCGGCACGGCAGTTCGCGAACTGGAGGAGCACATGTCTGATCTTCCCCGCAAGGCGGTCACCCGCACCGCGAAACTGGCCGCGCTGCCGCTCGGCTTCGCCGGCCGGGCCACGTGGGGCCTGGGCAAGCGGATCGGCGGCAGATCGGCCGAGCTGGTGGCCCGGGAGGTGCAGCAGCGCACGGCGGACCAGCTGTTCAAGACCCTGGGCGAGTTGAAGGGCGGCGCCATGAAGCTCGGGCAGGCGCTCTCCGTGTTCGAGTCCGCCCTGCCCGAGGAGGTGGCCGGACCGTACCGGGCGGCGCTGACGAAGCTCCAGGAAGCCGCTCCCCCGATGCCGGTGCGCACGGTCCACGGGGTGCTCGCGGAGCGGCTCGGCGAGGGCTGGCGCGACCTCTTCCTCTCGTTCGACGACCAGCCCGCCGCCGCGGCCTCCATCGGTCAGGTGCACCGGGCGGTCTGGAGCGACGGGCGCGCAGTCGCCGTGAAAGTGCAGTATCCGGGTGCGGGCGAGGCGCTGCTGTCGGATCTCACCCAGCTCAGCAGGTTCGCGCGGCTTCTCGGGCCGCTGATCCCCGGCATGGACGTCAAGCCGTTGATCAAGGAACTGCGCGACCGGGTATCGGAAGAGCTGGACTACTCCCTGGAGGCGCGGTCCCAGGAGGAACACGCGACCGAGTTCGCGGACGACCCGGACGTGGTGGTGCCGGGGGTGGTGTTCCAGTCGGACCAGGTGCTTGTGACGGAGTGGATGGACGGCGTCCCGCTGTCCGAGGTGATCGAGCGGGGGACGCCGGAGCAACGTGACCGGGCGGGCCAGTTGCTCGCACGCTTCCTCTTCTCCGGACCCGCCCGGACCGGCCTGCTCCACGCCGACCCGCACCCGGGGAACTTCCGCCTCCTGCCGCCCGCCGGAGAGGACCCGCCCGCAGCCATGCCGTCCGAGGGCTCCGTGCCCGAGGGCTCCGTGCCCGAGGGCTCCGTGCCCGAGGGCTCCGTGCCCGAGGGCTCCGTGCCCGAGGGCTCCGTGCCCGAGGGATCGGCGTCGGAGGGATCGGCGTCGGA
Organism: Streptomyces sp. NPDC008125; assembly: GCF_042957125.1. Lineage (NCBI taxonomy): Bacteria > Bacillati > Actinomycetota > Actinomycetes > Kitasatosporales > Streptomycetaceae > Streptomyces > Streptomyces sp. NPDC008125. The sequence continues at coordinate 79,139 of NZ_JBIBHR010000012.1, forward strand.
GGGGTCGGCGTCGGAGGACTCGCGCGGCTGCGGCGGGGCGCGGGAGTGGCGACTCGGAGTGCTGGACTTCGGCACCGTCGACCGGCTGCCGGGCGGGCTGCCCGAGATCATCGGCGAGGCGCTGCGGATGACGCTGCTCGGCGAGGCCGAGGAGGTGTACGCACTGCTGCGACAGGCGGGTTTTGTACCGGAGTCGGTGGATCTGGACCCCGACGCGGTCCTGGACTATCTGCTCCCCGTGATCGAACCGGCGCAGTTGGAGGCGTTCACCTTCAGCCGGGGGTGGTTGCGTACACAGGCGGCCCGGATCGCCGATCCCCGCTCCCCCGCGCACCGGCTCGGAAGGCAGTTGAACCTTCCGCCGGCTTATCTCCTCATACACCGCGTGACGCTGAGCACGATCGGTGTGCTGTGCCAGCTCGGCGCGACGGTGCGGCTGCGGGACGAACTCGACGCGTGGCTCCCCGGCTTCACCGGCCCCGTCGGCCCGGGCCACCCTGATGTCCTGGACGGTCCGGGTGGTTCCGGTGGCTCCGATGGCTCCGATGGCTCCGATGGTGACGGAGGCTCCGTCGCCCCGGAGGACGGGAGCGGGGGGCTGACGCGGGCGGACGCTGACGGGCGGGCGTCCGCGGACGGACAGAAGGAGCTGGAGACCGAAGAGGTATAGGAGACCCGAGAGGCGCAGAAGCGGGCGCGAAAGGGTCCTTCACTCTTTCGGCCGGGGGGCGCGACCAAAGTGCCGGGGCACAAGGGGCGGGCTCGGCCCGGGCTCGCGGGCCGTTCGGGGCCCGGGAGTCTCGGGGTCCGGGAGGCCCGGGAGACCCGCCAGGGCTCACCAGGGCTCGGGGGCCGGGCTTACCAGGAGGCGGGGCCGGGCTTACCAGGGCTCGGGGGTGAGGCTCACCAGGGCGCTCGGGGGCCGGGCTCACCGGGAGGCGGGGTCGGGCTCACCAGGAGGCAGGGTCGAGCCGGCTTTCGATGGCTCGGATGTGGGTGCGGGCGCAGCTCTCGCAGAAGTACCGGCGCGCGCCCTGCTCCACCGCGCACATCCAGGTGGGTGGTGCGCTCGTTCCGGCGGTGGTGCCGCACCGCGCGCAGTGCACTTGGGGGGTTTCCGGCAGCGGGGGGTGATACGTCTCCTCGTCCACGCCGTGACGATAACTCCGCAGCTGACGGGCGGCGCGGCGGAACGCACGGCAGGAAACGAGACCGGGGCCCGCCCGACACATGGACGAAACCCCATGCCCTGCGCGCGTCCGGGGCTCCTCCGCGTTCCTCCGTTTCCTGCGCGCTCGTCCGCGTACGGACGACCCCGCCCGCCGGGGCCCGCCCTGTTCGGCGGGCCCCGGCGGGCGGGGTGGTGACTCCTGCGGGGTGACGCGTCCGTGCGGTGGCTCGTGCGTGGGGCACTCCACTCCGGGGAGCGCGTGGCTCCTGCGGCATGCCCTACTGCATGACCGCCATGGCGAGCGCGCGGCGGGCGCGCAGCGACGCACGCTCGGCCTTGCGCTGCATCCGCCGGGCGTAGACCAGCCGGACGGCCAGGCGTTCCGCCTCGGCGACAGCCAGGCGGTCGTGCATATGCGCACGAGCCATGGCTTCTGGGATGAGTTGCATCTCGCGGTTCCTGTTCTGACGCGAGTCGTTCGCGCCGGAGGTGGTGACATCGGGGGTGGCAGAGCCGACGGGCTCCTTCGTGGGGGTGGTCATGGGTGCCTGATTTCGCGGGTCATGAGTGTGGGGGCGGTCGATGGTGCCGACCAGGTGCAGTACTGCGGGAGACATCGCTCCCAGGTCGGCGGTCACGCCGCGACCGGGTTCTTGCGCGGACGGCCCCGGGGGCGCTTCCGGGCGACGACGACGCCCTGGACGAAGAGCTCGCCACCCCAGACGCCCCAGGGCTCGCGGCGCTCCTGGGCGCCGGCGAGGCAGGCCTCGACGAGCGGACAGGTCCGGCAGAGGGACTTGGCGTACTCGACGTCGGCCGGCGACTCGGCGAAGAAGACCTCGGGGTCGTAGGAGCGGCAGGGCACCGGGGTGCCGAGATTCTCGATGGCGTCGTCGAGAGCGGTGAGGGTGGAGAGGGGGAACAAGGTGGGGTCCTCCGTGGAACCGGGCGGGACGATCATGTCGGAAGGCGGTACGGACGGGGCGTGCGCTTCGAGTTGCACGGTGAGTGGTGTCCTCGTCTGGTCGTTCCGGCTGTTGGCCGGTTGTCGGCTGGTACCAGGTACTGCTTGTCCCGAGGCTCCTTCGCTCCGTCTCATCCGTTCGGACAAAACAAAAGGGCCGCGGATCCCGAGTGGGGTTCCGCGGCCCTGAAGGTGCCGACCTGATGCTGGATCAGGCTGGATCGCTCCAGGGTTCAGGCCCACGGAAGGCCCACATCGTGTGGTGCTGCGTCATCTGGTTCTTGGCTGCGAATCCGGCACCGGCTGCCGCAAAGGCATAGGCCTGAGCCTTTTCAGCCTTCGCTCCTGCTGCCGCCGATGCCTGCATCGGTCGCTCATTGCGCTCCCGGACTACGGGCAGGGACGCCAGAGGCAGCGGACGCGCGGCAGAAATACCGGACAGACCGGTGCTGTTGAGCGACACATCCGAGGAGCCGAGGAGGCCGAGCGAGCATGCGGAGACGACGGGGCGATCGGTCATTTTGATGGTCTTGATGATGCTGATCACTGGAATCGCCTCCTCTCGGCGTCTCGGGGGACCGGCCGGAGCCGGTCCTGCGTATTCGGATGGGTACAGCCAAGTACAGCACGGAAGGCGGGCTTCGGAGAAGCCGCTGTTTCCGTGGTTAAGAACCTATGGTGACGACTGGTGCGGGCGCAAACTATTTTTCCGACGAGTTTTCCTCACCCCTCGCCGGCACCCCCGCGATCTTCCTCATCCAGGTCTTCACCTGCGCAGATGGCCAGTACATCGCTCCCGAATCGGCTCATCTTGCGGTTCCCGACGCCCGCGATGACGACGAGCTCGCGTTCACTGCCGGGGACGGCCTCGGCGATGGCCATCAGGGTCTTGTCGGTGAACACGCACCAGGCGGGCTGGGAGAGTTCCCCGGCGCGGGCGGCCCGCCAGGTGTGGAGCCTCTCGTAGAGCGCCTCGTCCATGTCCGAGGGGCAGTCCTCGCAGCGCAGCAGCTTCATCTCGCCGGCCTCGGTCAGGGTCCGGCCGCAGACACGGCACCGCACCGGGCCCCACTTCTTGCGCTGGACGGTGCCCTCGGCGCGGGTGGCCGTGGTGGCGGTCCCCGTGCGCGTACCCCGATCGATGCCTCCGCCGCCTCCGGCGCCGCCCCGGGCGCCCCCGGAGCCGGTGCGGAGTCCGTTGAGGAACCGGGTGGGCCGGCGGCCGGCCCGGCCTCCCGGGGAACGCGACACCGCCCAGGAGAGCGCGAGGTGGAAGCGGGCGCGGGTGATCCCGACGTAGAGGAGGCGGCGCTCCTCCTCGACCTGCTCGTCGGTCTTGGCGTAGGCGATCGGCATCATGCCCTCGGTCAGCCCGACCAGGAACACCGCGTCCCACTCCAGGCCCTTGGCCGCGTGCAGCGATGCCAGGGTGACGCCCTGCACGGTCGGCGCGTGCTGGGCGGCGGCGCGCTCGGCGAGTTCCCGGACGAGATCGGCGAGCGTCGCGCCGGGCTTCGCGCGTTCGAAGTCCTCGGCCAGTCGGACCAGCGCGGCCAGCGACTCCCAGCGGTCGCGCACCGCCCCCGAGCCTGCGGGCGGTCGGTGCGTCCAGCCCTGGGTGGAGAGCACGGCCCGCACCTGCGAGGGCAGGCCCTCGGCGCCGTCGAGCAGGGCGTCGTTCCCCCCGGCGCGGGCGGCGCCCCGCAGGGCGACCTCCGCCTCCCGGACCTCCCGGCGCTCGAAGAACCGCTCGGCGCCACGCAGCTGGTAGGGCACCCCGGCGTCGGCGAGCGCCTGTTCGTAGACCTCGGACTGGGAGTTCACCCGGTAGAGGACGGCGATCTCTCCCGCCGGGACGCCCGCGGCGATGAGGTCGCGGATGCGGCGGGCGGTGCCCTCCGCCTCGGCCGGCTCGTCCGCGTACTCCGTGTAGACCGGCTCCGGGCCCTTGTCGCGCTGGGAGACGAGTTCGAGCCGGTGCTCGGCGGCCCGTCCGCTCGCCTGGCTCAGCAGCCCGTTGGCGAGGTGGACGACCTGGGGGGTGGAACGGTAGTCGCGGACCAGCTTGATCACGGTGGCGTTCGGATGGGCGGCGCGGAAGTTCAGCAGGTGGTCGGGGGTGGCGCCGGTGAAGGAGTAGATCGTCTGGCTGGCGTCGCCCACGACGCAGAGATTGTCCCGGCCACCCACCCAGAGGTCGAGCAGCCGCTGCTGGAGCGGGCTGACGTCCTGGTACTCGTCGACCACGAAGTGCTGGTACTGGGCGCGGACGTGGTCGGCGATGTCCCGGCGGTCCTGGAGGATCGCGACGGTGAGCAGCAGCACGTCCTCGAAGTCGATCACCGACCGGTCGCGCTTCAGCTGTTCGTACATCGCGTAGATCTTGGCGAGCTCCGCCGGGTCGCGGGGGGCGTCGCGGAGGCTCTTGGCGACGGCCGCCGGATAGTCCGCCGGGACGGTCTGGGTGACCTTGGACCACTCGATCTCGCTCGTGGCGTCCCGGAGTTCGTTGCGGTCGAGGCGGAGCTCGCAGCGGGCCGCCGCCTCGGCGACCAGCTGCACCTTGCGCTCCAGCAGCCGGGGCAGCTCGCCACCGACTGCTTTCGGCCAGAAGTACTGGAGCTGGCGCAGCGCGGCGGAGTGGAACGTGCGCGCCTGTACCCCGGACGCGCCGAGCTGGCGGAGGCGTCCACGCATCTCCCCGGCGGCCCGGTTGGTGAACGTGACGGCCAGCACGGTCGAGGGCTGGAGGATCCCGGCCCGGACGCCGTACGCGATGCGGTGGGTGATCGCGCGGGTCTTGCCGGTCCCCGCTCCGGCCAGCACGCACACCGGCCCGTGCAGGGCGAGGGCGACCTCGCGCTGCTCGGGATCGAGCCCGTCCAGGACCGCGTCCGGGGACTCGGGTACCTGGGGGAAGAGGGTGGAGTGCGTTGCTGCTGTCACCCTGCCATGCTGCCAGGTCGCCCGAGGGCACCGGAATTGTTGTCCACAGGAGTGACCCGTCCGTCATACCGGAGCGGCGTTCCGGGCATGCCGGAGCGGCGTCCCGGGACGGACGGAAGGGAGCCGGGAACGGACGGAAGGGAGCCCGGGGCGGACGGAAGGGAGCCCGGGGCGGACGGAAGGGAGCCCGGGGCGAGCGGTCCGGGACGGACGGCCCCGCCGGACGGCCCCGCCGGACGGCACGACCCGGGACGGAGCGGCCCGGGACGGAGCGGCCCGGGACGGAGCGGCCCGGGACCGAGCCGGGACCGAGCCGGGGCCGGGCCGGGACGGAGCCGGGACCGAGCCGGGCCGGGACCGAGCCGGGAATGGTGGCAGGGGTGCGAGCGTTGTGCGAGCGGGTCCCGCGTTCGCCGTCCCGTCACGGGCACGGCGTGTGGAGACCCGGACACCGCACCTTTTCGGCCTTCTCCGGCTTCGGGCGTGCGGCGAAACGGACGAGACGACCAGAGGAGCACCAGCGACATGCCGGGCACTGTGACGATGTACAGCACCACGTGGTGCGGCTACTGCCGCCGCCTCAAGGGCCAGATGGACCGCGAGGGCATCGGGTACACCGAGATCAACATTGAGCTGGACCCGGAGTCGGCCGCCTTCGTCGAGAAGGCGAACGGCGGAAACCAGACGGTTCCCACCGTCCGGATCGTTCCGGCGCAGGGCGGCTCCGAGGTCGTCATGACCAACCCGAGCCTGGCCCAGGTCAAGCAGGCGCTCGGCGCCTGACCGCCACGCTCCGTACGCCCCACGCCGTACGCGACGCACGAGGCCCCCGCCGGGTTTTCACCGGCGGGGGCCTCGTGCGTCGAGAACGGCGGAAGGCCCGGCAGCCCTCGCGGGTCCCGCCGGCCGAGCCCCGCCCGCTCGGACGGGCTCAGCCCAGCGGACGGCCTCAGCCCAGCGGGCGGGCCTTCGGGAGGGGCTTGCCGTACCACATCTCGATGAGCCGGGCCGCGATCGAAATGCCGTTCGGCGGCAGCACCGCACCCGACTCGAAGGCCTCCGTCAGCTCGTCGCGGGAGAACCAGCGGGCTTCCTCGATCTCGTCGCCGTCCACGTCGATCTTGGACGTGGTCGCCCGTGCGAAGAAGCCGAGCATCAGGCTGGAGGGGAAGGGCCAGGGCTGGCTGGCGACGTACTCGACCTCGCCGATGGTGATCCCGGCCTCTTCCAGCACCTCGCGGGCGACCGACTGCTCGATCGACTCGCCCGGCTCCACGAACCCGGCGAGGGTCGAGAACCGGCCTTCGGGCCAGTGCACCTGGCGGCCGAGGAGGGCGCGGTCCTGGTCGTCGATGACCAGCATGATCACGGCGGGGTCGGTGCGGGGGTAGTGCTCGGCGCCGCACGCCTGGCAGCGGCGGATGTGCCCGGCGGCCGCGATCATGGTGCGCTCGCCGCAGCGGGAGCAGAAGCGGTGCAGCCGCTGCCAGTTCTCCAGGGCCACCGCGTGCACCATCAGACCGGCGTCGCGGGCGCTGAGGAGCAGGCCCGCCTCGCGCAGTCCGGCCGGCCGGGCCTGCTGGTCCATCCGTCCGGGCAGGGAGTCCTTCTGGAGGGCGAAGTAGCTGACGCCGTCCTCGTCGGTGCCGAGGAAGTAGCGGTGGGTCTCGGTCAGCGGGGCCTCGAAGGCCGGTGTCATGACGATCTCGGTGCCGCCGTCGGCCGTGTCGTCGACCAGGACCTGGCCGCCGGAGACGACGAAGACCTTGGTGGTGGGGTGGCTCCACGCGACGGCGAGCCACGCCTCGTCCAGGCGGTGGTGGGCAGCGCGGTCGATGCCGCTCGGTGCGGTGAGGCCGATGGGACGGTCGATGTGGTCGTTGTCGAAGGTACTCAAGGTGCTGCTTCCTACTCCCCCGGGGCGGATCGGGTGCTCAGTTGGTTCGGCGGAGTGCGGCGGCCAGCTCACCCCAGAGGTGGGCGGTGGTCTCCACGCCCTTGAAAAGGAGGCCGAGCTCGACTTTCTCGTCGGGTGCGTGCCAGCCGTCGGACGGTACGGAAATGCCGAGGAAGAGGACGGGTGCGCCGAGCACGTCCTGAAGGTCGGCGGCGGGGCCGGAGCCCCCTTCGCGGGTGAAGAGGACCTGCTTGCCGAAGGCCCGCCCCATGGCCCGGGCCAGCGCCTGGAGGGCGGGGTGGTCGAGCGGGGTCAGGCAGGGGCGGGTCGCGGGCGCGAAGGTGATCCGGTGGCGGATCCCCTCCGGAATCCGGCCCTCGGCCCAGGTCCGTACGAGCTTCTCCACCCGGTCCGGTTCCTGGCCGGCGACCAGCCGGAAGCTGATCTTGACCAGGGCGGAGGCTGGAATGATCGTTTTGCTGCCGGCGCCCTGGTAGCCGCCGCCGATGCCGTTGACCTCGGCGGTGGGGCGCGCCCAGACGCGTTCGAGGGTGGTGTAGCCGTCCTCGCCCCGGGCGGCGGTGGACTTGGCGGTACGCAACCAGGTGGCCTCGTCGAAGGGCAGCTCGGCGAAGAGCGCGCGCTCGTCATCCGTGAGCTCGGCCACACCGTCGTAGAAGCCGGGGACGGCGACGCGGCCCTGCTCGTCGTGGAGAGCGGTGACCAGCCGGGCGACCTCGGTCGCGGGGTTGGGGACGGCGCCGCCGAACGATCCGGAGTGGATGTCCTGCTCGGGGCCGTACAGCTCGATCTCGCACTCGGCGAGGCCGCGCATGCCGGTGCAGACGGTCGGGGTGTCCTCGTCCCACATGCCGGTGTCGGAGACGATCACGGCGTCGGCGGCGAGGCGGTCGGCACGCTGCTCGACCAGGGCGCGGAAGTGCTGGGACCCGGACTCCTCCTCGCCCTCGATCAGCAGCTTGAGGTGGACGGCCGGGGTGGTGCGGCCGGTCGCGGCGAGGTGCGCGCGGACGCCGAGTGTGTGGAAGAACACCTGGCCCTTGTCGTCCGCTGCGCCCCTTCCGTACATCCGGCCGTCCCGGACGACCGGTTCGAACGGGTCGGTGTGCCAGCCGTCCTCGCGGGCGGCGGGCTGTACGTCGTGGTGGCCGTAGACCAGGACGACGGGGGCCTCGGGGTCGTCGGAGGGCCACTCGGCGAAGACGGCCGGGGCGCCGGGCGTCTCCCAGACCTCACAGACCGGGAATCCGGTCTCCCTGAGCTTGTCGGACAGCCATGCGGCGCTGCGCCGTACGTCCTCGGCGTGCTCCGGCTGGGCGGAGACGGAGGGGATGCGGAGCCATGCCGCGAGGTCGTCGAGGAAGGACTCGCGGTGCTGCTCGATGTACGGCTGGACGGCGCTGTCCGGGGTGTCGCTCATGCCATTGAGCCTAACGGGCCCGCGAAGGTGGCTCGTCCCGGAGCAGCCGCTCCAGCTCCGGACGGCCGGGCAGCGAGCGGGGCCGGACGGTCTCGCCGGTGCGTACGTAGAGGAAGGTCGCGGTCACGGAGTCGAGCGGCAGGTCGTGGAGTTCCGCCCAGGCGAGCCGGTAGACGGCGAGCTGGAGCGGGTCGGCGGTGCGGTGGCGGCTGGTCTTCCAGTCGACGATCTCGTGACTGCCGTCGTCGGCGCGGTAGACCGCGTCGATCCGGCCCCGTACGGTCCGCCCCGCGAGCGAGATCTGGAACGGGGTCTCGACCCGGTACGGGGTGCGGCGGGCGTACTCGGTCCGTTCGAACGCTTCCTTCAGCTCGGCGAGCTCGCGCTCGTCCGCGATGTCGATGTCGTTCTCGTCACGGTCCCCGCCGGGGAGTTCGTCGAGGCCGAGCATCGGCAGCGGGAGCTCCTCCCAGCGGGACTCGACCCAGGCGTGGAAGCGGGTGCCCCGGCGGGCGGCGGGCTGCGGCGGGCGGGGCATCGGGCGGGCGAGTTCGCGCGCGAAGGCGTCCGGGTCCTCGGCGAGGAGGAGGAGCTGGGTGGCGGAGAGCGAGGCGGGTACGACGACGTCCCGCACGGTGGCGCGGGCGCGCCGCAGCTCGCCGGCGAGGGCGTCGAGGTCGCGGTCCCAGGAGGCGAGGGTGCGGATCTCCTCGGGGGTCAGCCCGCTCTCGGGGGCCTCGCTCGGGGGGCGGGCGGCGGGGACGTACGGGAGGGGGCCGGCGGGTCCGGCCGTCTCGGCGGGGGCGTCGGCGGGGGCGTCGGCGGCCTGCGGACTCCCCTCGGGCCGGTCGGTGGCGAGGGAGTCCCGGTCGGTGGCGAGGGAGTCCCGGCCGGTGGCGAGGGAGCCCCGGTCGGTGGCGAGGGAGCCCCGGTCGGTGGCGAGGGAGCCCCGGCCGGTGGCGAGGGAGCCCCGGTCAGTGGCGAGGGAGCCCCGGTCAGTGGCGAGGGTGTCCCAGTCGTCCCAGTCCAGCTCTTCCTCGTACGGCTCCTCGTACGGCTCCCCGCCCTCCTCCCCCTCGACGGGTGCGGGCACCGGCTCCGGTCCGGCATGCGGCTGCCCTTCCGCGCCCGCCCAGGCGTCCAGGTGCGCGAGGACCGTGTCCCGGGCCGCGCGGCGGCGGGCGGTCGCGGTGGCGTCCAGGGGCAGCGGCCAGGCGATGTCGGCGTCCTGGGCGGCGAGCGCCGGGTTCTCCTCGTCGGCCTCCGGCTCCTCGGCCCAGACCTCGATCTCGCCGTACCCCGCGGCGCAGTGCTCGTACAGCGCGTCCAGGAACGCCGACGGGCCCCGGGTCTTCTTCTGCGAGGGGCCCCACCAGTGGCCGGAGCCGAGCAGCAGGGAGCGGGGGCGGGTGAAGGTGACGTAACCGAGGCGGAGTTCCTCGGTGTGCTGGTGCTCCTTCATCTCCTGCTGGTACGCCTTCAGCGCCTTGGCGTCGTAGGTGTCGAGCGCCGGGAGGGTGGCCGCGTCGCCGCGGAGGGCGTGCGGGAGCACCTGCGCCTGCGAGGTCCAGGATTCGCGGGCGCGGCTGCTGGGGAACTGGCCGGTGACCAGGCCGGGGACGGCGACCACGTCCCACTCCAGGCCCTTGGACTTGTGGGCGGTGAGCACCTTGACGGTGTTCTCGCCGCCGGGCAGGGCGTTGTCGAGGCCCTTCTCGTACTGGGCGGCGGTGCGCAGGAAGCCGAGGAAGGCGAGGAGGCTGGCCTCGCCGTCGAGGGAGGCGAAACCGGCCGCGATGTCGAGGAAGTTGGCGAGGGTCTCGCGTCGGCGGGCGGCGAGCGCGTGCGGGGAGGCGGACAGCTCGACTTCGAGGCCGGTGGTGGCGAGGACCCGGTGCAGGACGTCCATCAGCGGGTCGGCGAGCGAGCGGCGCAGGTCGCGGAGTTCGGCGGCGAGGCGGGCGAACCTGACGCGGGCCTCGGCGGAGAAGGGCAGTCCGTCGTCCTCGTCGCCGCCTTGGTCCAGGAAGGTGTCCAGGGCGTCGGCGAGCGAAACGACCTCGGCCGGGTCGGTGCCCTCGACGGCCTCGGCGAGCCGCAGGTCGGCGTCGGCGTCCCCGTCGCCGCCCGGTGAGGCGCGGTGGACGAGGTGGCGGGCCCGCCGGCCGAGCAGGGCGAGGTCGCGGGGGCCGATGCGCCAGCGCGGGCCGGTGAGCAGCCGGACGAGCGAGGCGTTGGCCCCGGGGTCCTGGAGGACCTGGCAGACGGCGACCAGGTCGGCGACCTCGGGGAGGTGGAGCAGCCCGGAGAGGCCGACGACCTCGACGGGGACGTCGCGGGCCACCAGGGCGGCCTGGATCTGCGGGAAGTCGGAGGCGGTGCGGCAGAGCACGGCGATCTCGGCGGGCTCGGTGCCGGTCCGCACGAGGTGGGCGAGGGAATCGCCGAGCCAGTCGATCTCCTCGGCGTGGGTACGGAGCAGGGCGCAGCGGACGATGCCGTCGTGTTCGGCCCCGGGGGCGGGGCGCAGCGCTTCGACGCCCTCGTGCCGGGCGCGCAGCGGTTCGGCGAGTCCGTTGGCGAGCTGGAGGAGGCGCCCTCCGCTGCGGCGGTTCTCGCTGAGGCTGTGGCGGGTGGCGGGGGTGCCGTCGGCGTGCGGGAAGTGGTGGGGGAAGTCGTCGAGGTTGGCGACGGAGGCGCCGCGCCAGCCGTAGATCGCCTGGCAGGGGTCGCCGACGGCGGTGACGGCGTGACCGGTGGTGCCCCCGGGGCCGTGGCCGAAGAGGGCCGAGAGGAGCAGCCGCTGGGCGACGGAGGTGTCCTGGTACTCGTCCAGGAGCACCACCCGGAACTCGTCGCGCAGCAGGGCTCCGACCTCGGGCCGGGTGAGGGCGAGCCGGGCGGAGAGGGCGATCTGGTCGCCGAAGTCGACGAGGTCCCTGCCGCGCTTGGCCTGCCGGTACCGCTCGGTGAGGGCGAGGAGTTCGCCCCGGGCCCTGGCGGTCTCGGGGAGTCTGCGCAGCTGTTCGTTGGAGAGCCTGGCGCCTTCGAGTGTGCGGAGGAGGCCGGTGTCGTACGCGGCGAGGGCCTCGGCCTCGACCAGGTGCTCGGCGAGCTCGGCGTCGAGCGCGAGGAGGTCGCCGACGAGGGTGGGGAAGGAGTGGGTGAGCGCCGGGTAGGGGCCCGGAGCGTCTCGCAGCACCCGGGCGGCGAGCTGGTAGCGGGTGGCGTCGGCGAGCAGCCGGGTGGTGGGTTCGAGCCCGATCCGCAGCCCGTGGTCGGTGAGCAGCCGGCCGGCGAAGGCGTGGTACGTGGAGATGCTCGGCTCGCCGGGCGGGTTGTCCGGGTCGATGGCGTCGGGGTCGGTGACCCCGGCGGCGATCAGGGCCTTGCGGACGCGTTCGGCGAGCTCGCCCGCGGCCTTGTTGGTGAAGGTGAGGCCGAGGACCTGTTCGGGGGCGACCTGGCCGGTGCCGACGAGCCAGACCACGCGGGCGGCCATCACGGTCGTCTTGCCGGAGCCGGCTCCGGCCACGATCACCTGCGGGGCGGGCGGCGCGGTGATGCAGGCCGTCTGCTCCGGGGTGAAGGGGATGCCCAGCAACTCCTTGAGCTGCTCGGGGTCGGTGAGACGTGAGGACACCCGAGAACGGTAACCGGGCGCGCCGACATCGTGTCGCGGACCGTGGCCACCGCCCCCGGGGCCGTGGGCACTCCGCCGAGCGGGCGCACGACCGCAGCCGTGGGGGCCGTACGTCACACGTGGCCGACGTCACGCCGGCCACGGTCACTCCACCACGTGGCGCCCCTCGGGCACACGTGGCCGACGTCACGCCGGCCACGGTCACTCCACCACGTGGCGCCCCTCGGGCTGGGCGCTGCAGGAGGCGCGGAAGGCGCAGTGGCCGCAGTGCGTGCCGGTGGTGGGGGTGAAGCGTTCGTCGAGGACGCGTCCGGCGGCGGTGGCGAGCAGGTCGGAGACCCACTCCCCGGCGAGCGGCTGCTGGGCCTGCACCTGGGGCGCGGTCTCGCCGCCCTCCTTCTTGGGGGCGGGGCGGCGCAGCTGGACGAGTTCGGCGCCGCCGGGTTCGGGCCGTCGGCCGTCGAAGACCTCGTCGACGGCGCCTTCGCGGACCGCCAGCTGGTAGACGGCGAGCTGCGGGTGGCGGGCCACCTCCTCCTTGGTGGGTGCCTGCTTGCCCGTCTTGAAGTCGACGACGTACGCCCGGTCCTCGGCGTCGCGTTCGACGCGGTCCATGGAACCCCGGATGCGGACGGCGTACTCCCCCGCCTCGAGGGTCACGTCGAAGCCGTGCTCCCCCGCGACGGGGGTACGGCCGGAGCGGTCCATGACGTGCCAGTGGAGGAAGCGTTCGAGGGCGGCGCGGGCCTGGCCCTTCTCCTGGTCGGATTTCCAGGGGGCGTCGAAGGCCAGGCCGTTCCAGACGGTGTCGAGCCGTTCCATCAGGACGTCCAGGTCGGCGGGGGTGCGTCCGGAGGCGACCTCGTCGGCGAGTACGTGCACCACGTTGCCGAAGCCCTGGGCGGCGGTGGCGGGGGCGTCGGCCTTGACCTCGCGGCCGAGGAACCACTGGAGCGCGCAGGTGTGGGCGAGCTGGTCGAGGGCGCTGCCGGACAGCACGACGGGCTGGTCCCGGTCGCGGAGCGGGACGGCGGACCGGGTCGGTTCGTCCAGGCCCCACCACCGGTGCGGGTGGGCGGCGGGAACCAGCGGGCGGTCCTCGTCGTCGGTGAGCGCGGCGAGCCGGGCGAGTCGCCGGGCGGCGGCCTCGCGCAGCGCGTCGGAGGCGGCGGGGTCCACGGTGGTGGCGCGCAGCTCGGCGACGAGGGAGGCCACGGCGAGCGGCCTGCGGGGGCGGCCGGTGACGTCGCGGGGCTCGACGCCCAGTTCGCCCAGGAACCGGGACGGCTGGTCGCCGTCGTCGGCGGGCGCCTTGACGGCGGTGACGATCAGGCGCTCGCGGGCGCGCGTCGCGGCGACGTAGAAGAGCCGGCGTTCCTCGGTGAGGAGCGCGCCGGGCGTCAGGGGTTCGGCGAGTCCGTCGCGGCCGATCCGGTCGGCTTCCAGCAGCGAGCCCCGGCGGCGCAGGTCGGGCCAGAGCCCTTCCTGGACTCCGGCGACCACGACGAGGCGCCACTCCAGGCCCTTGGAGCGGTGGGCGGTCATCAGGCGGACCGCGTCGGGCCGGGCGACCCGCCGCGACAGGGTGTCGGCGGCGATGTCCTGGGCGTCCACCTCTTCCAGGAAGTTGAGCGCCCCGCGCCCGCCGGTGCGTTCCTCGGCTCGGGCCGCCGTCTCGAAGAGGGCGCACACGGCGTCCAGGTCGCGGTCGGCGTTGCGCCCGCCCGCGCCCCCGCGCAGCGCAGCGCGCTCCAGGCGGCTGGGCCAGGGGGTGCCGTTCCAGAGGGTCCAGAGCGCTTCCTCGGCGGTGCCTCCCTCCTGGAGGAGGGTCCGGGCCCTGGCCAGCAGGGTGCCGAGGCGCTGGGCGCCCCGGGCGTGGGAGGGGTCGTGGGTGGCGAGGCGCTCGGGTTCGGCGAGGGCCAGCGCGAGCAGCTCGCCGGAGGACGGCGGTACGCGGTTGCCCGCGGCCCGCTCGTCGTCGCGCAGGGCCCGGCCGAGGCGGCGCAGGTCGGCGGCGTCCATGGCGCCGAGCGGGGAGGTGAGCAGGGTGAGGGCGGTCTCCTCGTCCAGCACCCCCTTCGCCGGACCGGTCGCGGCCTCCGCGTCGGTGTCGTCGGCCGACGGCTGCCGCAGCGCGGCCTCGGCCACCGCGCGCAGGGCGGTCAGCAGCGGGGCGACGGCGGGCTCGTGGCGGAGCGGGAGGTCGTCGCCGTCGACCTCCAGCGGCACCCCGGCGGAGGTCAGCGCCCGGCGCACGGAGGGCATCGAGCGCCCGCCGGCGCGTACCAGCACCGCCATCTCGTTCCACGGCACGCCGTCCTCCAGGTGGGCGCGGCGCAGCAGGTCGGCGATGTTGTCTAGCTCGGTGGAGGCGGTCGGGTAGGTGTACACCTCGGCCTGGCCGCCGTCGCGGGCCGCGGAGAGTTCGCGGTGGGCCCGGACCTTGTCGGCGGGCAGCCGGGTGAGCGGCATCCGGCGGGTGAGCAGCCGGGTCGCGGCGAGCAGGCCGGCGCCGGAGCGGCGCGAGGTGGTGAGGACGCCGACCGGCGCGGGGGCCCCGTCCGCGCGCCGGAAGGCGTCGGGGAAGTCGAGGATGCCGTTCACGTCGGCGCCCCGGAAGGCGTAGATGGACTGGTCCGGGTCGCCGAACGCGATCAGCGTCCGGCCGCCGCCCCGCGCCTCTCCGCCCCCCGCCTGTCCGCCCGGGACCACTCCGCCCCGTCCGCCCCCGCCCGTGGCGGGGCCCGCGCCCGCCGGCGTACGCCCCACGCGGTTGCCGGCCAGCGCGTGCAGGAGCCGCACCTGGGACGGGTCGGTGTCCTGGTACTCGTCGACGTAGACGGCGTCGTACTCCCCCGCCAGCCGCTCCGCGACCTCGGGGCGTTCGGCGAGCAGGACCGCGCGGTGCACCAGTTCGGCGTAGTCGAGGACGCCCTGCGCGTCCAGCACGTCCAGGTACTCCGCGAGGAACTGGGCCGCCGCGCCCCAGTCGGGGCGGCCGGTGCGGCGGGCGAAGTCGGCCAGGGCGTCCGCATCGAGGCCCAGCTCACGGCTGCGGGCCAGGACGGCGCGCACCTCGTCGGCGAAGCCGCGGGTGGTCAGGCAGGCCCGCAGTTCGTCGGGCCAGCGGACGCGGGCGCGGCCGGACTTCTCCAGGTCGACCTGGCCCGCCAGCAGTTCGCGGACGGTGACGTCCTGTTCGGGCCCGGAGAGCAGGCGCAGCGGATCGGCGAAGAGGTCGGCGTCCTGGTGGGCGCGGACCAGGGCGTAGCAGTACGAGTGGAAGGTGGTGGCCTGCGGGCCGCGCGCGGCGCCGAGCCGGGCCGCCATCCGGTCGCGCAGTTCGACCGCGGCCTTGCGGCTGAAGGTGAGCACGAGGATCCGGGCCGGGTCCGTACCGGCGGCCACCCGCGCGGCGACGGACTCCACGAGCGTCGTGGTCTTGCCCGTTCCGGGTCCGGCGAGCACCAGGAGCGGTCCGCCCGGGTGATCAACCACCGCGCGCTGCGCGGCGTCCAGCACAGGGGGCTCCACCGTCCCGGGGGGCGTGCGCACCAGCCGGTACGCGCCCGGCGCCCGCCGTCGCGTTTCGCGGGGCGGGTCGTGCCGGGTGGTGGAGGAGGAGCTCACTGGTTCGCCGGTCCTGTCGGTGGTGCGCTGACTGGTGGTGCGCCGGTTGGTGGTGCTCCGGCTGGTGGTGCTCCGGCACGTGATGCGCCGGCTGGTGGTGCTCCGGCACATGACGCCGGGTCGTGGTGCGGGCTGGTGGCGACCGGCCGGGGGCGGTCTCGGGGCGGGTCGGGAGAGGTACGGAGAGGTACGCGGATGGAAGCGGTGCGGCAGGGGCTCGGGTCCGCGTCGGGCATCGACGCTACGCCAGTGGGGGCGCGGGCGGACGCGGGTCCGCTGCGTCGCTCGTCACGTGTGCGGTTCGTGCCGGCTCGCCCGGGGTGTCCCCGGCCCCGTGCGGCCCGTCCGGCGACGCGTGGGATACGGGACCGGAGGAGGGCGGCTGCCGGGCTCCGATGGCCGAAGCTGTCAGGTGTGAGCTTCCTCGCCCCTGTCCGGTCCGGCGGTCCCGCCGGACTCCCCGGTCCCGCCGTCCCACCGCGCGCGCCGCATGTCGATCCGCGGCAGATGCCCCTCCGCCGACCGGGCGGCACCGCGCAGCGGGGTGCCCTCGTCGCGGTAGTGGGCCAGCGCGCGGAGTTCATGGCCGGGCAGGAGCGTGCCGTCCGACCGGACGACCCGCCACCAGGGCACCGCGGAGCCGTGGAGCGCCATCGCCCGGCCGACCTGACGCGGTCCGCCGTCGCCCAGCCACTCGGCGACGTCGCCGTAGGTCATGACGTGGCCGGGCGGGATCAGGTCGGCGACGTCGAGGACCCGCTCGGCGTACTCGGGGAGCTCCGCGGGGGCCTGGGCTGCCGGAGCGCCGACGGTGTCGCCGTCCGCCGACGGACGGCGGGAGGCGCCGTCGCCCACACGGTCGTTCACACCGTCGTCCGCGTCGCCGTGCCGGGGCGTCCGGTCCTGTCTCATCCGTCCCATCTTGCCGTACGCCACCGACATCGGGGCGCCCGTACGGACCTCCCGGCAGGGGGCGCGCGGACCGCGCCGGCCGGGAACGCGCGCCCGTGCAAAGGAGCGAATCCTCCCCCTCGCGCGCGCGGGCAATGCACCCTGATGGCTCCGTGTGTCCTCCCGCCGTGCCACCATCGTGCGGGCGGTGACCGGTGATACGAGAACACGAAGATCGACCAGATGCGACGAAGGAGCAGGGCGTGCAGCCATCCCGGGCGGCGGACGCCTCCGATGCCGACTCGCAGCCAGGCGGCTCCGGCTCCACGCCGGACCCCACCGGTGACCCCACCCGTACGGAGAAGGCCGCAGCCACCGGCGAGGCGCCCGGGGAAGCCCCCGACGGCCCCCCGCGCCCGACGGGCTCGACGCGTGCGGGCACCGGCGAAGGGCCCACCGAACGCGTCTCGGGCGACGAGCCGCTGCTCGCCGCCCGGGTACACCGCCCGTCCGACCTGCTGCGGCTGCTCGTCGGCGTGCTCGCCATCGCGGTACTGCTGGCCGTCGCCGCCTTCGCCCAGGGCACCACGACGGGCCTGGAGGACGACATCCCCCGGGGCACCGAGCAGGCGCCCGATCTGCTGATCAAGATCGCCGGGCTGGTGTCCAGCATCGCGGTGCTGCTCGTCCCGGTCGCCTTCGCCATCGAGCGTCTGATCAAACGCGACGGGCTGCGCATCGCGGACGGGGTGCTCGCCGCCGTGCTCGCGCACGGGGTGACGCTCGCCACCGATCTCTGGGTCTCCCGCTCCGCCCCCGGCTCGATCCAGGACGCGCTGACCCAGCAGCAGCCCGGTCACGCCCTGACCGACCCGGTGCACGGCTACCTCGCGCCCGTCATCGCGTACATGACGGCGGTGGGCATGGCGCGGCGCCCGCGCTGGCGGGTCGTGCTCTGGGTGGTACTGCTGCTGGACGCGTTCGCCATGCTGGTGGGCGGGTACACCACCCCGTTCTCGATCGTCCTCACCGTGCTGATCGGCTGGACCGTCGCGTACGGAACGCTGTACGGGGTCGGCTCCCCGAACGTCCGGCCCACCGGCCAGCACCTGATGGCCGGTCTGCGGCACGTCGGTTTCCGGCCGGTCGCCGCGCTGCGCGCCGAGGAGGCGCCCGAGAACCCGGACCAGACCGACCGGGGGCGGCGCTACCGGGTCACCCTGGAGGACGGCCCGCCGCTCGACGTGACGGTGGTGGACCGGGAACAGCAGGCCCAGGGGTTCTTCTACCGGGCCTGGCGGCGGATCACGCTGCGCTCCATCACCCAGCGGCGTTCCATCCAGTCGCTGCGCCAGGCCCTGGAACAGGAGGCGCTGCTCGCGTACGCGGCCATCGCGGCGGGGGCGAACGCTCCGAAGCTGATCGCCACCTCCGAGCTCGGCCCGGACGCGGTGATGCTGGTGTACGAGCACATCGGCGGCCGGTCGCTGGACGCCCTGGAGGACGCGGAGATCACCGACGAGCTGGTGCGCGGCGCCTGGGAGCAGGTCCGGTCGCTCCAGTCGCGGCGGATCGCGCACCGCCGGCTCGCGGGGGACGCGATCCTGGTGGACGACGAGGGCGAGGTGTACGTCACCGATCTGCGTGGCGGTGAGATCGCGGCCGGTGACCTGATCCTGCGGATGGACGTGGCCCAGTTGCTGACCACGCTCGGTCTGCGGGTCGGGGCCGAGCGGTCGGTGGCCGGGGCGCTCGCCGTGCTGGGGCCGGACGCGGTGGCCGGGTGTCTGCCGCTGCTCCAGCCGATCGCGCTGACCCGCTCCACCCGGGCGACCCTGCGCAGGCTCGCCCGCGAACGCGCGCAGCGGGAGCGCGAGGCGGCGTTGGAGGCCTCGGACGCGGCCCGCCGGGACCGTGCGGAGTCCGCTTCCTCCACGGTGGCCTCCCCCGCGGACCGGAAGACGGAGCGGAAGTCCGAACGCAGGACGCAGCGTACGGAGAAGCAGGCCGAGAAGCGGGCTCTGGACGATGCGCGGGAGGAGGCCCGCGAGGAGGACCTGCTCACCCAGATCCGCCGCCAGGTGCTGCTGATCCGCCCGCAGGCCCCGGTCGAACCGGTCCGGCTGGAGCGCATCAAGCCGCGCACCCTGCTGAGCTTCATCGCCGGGTCCATCGCCGCGTACTTCGTGATCTCGCAGATCACCCAGGCCGACTTCGGCACGGTGGTGGAGCAGGCCGAGTGGGGCTGGGTGGCGGCGGCGCTGGGCTTCTCGGCGCTGAGTTACGTGGCCGCCGCGATGAGCCTGCTGGGCTTCGTGCCCGAGCGGGTGCCGTTCCGGCGCACGGTGCTGGCCCAGGTGGCCGGGTCGTTCGTGAAGATCGTGGCTCCGGCGGCGGTCGGCGGCGTGGCGCTGAACACCCGCTTCCTCCAGCGTCAGGGGGTGCGGCCCGGTCTCGCGGTCGCGAGCGTGGGCGCCTCGCAGCTGTTCGGGCTGGGCTGCCACATCCTGCTGCTGGCCCTGTTCGGGTATCTGACGGGTACCGAGAAGACGCCGGACTCGCTGACCCCGTCCCGTACGGTCATCGCCGGGCTGCTCACGGTCGCGGTGCTGGTGCTGGTGGTGACGGCCATCCCGTTCCTGCGGAAGTTCGTGGTGACGCGGGTGCGGTCGCTGTTCGCCGGGGTCGTGCCGCGCATGCTGGACGTGGTGCAGCGCCCGCAGAAGCTGGCCACCGGCATCGGCGGGATGCTCCTGCTGACGGTGCTGTTCGTGCTCTGCCTGGACGCGTCGGTCCGGGCGTTCAGCGGGCCGGACGTGCCGACACTGTCGTACGCGAGCGTCGCGGTGGTCTTCCTCGCGGGCAACGCCCTGGGCTCGGCGGCGCCCACGCCGGGCGGCATGGGCGCGGTGGAGGGTGCGCTGACGATCGGCCTCATCGCGGTCGGGCTGCCCAAGGAGGTCGCGGCTCCGGCGGTGCTGCTCTTCCGCGTGATGACGCTCTGGCTGCCGGTGCTGCCGGGCTGGCTCTGCTTCAACCAGCTGACGCGCCGGGGCCAGCTGTAGCCGGGTGTGTACGGCGCCGGGAGCGGTGTGGGTACCGCTCCCGGCGGCGGGCGGTACTCACGGCCCCACTACCGTGGCCGCACACATGTCGTGCCGGGGCGATCCACCGCTCTGGGCATCGGGGAGGACGACACCATGCTCATGCACCCACGCGCCCGCCGTGTCACGGCTCTGGCGGGGGCGGCGCTGCTCACCGCGGTCGCGCTCGCGGGCTGCGACGGCTCCACGGAGGCCGCGCCCTCGGACAAGGGCAGCGCGGCGGCAGCGACTCCGGCCGCCTCCGCGACCGCCACACCCGAACCGGCCTCCACCGCACTGCCGGTCGCGCTCACCTCGCAGAAGGCCGAGTGGACGAAGTGCGAGGCCCCCGAGGGCGGCGAGGCACCCGGCAGCCGCTGGCGGTGCGCCACCGTCCAGGTGCCGCTGGACTACCGGAAGCCGGCCGGGGACACGATCGGCATCGCTCTGATCAAGCGTCAGGCGACGTCCACCGGACGGCGGATCGGTTCGCTGCTCTTCAACTTCGGCGGTCCGGGCGGCTCCGGGGTGAGCATCCTTCCCCAGGCGGCGACCGCGTACGGGAAGCTCAACTCCCGTTACGACCTGGTGGGCTTCGACCCGCGCGGCGTCGCGGCCAGCGAGGGCGTGGACTGCCGGAGCGACGGTGCGACCGAAGCGGCCCTCAAACGCGTCGACATGACCCCGGACACGCCTGCGGAGGAGGCGGCGTTCCTGAAGGACGGCGCGGACATGGGCGCCGGCTGCGAGAAGGGCTCCGGGAAGGTCCTGCCGTACCTGACGACCACGAACACCGCCCGCGACATGGACCTGATCCGCCAGGTGCTCGGTGACCGGAAGCTGTACTACTTCGGCATGTCGTACGGCACGGAGCTGGGTGGTACGTACGCCCATCTCTTCCCGGAGAACGTCGGCCGGGTGGTGCTCGACGCGGTCGTGGACCCCACGGCGGACACGCTCGGGCACGCCCGGAACCAGGCGACGGGCTTCCAGCGCGCGCTGGAGAACTACCTCCAGGACCGGGGCGAGGACCCGGAGGCGGGGAGCGCGCGCATCGCCCGGCTGCTCGCGAAGCTGGACAAGGACCCGCTGCCGACCGACTCGGGCCGCATGCTCAGCGAGTCGCTCGCCGTCACCGGCATCGTGGCTCCCCTCTACTCGCAGGGCAACTGGCCGACGCTGACGCAGGCGCTCGACGAGGCGGAGAACAACGGCACCGGCAACACACTGCTCGCGCTCGCCGATTCGTACAACGGCCGGGACGGTAACGGGCACTACGACACGATGTCGCAGTCCCAGCGGGCCATCTCCTGCGCGGACAGCACCGCGCGGCCGACCGCCGACGAGGCCCGGGCGCTGCTGCCGGAGTTCCGGAAGCTCTCGCCGGTCTTCGGCCCGTTCCTCGCCTGGGACACCGCCGGCTGGTGCGCGGACTGGCCGGTGGCCGGGGAGCACGACACCCCGGAGACGAGCGCCCCGGGGGCGGCGCCGATCCTGGTGATCGGGACGACCGGCGACCCGGCGACCCCGTACGAAGGTGCGAAGCGGATGGCGGACGAACTCGGCAAGGGCGTCGGCGTGATGCTCACCAACAAGGGTGAGGGCCACGGCTCCTACGGCAACGGCACCTGCGTGACCGCGAAGACGGACGCCTACTTCCTGGACGGGAAGGTCCCGGCGGACGGCTCGGTCTGCTCGTCCTGACGGGCCGACGGTACGGCGCGGCACCGTCCGGTCGAACCGGGACCGGACACGCGTCACGGTCGGGAAGAAGCAGCCGTGCCACGACGAGCACGACGTCCACGGCGAGCCGAAGCCGTGCCACGGGAAGGGCGGCTGCCGCATGAGGTGAGGCCCTGTGAGGCAGCCCTGAAACGAAGGACGGGCACCCGCCACCTGGTGGCGGGTGCCCGTCCGCTGTGCGGGGGCCTGCGGGAAAGGCCTAGTACACCGGCTTCGACGGCTCGATCTGGTTGACCCAGCCGATGACGCCGCCGCCCACGTGCACCGCGTCGGCGAAGCCCGCCGACTTGAGGACCGCGAGGACCTCCGCGCTGCGGACACCGGTCTTGCAGTGCAGGACGATGCGCTTGTCCTGCGGCAGGCCCTGGAGGGCGTTGCCCATCAGGAACTCGTTCTTCGGGATCAGCTTGGCGCCCGGGATCGAGACGATCTCGTACTCGTTCGGCTCGCGGACGTCGATGATCTCGATCTTCTCGTCGGCGTCGATCCACTCCTTGAGCTGCTTGGGAGTGATCGTGGAGCCGAGCGCCGCCTCCTGCGCCTCCTCGGACACGACGCCGCAGAAGGCCTCGTAGTCGATGAGCTCGGTGACGGTCGGGTTCTCGCCGCAGACCGCGCAGTCGGGGTCCTTGCGCACCTTGACCTGGCGGTACTGCATCTCCAGCGCGTCGTAGATCATCAGACGGCCGACGAGCGGGTCGCCGACACCGGCGAGCAGCTTGATGGCCTCGGTGACCTGGATGGAGCCGATGGACGCGCAGAGCACGCCCAGCACCCCGCCCTCGGCGCAGGAGGGGACCATGCCCGGCGGGGGCGGCTCCGGGTAGAGGCAGCGGTAGCAGGGGCCGTGCTCCGACCAGAAGACGGACGCCTGCCCGTCGAACCGGTAGATGGAGCCCCAGACGTACGGCTTGTTCAGCAGTACGGCCGCGTCGTTGACCAGATAGCGGGTGGCGAAGTTGTCCGTGCCGTCCACGATCAGGTCGTACTGGGCGAAGATCTCCAGCACGTTCTCGGCTTCGAGCCGCTCCTCGTGCAGGATCACGTTCACGTACGGGTTGATGCCCAGCACCGAGTCCTTGGCCGACTGGGCCTTGGAGCGGCCGATGTCGGCCTGGCTGTGGATGATCTGACGCTGCAGGTTCGACTCGTCGACCTCGTCGAACTCCACGATGCCGAGCGTGCCGACACCAGCGGCGGCCAGGTACATCAGGGCGGGCGAGCCGAGGCCGCCGGCGCCGACACAGAGCACCTTCGCGTTCTTCAGCCGCTTCTGTCCGTCCATCCCGACGTCCGGGATGATCAGGTGGCGGGAGTACCTGCGGACCTCATCGACGGTGAGCTCCGCAGCGGGCTCGACCAAGGGTGGCAGCGACACAGGAACCTCAACAATGCAGGTGGTCGGTTTCTACGTACTTCAGTTGCGTACGGTTGTTCTCCCGGTAACACTGTCACGCCCGCACTCATTCCGAGATACCCGGTCCGATCCGCGAGACGATTTCGTC
Source organism: Streptomyces sp. NPDC008125 (assembly GCF_042957125.1). NCBI lineage: Bacteria > Bacillati > Actinomycetota > Actinomycetes > Kitasatosporales > Streptomycetaceae > Streptomyces > Streptomyces sp. NPDC008125. The sequence continues at coordinate 102,053 of NZ_JBIBHR010000012.1, forward strand.
CCAGTAACCGGGCAGCGCCGCGAATGGGTCGGTTTGTCGGTTACGCCCGTCCCGGTCGGTGAAGAAGATCGTGCCGGCGCCCTGCCACCGCGCGATGCGCATCGCCTCGTCCAGGTGGGTGCGGGGGACGCCGTGGACGAAGTGCGCGAACCGCTCGGGCGGGTACTCGGCCGTCCACTGGGCCACCTGCGACCAGCGGTAGTCGGGCCAGGACCCCTGGAAGGTGACGAGTTGGTCGGCGGCCTCGGCGTAACCGGGGTACGGATGGGTGCCGAGCCCCAGCACGATCCGCCCGCCGTCACCCGCCGGGGCACCCCGGTCGACTTCGCTCTGCGCGACCAGTTCGCGCAGGGTGACGGTGAGCCGGCGGACCGCCGGGAGACCGGCCCGCTCGGTGGGGCAGCGGCCGAGATAGAAGCCGCCGACCCGGTACCAGTCCAGGAACCGCTTGGCGTCCACGACGAGATCGCCGAACGGCCGTGCCCCGTGGACCAGGTCGAGGTGTCCGAGCAGCCGGCCGCCCGGCGCGGCGGCGCCGGGAGCGCGCCCCTGCAGGGCACGCTCCCGGGCGTTGTGCAGTTTTCCCGCCGCCTCCAGGCAGTGCGGATCGGGCCGGGTGCCCGGCCCGTCCGCGATGTTGAGGACCGCCCAGTGCAACGGGGTCCCGGGGCGGGTGAGTTCCGCCCACTCGGTGGGGGCGAGCAACGGGTGAGCGTATCCAGGCACACCGAAACCCATCTGCTCGTTGCCGCTCGCCCGGCGGGCCGTTCCGGTGCCGGTCAGATGCGGCACGCCGCCTCCATCCAGATATCGGCGAGGGACTCCTCCAAGTTGATCCGGGGGCGCCAGCCCAGTCGGTCGCGGGCGGTGCGCACATCGGCCTGCTGCCAGGCACCGCAGCCGTCCGGGTAGGGCGACGGGGTGGCCGCGAGGTGCTCCATCACCGATTCGGCGGAGGTGCGCTGGGCGCCGATCGGTAGGCGGCCGGGCGGCACCTCCAACTCGTGGAGCACACCGGCGAACCCGGAGACCCGGGCGAGGACCGCGGCGGCGTCGCGCAGCCGGACGGCCCGGCCGGTACCGATGTTGACGACACCCTGGGCGGCGGAGAGCGAGGCGGCGTGCACGGCCCGCGCCACGTCCCGTACGTCGACGAAGTCGCGCTGGACGCCCAGGCCGCTGAGCTTCAGCTCGCCGTCGCCGGACTGCATGGCGCGGCGCATGGCCTCGGCGAGCCGGCCGAGCGGGGAGCCGGCCGGGGTGCCGGGACCGACCGGCGAGAAGACCCGCAGCACGACCGCGTCGAGCCCGGAGCCGAGGACGAGTTCGGTGGCGGCGAGCTTGCTGACGCCGTACGGGCCGCCGGGGCGGGGTACGGCGTCCTCGGCGGTGGAGGATCCCGGCTGCGAGGGCCCGTACTCCGAGGCGCAGCCGACCTGGACGAGCCGCGCCCCGCAGCCACTGCGGCGCAGTGCCTCGCAGACGGTGGCGACGGCGACGGTGTTGTGCCGGGTCAGTTCGCGGGCCTGGCCCCGGGTGGCCCCGGCGCAGTTGACGACGACCCCGGGGTGGACGGCGTCCAGGAAGCGGGTGAGCGCCCCTGGGCTGCCGCCCGCGAGGTCGAACCGTACGTCGGCGTCGTCGCCCCGGCCGAGGGCCGTGAGGTGGACGGCCGGGTCGGCCAGCAGGCGGTCCGCGACGAAGCGGCCGAGGAATCCGTTGGCGCCGAGCAGCAGAACCCTCATCGTGCACTCCCTGGGTGCCGGCGGCGAGTGGCCGGTGCGGCGGTTCGGCGGGTCATGTCCGGTTTCTCCTTGATGGAAAAGGCGTGAAAGGCGTGTGCGGTACGGGTCTCCCGCGGCGTCGGCTCCGCGGGCGGTGGGAAGTACGGGGTGGGGCACGGTGGTACGGGGTGGGGCACGGTGGTACGGGATGGTGCGGTCTTCGGCCCGGACCGGGCACGGCCCCTGCGGCGGCGCCCCTCGCGGCCGGCGCGCGGTACATCGGCACTCGGTGCCCGGTGCCGGTGCGCCCGGTGTCGGCGCGCGGGGGTCAGTGCCGGTGGTGGGCGGAGGCGCGGGAGAGCGCCACGGCTGCGTGCGCCAGCAGGCCGAGCGCGGCACCGCCGCAGGCCAGGGCGGGTACGGCGCCGGTACCGCCCGCCATCACCAGCAGGTCGACGGGCCGGGCCAGGAGACCGAGGCCCGGCAGCCGGCCGCTCAGCACGAGGAGGGGGGCCGCCGCCTCGACCGCGCAGGCGGCGGCCAGCGCGGTGACGGCCGGGGCCGGGAGGCCGTGCGCGGTCTCCAGCCGGGCCAGGAAGAGCAGCAGCCCGAGGGCGTAGGCCGAGAGCGGGACGCCGTGCCCGCCGTACCCGAGGTCGGCGAGGAGCATGAGCGGCAGGAGGGCGGCGAGGAAGAGCGCGACGCTCGTCAGCAGCACCGGACGCACCCCCGCTCCGAACTCCTCCAGCGCGCGGCTGCCACCGAGTTTGCGCCGGGCGCGCGCGGCGAAGAGGTGGGCGCACCAGGCGGCCGGGACCACGGCGAGGGAGAGACCGAGGAGCGGGGCCGGGGTGCCGGGCCAATGGCCGTCCGGGCCGCCGCTGAGGACCTGGGCGAGCAGCTCCTCCCCGTACACCGCGTAGCCGAGGAGCCAGCAGGTGTAGCGGGCGGTCCGGCCGGAGCCCGCCGGGGCGTGCAACGGGCCGGTGGCCAGGGCGGACCGGAGCGCCAGGAAGACCAGCAGGACACCGGCGGCCGTCAGGACGTTCCGTGCGCCGGTACCGAGCGCCCCCTCCGTCACCCGGAGCGCTCCGACGGTGGCGAGGCAGGCGGCACCGGGCAGCAGGGCGTGCAGGGTCCAGGCGGCACGGTGGTCGGGATCGTGCCCGGTCCGCGGGTCGGCCGCCGCCCGCACCGGGCCGGTGGCGGGCCGGGGGACCCGGGCGTAGAGCTCCTCGGCCAGCGAGAAGACGTCCCGGTGTCGGTAGCGGGCGGCAGCCCGGTCGGTGAGGCCGTGCGCCTCCAGACCGGCGGCGATCTCCAGCGGGTCGACGGCGTGTTCGCAGAGCTCGCGGTGGCGGTGGAGCAGGGCGCGCACGGGGTCGGCCGGCGTGGGGACGGCCCTCGGGGAGGGGACGGCCGGCCGCGCGGGGGCGGGCGGTGCGGGGACGATCGGTGCCGCGTCCGCCGCCTCGGTGCCCGTCGCCGCGATGCCCCTCGCCGAGACGCCTGCCGCCTCCGCGGGCTCCGTCCTCGCGTGCTCCTCCGGGACGTGCTCGGCCACCGGGGCGGGTGGCGCGGGGGCGCTTGAAGCCGGGGCGGACGAGGGAGCGTTCGGCACGTCGAGGGCTTCGGGCGCGCGGCCCATGAGGGTTCCTCCGTACGGTTCGTTGCCCGGCGCGGACAGGTGGTCGAGGGGGTCACGCATCGCCGTCCCCCGCTCCGGCCGTCGCGGCGACGCCGACCTTCCCGGCCACGGACGCCTTCCCGGCCACAGCCACCTTCCCGGCCACGGCCGCCTTCCCCGGCACGGCCGCCTTCCCCGGCACGGCCTTCCCGGCCACGGCCTTCCCGGGCGCCCCGGCCCAGGCCGGGGTCCTGGTCCGCCCGGTGGCCGCCCTGACGGGCCGTCGCCCCACCGGTTCGGCGCGGGGCCGGCCGTGGCGTACGTGCTCCTCGGGCGGGACCGCGAAGGGGCGGGGCGCCGAGGCGTCCGGCGCTCCGCCGCTCCCGGCCGCCGGGGGGCCGACGGCGGGGGCGGTGCCCGTGGGGTGCGGCGCGCGGCCCGTGGTCAGCTCCCGGTAGAGCGCCCGGAAGGCGGCGAGGTTCTGCTCCACGGTGAAGAGTTCGAGGGCGCGCTCCCGCGCCGCCTCGCCCAGACGCGCACGGCGCTCCGGGTCGCGCAGCAGCGCGAGGCAGGCGCCGGCGAGCGCCGGGGTGTCGCGCGGGGGGACCACGAGCCCGGTACCACCGATGACTTCGGCCACCGCGCCCACGTCCGTCGAGACGGTGGCGCGCCCGCAGAACATCGCTTCCACCAGGCTGATCGGAAAGCCCTCGACCACGCTGGACAGCACCACGACCCCGCCCGCCGCGTACGCCCCGGCGAGGTCGTCCGCTCCGAAAGCTCCGCCGGTCTCCTCGAAGGAGACCGGGCGTTCCACGGCCCCGGGCCCTGCGGCCCCGGACCTGCCCGCTCCCCGCGTGTCCCCGCCCCGGTCCCCGTCCCCCGGCGCGTCCACGGCCTCGGCCGTGTCCCCGACCCCGGCCGTGTCCCCGGCGGTGGTCCCGGGGAAGAGCAGGTCCGCCAGGGCGCGGCAGTGCGCGAGGTACGCGGCGCCTTCGGCACCCTCGGCGGGGACACCGAAGATCCTCAGCCGGGTCCCGGGTTCGGCCCGGTGCACCTCGGCGAAGGCGTGCAGCAGGGCGACGAGGTCCTTGGCGGGCTCGACCCGGCCCACCCAGACCAGGGTGTCCGGGCCGGCGCTGTCGCCCCCGCCCACCTGCGGGAAGCGCCCGGTCTCCATGCCCGGGTACACCGTGCGCAGCTTCGAGGCGTCCGCGCCGCAGCGCTGCTGCCAGCGGCGTACGTGGGTGTTGCCGGGGGTGACGACGGCGGCCTGGCGGTAGACCTCGCCCGCCAGGAGGGCGTGGAAGTTGGCGAGCAGGGTGCGTACCGGCGCACCGAACGGCGCGTCCGTGCCGGAGAGGTAGTGCGTGCGGAGCGGCAGGCCGTGCTCGGTGACCAGGAGGGGAACGCCGAAGAAGCGTTTGGCCAGCAGTCCGGGGAGGGCGGCGGCGCCACCGGAGGCCGCGTGGCAGACATCGACGCCGCCGAGCGCCTCGGCGGTGTACCAGTCGAGCGAGAGCGGCAGCAGCAGACGGGCGAGTTCGGTGGCGAAGGCAAGGTGGTCGGTGACGGTGGCGCGCTGGACGGTACGGCCGGTGCCCCGGGCACGGCAGGCGGATTCCAGCACGCGCAGGGCCGTCTCGGAGCGGAGTGCGGTGGGCAGTCCGCCGTTTTCCCTGGCCAGTTCGGCGAGTCCGTAGAGGGCCGCGCCGAAGAGTCCGGCAGGTCCGTCCGCCGCCCGGCCGGCTCCGCCCGGTGCCTCGCTCCCGGCGGACACCGGGGCACCGGCACCGGAGGCGCTGACCGCCGTGGCGAGCGCCGTCAGATGCGCCGTGAAGCGCCGGCGCTCACGGCGGCCGTAGGAGCCCCCGCCGCCCGTCACGAGCCGGGTGAGGCAGCCGCCTCGATCTTCCTGACGCGCGCTCGCGTCCGGGAAACCGGACGGCGTGGTCCAGAGTGGCGCGGTCCGTACCTGCCCCACCTGGGGCGGCAGGCTCACCCACCCGAGCTGCTCCTGGCGGGCGGAGCGGCTCAGCGCGTAGAGGTCGAACTCGTGCTGGGGCAGACCACGCACCAAGCGGTCGCACCACAGTCTGGACTCACCGTCCGCATACGGATAACCGCCGTCGGTGAGCAGGCCGATACGCACGAGTACACCCCCGATCTCCCATGTGGGCGGCCACCGTTGGCCGGTGACCAGCGTCGGGACGACCGTAAGCGGATACGCCGGTGGCGCGACGGACGGTTGTCCGTCACGCCACCAGAAGGGGTGAACCGGCGTAACTTTCCCGGCCTTTGTGCGTTTCGCCGCGAAACACCTCTCCGCGCGCCTCCGCTCCACGCCCCGTCAGGTCGCGGCGAGCTCCCTGCGCGCGGCCCGCCGGGCCGCCGCCTCCCCCGGATCGAGGGCGGGCACGGCGGCCAGGAGTTGCCGGGTGTACGGGTCCTCGGGAGAGCCGTACACCTCGTCGACGGCACCGTGTTCGACGATCCGGCCGTGGCGCATGACCGCGACCCGGTCGCTGACCTGCCGGACCACGGCGAGGTCGTGGGCGATGAAGACGAGCCCGATTCCGAGCTCCCGCTGGAGTTCGGCGAGGAGCGCGACGACCTGGGCCTGCGTGGTGACGTCGAGCGCGGAGACGGGCTCGTCGCAGACGATGACCCGGGGTCCGGCGGCGAGCGCGCGGGCGATCCCGACGCGCTGGCGCTGCCCGCCGCTGAACTCGTGCGGGTAACTGTCGTACCGGTCCGCGTCCAGCCCCACGCGTTCCAGGAGTTCGCGGACCCTGCGCCGGATGCGGGTGTCGTCGCGTTCGCCCGCCGCGCGCAGCGGGTCGGCGACGGACTCGCCCACGGACCGCCTCGGGTTGAGGGAGGCGACCGGGTCCTGGAAGACCATCTGGAGCTCGCGCCGGTGCGGGAGCAGTTCCCTCGCCGACAGCGAGCCGATCTCCGTGCCCGCGTAGCGGAGCCGGCCGCCGGTCGGGTCGAGCAGCCGCACCAGCATGCGCCCGAGGGTGGTCTTGCCGCTTCCGCTCTCGCCGACGATGCCGAGCGTCTCACCGGCCCGGAGGGTGAGTGACACGCCGTCCACGGCGGTGACCCGGTCGCGTCCCCGGCCGAACTCGCACCGCAGGTCCACCGCTTCCAGCAGTGGCTCGACCGTTCCGGCGGTCCCGGACACGGGGACCGCGGGAACGCGCCGGTCGCGCGGCGCGTCGACACGGGGAACGGCCGACAGCAGTGCGCGGGTGTACGGGTGCCGGGGCGCGCCCAGTACCTCCGCGACCGGCCCGCGTTCGACGTCCCGGCCGCCCCGCATCACCAGGATGTCGTCGACGGTCGAGGCGGCGACCCCGACGTCGTGGGTGACGAGCAGCAGTCCCATGCCGGTCTCCCGGCGGAGGTCGTGGAGCAGGTCGAGGACCTGCGCCTGCACGGTGACGTCCAGCGCGGTGGTCGGTTCGTCGGCGACGAGCAGTTCGGGCTCGCAGGCCAGCGCCATCGCGATGAGCACCCGCTGCCGCATGCCGCCGGAGAACTCGTGCGGCCGGGAGCGCGAACGGCGCACCGGGTCCGGGATGCCGACCCGGCCGAGGACGTCCACCGCGCGGGCCCGGGCGGCGCGCCGGGAGACCCGGTGGTGCACCCGGTACACCTCGGCGATCTGGTCGCCGACGGCGTAGTAGGGGTCGAGCGAGGAGAGCGGGTCCTGGAACACCATGGCGGCTTTGGCGCCGCGCAGCGCCCGCAGTCCCGCGTCGTCCGCCGCCTGCACGTCGACCCCGGCCACCGTGACCGAGCCGCCCACGACCGCCCCGGTCCCCCGGTGGAGGCCGAGCAGGGCGTACGCGGAGGCGCTCTTGCCGGAGCCGGACTCCCCGACGACCCCCAGCGCGGCGCCCTTCTCCAGGGTGAAGGAGAGGTCGTCGACGGCGCGCACGCCGCCGAAGTCGATGGTGAGACCGGATACCTCGACCAAGCTCATGACAGCACCACCCGACGGTCGGCCGCCGCGTGGAGGATGTCCGCGACGACGTTGGCGAGGACGACGAAGAATCCGGTGACGAGCACCAGTCCGACGACGACGGGGAGATCGACGGTCTGTACGGCATCGACGAGTTCCCGGCCGACGCCGGGGATGTTGAAGAGCGACTCGGTGAGCACGGCGCCCCCGAACATCGCGCCGATGTCCACCGCGCCGAGCGCGATCACGGGCGCGAGCGCTCCGCGCAGGGCGTGCCTGGCGACGATCCGCCGCTCGCTCACCCCGTAGGCGCGGAAGGTGCGCACATGGTCCTCGGCGAGGGTCTCCAGCATCGCCGCGCGGGTCATCCGGGCGTACGGGGCGGCGGAGACGAGGGCCAGCGAGACCCAGGGCAGCAGCAGGTTCCAGAACCACTGTTCGGGGTCGTCGGTCAGCGGGACGTAGACGGGGAACGGGAGGATCTGCAGCGTCGAGCAGCAGACGATGATCAGCATCAGGCCCAGTACGAACACGGGCGTGGCCATGCCCGCGAGCGTCACCCCGGTGAGAATCCGCTCGGTCGCCCGGCCGCGCCGCCACACCGAGAGCAGCCCGGTCCCGACCCCGACGAGGATCCAGAGCACGAAGGCGCCGGCGGCGAGCGAGGCGGTGGCGGGAAGCTTGGTGACGATCAGCCGCATGACCTGCTCGTCGTCCCGGTAGGAGCGGCCGAGGCAGGGGGCCGGGCAGTGCTCGGTGCCGGTGCCGGTCGAGTAGTCGTGGCCGGTGAGGAGGGACTGGACGAAGTGGGCGTACTGCACGTACACCGGGTCGTCGAGCCGGAGTTGCGCGGTGACCTGAGCGACCTGCGCGGGCGAGCAGCGCGGGCCGCAGGCGATCTGCGCGACGTCGCCCGGGGCGACGTAGAAGACGGCGTACACGAGGACGCTCAGGGCGAAGAGCACGAGGAGCGCTCCGCCGAGGCGCCGCAGCAGGAACCGGGTCATGCGCCGGCCTCCTTCCCGGTGCCGGTGCCGACCCGGAGCCGCGAGGCGACCCGGGGGTCCAGGGCGTTGCGCACCCCCTCGCCCAGCACCGTCAGCGCCAGCACGGTGACGAAGAGGAGCAGGGCGGGGACGAGCAGGTAGGTCGGTGCGGCCTGGTACCAGGTGTCCGCGTCGCTGAGCATCTGTCCCCAGGACGGCGTGGGCGGCTTGATGCCCACGCCGAGGAAGGACAGCGCGGCCTCCATGACGATGTTGCCGGGGAAGAGCAGCACGGCGTACGTGATGACGGGTGCGGCGAGGCCGGGCAGCAGTTCGCGCCGGGCGATCCGCGTGCCGCTCCAGCCGCTGAGCCGGGCGGCGGAGACGTGGTCGGTCCGTCTGAGGGCGAGGGTCTGGGCGCGGACGACCTTGGAGAGGTGCGCCCAGCCGACGAGCCCGACCATGCCCGCGATCAGCACGGGGCGGGGGAAGCCCGCGGGGACCACGGCGAGCGCGCCGAGCGCGGTGACCATGACGGGGAGGGCGACGACGATGTCGGTGGTACGGCTGATGACCTGGTCGACGAGGCGGTTGCCGAGTCCGGCCGCCATGCCCAGGGTGACGCCGATGGCGACCTGCACCAGGGTGGCGGCGAGTGCCACGCCGAGCGAGACGCGGGCGCCGTAGACGACGCGGGCGAACAGGTCGCGTCCGGTGAGGGGTTCGACGCCGAGCCAGTGGTCGGCGCTGATGCCGCCGAAGGAGCCGAGGGGGACGCCGCCGGTCGCGGAGTCCACCAGCTCGGCGTGGAAGGCGTTGGGGTCCTGGCCCTCGACCGCCGCGAGCAGCGGGGCGGCCAGGGCGACGAGGGCGAGCAGCGCGACGACGACGGCAGCCACGAGTGCGGAGCGGCGGGCGCGGAGCCGGCGCCGGAACGGGAGCGCCCCGGAGGCGGGGGCCGTGTCGGTCCCCGCCTCCGGGGCCGGCAGTGCTTCGGCCATGGCTACTTGACCGAGACCAGCGCGATGTCGAGTACGCCGGTCCAGTCGCTGATGACGACGTTCTTCACGTCCGCGCCGTAGAGGCGCTGGTAGACCGGGTGGAAGAGCGGCACGGTCAGTGCCTGCTCACCGATCTTCTTGTCCAGGGCGCCCCAGCGCGCGGCGGCGGCGGCGAGGTCGGTCAGCTGGTTGATCTCGTCGATCTCCTTGTTGACCGAGGCGTCGTTCAGCCGGCCGGTGTTGAAGTTGTAGCCGTCCTCGACGATCTGGCGGCCGTCGAAGACGGGTCCGAGGAAGGGGCCGCCGGAGGGCCAGTCGGCGCCCCAGCCGGCGAGGAAGAAGCCGGGCTCGGTCTTCACGTTGTACGCGGTCTCCGAGTAGGCGTTGTCCTCGAGTCCCTTGAGCTCGACCGTGATCCCGGCCTTCTTCAGGGCTTCCTGGATGGCGGTGGCGACCTCGGGACTGGTGGCGAAGTTCTTCTCGTTGTCGTGCGTGAGGGTGACGGTCAGCCCGTTCGGGTAACCGGCCTCCTTCAGCAGCTCCTTGGCCTTGGCCGCGTCGCCCGTGGCGCCGGAGGGGAAGGCGTCGTACGCCGTGTACCCGAAGGACTTCTGCTCGGGCAGGAAGGTGGTGGCGGGCTCGGCGAGCGAGGAGCCGCCGGCCGCGTTGATGACGGAGGTGCGGTTGACGGCGTACGAGATCGCCTGGCGCACCTTCGGGTTGTCGAACGGCTTCACCTTCGGGTTGAAGGCGATGTAGTTGGTGTAGCCGAAGTGGCCTTCGCCGACGCGGGCGGCGAGGGCCTTGTCGCCGGTGACCTCGGCGAGTTCGGCCGGCCCCAGGTTGGTGTCGGTGGTGACGGCGGCGGCGTCGGCCCCGCGCGAGGCGGAGAGGCGCTGGTTGACGACGGCCGGGTCCAGGCCGGAACGGACGTCGATCTTGTCCGGGTAGGCCTTGCGCTCGGAGTCGGTCTTCTCGGACCAGTAGGGGTTGCGTTCCAGCACCAGGTGCTCGCCGTCGCCCTCGTTGGAGACGACCTTGTACGGCCCCGAGGAGACGGGGTGGTTCTCGTAGGTCGCGCCGGTGTCCTTGGCCTGCGGTACCGGTGTGGTCTGGGTCTGCGTCGCCAGGTAGGGGAACTCGCCCTCCGGCTTGTTCAGGTGGAAGACGATGGTCCGGTCGTCGGGCGTCGCGATCGAGGCGAGGCCCTTCTTGTCCTTGTACGGCCCCTCGTAGTCGGCGCCGCCGATCAGCCAGTCGCGCAGGTAGGGCGCGCCGCCGGAGAGTTCGGCGGCGAAGGAGCGCTCGATGCCGTACTTGACGTCCGCGCTGGTGATCGCGGTGCCGTCCTCGTACTTCAGCCCGTCCTTGAGCGTGTACGTCCACACGGTGGCGTTCTCGCTGGGGGCGCCCAGGTCGGTCGCCAGGTCGGGGACCACCTCGGCGCCGGCGGCGCCGGCCTCGCGGTTGCGGGTGGTGAGGGTGCGGAAGACCAGCGACGGGACGGCGCCGCCGCCGGAGGTGTAGAGCCGCGCCGGGTCGAAGTTCGTCTGGGGGGCGCGGTTGAGGACGCTGAGGGTGCCGCCCTTGGCGGGAGCGGCCGAGGAAGCACCGGAACCGGCGTCGCTCCCGCTCTCCTTCGGGCCGCAGGCCGCGACGGCCGAGCCCACGACGAGAACCACGACGGCCGCTGAGACGCGGCGGGATATGGCGGACGGTTGACGCATCGGAAGAGGACCTCTCGGTACTGCCCGGCCGGATCGGCGAGGCGGAAAACGCAGGGAAAAGCAGGAGAAGGCGGGAGGAAGCACAGCGAAGCTGGGTTAAGCAGGGTGAAGCGGGAGAAAGCACAGGAAGGCGGCACGTCGGAAGACGGCCCGGACAACGGGGACCGCGGGAGTGCGGCGCGTCCCACCGGGCGCGCGTACGCGTCGCGCGAAAGCCCGGGGAGGGGAAGGGGGCCGCCCGGCAGGCCGGCGCGTGTCGGGTCAGGTCCGACCCGTGAAGAACCGGGTTCGGGGCGTCTGCCGGACGGGGCCGCGCCTGAGGGCCGGTGGGTGCCGGGGACGTCGACCGGAGCACCGCGCCTGAAGCCCTTCGGGGCTTCGGACGGCGCCGGAGCACGACCGGGCAGGGGTCAGCGACAGAGAATGTCGGCGACGCAGTGCCTGGTCACGCCGATGAGCGCGCGCTCCAGGGCCGCGCTCTCGGAGGTGATCAGGATGCGTGACATGCGGAGAAATATGAACGACCGCTCATCTGCATGTCAATGCGAAATGAGACGGTCGTACCATTATATGGACACCCCGGGTCAACTGGCCGGATAGACCCAAGGGTTGGGCTTGCAGGAGATTCCGTCGATGTCGAGCGATTTCGTCTGCTGCTGCATCACGGGCGCGAGCGTCCCTGGGGTCCGGCAGCTCACGTGGTTGTGCCCGAGCCGGTGTCCGACTTCGTGGTTGATGAGCATCTGCCGGTAGGGCAGGAGCTTGTCGGGGCCGAAGGTGACCGAACCCTGGGCCCACCGGTAGGCGTTGATCATGACGCGCTCGGTGGACGCGGAGTCGCAGGAGACGTTGTCCTCGGTGGTGTCCAGGCCGGACTTCGCGCACCAGACCCCGGTGGTGCCGGGGCTGGCCAGGGTGATGACGAAGTCGGGTGTGCCCGTGGAGATCCGCTCGAAGGTCATGTCCCCGTGGTGCGCCCAACTGCGGTCGTCGTTGAGGGTCTTCTGCACGGCCTCGGCGAAAAGCCCCGGGTCGAGGCCGAGTCCCGCCTCCACGTCGATCCGGTAGCGGTACCTGTGCCCGGTCCCGGGCGCCTTCGCCGCGCCCGGGACGACCTCGAACTTCCCGCCGCCCGCCAGATCGGCGGCGAGCGGGAAGGGCGTGGCCATCTTCTCCTCGTACGACATGGCTTTCAGCGGTGCGGACGTGGCCGTCCCGGGGGTCGGGCGGTCGTCGGACCGCGAGGCCCCCTGACCGCTCCCCCGGGTGCCGGACGCCTGCGGGGAGCCGTCGCCGCCGTGCCCCTGGGCGACCTGCCCGGCCACGACCACGGCGAGCACGGTGGTCACCGCCGCCGCCGCGATACCGGTGAACGTCCGCCCCTTGCCGCCCCGGCCGCCCTTGCCCGGGGTACCGCCCGCGCCTTCGCCGCCGTCTCCGGCGCCACCGTCCGGACCGTCGTCGCGCCGGTCCCCGGCCGGGGGCGCCTCGACGGGCGCGGACACCCGCGAGGGGACGGACCGCACCGGAAGCCCTACGGACGGGGCGTCGAACGCCTCCACGAACTCGGGCCGGGGGCCAGGTATCAGCGGCGTGCTGCCGGGCGCGGGCCGGGACACCGACCGGCCGACCGCCGCACCCGCGCCGCCCGCCCGGCCGGCCGGGAATTCGCCCGAACGTGTCTGCTGCCGGGCCGGGCCGGCGGGCTGTGCGAGCCGCCCGCCCCGCGGGGCCTCGCCACGACCGGAGCGCGGCTGCGGTCCCGTGCCCCAGCCACCGCCCGGTTCACGCTGTTCGGGGTGACCGCCTCGCACCTGCGGGACGCCCTGGAACGGGGTGTCCGCGGGCGCCTCGGGCGACCGCTGTCCGTCGCGCCCGGGGGGCGCCGGTTCGGGCGCCCGCCTGCGGCGGCCACTGCCGGAGCCCGCCCCCGGCGCACCGGCCGGGGCCGGTGCGGCTTCGCCCGCCGGAGCTTCGGCCCCGGCGCCCCTTCGGCTGTGTCGTCCCACGCCCCGGATCAGCTCCCGTTGTTGTCGTCCACCAATTCCCGGATCGCCTGGGCGACCGCCTCCGGGTACTCCATCATCGCCACGTGCCCGGCCTCGGGCAGCGAAAGCAGGCGCGAGTCGCGGAACGCCCCGGACGCCTTGCGTGCCATCCGGTACGAGACGAGCTTGTCCCGTCCGCCGTACACCAGGAGCGTCGGCGCGATCACCCGCTCGGCCTGGCGCCACAGTCCCTGCTGCCCGCCGAGCGTGTAGGCGTCGACGATGCCACGGGCGGAACGCGCCATGGCGTCCCAGAAGTACGGCAGTTCCAGCCGCCGCTCCATCTCGGCCACCGCCTGGCGGAACCCCTCCTCGGTGATCCGCGAGGGATCGCCGTAACAGAGTGCCATGACACCGCGGGTGCGCTGTGCGGCGGTCATGCCCCGGCTGAGCCGGGAGAAGAGCGCGGCGACCCCGGGGAGCGCCAGCAGCCCGGTCGGTACGGCCGGGCGCTGGACGCGGATCTCGGGCAGGGCGGGTGAGATCAGGGTGAGGGTCCGCACCAGGTCGGGGCGGACGGCCGCGACCCGGGTGGAGACCGCGCCGCCCAGCGAGTTGCCGACGAGGTGGACCGGGCCGCGCCCCTGCGCGTCGAGCAGCCGGATGACCGCCCGGGCGTGCGCGGCCACCGAGTAGGCGCCGTCGTCCGGCGGCGGGGAGTCGCCGAACCCGGGCAGGTCGACCGCCTCGCCGTCCACCACGCCGGCCAGCAGCGGCATCAGGGCGGACCAGTTCTGCGAGGACCCGCCCAGCCCGTGGACGTACAGCGCCGGAGGGAGCCCGGCGCGCGCGCCGGGCCGGGAACGGACGGTCAGGCTCAGCCCGGCCAGGGGGACGGTGCGCAGCCTCTCCCCCGGCCCGACGTGCACGGCACTGACCGTGGGGGCGACCGCCGCGGCGGCGGCCTGGACACCCGGCAGCTCGGTCGAAGACATGCGGCAATGTTACGAGACGATCACGCGCCGATTCATGTGTTCGCGGTCACAGGCCGCATCGCGGGGCAGGAGACGAGCTCATAGGCTTCGGATGAGGGACGGAAGGGAGTCACCATGACGGTCGACCCGAGCGACCCGGAGACGTTCGAGAAGGAGCAGGCGGACCCGCCGGGACTGGAGGCCCCCGACGCGGACACCGCGGAGCAGCGTACGGAAGTCCGGCAGGAGGACGACGACCCGCTGACGGAGGCCGGCGGCGAGGAGGCCGACGCGGCCGACGTCGCGGAGCAGACCAAGGTGGTCGTCGAGGACGAGGACGACTACCGCTGAGTCGCGCCCACCGCCCCGCCACCGCGGCCGGTGGCGGGGCGGACCGGGCGGGACCGCCCGCCGGAGGGGCCGGGATTGGCCGGACGGCCCGCCGGAGGAGCCGGGATTGGCCGGACGGCCCGCCGGAGGAGCCGGGAAATGACCGGACCGCCCGCCGGAGGGGCCGGGAAATGACCGAAACTCGCCCCGCACCGGATGATTACCGACGAAACGCCCACGTCAGGGCCGCTTCGTCCCCGCACGGACGAGAGGGTGACCCCGGTCCATGACTACCGGAGTTGTCCGGTCCGTGAAATTCTGCGTCCGCGCCGCGCGCACCCGGGTTACCCAAAAGTACGATGGCCATGCGGCGCGGTCAGCAGTGGACACCGTGTCGGAACACACATTTGGGAGGCGGCGTGAGCGCCATCGAGCAGACAGAGGCAGCGCGCCCGCGGGGCACTCGCCTGCCCCGCCGCGCCCGACGCAACCAGCTCCTGGGCGCCGCCCAGGAGGTCTTCGTCGCACAGGGGTACCACGCCGCCGCGATGGACGACATCGCCGAGCGGGCCGGCGTCAGCAAGCCGGTCCTCTACCAGCACTTTCCCGGGAAGCTGGAGCTGTACCTGGCCCTCCTCGACCAGCACTGCGAGTCGCTGCTCCAGGCCGTGCGCACCGCCCTCGCGTCGACGACGGAGAACAAGCAGCGCGTCGAAGCCACCATGGACGCCTATTTCGCGTACGTGGAGGACGAGGGCGGCGCCTTCCGCCTGGTCTTCGAGTCGGACCTGACGAACGAGCCCGCCGTGCGCGAGCGGGTGGACCGGGTGTCCCTGCAGTGCGCCGAGGCGATCTCGGACGTCATCGCGGGCGACACCGGCCAGTCCAAAGACGAATCGATGCTGCTGGCCGTCGGGCTGGGCGGGGTCGCCCAGGTGGTGGCCCGCTACTGGCTCTCCAGTCCCTCCGGCATCCCGCGCGACACGGCGGTACAGCTGCTCACCTCGCTCGCCTGGCGCGGCATCGCGGGCTTCCCGCTGCACGGGGCCGAGTAGCGGCACCCGGCGTGTTCGCTGCGGGCGTGGCCGGTCGGGCCCTGAGCGCTCGGCCCACCGGGCTAATGTGGCTGCGTACGGCGCGGCTACCGCGCAGGGACTGACCGTCGGAGGGACATAGCCGTGGAGGTCAAGATCGGGGTGCAGCACACGCCCCGCGAGATCGTTCTGGAGAGCGGGCTTTCCGCCGAGGACGTCGAGAGCGCGGTCACCGAGGCGCTCGGCGGCAAGGCGCAGCTGCTCAGCCTCACGGACGACAAGGGCCGCAAGGTCCTCGTGCCGGCCGACCGGATCGCGTACGTCGAGATCGGCGAGCCGGCGGCCCGGCGTGTCGGGTTCGGCGCGCTGTAAGAGGCACCAGGCGCGGCACGACGGAGCGGCCCGGCGGGATGTCCCGCCGGGCCGCTCCGTACGTTCGGGGGCCGGCGCACCGTCCCGCGCGTCGGCCCCCGTCCGCCCGGCGGAGCGCGGGGCTCCGCCGAAAGGTTTCCCCCGGGTCACGGCAGGGTTGCGTGACGCAGGTCACGGGTAGGACGGCGGAAGGCCTTCCGCCCGGATCGTCCGGGCGAGGGGCCCCGGGCCGCACGGCCCGCACGTCGCCCCGCGCCTGCGGGGACGTAACCACGAACTCCGCGAGGTGATGCTCCGTGATCTGGGAATCCTTCGGCTCCGCCGTGGTCGGTCTCGCCCTGTCCTGGGCCGCCCTGCGCGCCCTGCCCGGCCGGCTCCCGTCGGCCCGTGCGGTGTACCCCACCGGCGCCCTGGGAGCCCTGTTCGGGGCGTACCTGACGGACGGTGTGCTCTACTCCGGACACGCCACGGCCACGGTGGCCGGTGCGCTGGTGGTCGGGGCGGTGACGCTGTCGCTGCTGATCCGGCCGCGCCGCCGGAGCCGGATCACCGGCTCGGCGGCCTGAGGGTTGTCCCGCACTGCGTGGTGGATCAGTGTGCGGCGTCGGATGCGGTGCCTCGCGAGGCGGGGGGCGTCCGCCTACTGGATGTATACGGACGCTCCGACAACGCGGCGAGGTGCCGTAGCTGCCGTCGCGCACCCGCCAGAAATTGCGGGGCACCCCTGAGTCGGCCGGGAGGCGCTCAGGCCGCGAGGCCCAGGGCGGCCATCCGCTTGGTGTGCGCCTCGGTGATCCGGGAGAACATCCGGCCGACCTCGGCGAGGTCGAAGCCGTCCGCCACGCCGCCCACCAGCATCGTGGAGAGCGCGTCGCGGTCGGCGACCACCCGCTGGGCCTGCGAGAGCGCCTCGCCCATCAGCCGCCGGGCCCAGAGGGCGAGCCGGCCGCCGACGCGGGGGTCGGCCTCGATCGCGGCCCGTACCTTCTCCACGGCGAAGTTCCCGTGGCCGGTGTCGTCCAGGACGGCGAGCACGAGGTCCCGGGTGTCCGTGTCGAGCCTGATGGCGACCTCGCGGTAGAAGTCGCTGGCGATCGAGTCGCCGACGTACGCCTTGACCAGGCCCTCCAGCCAGTCGGAGGGGGCGGTCTGGCGGTGGAAGTCGTCCAGCGCCTTGGCGAACGGCTCCATGGCCCCGGTCGGGTTCTCACCGATCGTGGAGAGCCGGTCGGTGAGCTGCTCGAAATGATGGAATTCCGCGGAGGCCATCTTCGCCAGTTCCGCCTTGTCGCCGAGGGTCGGCGCGAGTTTGGCGTCCTCGGCGAGCCGCTCGAAGGCGGCCAGTTCCCCGTACGCGAGGGCGCCCAGCAGATCCACCACGGCGGCGCGGTACTGCGGGTCGACCGATGCCGTCGACCAGCTTCCGGCGGCGATGCCGGTGGGTGCGGGGGCTTCGTCGGGCGTGCGAGCGGCGTTGTCAGGCGTCTCCATGGAGCGCACAATAGCCCGCACGGCCCTCGTGGTAGGGGCCCGGTCCATCACCGAGATCACACCGTTCCGATGAATTCGCCCAACACACATGCGCGAATCCGGGGTACAGTGGTATTGCGCCTACTGAGCATTTTCGTATGCCAGAGGCGCGCCCTTGAATGAGGATGCCCGGTCGGTGGCCCGATCGGCTCCGACCCGACAGCCCTCCGCGCGGGTCGTACACACCGTACGACCGCAGATGAGGGGCCCCCTCAGCGGCACGAGCGCTCGAGCGACGGCAGTGGTCCCGCGCCACCCGCGCCCTTTCCCGGGGCCGGATGACCAACCCCGGCACGGTACGACCCCCAGCGTTCGCCTCGGTCCGCGTCTCACAGAAGAGGCAGCACCCTGACTACCTTCCGCGACCTCGGGATTCTCCCCGAGACGGCCGAGGCCCTCGAAGCCGTCGGCATCATGTCCCCCTTCCCGATCCAGGAGATGACGCTCCCCGTAGCGCTCTCCGGCAGCGATGTCATCGGGCAGGCGAAGACCGGTACCGGCAAGACGCTGGGCTTCGGCCTGCCGCTGCTGGAGCGCGTCACCGTCCCCGCCGACGTCGAGGCGGGCCGCGCCGCGCCCGAGAAGCTGACGGACGCGCCGCAGGCGCTCGTCGTCGTCCCCACCCGCGAGCTCTGCCAGCAGGTCACCAACGACCTCCTCACCGCGGGCAAGGTGCGTAACGTCCGCGTCCAGGCCATCTACGGCGGCCGGGCGTACGAGCCGCAGGTCGAGGCGCTGAAGAAGGGCGTCGACGTGGTCGTCGGCACCCCCGGCCGGCTGCTCGACCTGGCGGGCCAGCGCAAGCTGGACCTGTCCCACATCCGTGCGCTCGTCCTCGACGAGGCCGACGAGATGCTGGACCTGGGCTTCCTGCCCGACGTCGAGCGCATCATCACGATGCTGCCGCCGAAGCGCCAGACCATGCTCTTCTCGGCGACGATGCCCGGCGCCGTGATCAGCCTCGCCCGCCGCTACATGTCGCAGCCCACGCACATCAACGCCACGTCGCCCGACGACGAGGGCACGACGGTCAAGAACACGACCCAGTTCGTGTACCGGGCGCACAACATGGACAAGCCCGAGATGGTCTCGCGCATCCTCCAGGCCGACGGCCGGGGACTGGCGATGATCTTCTGCCGTACCAAGCGCACCGCCGCCGACATCGCGGAGCAGCTGGAGAAGCGCGGCTTCGCTTCCGGCGCGGTCCACGGAGACCTCGGCCAGGGCGCCCGTGAGCAGGCGCTGCGCGCCTTCCGCAACGGCAAGGTGGACGTCCTCGTCTGCACCGACGTCGCGGCACGCGGTATCGATGTCGAGGGTGTGACCCACGTCATCAACTACCAGTCCCCCGAGGACGAGAAGACCTACCTGCACCGCATCGGCCGTACCGGCCGCGCGGGCGCCAAGGGCACCGCCGTCACGCTGGTGGACTGGGACGACATCCCGCGCTGGCAGCTGATCAACAAGGCGCTGGACCTGAAGTTCCCGGATCCCCCGGAGACGTACTCCACCTCGCCGCACCTGTTCTCGGACCTCGGCATCGCCGAGGGCACCAAGGGCATACTGCCGCGGGCCGAGCGGACCCGTGCGGGTCTGCGCGCGGAGGAACTCGAAGACCTCGGCGAGACCGGTGGCCGGGGCCGCAAGGCTCCCGCCTCCTCGGGCCCCGCCCGTGAGGCTCGTGAACCCCGTGAGGAGCGCCCCGCGCGCACCCCGCGTCAGCGCCGCCGCACCCGTGGCGGAACCGGCCAGGAGGAGGGCGCCGCCACGGTGCCCGCGCCCGCCGCCGAGGCCGTACCGGCCCCGGAGAGCGACCAGGCCGCCGGGGCGACGGAGCCGCGCACCCCGCGCCGCCGCCGTCGTGGCCGGGTCGGTGTCGCGGAGGCCGTCGCCGCCGAGGCGGCAGCCGTCGCCGTGGCGGAGGCTCCCGCACCGGTCGCGAAGGCGCCCGAGGTCGTCGTGGAGGCTCCCGCGGCCGTGGAGGCCACCAAGCCGGCCCGTCGCCGCCGCACCCGTGCCGCGGCTCCGGCCGAGCCGGAGTTCCAGACGGTGGCGGCCGTGGCCGTGGGCTTCACCGAGCCCGCCGCCGAGGTCAAGGCCGAGACGAAGCCGCGCCGCCGCCCCCGGGTCGTGAAGCCCGCCGAGGACGAGGTCGACTTCCAGATCGCCCCGCCCTCGGAGCCCGAGTCCGAGAGCCGCCCGCGCCGCCGTCCCCGTACGGCCGCCAAGCCGGCCACGGAGACGAAGGCCGAGACGAAGCCCCGGACCCGCAAGGCCGCCGCGCCGAAGACCGCCGTGAAGGCCGAGCCCGAGGCCGCCGTGGCCGCACCGGCCGCCGACGCCGCGGAGGAGAAGCCGAAGCGCCGCCGCCGCGCCGCCGCCAAGCCGGAGACCACGGTGGTCGCCGAGGCGGAGGCCGTGGCGGGCGAAGCGGCCGAGGCTCCGGCCCGGACCCGCCGCCGGCGCACGACCCGCCCGGCGACCGCCGAGGCCGCGTCGGCCGAGAGCTGACGCTCGCGGCACCGCACCGAACGCCGGACTGCCCCGGCCCCCGCACACCGGGGGGCGGGGCAGTCCGGCGTTTCCGGTGGGCAGTCGCGGCCCCCGCGCTCCCGGCACGCTTGCGCCCCGCACGTCAGGGGCATGGTCGACGACGGCCTAACCTCGTCCCATGAGCCGGCCGCCGACCTTCACCCCGCCCCCCTGTGCCCGTGCCCGCGCGCTGCGTACCGCGCGCGGCGACTTCGCCGTCCTGGACGCCGTGCCGCGTGCGGACCGGCGCGGCACGGTCCTGATGCTCCCCGGCTACACCGGGAGCAAGGAGGACTTCGTCGCCCTCCTCGAACCGCTGACCGCCGCCGGTTTCCGCGCCGTCGCCGTGGACGGCCGGGGGCAGTACGAAAGCCTGGGTACGGGCCGTCAGGAGAGTTACGCACAGGGCGAGTTGGCGCGGGACGTCCTCGCTCAGACAGTGGCGCTCGATACGGCCGACGGCACGCCGACGCACCTGCTCGGCCATTCGCTGGGCGGCCAGGTCGCCCGCGCGGCCGTGCTCCTGGACCCGGATCCGTTCCGCTCGCTGACGCTGATGTCGTCCGGACCGGCCGAGATCTCCGCCGGGCAGCGGGACAAGGCGAAAACGCTCGGCGACGCGCTGACCGTGCTGACCATGGATCAGGTGTGGGACGCGATGCGGGCGCTGGACCCGCCGGAGGACGCGGCCACCGGCGGCGGCGAGGATCTGCGCCGCCGGTGGCTGATGAACGACCCCGCGCAACTGATCGCCACCGGCCGCCAGTTGTCCGTGGAACCGGACCGGGTGGACGAGCTGGCCGCGACCGGCCTGCCCGTCCACGTCCTGTCCGGTGAACGCGACGACGTGTGGCCGGTCGGGCTGCTCACCGCGATGGCGGGCCGGCTGGGCGCCCGCCGCACCACGATCGCCGGCGCGGAGCACTCCCCCAACACCGCGCGCCCCGAGGAGACGGCGGCGGCGCTGGTGGCGTTCTGGGAGAGCCTCTGAGCGTCCTCGGAGCGACCCGGCCTTCCCCGAGGGCTCCCGGGCTTCCCGGCCTCCCCCGAGGACTCCCCGGCTTCCCCGAAGAAGGCGGCTAGAACTGCGCCTGGAGGTGCTGCCAGAAGCCGTCGCGCAGCGCCCGGCGCAGCTGGGCGTGCCCACGCAGGGAGTGCTGGAGCAGGCGTTCCGCCTCGACCAGGAGGTCCTGGTCGACGGAGCCCGGCAGGTACGGGTGGCCCGGCATCAGGTCGACCAGGGACTCCCGGCCCTTGGCGGCGAGCCAGGCGGCGGCGACCTGCGCCCCGACGAAGCGGACGTCCTCGCGGGAGGGCGCCGGGCCCTCGTCCTCGTACGTGGTGACCGGGCGGCGGGTGACGTAGGGGCGGCAGAAGTCCAGGTCGAAGGTGCGCTGACTGTCCACCTCCCAGAGCAGCGGCTCGGCCTGGTTGCGGCCCTCGCCGGCCTCGATGCCCCAGAGGTGCACGCGGGCGCCGTACCCCTGGGCGGCCTCCACGGCCGAGACGAGGTCCTCGTCGCCGCCGACGAGTGCGGCGTCGCTGATGGCGCGGTGGCGGGCGAGCGATTCGAGGTCGGTCCGGATGAGGGAGTCGACACCCTTCTGCTGGTTGTTGGCGTTGAGGTTGCCGAGGCGCACCTTGACGTCGGGCAGTTCGGCGATGGACTGCTGCTCGGTGGTGTGGATGCGGCGCCGGGCGCCGTCGTACCAGTAGACGCGGAGCAGTCGGCTGTCCGCGAAGATCGTGCGGGCCTGTTCGATGAACGCCTCGATCAGCCCTCCGGAGTCGAGGTCGAAGGAGCGGCGGTCCTCGGTACCGGTGACGAGGAGTCCGGCGGCGGCATAGACATAACCCGCGTCGACGAAGATCGCGTGGGTGGAGGGGGTCTTCGAGACCTCGGCGAGGACGCGCTGGAGGAGTTGGTTCGTCAGGTCCAGGCGGTCGCGGACGTCGTCCGGGGTGGCGGGGAAATCGGCTTCGGTCATGGGCGACTCGACGTCCGTGTCGGGGCGACTACCTGCGGGTACTTAGACATCCAAAAAATTTCCTTAGCGTAGGGAATGTTTTCCGGGGGGTGCGCCGTTGTACCCCTCGTAGGGAGCGGGACCGTGCGGCCTCGCTTCCTTATCCTTGCGGACGGGAATACCCGTCCGACCAGTAGTTCTCCAGCAGGAGGATCGGACGAAGGGAAGCCCTGTGCGCTTCGAGATCATGCGACTCGACGATGTCGACGGTACCGCCGTGGACAGCACCGTCGTAGACGCCGCCTCCGTCAACCGGATCGTGCAGCAGGCCGCGGCAATGGGCCAGCGCATCTACATTCGGCCGGCCGAAAGCCCGGCCTCGTAACACCTTCCGGCAGTACGCCTTGATGAGATGACGAGTCGCCCCCGTACGGATCTCCGTACGGGGGCGCTGTGCGTCCGGCCCGGTTCCGGGCGGCGGGGGGCGGCTTCAGCTGTTCTGGACGACCTGGGTGACGCCGTTGATGATCTGCTGCACCGCGATGGCGGAGAGCATCATGCCGGCGAGCCGGGTCACCAGGACCACACCGCCGTCCTTGATGACCCGGATGATCAGCAGCGAGTAGCGCATGGTCAGCCAGAGCACCACGTGCATGACGACGATCGCCGCCCAGACCGAGATCTGGCTGGTCACGGTGTGCGCGTGCTGCACGGCCAGGATCACCGAGACGATCGCGCCGGGCCCGGCGAGCAGCGGCATGCCGAGGGGTACGAGCGCCACGTTGACGTCCTTCGTCTGCGTCGGCTCGTCCGTCTTGCCGGTGAGCAGGTCCAGCGCGATGAGCAGCAGGAGCAGACCGCCGGAGATCATCAGCGCGGGTACGGAGACGTGCAGGTAGTCCAGGATCTGCTGGCCGAGGACGCCGAAGACGGCGATCACCCCGAAGGCGACCGCGACCGCCTGGAGCGCCATCCTGCGCTGGGTCTTCGCGGGACGGCCCGCGGTGAGGGCCAGGAAGATCGGCGTGATCCCCGGCGGGTCCATGATCACGAAGAGGGTGAGGAAGAGGGAACCGAAAACAGCGACGTCGAACACGGTGAGCCTTGCGGGAGAAGAGGACGAGCAGGTCGGGGGGCGCACGGGCGACCCCGGCCCACCGGAGCGCGGGGCTACGGGACCGGCCGGGGTGCGGTGGCGGCGGGAAGGGGTGCAAAGGGGCGCGCGGCACCGGAGTGCGGCCGGGTGCGGCTGCGGCGGACGGAGATCCGACTGCCGGAGAACCCGGGAGACCAGGGGTGGGTGCGGCCCTCAGCGGCGGAGGGCTCCACCGGCGCCCGGCACCGGGAAGGCTCCCGTGGCGCGCCGGGTGATCTCGCCGTAGATCTCGGGGTCGGTGGTGTACTCGCCGAGGGCGACGGTCTTGCGGCTGCCGTGGTAGTCGCTGGAGCCGGTGGTGAGCAGTCCCACGTCGGCGGCGAGGCCGCGCAGCCGGGCGCGGGTGGCCTCGTCGTGGTCCATGTGGTCGACCTCGATGCCGTCGAGTCCCGCTGCGGCGAGCCGGGCGATGGCCGATTCGGGGACGACGGAACCGCGCTTGACGGCCGCCGGGTGGGCGAAGACGGTGACCCCGCCCGCCGCCTTGACGAGCCGGACGGCGTCGAAGGGGTCGAGTTCGTGCTTGCCCGCGTGCGCCCTGCCGCCGTCGGCGAGCCACTCGGGGGTGAACGCGTCGGAGACGGTGGGAACGACGCCCAGTTCGACGAGGGCGGCGGCGACGTGCGGGCGGCCCACCGAGCCGTCCCCGGCGATCCTCGCGACCCGGTCCCAGGTCACCGGCACGCCGAGCGCCTGGAGCTTGCCCACCATGGCCTGGGCGCGCGGCACCCGGTCGTCCCGGACCAGCTCGCGCTCGCGGGCGAAGACGGGCTCCTCGGGGTCGAAGAGGTACGCCAGCATGTGCAGGCTCACCCCGTCGAGGCGGCAGGAGAGTTCGGCGCCGGTGACGAGGGTGAGGGCCTCGGGGAGGGCGGCGAGCGCCTCGGCGTGGCCGCGCACGGTGTCGTGGTCGGTGAGGGCGACGACGTCGAGTCCGGCGGCGGCGGCGTTGGCGACCAGCCGGGCCGGGGTGTCCGTGCCGTCGGACGCGGTGGAGTGCGTGTGCAGGTCGATACGCACGACGGTGGCTCCTGTGCTCGCGGCGGACGGTGGGGACGCTCCAGGATAACGAACGCCCGGGCTTCACCCGGACGGCCGCACGGAGCCGCCCCATCGCCGGGCCGGGCCGCGCACGGCCCGGCGGGTACTCGCCGCCGTCAGCGGGGCGCGGGGCCCTGCCGGGGCGGACCCTCGGGGATGCCGAGCAGGCGTGGGGTGAGGGCGCCGCAGGGCACCAGGTCCGTTTCGGCGCCGGCGTCGCGGAGGTCGGTGAGGACCAGCTCGTCGTACATGAGCAGCGCCGACTGCTGGGGCCAGACGATCGCCCAGAGCCAGAGCCCGCGCGCCTCGCCCGCGAAGACGGCCCGGTCTTCGGGTACGCCGTGCACCTGCCAGAGCGGCGTCGGGCGTCCGGCGGCGAGCACCTTGGCCACGGGGGGACCGTCGACGCGCATCCGGGGGCCGGGGTCGGGGCCTTCGATCCCGGCGTAGCGGGCGCCGAGCCCGACGCCGAGTTCCTCGGCGACCAGCAGCAGCTCGCCCATTCCGCCGAGCGGCCCCGGTCCCGAGCAGACCAGCGCGGTGGCGCGACCGCCGCTGCGGTCGTCGCCCGCGTGCGCCACGCCCGTGAAGAGCCAGCCGACCGGCAGCGGCCACGGCATCCACACCGGCACCTGTGCGCGGTGGACCACCACTCCGAGGGCCTCGACGCTGGGCGGGACCACCGGTTGCATCGGATGGACCGGACCGTGCGCGGGGCACTGCCAGGAGTCGGCGAAGAGACCGGGCGCCCTGACCCGGCCACCGCACTTCGGGCAACTGGGTTCGCCTCTCATAGCGCCCCACGGTCCCCCTCCCGGGTCGCCACGTCAAGGACGGTCACCCGTCCGCAGCGTGGCCCCCACCAGGAACAATAGATGTAGCTTGCATCTATTAGCCGACCTAACTTATTCTGTGGAGTGCACAGGCAGCTGCCCCGGACCGCGCGCCACGGGCCGTGCGCCGGGGCCCTGGGGCTGCCGAGACCGCATCCGTGAGGAGAGTGGGAACACCATGCAGGGAGAGGACCCGTTCGACGAAGGGGCCACCAGCATCCTTCGCCAGCCCAAGGCGGTGTGGGCGACCGCCGGCGCCTCGGTCGTGGCGTTCATGGGCATCGGCCTGGTCGACCCGATTCTGCCGTCCATCGCCAAGGGACTGGACGCGACGCCGAGCCAGGTGTCGCTGCTGTTCACCTCGTACTTCCTGATCACCGCGGTCGCGATGCTCGTCACCGGCTTCGTCTCCAGCCGCATCGGCGGCAAGAAGACCCTGCTGGCCGGGCTGGCGCTGGTCGTGGTGTTCGCCGCGCTCTCCGGTACGTCCGCCTCGGTGGGCGAGCTGGTCGGCTTCCGGGCCGGCTGGGGGCTCGGCAACGCGCTCTTCGTCTCGACCGCGCTGGCCGTGATCGTCGGCGCCGCCGCCGGTGGCAGCGCGGCGGCGATCCTGCTGTACGAGGCGGCGCTCGGCCTCGGCATGGCGTGCGGCCCGCTGGTGGGCGCACTGCTCGGCAACGCCAGCTGGCGCTACCCGTTCTTCGGCACCGCCGCCCTGATGGCGATCGGGTTCGTCTGCATCAGCGCGTTCCTGAGGGAGCAGCCGAAGCCGGCCAGGAAGACCTCGCTGCTCGACCCGGTCAAGGCACTCGGCCACGGCGGACTGGCCTCGGTGGCGGGCTCGGCGTTCTTCTACAACTACGCGTTCTTCACCATCCTCGCGTTCACCCCGTTCGTGCTGGACATGACCCCGTACAAGTCGGGCGCCGTCTTCTTCGCCTGGGGCCTGCTGCTCGCCGTCTTCTCGGTCTTCGTCGCCCCGCGGCTCCAGGCGCGCTTCGGCTCACTGAAGGTGCTGGGCGCCTCGCTCGTGCTCTTCGCGGCCGACCTGCTGATCCTCGGGTACGGCGACCACGTCGCCGCGATCGTCTGCACCATCGTCTCGGGCGCCTTCATCGGCATGAACAACACCGTCTACACCGAGCTCGCCCTCGGCGTCTCCGACGCACCCCGCCCGGTGGCGAGCGCCGGCTACAACTTCGTCCGCTGGTTCGCCGCGGCCGCCGCCCCCTACCTCGCGCCGAAGATCGAGGAGTGGACCGATGTGCACATCCCGTTCGTGGTCGCCGCTGTCGCGGCCGTGGCCGGCGCGCTGATCGTCCGGGTACGCCGCTCCGCGCTCACCCACGAGGCCGAGGAGGTCCAGCCCCGGCACGCCACCGAGGACGGCGTCTCGGCCTTCGCCGGCTGACGGCCGCGACACGGCGGAGCGGGACACGGGAAGAGGGGCCCTGCCGGCCGGCGGGCCCCTCTTCCCACGACCGCGGCACGGACACGGACGGGTGGGTCAGTCCAGCGGTACGGAGGTACGCAGCGGGTCGCGCAGGTCCGTACCGTGCGAGAGCCAGCGCGCCTGGAGCTCCTCGCCGCCCCGGACCCGCTTCCAGGCGGCCTCGTTCGCGGTCATCGGGAGCAGCGGCAGGAAGCGCACCGGGTCCATCGGCTCGTCCAGTTCCAGGTCCTCCACCAGCCCGCCGGACTCGGCGACCAGCACCGAGGAGAAGGGGGCGGACGGCCAGAGCGGGCCGCCCAGGTCGAGAGAGGCGCCGGGTGCCACGATCACGCCTTCGACCTGCGGGGACGCCGCGAGTACGGCGAGCGGGCGGAGCACCTGGTCGGTGTCGGCGAGCCCGGCGCGTACGGAGAGCACCAGCTCGGCGCGGGGGCCCTTCACCGGGTCCGCGAGTGGTGCGGTGGGGTCCGCCATGGGCTGGGCGGACATGCCGAGGGTGGCGTAACGGACCACGTCTCCGTCGAGGAAGCGCAGCACTTCGATGCGGTCCGTACCGAGGAAGGTCACGGCGGCGCGGGCGTCCGGCTCCCCGAGGGCGGTGCGCAGCCGGGCTTCGACGAGCGCGAGAATTTCTTCCATGTCGCGAGCATAGAACGCGTATCGAACGGGCAAAGTAAGGGATTGACCCTTGGCCGGGCTGATAGCCTGGCCGCCGGTCGGGACAGCGCGCGACGCGGCGCCCCCTGAAGTCCCGACAGCACGTCGTCCCCCACGGGGGACCGGCCGGAGGAGGTGGGGACTGCCATGGATCCAAGTCGACCGTGCAGTACCAAGCGCTCTTCCGTCTCCACCGTGTCCCGGTGATTTCTTAAGCCCTCTCGGTCAGGGCTCGTGGCTTGTCGCACGGCGGAAGAGCATCCCGTTTTTGCCTGTCTGTAGCGAACGCCGTCGCCACCGCTCCGCGGTGCCGCCCGCTTTGCGGACGTGGTGCACACGTCTCCATTCCGGGCTGTTCCGCCTGCGCGCACCGCACGGCCCTTTCGTGTAGGAGCCAGCCATGTCAATGATCCGTGACCTGCGCGCCGCCGTGCGCCCCTCCCTGCGTCCGTCCCTCCGCAAGGAACCCGTCCCGCACACCGGTTACGACCCCACCCGCGACCCGTCCGCCTCCAGTGCCGTGGTGGACTGCGCGGTCTACCGCGACGGCCGCCGCATGGAGGCGTCCGCCTGCCAGACCCCGCACGAGGCAATGCTGCGGGTGCGCGAGGGCGGCGGCTTCGCCTGGATCGGGCTGCACGAGCCCACCGAGGCCGAATTCGCCGTCATCGCACGGGAGTTCGGGCTGCATCCGCTGGCGGTGGAGGATGCGGTCCACGCCCACCAGCGGCCGAAGCTGGAGCGGTACGACGACACGCTCTTCACGGTCTTCAAGACCATTCACTACGTCGAGCACGCCGAGCTCACCGCGACCAGCGAGGTCGTCGAGACCGGCGAGGTGATGTGCTTCACCGGCCGGGACTTCGTGATCACCGTCCGGCACGGCGGCCAGGGCTCGCTGCGCGCGTTGCGCCACCGCCTGCAGGACGACCCGGAGCTGCTCACCAAGGGGCCCTCCGCAGTGCTGCACTCCATCGCCGACCACGTGGTGGACGGGTACATCGCGGTGGCGGGTGCGATGCAGGACGACATCGACGAGGTGGAGATCGACGTCTTCTCCACCCCGACGAAGGGCAGCGCGCGCGGCACCGATGCCGGGCGGATCTACCAACTCAAGCGTGAGGTACTGGAGTTCAAGCGCGCCGTCTCGCCGCTCCAGCGGCCGATGCAGCTCCTCAGCGAGCGGCCTATGCGGCTCATCGACCCGGACATCCAGAAGTACTTCCGCGACGTGGCCGACCACCTCGCCCGGGTGCAGGAGGAGGTCCTCGGCTTCGACGAGCTGCTGAACTCGATCCTCCAGGCCAATCTGGCGCAGGCGACCGTCACCCAGAACGAGGACATGCGCAAGATCACGTCCTGGGCCGCCATCGTCGCCGTACCGACGATGATCTGCGGGGTCTACGGCATGAACTTCGAGCACATGCCGGAACTCCAGTGGACGTACGGCTATCCGATGGTGCTGGGTGTCATCGCCGTGGTCTGTTTCTCCATCCACCGGACGCTGAAGCGCAACGGCTGGCTGTAGGCCGTGTCCGACGCCGCGCGGCCCGCGTCCCCTAGGCTCTTCGCCATGACTGCTGACTCGTTGCTCGGGCAGGCCCTCGTCGAGGAGGCCACCAAGAAGTCCGGCCTGGTCTGGGTGCGCGCCTCCGGCGCCGCCCGGGCGCTCTGGCACGTCTGGCACGAGGGCGCGGCGCTGCTCGTCGGCGGCCCCGGTGAGCAGCCGCTCCCGGAGGGATTGGCGGACGGCGTACGGGCCGAGGTGACGGTGCGCAGCAAGGACAAGGGCGGCCGGATCGTCGCGTGGACCGCCGAGGTGGCCGAACTCGCCCCGCACTCCGAGGAGTGGGCGGCGGCGGTCGCGGAGCTCAAGGGGAAGCGGCTGAACGCGCCGGACGCCGAGCGGCTGACGGAGCGCTGGGCGGCCGGCTGCCGGGTGGTGCGGCTGACGCCGGTGGCGCACACCACCGAGCTGCCGGACGGCTCGCTCGCCGCCCGTCCGCTCGACACCCCCGCGATCACCCGCGAGCCGGTACCGGCGGGGCTGCCCCGGCTGCTGCTGAAGAGGAAGCGCCGCGCCAAGGGCTGAGCGCGATGCCCCGGACGTACGAACGGCTCAGCCGGAATTCCTCGGCAGCTGGCCGCCGTAGTCGACGGTGTCGTCCTGCGGCGGGGCCGCCAGTTCGAAGGAGCGCCCCCAGTCGGCGAGGGTGACCGTGCCGCCCCCGCCGCCGCGCGCCACCCTGACGGGGTACGGGGTGCCCTTGAGGGACACGTCCAGGGCTCCGCCCTCGCCCTTGCCACCCAGGATCTGGATGACGGGCACGCCGGTGACCTTGTCCCGGTCGCCCTTGTTGACGGTGCCGTGCAGGGAGAGCAGTCCGTCGAGCAGGGTGTCCTTCTCGGTGAAGCCGCGCAGCCGCGTGTACGTGGGGTCGTCCTCGGGGACCTTGACGTACTTCCCGTCGAGCTTCTCGGCGGCCTCCGCGTCGTCGTCCGCGCCCTTGCCGCCCTGCGCGTCCTGCTCGGCGCTCCAGAAGGCGGCGTCCGCCTTGAGGTAGAGGTCGTCGCCGACCCGGAGCACGGCGAAGGTGTTCTCCTTCGAGGTGACGGAGCCCGTGCCGCCGTCGGCGTTGAGCCGCATGTCGAGGGTGTAGCTGCCGTCCTTGCTGAGGAGGGTGCCCGCGAGGTGGACGGCGGTGGCGGCGTCGGCGGCGGCTCTGGCCCGGCTGTCGATCTCCGCGGCGGAGAGCTTGCCGATTCCGTTCGTGCCCTCGTCGGGGTCGTCGCCCGCGCAGGCGGTGAGGCCCAGGGCGAGCTGCGCCCCGAGCGCCACGGCGAGCGCGGTCCGGCGGGCCCGTACGGCGGGAGCGTAGGAGGTCACGCGCACTTGCCTCTCGTATACGTGTGGGATGGCAAGCGGCAGCGTACCCGGGGTTCGGGCGCCGTCCGGAAGGGAGCCGTCCGGACGCGCTCCGGGGCCGGTACGGAGCGGTACGCAGGGGTACGGGCTAGCCTGAATCCGGCATGGCGGCGTCATCGACGCCCCTGACGTACCGTGAAATGGCCACGTCAGGCATCGCACGCGGCAACCGGCACGGAAGGGGTGCGCAATGGCATCGGGCGCGCCCAGGGTCTTCGTCTCGCACCTCTCCGGAGTCCCGGTCTTCGACCCCAACGGCGACCAGGTCGGCCGGGTCCGCGATCTGGTGGCGATGCTGCGCGTCGGCGGCCGGCCGCCGCGGCTGCTCGGCATGGTGGTGGAGGTGGTCAGCCGGCGGCGCATCTTCCTGCCGATGACCCGGGTGACGGGCGTCGAGTCCGGTCAGGTCATCACCACCGGCGTGGTCAACATGCGCCGCTTCGAGCAGCGTCCCACCGAGCGCCTGGTGCTCGGCGAGTTCCTGGACCGGCGGGTGCGGCTCGCGGAGTCCGGCGAGGAGGTCACCGTCCTCGACGTGGCCATCCACCAGCTGCCGGCCCGCCGCGACTGGGAGATCGACAAGTACTTCGTCCGCAAGGGGCGCGGCGGGGCGCTGCGCCGCAAGGGGGAGACGCTGACCGTCGACTGGTCGGCGGTCAGCGGCTTCGCACTGGAGGAGCACGGGCAGGGCGCCGAGAGCCTGGTCGCCACCTTCGAACGGCTGCGCCCCGCCGACGTCGCCAACGCGCTGCACCATCTGACGCCCAAGCGCCGGGCGGAGGTGGCCGCCGCCCTCGACGACGACCGGCTCGCCGACGTGCTGGAGGAGCTGCCGGAGGACGACCAGGTGGAGATCCTCGGCAAGCTGAAGGAGGAGCGCGCGGCGGACGTGCTGGAGGCGATGGACCCGGACGACGCGGCGGACCTGCTCTCCGAGCTGCCCGAGGAGGACAAGGAGCGGCTGCTGACGCTGATGCGTCCGGACGACGCGGCCGACGTGCGGCGGCTGATGAGTTACGAGGAGCGGACGGCGGGCGGTCTGATGACGACCGAGCCGATCGTGCTGCGCCCGGACGCCACGGTCGCGGACGCGCTCGCCCGGGTGCGGCAGTCGGACCTCTCCCCGGCGCTCGCCGCGCAGGTGTACGTCTGCCGGTCGCCCGACGAGACGCCCACCGGCAAGTACCTCGGCACCGTGCACTTCCAGCGGCTGCTGCGGGATCCGCCGTTCGCGCTGGTCAGCTCGATCGTGGACAGCGACCTCGTACCGCTGCCGCCGCACACCCCGCTGACGGTGGTGACCAGCTATCTGGCCGCGTACAACCTGGTCTCGGTTCCCGTGGTGGACGAGAGCGGGTCGCTGCTGGGCGCGGTGACCGTCGACGACGTACTCGACCACCTGCTGCCGGAGGACTGGCGGGAGACCGACTTCCACGGCGAGGAGGGGATCCCCCGTGGCCGCTGAGGAGCGCTCGAAGGCGGTGTCCACCGGTTCGTCCGGGATGGTGCGCCCGCCCAGGTTCCGGCTGGACCAGCCGAAGGCGCCGCGCCGCCGGCTCCTGCCGGAGTACGACCCCGAGGCGTTCGGCCGGTTCTCGGAGCGGATCGCGCGTTTCCTGGGCACCGGGCGGTTCATCGTCTGGATGACGCTGATCATCATCGTCTGGGTGCTCTGGAACATCTTCGCGCCGACCGCGCTGCGGTTCGACGAGTACCCGTTCATCTTCCTGACGCTGATGCTCTCGCTCCAGGCCTCGTACGCGGCGCCGCTGATCCTGCTCGCGCAGAACCGGCAGGACGACCGGGACCGGGTCACCCACGAGCAGGACCGCAAGCAGAACGAGCGGTCCATCGCCGACACCGAGTTCCTCACCCGGGAGATCGCGGCGCTGCGGATGGGGCTCGGCGAGGTCGCCACCCGCGACTGGATCCGCTCGGAGCTGGAGGACCTCCTGAGGGATCTGGAGGACCGGCGCGTCCTCCTGCCGTCCGAGAGTGACGAAGGCGACCGCTGAAGGGCTACCCGCGCGTAGCGTCGCGCGCCGTAACATCGTCGTATGGCTACGGAAGACGCGGTGCGCGAAGCACTGGCGACAGTGAACGACCCGGAGATCCACCGTCCGATCACCGAACTCGGCATGGTGAAATCGGTCGAGATCGATCCTGACGGTGTGGTGGCTGTCACGGTGTACCTCACGGTCTCCGGCTGCCCGATGCGCGAGACCATCACCAGGAACGTGACCGACGCGGTCGCCGCGGTGGAGGGCGTTTCGCGGGTCGAGGTCACCCTCGACGTGATGAGCGACGAGCAGCGCAAGGAGCTGGCGGGCGCGCTGCGCGGCGGCACCGCCGAGCGCGAGGTGCCTTTCGCCAAGCCCGGCTCGCTCACCCGCGTCTACGCGGTCGCGTCCGGCAAGGGCGGCGTCGGCAAGTCCTCGGTGACGGTCAACCTCGCGGCGGCGATGGCGGCCGACGGGCTGAAGGTCGGCGTGGTGGACGCGGACATCTACGGCCACAGCGTGCCCCGCATGCTCGGCGCCGACGGGCGGCCCACCCAGGTCGAGAACATGATCATGCCGCCGTCGGCGCACGGCGTGAAGGTCATCTCCATCGGCATGTTCACCCCGGGCAACGCCCCGGTGGTCTGGCGCGGCCCGATGCTGCACCGCGCGCTCCAGCAGTTCCTCGCCGACGTCTACTGGGGCGACCTCGACGTCCTCCTGCTCGACCTGCCGCCGGGCACCGGGGACATCGCGATCTCGGTGGCCCAGCTGGTGCCGAACGCCGAGATCCTCGTCGTCACCACCCCGCAGCAGGCGGCGGCCGAGGTGGCCGAGCGGGCCGGTTCGATCGCGGTGCAGACGCACCAGAAGATCGCCGGGGTCGTGGAGAACATGTCGGGCATGCCGTGCCCGCACTGCGACGAGATGGTCGACGTGTTCGGCAGCGGCGGCGGTCAGCGGGTGGCCGACGGTCTGACGAAGACGGTCGGCGCCGAGGTGCCGGTGCTCGGCTCGATCCCGATCGACGTACGGCTCCGCGAGGGCGGCGACGAGGGCAAGCCGGTCGTGCTCTCCGACCCGGACTCCCCCGCGGGCCGGGCACTGCGCTCCATCGCGGAGAAGCTGGGAGGCCGTCAGCGCGGCCTGTCCGGCATGTCGCTGGGCATCACCCCGCGCAACAAGTTCTGAGACGGCGGGAGCCGGGCGGTCCGTGGGAAAACGGACCGCCCGGCTCCTCGTGCGTCCGGCCGGCTCCTCGTGCGTCCGGCCGGCTCCTCGTGCGTCCGGCCGGCTCCTCGTGCGTCCGGCCGGCTCCTCGTGCGTCCGGCCGGTACCGCGTCACGCCCGTGCCGCGTAAGCCCGTGCCGCGTACGGCTCAGGCGTAGGCGGCGACGTCCTCGACGGCCGAGAAGCCCAGCCCGTACGCGCTCATCCCCCGCCCGTACGCGCCGAGGTGCACGCCCTTCGCGGACCCGGCCAGCACCCAGCCGAACTCGGACTCGCGGTAGTGGAACTCGACCGGCACGCCGTCCACCGGCAGTGAGAGGGTCGACCAGGGCGCCTCGTCCAGCTCGTCGGCGAGCTCGAACGCGATCTCCGTCTGCTGGTCGAGCCAGTCGTCACGCAGGCCGTGGTCGAGCTGCTGCGGCCAGGTGCAGGCCAGCAGCCCGGAGCCTGCCAGCCAGGCCGCCGTGGACACCGTGGTGGCCTCCAGGGTGCCGGTGCCGTCACCGCTGCCGCGTACGGGGCTGCTGGCCACGGTCACCACGACGGCGAACCGGTCCTTCTCGGGGCCCGCGTCGGGGCGGGCCAGCGGCTCGTCGCCGTGGCCGATCGCGCCGTGCTGGACGGTGCCGTCCGCCGCCCGGCCGACCGGCGCCAGTCGGCGCGGACCGGTGAACGCCTCGTCCAGCGCGTACCAGGGGAAGGACGCCTGCAGATAACCGTCGACGACCGCAGGCCGGGCCGAAGGCACCCCCTCCGCCTCCGCGGTGTCCGTGCTGGGCGTGCCATCCGTGTCAACCCGACTCGTGGTCTCCATCTGCCCGGCCGCCTCCTCGATCTCAGATCCGGAGCGGCCCGCCCCCCGCGGGCTCGGGCATCCTCGCAACCGGACAGATGGAGAATAGCCATACCGTCCGGACGAGCCGGGATTGACGGGTCTCAGGTGGCGTCGGCGTCGAACGGCGGACGGTCGTCCTGGACGGCCGGAGCGGCCTTCTTCAAGGGGTCCGCCTTCGCCAGGGGGTCCGTCTTCGCCAGGGGGCCGGCAGCGGGGGACTTCGCCGGCGTGCCGGCGTCGGACCCGGCCGGGGCGGCCACCGTCGCCGCCGCCGCGGAGGCCACGCTCTCGCGGCCGTGCACGGCGTCGGTCATGTCGGTGATCTCCTTGCGGAGGTCGAAGCTCTCGCGGATCTCCTTGAGCCCGAGATCGTCCTCGCCGTCCATCAGCTGCTTGCGGATGAACGTCTTCGGGTTCAGGTCCTCGAACTCGAAGTCCTTGAACTGCGGTCCCAGCTCGGAGCGGATGTCTTCCTTGGCACTGTCCGAGAACTCGCGGATCTTGCGGATGGTGCGCGTGACGTCCTGGATGACCTTCGGCAGCTTGTCGGGGCCGAAGACCAGGACGGCGAGAATCCCGAGAGTAAGCAGCTCAAGTGCGCCTATGTCGTTGAACACTGTGCCGCTCCTCGTGTGCTCCGCGTGTTCGTCGCGTGGTCTCCCACCGGCCCGGCCGGAGAGTCCGGCCGTGCAAACGGTACCTGGCCAAGCTGTACGGACGGTACCTCGCGTGGACGTTCAGGTGCCGGTCACGGACCCCAGGGTCAAAGTCATGGACAGCTCTTTACCCCCGCGTGTGAGCTTCAGGACGAGCCGGTCGCCGGGGCGGTGGGCCCGGATCTTCACGATGAGCTCCTCGCCGTTGTGGACGCGTACTCCGTCCACCGCCGTGATGACGTCGCCCGGCCGGATGCCCGCCAGGTCGCCGGGGCCGCCCTCGGTGACGGCGGCGGAACCCCCCTCGCCCCCGGTGTTCACCTTCGCGCCGTCGCCCAGGTACTCCATGTCGAGGGTGACGCCGATGACCGGGTGGGTGGCCTTGCCGGTGTTGATGAGTTCCTCGGCGACCCGCTTGCCCTGGTTGATCGGTATGGCGAACCCGAGGCCGATCGACCCCGCCTGGGCGCCGGTCCCGGAAGAGCCGGTGTCGGCCGCGCGGATGGCGCTGTTGATGCCGATCACCTGTGCCTGGGCGTCGAGGAGCGGACCGCCGGAGTTGCCGGGGTTGATGGGCGCGTCGGTCTGGAGGGCGTCGACGTAGCTGACGTCGGTGGAACCGGCCTCCTCGCCGCCGGCGGTGATCGGGCGCTGCTTGGCGCTGATGATCCCGGAGGTGACGGTGTTCGACAGGTCGTACGGGGCACCGATGGCCACCACCGGGTCGCCGACCTCGACGTTGTCGGAGTTGCCGAGAGCCAGCGGGCGCAGCCCGGAGACCCCGCTGACCTTGACCACGGCCAGGTCGTAGCCGCTGTCCGTGCCGACCACCTCGGCGCTCGCGCTCTCGCCGCCGCTGAACGTCACGGTGATGTCGCCGGACTGACCGGCGGGCGCGACGACGTGGTTGTTGGTGAGGATGTGGCCCTGGCCGTCGAGAACGAACCCGGTGCCCGTGCCGGATTCCTCGCTGCCACTGACGTGCAGGGTGACGACGCCCGGCAGGGCGCTCGCGGCGATCCCGGCGACGCTGTCCGGTGCCCGGCCGGCGGGCACGCCGTCGGCCTGCGGGAGGTGCACGGTGGTGAGGCCGCCGTTCCGTTCGACGTACGCGCCGACCCCGCCGCCGATGGCGCCCGCGACCAGCGCGAGGAGTACGGCCCCGACGAGCAGCGATCCGCGCCGCCCACTCGGACGCGACCCCGCCGGGAGGACCCCCGGCGTTCCCGGGCAGGTCCGGACCAGCGGCTGCTGCGGGGAGTCCGCGGCCCACGGGTCGTAGTGCTGCCAGGGCGTTCCGGGAGCCGTCGCGCGGGCTCCGTGCCCGGCGTACCCGCCGGGCACGGGGGTGCCGTGCGCCGGGGTGGTGGCCGGGTGCTGGACCGGCGGGGCGGGCGCCCAGGGGCCGGGGCCGCCGTAGGGCGGGGTGCCGTACTCGTCGGGCTCGTGCAGCGGGCGCGCGGCGCCGGGGGTACGGGGCCCGGGGACCTCCGGGACGGTGGGGGCGGGTCCGTCGGCGACCGGCGCGGGGGTGTCGGCGGCCGGGGCGGGTCCGCCGGCGCCCGGGGCGAGGACGTCGGCGACCGGCGCGGACGGTCCGTCGGCGACCGGCGCGGGGGCGGGTTCCGGAGCCAGGGGCGCGGGCCCCGTCGCGGGGCGGCTCCACCACTTCGGCTTCGGTCCGCTGGGCTTTCCCTCGTCCATACTCTCCCCGCACATGGCCTCCGCACGCCCTCCCCGGAGCGCTCCGAGCGGCATTCAACCAGGTTTCCGGCGGGGCGAGCGGCGACGGCGGGGAGTGGGTGAGGGGCCCGGCTGTGCGGGCCCCCGGAGGATGCCGGTCCCGCGCCGGGCATGCCCGGCGCGGGGGGACTCAGCGCAGCGCCTGCCGCGGTGACGACAGGGCCGAGAGGGGCGTGGCGGACGGGGACGGGGCGGCGGACGACGCGGCGGAAGGCGCCGGGGCCGACGGGGACGGAGCGGCAACGCCGGCGGTGGCCCTCGGCTGGGCGGCTACGGCGGGAAAGAGCGGCGCGAGGAGCGGGGACGCCGTGCTGGGGCATATCAGCGAGGCCAGCGAGACCTTGCGCGTCGGCTGCGTACGCTCCTGCCCGGCCCCGAGGAGGGTGCCGGCGCCGGACAGGGCCGGCGAGGTGGCGGTGGTGAGCCCCACCGGTGCGGAGGACGCCGCGAAGGTGGAGGTGATGCCGGAACGGTCCTCCACGGAGAGGGCGCCGCCCTGGGAGCTGCCCCGGCTGGCCGAGGCGATTCCGCTCGCCGCGCGTTCGTCGGCGTCGAGCGGGGTCGTCGCGGAACCGGCTCCCTCGGCCCGCAGCGGAACGTCGAACGCGTCGTCCACCGGGATGGCGCCGCCCAGGGCGATCGCCGCCAGCGAGACGGCGCTGGCGGCCGCGAACGCGAATCGGCGGGCCCGCCACGGGGAGCGGTCGGCCTCGCGGGCCACCTCCTGTATGCGGAAGCCGGAACCGATGGCACCACCGGGCAGCACGGAGCCCGGTCCGTGCGCGGTGGGGAGGTAGCCGAAGCCGTCCAGCGGCGAGGGGGCCCTCTCCGTCCGCCGGCTGTCCGAGGGGCCGCCCGGAAGGCGGTAGTCGTCGACCGGCCGCCCGTCGGGGCCGAAGGGCCCGCGCGGGAATCCGTCGTCGGTCCCGGTGCCCGTGCCCCCGGGAAGGCCCTGGAGGCGGGCGAGGAAGCCCTCGCTGGGTGAGGGGGGAGCCGTCTGCGCGAACACGGACTTGACCCGCCGTTGGGCATCGGCTTCCGCCTTGCAGCGGGCGCAGGTGGCGAGGTGGGCCAGGACGCGTTCGCGGGCGTCGTGCTTGAGCTCGCCGTCGACCAGGGCGGCGAGCCGGTCCCCCAAGTGCTGCTCGGCAGGGGTGGGGCCTGTGGGGGTCACGCCGTTCCGCCCTCCCCCACGAGGACCGCGCCCGCCAGGGAGCGCTGTTCGGCGCGGGCTTCGGGAGACCGGTGCTTGAGCGCCTTGCGCAGATGCGAACGGCCTCGGTGGATGCGGCTGCGCACGGTGCCCAGCTTGACGCCGAGAGTGGCCGCGATTTCTTCGTAGCTCAGTCCCTCGATGTCGCAGAGCACCACGGCGGCACGGAACTCGGGCGCGAGGGTGTCCAGCGCCTGCTGCACGTCCGCGTCGAAGTGGGTGTCGTTGAACGCCTGCTGCGGCGACGGCTCACGGCTGGGCAGCCGCTCGGCCGCGTCGTCCCCGAGGGAGTCGAAACGGATCCGCTGCTTACGGCGGACCATGTCGAGGAAGAGGTTGGTGGTGATGCGGTGCAGCCACCCCTCGAAGGTGCCGGGGGTGTACGTCGACAGCGACCGGAAGACGCGGACGAACACCTCTTGGGTGAGGTCCTCCGCATCGTGCTGGTTGCCCGTCAGCCGGTACGCGAGTCGGTACACGCGACCGCTGTGGGTGCTGACGATCTCTTCCCATGAGGGCGGGGTCCACGCCGGGGATTCCGTGTCGGAGGCGAAGGTCGCGGTCGTTGCGGAATCGTTGGAAGAACGGTCAGCTTTGTTGGTCACGGATTTCGGCTCACCCGCCGACCTGAGAAAGCGCCGCAGCGCACCTCCCCGATCCCCAGGCGCAGCCGCACCTCCCCTGTCGGCTCTGGTGGTGTCCAGTGGAGCCCCTACCATAGCCACCTCGCCCGTTAGCTCCGTATAAGCCTTTTTCGAGGGGCCGGGCCATGCCCGGGGCCTGCTCCCGCCGGTCCGGTGGGCCCGATCCGCGGGCCCCCTTCGGGCGCTTTCCCCTCTCCCTCCCCAACGTCCGGTCCCATCTGCGGGTTCCCCTGCGCAGCGGATACAGTCACCGTTGCGCCAACTACGGGGACAGGAGAGGGTCATTACCGCCAACCGGCAGACGAGCTGGGCGTTCGCCGACGCCTTTGTCCCCGAGGACGAGGCTCTGTACCTGGCCCGCGAGCGGTCCAGGTCGTTCGGGATCCGCTCCGTCTCCCCCGGCACGGGTGCCGCACTGCGGCTGCTCGCCGCCGCGGCGGACGCCAAGGCGGTGGCGGAAATCGGCACCGGTACCGGCGTGTCCGGCATCTACCTGCTGAACGGGATGCGCCCGGACGGGGTGCTGACCACGGTCGACCCCGAGCCGGAGCGTCAGCAGTTCGCCCGTGAGGCGTTCCGCTCGGCGGGGTTCGCCACCAACCGGTCGCGTTTCATCCCCGGCCGTGCGCTGGACGTCCTGCCGCGCCTCGCGGACGGCGGGTACGACCTCGTCTTCTGCGACGGCGACCGGCTGGAGAGCCTGGAGTACCTGGCCGAATCGTTGCGTCTGCTCCGCCGGGGCGGGGTCGTCTGCTTCGAGGGGGTCTTCGCGGACGGCCGTACGGTCGACGCGGCTGCCCAGCCCGCCGAGGTCCAGCGCATCCGGGAGCTGCTGCGGGCGGTGCGGGAGAGCCAGGAGCTGATGTCCACGCTGCTGCCGGTCGGCGACGGGCTGCTCTGCGCGGTCCGCCGCGGCTGAGCGCCCAGGATCCGGGCCGGGCGCCCCGGCCCCGGGCCGGGGCACACGCACGGCCGCCGGCCGCGCTCCCTCTTCGTGTACGGCCCCGGACACGCTTCTGCCCCGGCACGGTGGACCGTGCCGGGGCAGAAGTGAAGTGTGGGCGCGCGGAAGGTCAGCCGACAACCTTCTTGAGCGCGTCGCCGAGCGCGTCTGCCTCGTCCGGAGTCAGCTCGACAACAAGCCGACCGCCGCCTTCGAGCGGAACGCGCATGACGATGCCCCGCCCCTCCTTTGTCACCTCGAGCGGGCCGTCGCCCGTCCGCGGCTTCATGGCCGCCATGCTCGTTCCCCTTCCTGAAACCAGCTCAATCGCAACCGGCGGCCCCATGACAGGCGCTGCCTCACCGGCATCGAACACATTGCTTCCAGGTCATTATCCCGCATGCGGCACCCCGATGACCAACATCGATCGGCATCGCTTGCGCAACGCACACCACCAAAACCACCCAATTCGGCGATCCGGCTGCGATACTTCGCCCCCTCGCGGCCCGAGGTGAGAGCCAATCGTTAGACGCAGGTCACATGTCGGCCCGGCGGGGCGTCGGCCATGCTTGCCTGGCGAAGCACCGAACCTGGACAGCGAGGGGACACCACCATGGCCGAGGAACTGGCGAGCACCGTGCTCTACGAGGTGAGCGACGGGCTGGCGACGATCACCCTCAACAGGCCGGACGCGATGAACGCCATGAACACGGCGGCGAAGGTCGCCCTGCGGGACGCGCTGCGCGCCGCCGCCGGTGACTCCTCGGTGCGCGCCGTCCTCCTCACGGCCACCGGACGCGCCTTCTGCGTCGGCCAGGACCTGAAGGAGCACGTCGCCTCCCTGGCGGCCGCGCAGGAGACGGGCGGCGGCAACGCGCTGAGCACGGTGAGCGAGCACTACAACCCGATCGTGCTCGCCATCACGGAGATGGAGAAGCCGGTCGTGGCGGGGGTGAACGGGGTCGCCGCGGGGGCCGGTTTCGGCTTCGCGCTCGCCGCCGACTACCGGGTGGTCGCCGACACCGCCTCCTTCAACACCTCGTTCGCGGGGGTCGCGCTGACCGCCGACTCCGGGATGTCCTGGACGCTGCCCCGGCTGGTCGGCCCGAGCCGCGCCGCCGACCTGCTGCTCTTCCCGCGGTCGATCACGGCGGCCGAGGCGTACGAGCTGGGCCTGGTCAACCGGGTCGTCCCGGCGGCCGGCCTCGCGGCCGAGGCCGCGGCGGTGGCGCGCGCGCTGGCGGACGGGCCGACCGTGGCCTACGCGGCGCTGAAGGCGTCGATGGCGTACGGCGCGGGGCACACCCTGGCCGAGACGCTGGAGAAGGAGGACGAACTCCAGACGGCGGCGGGTGCCTCGCAGGACCACACCATCGCGGTGAAGGCGTTCCTCGCCAAGGAGAAGCCGCGGTACCTCGGGAAGTGAGGCCCGGAAGTGAGGCCTGACACCGGGCCGCGTACCGGGCGGCCGGAGGCCCGGTGTCAGCCGGTGGCGCCCCGCGCCACGCAGTCGGCGAGGTGGTCGTCCACCAGGCCGCACGCCTGCATCAGGGCATGGGCGGTGGTCGGGCCGACGAAGCGTACGGACCGCCTCTTCAGCGCCTTGGCGAGCGCGGTGGACTCCGGGGTGACGGCCACCACGTCCCCGAGTCGGCGGGGGGCGGGCCGGGTGGCCGGATCGGGGGCGTACGACCAGATCAGTTCGTC
Organism: Streptomyces sp. NPDC008125; assembly: GCF_042957125.1. Classification (NCBI taxonomy): domain Bacteria; kingdom Bacillati; phylum Actinomycetota; class Actinomycetes; order Kitasatosporales; family Streptomycetaceae; genus Streptomyces; species Streptomyces sp. NPDC008125. The sequence continues at coordinate 142,855 of NZ_JBIBHR010000012.1, forward strand.
CAGCTCGCCGGGGGCCCACGCGGCGAGCACCTGGGCGTTGGCGAGGGTGGCGTCGATCTTGGCGCGGTTGCGGATGATGCCGGCGTCGGCGAGGAGGCGCTCCTTGTCGGCGTCGGTGAACCGTGCGACCTCGGCGATCTCGAACCCGGCGAAGGCGGCGCGGAAGCCCTCCCGGCGGCGCAGGATCGTCAGCCAGGAGAGTCCGGACTGGAACGCCTCCAGGCAGAGGCGTTCGAAGAGCGCGTCGTCGCCGTGGACCGGCCGGCCCCACTCGGTGTCGTGGTAGGCGAGGTAGTCCTCGGTGCTGAGGCCCCAGGGGCAGCGCGGCCTGCCGTCCGGGCCCGGTTCGGCTCCGCCGCTCATGGGGTCTCTCCGTCGTCGTCGCCGGGCTTCTGGTCGGTGGGCCGCTTGTCGAGTCCGGGGCCGGGGGCGCCCTGGGCGAGCGCTCCGGCGAGCGCCGACTCCAGGTCGGCGATCCGGGCGTCGCGTTCGGCCAGCTCGGCCGCGACCCGGTCGAGCGCCTCGTCGACGTCGGCCATGCGGTAGCCGCGTACGGCCATCGGCAGCCGGAGCTGCTCCATGTCGGCGGTGACCAGGGGCCGGGTCACCGGCAGTGGGTCGGTGGGGAACTCGGGCGCGGTGTCCTGGAGCACCGTGCGGTCGCCCCCACCGACCACGGCAAGGGTGACCGCGCCGACGACCACGACCATCGCGAGCAGCAGGAACAAGAACACGTGCGCCTCCCCAGAGGGCGGGAATCAGTCCGGGTCCGATCGTGCCATGCGGCAGTGACAGTTAGGGTCGTTGGTTCGGCCCCAGGGTCGATCTACGAGGAGGAACACGGGATGCGAAGCGGTCCACTCAGGCTGGGACGGCGGGAATTCGGTCCGCACGAACCGGTGATCATGGCAATCGTGAACCGGACCCCCGACTCCTTCTACGACCAGGGCGCCACGTTCCGGGACGAGCCGGCGCTCGCCCGGGTCGAGCAGGCGGTCGCAGAGGGCGCCGCGATCATCGACATCGGCGGTGTGAAGGCGGGACCGGGCGAGGAGGTGTCCGCCGAGGAGGAGGCGCGCCGCACGGTCGGGTTCGTCGCGGAGGTCCGCCGCCGCCACCCGGACGTGGTGATCAGCGTGGACACCTGGCGGCACGACGTGGGCGAGGCGGTGTGCGAGGCCGGCGCCGACGTGCTGAACGACGCGTGGGGCGGGGTGGACCCGAAACTGGCGGAGGTCGCCGCCCGGTACGGTGCGGGGCTGGTCTGCACCCACGCGGGGGGCGCGGAGCCGCGTACCCGCCCGCACCGGGTGGAGTACGGGGACGTGATGGAGGACATCCTGCGGGTCACCGTGGGGCTGGCCGGGCGGGCGGTGGAGCTGGGGGTGCGGCGGGACGGGATCATGATCGATCCCGGTCACGACTTCGGGAAGAACACCCGGCACTCGCTGGAGGCGACCCGGCGCCTCGACGAGATGACGGCGACCGGCTGGCCGGTGCTGGTCTCGCTCTCCAACAAGGACTTCGTCGGCGAGACCCTGGACCGCCCGGTGAAGGAGCGGGTGATCGGGACGCTCGCGACCACGGCGGTCTCCGCGTGGCTGGGGGCCCAGGTGTACCGGGTGCACGAAGTGGCGGAGACCCGTCAGGTGCTGGACATGGTCGCGTCGATCGCCGGACACCGGCCGCCCGCGGTGGCGCGGCGCGGGCTGGCGTAGGGTGCCGGGCCCCGGCCGTCCGGCCCCGGGAGGGGCCGGACGGCCGGGGGCGCACCGGAAAACCGGCGGGGAGGGGGCCTACCGGCCGACCTCCTTCGTCACCAGGGCCACCGCCTCGTCCACGTCGTCGGTGACGTGGAAGAGCAGCAGGTCCTTCTCGGACGCCTTGCCCTGGGCGACCACGGTGTTCCGGAGCCAGTCGACGAGACCGCTCCAGTAGGCGGAGCCGAAGAGCACGATCGGGAAGCGGGTGACCTTGCCGGTCTGGACGAGGGTCAGCGCCTCGAAGAGTTCGTCCAGGGTGCCGAGGCCGCCGGGGAGGACGACGAAGCCCTGGGCGTACTTGACGAACATCGTCTTACGGACGAAGAAGTAGCGGAAGTTGACGCCGATGTCGACGTGCGGGTTCAGCCCGGATTCGAAGGGCAGCTCGATGCCGAGGCCGACCGAGATCCCCTTCGCTTCCCTGGCGCCCTTGTTGGCGGCCTCCATCGCGCCGGGGCCGCCGCCGGTGATGACGGCGAAGCCCGCGTCGACGAGCGCCCGGCCGATCCGCACCCCGGCGTCGTACTCCGGGGTGTCCGCCGCGGTGCGGGCGGAGCCGAAGACGCTGATCGCGCTGGGCAGCTCGGCGAGCGCCCCGAACCCTTCGACGAACTCGGACTGGATGCGCATGACCCGCCAGGGGTCGGTGTGCACCCATTCCGAGTCGTCCTCGGAGTCCAGCAGCCGCTGATCGGTCGTGCCGGGCTGCACCTGGTCCCTGCGGCGCAGCACCGGGCCGAGCCGCTGTTCCTCGGGCTTGACCGCCCCCTCGGGGATCTCTGCGTGCTCGGGAATCCGCGCGTCCTCCGGGTTGCCCATGACCTGCTCCCTCCACCGACCTGCGTTGTGGCTGTTCCCCGTCAGCCTAGATCGGTCGAGGTTACGGGCGGGGTAATGCCGTGGGTCAGCTGGTGAGCCAGGAGCGCAGGCGCTCCTCGCAGTGGGTGATCCGTGCGGTCGCCACGTGTTCGTCGCGCTTGTGGGCGTAGAGCGCGTCTCCGGGACCGTAGTTGACGGCGGGGACACCGAGGTCGCCGAACCGGGAGACGTCGGTCCAGCCGAACTTCGGCTGGGCGGTGCCGCCGACGGCCTCCATGAACGCCTTCGCGGCGGGGTGCGAGAGGCCCGGCATGGCGGCGGTGGAGTGGTCGTCCACCGTGAACCCGGTGATCGGGCAGTCGGCGAAGACCTCGCGGACGTGCGCGATGGCCTCCTCGGCGGTGCGGTCGGGGGCGTAGCGGTAGTTGACGGTGACGGTGCAGGCGTCCGGGATCACGTTGCTGGCGACGCCGCCCTCGATCTTCACCGCGTTGAGTCCCTCGCGGTATTCGAGGCCGTCGATGACCGGGCGGCGCGGTTCGTACGCGGCGAGCGCCGCGAGGATCGGGGTGGCGGAATGGATGGCGTTGGACCCCATCCAGCTGCGGGCGGAGTGGGCGCGTTCGCCCTCGGTGTGCAGGATCACGCGGAGCGTGCCCTGGCAGCCGCCCTCGACCTGCGCGTCGGAGGGCTCCAGGAGGACGGCGAAGTCGCCTTCGAGCCAGTCGGGGTGGGCGGCGGTGACGTGGCCGAGGCCGTTGAGGTGGGCGGCGACCTCTTCGTTGTCGTAGAAGACGAAGGTGAGGTCGCGGTTGGGCTCGGGCACGGTCGCGGCGATCCGCAGCTGGACGGCGACGCCGGACTTCATGTCGGAGGTGCCGCAGCCCCAGAGGATGCCGTTCTCGTCGAGCCGGGAGGGCACGTTGTCGGCGATCGGCACGGTGTCGATGTGACCGGCCAGGACCACGCGTTCGGGGCGGCCGAGGTGGGTGCGGGCGACCACGTTGTTGCCGTGCCGGTCGACGGTCAGGTGCGGCAGTGCGCGCAGCGCCGCCTCGATGGCGTCCGCCAGGTCCTTCTCCTGCCCGCTCACCGACGGGAAGTCGACGAGCCGGGCGGTGAGTGCGGCTGCGTCCAGAGCGAGGTCAAGCGTGCGTTCGGCCATGGCTCCGACCCTATTACTCCGGCGGGCCCGACTCTGCCGGGGGACGCTGGGGGCGGCCGGGGACGGCGGGGGAAAGACCGGGGAAGTCCGGGGGAAGACAGGGGAAGTCCGGGGGAAGACGGGGGAAACGTCCGGCGGACACCGGGGCGTTCCGGGCGGGGGTTCTCGCGGCCGCACGGATCCCGGCCCGCCCCGTACCCTCCAGTACGGTATGCCCGTGCCTCGGACGACACTCTCCTCCCCCACCGGCCACCGCTCCGGCCGCCGCCGCCTCTACCAGGTGCTGGCGGCGTTCGTCGTGCTCGCGGCGCTGGCCGGTTATCTCGCGGTGCAGTACCTCTCCGGCAGCAAGGACCTGCTGACCGGCTGCGAGGTGCGCTACGACGACGGCACGAAGGACGCCGAGGAACAGACGTACGAGATGGGCGCCGACCAGGCCGCCAGCGCGGCGACGATCGCCGCCGTGGGGGCCGCGCGAGGGATGCCGGAGCGGGCCGTGGCCATCGCGCTGGCGACCGCGATCCAGGAGTCGCAGCTGCGCAACATCGACTACGGCGACCGGGATTCCCTCGGCCTCTTCCAGCAGCGTCCCTCGCAGGGCTGGGGCACCGCGGAGCAGATCCAGGACCCCGTGTACGCGTCCGGAAAGTTCTACGAGCACCTCGCGAAGATCAGCGGGTACCAGGACCTGCCGCTGACGGAGGCGGCGCAGCGCGTGCAGCGCAGCGGTTTCCCGGAGGCGTACGCGCGGCACGAGCCGGACGCGCTGCTCCTGGCGTCGGCGCTGACCGGGCGGATCCCCGCCGCGCTGAACTGCGCGACGCCGGTCACCGCGACGGCCGCCGCCCCGGGCGATCCGGACCGGCTCCGCACCGAGCTGGTGCGGGACTTCGGCAAGGGGGTCCGGCCGGCCGAGGAGTCCGCCGGCCCGGCGGCGACGCGCACGGTCACGGTGCCGGTTCCGGAGCGCGCGACGGGCGGGGCGGAGGCGGCCGGCGGTGCCGGCGCGTCCGCCGTGACGGCGGGTGCGCGGCGGGGCTGGTCGCTGGCGCTCTGGGCGGTCGCACGCTCCGGCGAACTCGGCATCGACGAGATCCACTACGCGGGCCGGGTGTGGACCCCGGGTACGGGCTGGCGCACGGACGCGGCAGGATCGAAGGAAGCGACGAAACCGGCGGATGCGGCAGATTCAGACACCGGCGAGGTCCGGATGCGCCTCGCACAGTAGCGCGGCCGATCCCCCGCAGGGGCCATCCCGGCCATCTGCCGCCGGGTCGGCCGGATACCCGCCCGAAGCGTTGGACGAACGCACTATTTCCCTTGCGGCACAAGGGAAGTGACGGTACTCCGGGCGGCCCGGAACTTCGTGCCCGGACCATGCGTCCGGGGTGCGGATTATCCGACGCATTACCGACTCTTTACCTCGGCCCACCGCAACCTTCCCCTCCCCCGGCGCAGTTGATCAGTCCGTCCGGAACGCCGGACGAGCACTGCCGAACTTCCCGCCGAAGGAGCATCATGTCCCTCCCCCTGACCCGTCGTATCGCCCGCGCCGCCCTGCTGATCGCCGCCGCCGCTCCGGTGATCGGCGCGGCCGGTGCCGCGAACGCCGCGGGTCTCCCGCAGACGCCGGACCTGGGCGGCCTGACCAAGCTGGACAGCACGCACCTGAGCAGCACCCTCGACAGCACCGCCCAGCAGGGCGCGAAGACGCTGAACGAGACGGGCGGCAAGCTGGTCGGCACGGCCGTCCCGGTCGCCGCGAAGACGGTGAACCAGGCGGGCGAGCTGGTCGCCCCCGAGGCCAAGGACAAGGCCGGCAAGACCACCGGCCAGACGGCCGAGGTCCTCGGTGGCGCCGCCAACAAGGCGACCGGCGGCTCGCTGCCCGTCGAGCGTCTCGCGGGGGCGCTGCCGCTCGGCGGCTGAACGAGCCGCGTACCCGCAGGAGACGACGCCGAGGGGCCACGGGACCGGGTCCCGTGGCCCCTCGGCGTGGTCGGGCCGTGCGGCTCAGGCGGTCAGCCGCTTCACGGCCGCCGCGACCCGCTCGTCGGTCGCCGTGAACGCGACCCGCACGAAGCGGTCTCCGGCCGGGCCGTAGAACTCGCCGGGCGCGACGAGGATGCCGAGTCCGGCCAGGTGGGCCACGGTGTCCCAGCAGGGTTCGTCGCGGGTCACCCAGAGGTAGAGACTCGCCTCGCTGTGCTCGACGCGGAAGCCGTGGCCCTCCAGCGCCGTCCGCAGCGCCGCGCGCCGGTCGGCGTAGCGGGCGCGCTGTTCGGCGACGTGGGTGTCGTCGGCGAGGGCCGCCGCGGTGGCCGCCTGCACCGGGGCGGCGGTCATCATGCCGCCGTGCTTGCGGATCTGGAGAAGTTCGCCGAGGACGGCCGGGTCGCCCGCGATGAACGCCGCCCTGTATCCGGCCAGGTTGGACCGCTTGGAGAGCGAGTGGACGGCGACGAGGCCGTCGAACGAGCCGCCGCTGACGTCCGGGTGGAGCACCGAGACCGGTTCGGCCTCCCAGCCGAGTTCCAGGTAGCACTCGTCGCTGACGACCAGGATGTCGTGGGCGCGGGCCCAGGCGACGATCCGGCTGAGTTCCTCGGCGCGGAGCACGCGACCGGTCGGGTTGGACGGGGAGTTCAGCCAGAGCAGCTTGAGCCCGGCCGGGTCGAGCGTGGTCGGGTCGTCGTAGGTGACGGCTTCCGCGCCGCAGAGCCGGGCGCCGATCTCGTACGTCGGGTAGGCGAGCGCCGGGAAGGCGACCTTGTCGCCGGGGCCCAGGCCGAGCTGGGTCGGCAGCCAGGCCACGAGCTCCTTGGAGCCGACGACCGGCAGGACGTGGTGGTGGGTGACGTCCTTCGCGCCGAGGCGCCGCTCCACCCAGCCGCTGAGCGCGTCCCGCAGTTCCGTCGTCCCCCAGACCGTCGGATAGCCGGGGCTGTCGGCCGCCGCGGCGAGCGCTTCCTGGATCACCGCGGGCACCGGGTCGACGGGGGTACCGATGGACAGGTCCACGATGCCGTCCGGGTGGGCTTCGGCGGTGGCCTTGTGGGGCGCGAGGCGGTCCCAGGGAAATTCCGGGAGACGGGAGGAGAGTGCTGCGGACACGGAGCTCTGCTTTCTCGTACGGGCGAAAACACCGCGGTCCCGCACGGTGACGAGCCGTACGGGACCGGGCGCCACATCTGCTGCCGCGTGGTGCTGACCGCGGCGCGGCTGAGGCGGGTTGTTACTGGTTCTGGGGCGGCAGCGCGGCCACGAAGGCGTGGTCGCGCTCGATGAGCCCCAGCTTGGAAGCGCCACCGGGCGAGCCGAGGTCGTCGAAGAACTCGACGTTCGCCTTGTAGTAGTCCTTCCACTCCTCGGGGGTGTCGTCCTCGTAGAAGATGGCCTCGACCGGACAGACCGGCTCACAGGCGCCGCAGTCGACACACTCGTCCGGGTGGATGTACAAGGACCGCTGACCCTCGTAGATGCAGTCGACGGGGCACTCTTCGATGCAGGCCTTGTCCTTTACGTCGACACAAGGCTGCGCGATGACGTAGGTCACGCTGTCGTTCCTCCTCGGTAGGGCGTTGGCTCTCGCGCGGGAGCGCGGCGTCGATAATGCCCTCACCTAGTATCTCCGTAGTTCAGCACGATCCGAACAGGAGGGGCGGTAGGAGCCGTGGAATTCACCGTCGGCGGACGCCTTGAGGTCCGTATTACCCAAGCTGATGTGGGAAAACGCGTGTCCGTCCGCCGCCGTTGCGAGGGTGGTGCCGAGGGCGCCGGGTTCACGGACACCGTCGGCGTTCTCACATCCTGGGACGCGGGCGTGCTACGGATCACACCCAGGAGCGGACAGGGCGTCCACATCGCGGAATCCACGCTCGTCGCCGGCAAGGTCGTTCCCCCCGCCCCGGCACGCCGTCCCGGCCCCGCGGCCACGTTCGCGGAACTCACCCGGGTGACGGCCCGCGCCTGGCAGCCGGTGGAGAGCGAGGCGCTGGGCGAGTGGCGGTTGCGCGCCGCGAGCGGTTTCACCCGCCGCGCCAACTCGGTCCTGCCGCTGGGCGATCCGGGGATGCCGGTCGCCGACGCGCTGGCACACGCGACGCGCTGGTACGCGGAGCGCGGCCTGCCCGCGTACGTCCAGGCCGGAACCGGGGCCGCCGACTCCCAGGAGGCGCTCTGCGCCGAGCTGGAGGACCGCGGCTGGCGGCGCGAGGTCTCCGCCGAGGTGCGGATCGCCGCGCTGGCGCCGGTCGGCGACCAGGACTCGGACATCTCCCGGGTGCTGCTCGACCGGACGGCCGACGCCCGGTGGCTGGAGCGCTACCACCGCGCCGGAGCGGACTCGGCCCCGATGCTCCGGGTGCTGGCCCAGGGTCCGTCGGTCTGGTTCGCGACCGTGCCGGGCGACGATCCGTCGGGGGCGCCCGCCGCGATCGGCCGGTGCGTGGTGGACGGCCGGTGGGCCGGTTTCGGGGCGATGGAAGTGAACCCGGACTACCGGCGCCGGGGTCTCGCCACCACGGTGATGACCGCGCTGGCCCGTACCGCGCTGGCGGAGGGCGCCTCGGCGGCCTGGCTCCAGGTGGAGGAGGACAACGCCGGGGCGATCGCCATGTACGACCGGACGGGCTTCGTGACCCACCACCGGTACCACCACTTCCGTTCCGCGTAACGGCACGGGCGTTCGGAGCGGCGGAACAGTGTCAGACGTGGACCCCGTGGACGACGGATCGGCTTCCGAGGACTTCTCCAGGGCCGGGCGGCGGGCGCGGTTCGCCGAGGAGGCCCGCTCGCAGCGGCCCGATCTCGCGCTGCTCTGCCTGCTGGTGGGCGCGGAGGCGATGCCCGAGCCGCCGCCCGGCGACCCCGATCCGTACGGCATCGACGCGGCGCAGATCGAGCTGGACCGGCTGGCCGGTCTCCTCCCGCACGGCCTGGCCACCCCGCTGGACTGGGCGACGGCGCTGGGCGAACTGCTCGGCGGCCACTACGGCTTCTGCGGCGCCTCCCCCGACTACCAGCGGCTGGAGTCGTCCTTCCTCCAGCGGGTGCTGCGCCGCCGCCGGGGGCTGCCGATCCTGCTCTCCGTGGTGTGGATGGAGGTGGCGCGGCGGGCGGGAGCCCCGGTCCACGGGGTCGCGCTGCCGGGCCACTTCGTGGTCGGCTTCGGCGATCCGGCCGAGCACGTGCTGGCCGATCCGTTCGCCGGGGGCGTCGTACTGACCGGCGAGGACGCCGAGTTGATGGTGGCGGGCTCGACCGGGGTGCCGCTGCGCGAGTCGCTGCCGACGCCCGCCCGGCCGCAGGCGATCGTGCTGCGCATCCTCAACAACATCCGCGCCTGGGCCTCGGCCCGCCCCGAGCGCAGCGACGTGGCACTGTGGGCGGTCGAGCTCTCGCTCCTGCTGCCCTCCCATCCGGCGCGCCTGCGGTACGAACGCGCGCAACTCCTGGTCCAGCGCGGGGACTTCCTGCACGGGGCATCGGAGATGGAGGAGTACGCGGACGTCATCGGCGGCATCGAGCCGACGGCGGCGGAGTCGATACGGCGTGCGGCCCGCGCGGCCAGGGCCCGGCTGAACTGATCCGCCCGGCGGCCCGCCACACGTCGGCGGCCGTCCGAACCGGTCCGCCCGACGCGGCCCGCCGCGTGTCGCTGCCCGGCTGAACCGGCTGAACCGATCCGCCCGGCCGCCCTCTGCGCGCCGGCGCCTCGCCCCGGTCCTGGACGCCGCCCGGGCCTGGCTGTCGCGCTTCCTGCTGACGCCGGCCCACGGGATGTTCAACGCCTCGGCGGTCCGCCCCTGCGGCGCGCCGGCGCTCCTGCCGGTACGCACGGTGCGCCGACCACCGCTTCCCCGCACGCGAACAGGGGCGGGACGGCTCACGCGCCGTCCCGCCCCTGTTCGCAGTAGAGGTCGCGGAAGGCGGCGGTGAGGGAGGCGACCGTACGCCAGTACGCGTACGCGGCGAGGTCCGGGGTGCTCGGGTCGGGCCGCACCGCGAGGGAGAGATGGCGGTAGGCGGCACGGAACAGCAGCCGGACGGCGCCCCGGTCCGGCTCGTCGTGTCCGTACTCGTCCGCGCTCATCAGCTTCCGCAAGTGGGCGACGAGTTCGTCGGTGCCGGCGTTGACGACGGACCGCGGCGGCACGCCCGCCCGGTCCGCCCTCGCGTGCTCGATGGCGTCGGTGATCGCGTCCACGTCGATGCCCGGATCCCATGGCCGTACGTCCTGTGCGGTGCTGGTGTTCATCGGTCCTCCTGGCGGCCCGCGCGGGATGGCCCGGTACGCGTCCGCCGCCGATGGGCCGGGGCGAGCGGGGACCCGCTCCGGGGGTGAGCTGCGGTACGAGAAGCGAACCGCATCCCGGGCCCGCGCGGGCGGCCGACACCCCGCCCGGCTGATCAAAGTGGTCAAAGATCGACAGGGACGGCCGCACCCGGACGCGGACCGGTACCGGACCGGACGCGGATCGACTCCGTGTACACCGGCCCGGGTGACGTGCGGGTATTCGCCGCACGGGCTCCCGGCCACCGTGGTTCCTTGAGCCCCGTCGGCGTGCGGCCGGGGAGAGCTCTCCGTCTCCGGGCACACGCGGGGTGCGGTGGGGTCGGGCACGGGCATCGGGGGTCGCGGGATGACACGGACACGGAACGAGCAACTGGCGTCTCTCCTGGGCGAGGCCGGCTGGTCGCGCGCCCAGTCGGCGAGCGCCTTCAACCGGGCGGCGGCGGAGGGCCGGAGCCCGGACGATCCGGGCAGTCCGCTGATCGGGCGTTCGCACGTGTCCATGTGGGTCGGCGGCACCCGGCCGTCCGGTTCGGCCCCCGCCGTCCTGGCGCTCGCCCTGTCCCGGCGGCTGAAACGCGTGGTCACCGTCGCCGAGCTGGGGTTCGGCGCCCCGGGCCCGGCGCCGCTCGGCCCGCCCGCCGACGCCCTGACCGTACTGGCGGACCTCGGCCGGGCCGACCTCCACCCGGACCGCCGGAACCTGCTGGCCGGGATCGTGTACTCCACGGCGGTCCTCGCGGCCCCTTCCGGCGACCGCCAGCCGTCGTCCGCCGGACCCGCGCCGCAACCGGCCGAGCGGGTCTCCAACCACCTGCGCGTGGCCCAGGGCGACGTGGCGACCGTCCGCGAACTGACCCTCGCCTTCTCGGCGGTGGACCAGCGGCGTGGCGGCGGGCACGGCCGCACCGCTCTGGTGCAGTACCTGCACACCGACGTCCGCGATCTGCTGCACGGCCGGTACGCGCACGAGCGGGTACGCCGGGAGATGGAGTCGGCGGCGGCCGAACTCGCTTACCTCTCAGGGTGGATGGCCTTCGACAGCGGTGAGAACCCGCTCGCCCAGCGCTACTTCGTCCTCGCACTCCAACTCGCCGGACAGGCCCAGGACCATCCGCTGGGCGGCCACATCCTGCGCGCGATGGCCCACCAGGCCCTGGACCTGGGCCACTTCGCCAACGCGCTCACCCTCGCCGAGGCGTCCGTGCAGGACCGCCGTTACACCGGAGCGACCCCGCGCGAACGCGCGCTGCTCGGCGTGGTGCACGCCCGGGCGCTCGCGGCGGCGGGCCGCACCCGCAGCGCCGTGAAGGCGCTGCTGCGCGCGGAGAACGATCTGGCCGATGCCGACGCGGGGGTGCCCGAGCCGCACCGGACCTTCTTCTTCGGCGAGGCGTCGCTCGCCCACGAGACCGCCCGCACGCTGGAGGTGCTCGGCGACCGCAAGGGCGCGATCCGCGAGTTCGGCCGTTCGGTACGCACCCGGGGCGCGGCCTTCCGCCGCACCCACGCGGTGACCCTGGGGCACCTGGGGGCGGCCCAGATGGCGGACGGGCGGGTCGAGGAGTCCTGCGTCACGTGGGGCGGGCTGCTGGACTCGATGGAGGAGGGCATCCAGTCGGGCCGGGCGGAAGCGGCGGTCGTCCAGGTCCGGCGCCTCCTGTCGCCGCTGCGCCACCGCGGCATCCCGTCGGTGACCGCGGTGGCCGAACGCGCCAACAAGCATCTGTCGAAGCTACATTGACGGCTGGGGTCCTTCGTCGGGATCGGGCTGGGGGGACGGGCATGGCGGACGCACTGGGCATCGAGCCGATCGGGACCGTGGTCGGGGGGCGCCGCGAGGTGGCCGACGACCACTGGGGCGGCGTCGAGGCGGTGATCCGGCTGCGGCCGGACTTCCCGCCGGAGGTCGTGCGCGGGCTGGAGGAGTTCTCGCACCTCGTGGTCGTCTGGCACTTCGACCGGGCCGACCCGGGCGACGTGGCCCTGCACGCGAGGAGCCCCCGGAACAACCCGGCCTGGCCACCCACCGGCACCTTCGCCCACCGCAACCACCGCCGCCCCAACCAACTCGCCACCAGCTTCCCCCGGTTGCTCGGGGTGGACGGTCTCGATCTGCGGGTGGCCGATCTCGACGCGGTGGACGGGACGCCGGTCTACGACCTCGCCCCCTGGTTCACCGCGATGGGTCCCCGGGGCCCGGTCCGCGAACCGGCCTGGCCGGGCGAGATGCTCGCGGAGTACTGGGCCGGGGACGGGGCCTGAGCGTCGTGTCGGACCGGGCGAGCACCGCCGCGACGGTCAGGGCGACGAAAGGCACGGCGAAGCCGGCTCCCGCCCCGCCCGGACCGTCGACGAGCCGGCCGACCGCCGCCGCGGAGAGCGCGATGCCCGCAGCGCTCGCGGAGTTGGCCCAGGTGAAGGCCTGCGTCAGGGCGGCCCGGGACACGACCGACTCGACGAGCGACGACGAGACGATGACGCACGGCGCGACCCCCGCACCGGGGAGCAGCAGGGCCAGGCCGAGCTGCCAGGGAGTACGGGCGAGCAGGGGCAGCAGTGACGCGCAGGCCAGAAAGGCCAGGATGTACGGGAGTTGGGACGCGGGCGGGACGTCCCGCCCGTACCTCCCGCAGGCCGGCCCGTACCTCCCGTAGGCCAGCCCCGCCAACAGGCCGGCCACGCCCGTCACCCCGTACAGCAGCCCGGCCGCCGGGGCGGCACGGTGGTCTCCGGCGAAGGCGCTCACGGAGACCTGCGTCGAGCCGAAGAACACCCCGAGGGCCAGGTTGGCGACCAGCAGGGTGGCGAAACTCCGGGAGAGCAGGGCCCGGGTTCCGGAGCGGGGTACGGCCGTACGGTCCGGAGCGGGCCCGGAGGTGGTCTTCGGGGCGGGCCTCGCGTTGGGCTTCGGGGCCGGGGCGAGCCCGTTGGGCTTCGGGGCCGTACGCCGCTGCGCCGCGAGGGCCAGCCCGCCTGCGGGCCCACCAGCGCCTCCGCCACGGCGAACGCACCGGTGACCAGACCGGCCGCCCCGAAGGACCCGGTCTCCGTATGGACCAGCCGGACCAGGCCGAGACCCGTCATGGCCACCCCGACGCGGGCGGGCGCGGCGGCGAGGAAGAAAGCCGCCGCACCGGGGGTGCGCAGAACGGAACGGTAGGAGGCGGACGGTGCCGCCGGGGGTGGCGCGGTGGGGGCGGGGGCGGGTCGCCCCGCGCGCGTGGGAGAAGTGGGTGCGGGACGACGGAACCAGTGACGCGAGGTCACGGTGAACCTTCCGCTGCACGGTGGGACGGCTCGGAGGGGGGCGCCGCATGCGCGGGCGCCCTCCCCCGCCGCCAGGAGTCGTCCGAGGTGACGCCGGGGAAGCGGAGTTCGGGTCCGCTCCGGCGTCGGCTCCAGCGCCGGCAGAAGTGTTGGGGGAAACGGGATCAACGGTGAACCGGGGCCGTCGGAACCTGAGGAGCCGTCGGCCGGGAAGCAACTCCAAGGGTAGTCCGGCAATGCGTGGTGGATCAGTGTGCGGCGTCGGATGCGGTGCATCGCACGGCGGAGGGGCGTCCGCCTCCTGGATGTATGCGGACGTTCCGACAACGCGGCGAGGTGCCGTAGCCGTCGTCGCGCACCCGCCAGGACGTGCGGGACAACCCTTGGACCCTGACACGACGGTCGTGGAGCCGTAGGACGGTGAGGCGGGCGGGACGAGCGCCGGGGAACCGAGGGCCAGAGGCCCGCCTCGGCATGCCCTGCGGGGGAAGCGTCGACGCCCCGGCGGTCCCGGTGCCCGGTGCGGGCGGGCACGACGGTCGGGGCGGCGGCACGGACAACCATCGACGAAGCTCTCGTAACGCCAGGTCAGGGCTCCGGCCAGGTCAGGGCCCCGGACGGGTCTCACCTGGCGCCGCGCCGAACCATCGCCGCCGGGTCCGGACCTCCCCCGCCACGGGGGACGGGCGGCACGGGCACCATGCCCGTGGCCCGCGTCCTCGACGGCCTTCTAGCGGATCTCGGCCCGGAGCTGCTCCTCCGCGGCCTGCGCCATCCAGTGGCCCCGCACGTCGCTGGGTGGTGCGAACTTGCGCCAGGCCGCGACCCAGTACGTCAGGTCCCTCACTCCACACACTTCGAGGAAACGGGCGTACCGGTCGAAGCGCGGCAGCACCTTGCGGTCGGCACGCAGCAAGTCCCCGATCGTGGAGCGCTTCAGGAGATCTCCTGACCGCTCCTGGAGCTCGCGGTACGAGGGGCGCAAGGCCCACTCGTAGACGTCGCGCAACTTCGCCATGACCTCTTCGGCCGACTCGGCCACCAGCGGGTCGGGGACCCCGGTGAGGGGGACGTGCCGGCTCTGGATGCTGCTCGTACGCCGGCGCGCCTTCTTCTGCGCGCGTGCCAGAAGCTGAACGTAGAAAGAGTCGAGCCCGCGGGGGTCGCGCCCCGGCACGCCGAGCAGGCTGCGCAGGCGGAGGAAGGTCTGCGGGTCGGGCACGATCTCCGCGGTGAGATAGCTGGTCACCATGCCGGGCGAGACGCCCAGGCGCTCGGCCAGCATGTCCTCTGTGCCCCCGTTCTCGCGGAGGTACCTCGCGACGGTGCTGCGGTACCTGATCTCCGGAGCGAGAGTGACGGCCATGGCTCAGCGCTTCTTGCCGGCGCGCAGCAGCGCGGCGGTCGCGTCGACGAGAATGGCCGCGATCACGGCGGCGACGCACTCGACGGCGTGGCCGTAGACGACCCCCCACGCCAGGACCAGGACCGAGACCAGCGCCAGCAGCACCCGAACGAGGCGGAAGCCGCGATGGGTGGCGGGCTGCGCCGTGTCAGCGCGGCCGGAGAAGCCGAAGCCGGAGCGGGGGGAGGGGCACAGGACGCAGCCGGGGCCGGCGAATGCGGGCCCGGAGCCCAGAGTGATGGAGATGTGCAGCGTTTTCATGAGCGCGCTCACCAGAGTTTCAGTTGTCGGTCTGTGGTTGGAGGCGTGGTGCTACGGAGAGGCGCGACCCCCTCCGGCGCTTGCGCGCAAAGCGAGCATGCACGTACTCCAACGGCAGAGCAAATCCTCCTGTGGGGGCTGGAATTGGCCAACCAGAGCATTTTCAGCCGCTCACTGGCGGCAGACCTTCGAAGCCTCTGCCGACACCGTCCGGGACTGTCCGGGGATGCTGACCAAGGGGGCACGCCGACCCGCACTCCTTTCCGGAAATCGTCCGGGACCGTCCGGAAATTTGGACCTACGGCAAACCTGCGCAATTCTTCTGGCCATGAGTTGCTCTGTGGTTGGAGGACTCGATCGGGCCGCGAACCCGGTCACGCGTGACGCTCGTCACGCGACCTGTCGGGCCCGTGCTTCGGTACGGGCCCGACGTGCGTAGGCGCCCCCGGCCCGACGGGCCCGGCCCGTTCGACGTATCGCCAGGAGGCCGGACGCGGTTCACCTGGTGCTGCCGACTGCGCTGACTGGCGGTGGCCGCCGCCGCACGGGACGCCCGCCGATTGTCCTGCCGCTCCGTGACAGATCGGTTCAGCCAGTGCTGACGAATCGATCGTGGGAAGGCCTGAAGGAGCTGTTGCACAGGGGCGCAGCCACGTGAGTGACGTTGCGGGCCGGAACGGCTGAGGGTTGTCCGGCAACTCCTGGCGGGACGACCCTCAGGACCCGTACACCGCCTTTTGATAGTCGCGGATCTTGAGCGCCTCTGCCACCCTCTTCGTAGGGTCGATCGAGCTCATGTGCGCCACCTTGCCCTCCGTGTCCTGCACCTTGAGAAGAAGCTCGGCCATCTCCTCCTTCTTGACCACTTCGCGGAACTCCCCCTCGGTCAGTGGAGCCAGCTCCTCCACCCCCTGGTCCTTCCGCTCGATCCCGACGATGTCGTAGGGCGCTCCCTGTCGCGCGATCCAGCCGCTCTCGCTACCGGTCGCGCCCTTCGCCAGGTACTTCCTCTTGATCTTGATGGTGAGCACGATGCCGAAGGAGGCTTCCGCGGCGAACCCGGTGGCGATACTGGACTTCGTCGAGAACTCGATGAGCTTGGCGACGTCGTCGTTGCGCGCCTGGTTCACGTATCCCTGGACATGCTCGGGATCGGGCTTCGTGGCATCTTCGTCCGGTTTCGCCGTCATCTTCGAGAGGCTGATGAAGGAGCCGCGGATGACCTCCTTCACCATGGCCTTCCGCTGCGTCGGCGTGATGCCGCGCTGGAGAATCACTTCCTGTTCGCTGTCCTCGGGCAACGACGCGATGTGGTCCTCGACGCTGAGTTCCTGCGGACCGTCCTGGAGGGCGATCCGACGCCCCTCCTCCTCGGGCATCCGCTGCACGGGACCGGCGGCGGCGTGCGCCCCCGTCTGCGACGCGACGAGGGACGGGGCGGTCCGCTGTCCGGCGGCGTAGGCGCTGCCGTCCCGTTCGGCGGCCCGTTCGGAGTCCTGGCGCGGGCTGGTCACGGTGACCCCGGCACCGTTGGTGTGGCCCGTCTCGGTCACGCCCTTGAGGTTCTTGTCGACGTGGCTGAGTTCGTGGCCGATCAGCTCCTCGCTGGCGGCGGCCCCGGCGGAGAGAAAGATGTGGTTGCCGACGGTCATGGCCGCGGCCCCCATGGCCTCCGTGGCACGCTGGGCCACCATGCCGTGGTGGACGCGGGTGGAGGCGAGGGCGTCGTTCTGGTAGAACGCCCCGGCCTTCGCCACGATCGACGAGGACAGCGCCTCGCTCGGCGACCTCATGGCGGCGGCCAACAGCGCGCTCTGCCCCTCCGGCCCGGTGTCGTGCGCGTGCTCGTCCTCGGCCCGCGCCACGGTGGTATCGGTCGCGGACCGCTGCACCGAGGGCCGCTCGGTCTGCCGGTGCCCGCAGTCGGCCGAGTGCTGGTGCTGCTCCTGGGCCCAGGAGTGGCCGGCCTCACGGAGCATCTGCACCACCGCCGCGTTGCCCGCGCTGGCCTGCAATGCCGCAAAGCCCGTGGCAGGCCCAGATGCCTTCCCCGGAGCGGCGGTCCGGCGGGACGACGGGCGCGACCGCTGGTCGGTCTTCTGTGCCGGGTCTTCGTGGGATTGCCTGGAAGTCACACGCTCACCTTTCGAGAGCCGGTTCAACTACCGCACTTCGCAGCCTGGTTGCGGCTACGGCAGAAAACCCGGCAGGGGCAGATCAAGGTTGTGATCACCAGGGTACGAGGCGGAGGATCGCACCTCTCATCCTGGCCGGGTCGCGCTCGGGCGGGCGGCGAACCCCGGTACGTGCGCGTGACGTTCACCTACGTGGAGTCGGCACGGGCCACCCGCCACGGGTGCGGCAGAGCCCTGCGGCACGTGTGAGGGAGGCCTGAGACCGGGCCAGTCGCAACCCCGGAGTCACGGAACGGGTGCGATGTCGTGCGCGGCCACGAGGTCGGCTGCGACCTCGACGCACTGGCCCGCCGTTCTCGCTGTGCGAGGAGAACGCGGGGAGCAGGTCAAAGTCTGTGGAAGGAGTGGGTTGGCTGTCGGCGTAGCCCGGCCGGCTACCGCCTCTGCACCATGGATGCCGCTGCACGCCTGGACCTCGTGCGAACGCCGCGCGAACGGGCGCTGGACCTTCCCACGATCCGGACGGTCATGGACCGGCGAACCTCGTCATGCGGTGGGCAACCGTCTCACGACCAGACGAGTCGGCCTCCGGCGACCCGACAGACCGGATAGCTTCCATCGGCGATGCTCGTCAGCTTCTCCGCCACGGAGTCGAAATACTGTGCCAGCGACTCGTATTCGCCCGTGACCGTGATGTCACCCACGAACCACCGGCCGACACGCCCGTCCCTCACATCGATGAACTTTCCCATCCAGCCGTCCTGGTCCGACAGGAACGGGATCCACTCGTTACGCCAGAACGGATTGTCCGGCTGGTCCGGAGGGTCGAATCCACCAGGCCTGGAGCGGTTGGCGTAGAGCCTCTCCATCGCCCGGATGCCCAGATAGAAACTCCCCTCGTCCGGGAACCCGTCGAAGCCGCAACATGCCACTTCGTCGTCGACGTCTTCCTCAGGCAGATCCAGATTGTTCTGCAACAGCCAGGTCCGTAGATCCCCGTGGAGGGAGATCCCCATCCGTTCCTCGGCGGCCACGAGCATCTGCTCCGTAGCGGGTCCTGGCAGATCCGCGTGATCGACCGGGGCGTGCTGTCGAAGAAGAGTCATCACCCGGGACCAACTCTCAGCCACACTCATCGTTTTCCGCCCTCCCAGCACACATGTCTCCGTCCGACCGCGCCACGGCGGAGGCTACGGGATGCCGGCCGGAGAACCTTGCAGGGATGGTACGTCGAGCAGTGCTTCCCACCCCTCCCGGCTTCGTCCTGGGGCTCGCCGACGTACTCCTCCGTCACGAGGCTGGGGAGATGACATCCGACGCTCTCGAGTGAGCATCGCTGGGCCACAACAAGTCACGAAGCCGCGCATCGGCCGCGAGAAGGTGGAGGAGAAGAAGATGAGCAATGATCCGGCTGGTGGCCGCCGTGGCTGGGCTCCATGGGATCCCGTAAGAGCATGACCGTCATGGCAGTTGCCGGTCCCCTCTTGGGCCTCCTCCTCCTCCTTGCCTACGGCATCTACCTCCTGTCTGCCTCAGGTAAGGGAGGAACCGTCGTGGCGGGTCTCGGTGGGCTACTTCTCCTCTTGTGGGCCATCATGATTCCTGTAGCGCGACGCAAGAACAAGATCTGAGGATTCCAGGGCGAACGAAGCCGTTGGCAATCAAGCGCGCTCGTGGCGCCCGACTGCCAACGGCTGTCACACATGGGGCAGGTGCCCGACTACTGTCGGAGGGACAAGTCACCTGCCCGGGCTCGCACTTGCCGACATCTGCTGGGCTCTTCTCGCAGGTCTGGCCCTGCGGGTGCAGGGTTGATATGCGCTACGGGAACTCAGTCGCCACGGGATGCCCCGCCGCAGCTGCTCAATCAGGCGACGCCGAACCCGCCGGCCTTCACACCCGCCACGAACGAGGTGAACGAGTCGGCGGTGAAGCCCAGGACCGGGCCACCGGGGATCTTGGAGTCACGGACGGGTACGAGGTTGCGCGCCGTAGCGAGGTTGACGGCGACCTCGACACACTGGCCACCGTTCTCGCTGTAGGAGGACTTGAACCAACGGGGGGACTCGGTTGCCACGGGGTGCCCTCTCTCCAGTGCTTGATCAGACCGCGTCGAACTCGCCGGCCTTGACGCCCGCGACGAACGACGTGAAGGAGCCGGCGGTGAAGCCCAGGACCGGGCCACGCACGTCCTTGGAATCACGGACGGGTATGAGGTCGTGGGCCACGGCGAGGTTGGCTGCGACCTCGACACACTGGCCGCCGTTGTCGCTGTAGGAGGACTTGAACCAACGGGGGGACTCGGTTGCCACGGGGTGCCCTTTCGCCGGCGCTCGATCACGATCACGCGTGCCACGCGGGGCGAAGCTCGCCTCGCGTGGTGATCGTAGGCCGACGACACCGGCGCTACCGAGGCGAAAACACGCCTACCTGATCTCCGGACACGAGGAAGTCCCACCGTGCGGCGCACGGGGGGACTTCCTTCTGCCTGGTGAGGTTGGCCCGGCACCGAGGGTCAGACGGCGCCGAACTCTCCGGCCTTCACGCCCGTCACGAACGAAGTGAAGGAGTCGGTGGTGAAGCCCAGGACCGGGCCACCAGGGATCTTGGAGTCACGGACAGGTACGACGTTGTGCGCCACGGCCAGGTTGGCAGCGACCTCGACACAGTTGCCACCGTTGTCGCTGTACGACGACTTGAACCAACGGGGGGACTCGGACGTCATGGGGTGCCCTTTCGTGCCTTTTCAATCATGGCCACCGAGGCCGCCTGAGACAGCGCTTCGGCCTGTAGCTGATGGTAGGCCACCAACTGAGGGAGCACGGAAGTCGTTTCGCGCTCCAGGTGACCACGCATCTGGGACTCCGCGTAGGCCATCACGGACAGGTCCGCCAGCGTGAGCAGGTTCATCGGGAGGTTGAACGGACGGCGCTCGCCCATGTCGTAGGGGGCGATGTGGAGCACGGTGTTCGGCAGCTCGGCGAACTCGACGAGGCGCGCCAGCTGCACGTCCATCACCTTGGCCCCTCCGACCTGCCTGCGGATGCAGCTCTCGTCCATCACCACCATGGTCATGGGCGGGCGGGGCCGCGCCAGCACCGCTTGCCTCTCCGCCAAGAAGGCCACCCGTTCGTCCGCCTGCTCGGGGGTGATGACGCCCCTGCGCACCGCGCTGTACGCCAGCACCTGTGCGTACTCCGGCGTCTGCAACAGGCCAGGGATGATCCCCACCTCGAAGAGCCGGATCTCCACCGCCCGCCCCTCGTACGCGACGTACTCGGGGAACCCCTCCAGCAGCACGCCGTGCCGGATCTCGCGCCACTCGCTCTCGAACGATTCGGCCGAGCCTGTGATGCCGAATACAGCGTCGAGCTCCCGTGAAAAGCGGAGAGTTGGCGGTTTCCGAGCAGTTTCAACCGCTGAAATATGCTGGCTGGAATATGTCAGATGGGACGCCAGTTCCTCCTGACTCCACCCGCGCCTCTCCCGCATTCGTCTGATGCGCGCACCGTATGCCGCGCGCGGGCTGGCTTCCGGGTTCAACTCCAGGCGGTTGACCATGCCGTGGGCCTCCTCTTCCTTCCATTTTCGCTAGTTGAAGGGAAGTTGACTCTAGGACACCCTGAGGACCCCCCGTAGTGAATTCGCTACAGAGAGGAGCGAAAGGTGTCCGGTGAGAACGCGCGTCCGAATGCCATGGGTCCCCCGCCTCCGACCCTCGGCGCACTCATGGTCGACACGAGCCGTCAGGACCGTGTCGGGGAGTTCCGAGGACGCTCAGGCCCCTACTGGGCCATACGCCCTCTCGCCGGCGGGCTCGAATGGGAGGCCGCGCCCGAGCACGTACGTCCGGCGACTCCCATGGAGCGGCTGCGGGCCGAGAACGCCCGGTGCAACGCGCGGAGTCGGGGCGCATCGCTCTGACGTGGCCCGGAACACGTAGCCCGGAACGCGGCTCCCGGAACACGTGGCCCGGACCACGGCTCCCGGCGTCCGCGACGCACGGCACGTGGCGCGGACGCCGGAGTACCGGACGAAATCCACCCGAAGGCGGGGCGCGTGGCGCGACTCGGAGGCGTACGCGCCCCGCCGGCACCCACACTCTCGACGTCCATCACGGATGCACCAGACCCATCAGACCCACCCGACCCATCAGACCCACCCGACCCATCACCCCTCTCTGAAAGGCCGCCCCATGGACTGGCAGACCAAAGCGGAGCGACTCGCCTCCGACATCGTGGACCCGGTGTCCCGCTGGCTCCCGCCGGTGGCGCGCGTACCGCGCCATCAGCTGGTGCCCCGCTGGTGGGAGCCCGACGGGACGGGGGCGTGGGCCCTGCGCGACGGGGCGGGCGACCCGTCCGCCTGGGCCGAAGCGGCGTACGGTGACCGGTCGTTGGTGACCAGGGTGGGCGGCTTACACGCGGACCACGCCACACCCGAGGACCGGCCCGAAGGTCTGCCCACGTCGTCGGCGACGCTGCCGAGCCTCACGGTCCGGATGCTCCGGCACGCGCGGCTCGGGGACGGGCTTCCGCTGCTGGACCTGGGTACGGGGGCGGGCGGGCTCACCGCGTACGCGTCCTTCCGTATCGGGGACAAACACGTGACGAGCCTGGACGTGGACCCGTACCTCTCCTCCGCAGCGGGCGAACGGCTCGCGGAGCTCGGGTATCACCCGACGATGCTCACGGCCGACGCGACCGAGCACGTGCCGGGGACGTACGAGCGCATCGTGTCCACGGTCGGACTGCCGCCGGGGCCCGGCCTCCGCGCGGTGCTCGCCTCGCTCGTGCCCGGCGGGCGGCTCGCCATGACGCTGGCGCGTACGACCCTGATCGTCACCGGCTGGAAGCGCGCCAACGGGGACGTGGTGGGGCAGGTCGAGCGGGACATGGCCGGGTTCATGCCGGCCCGGTCAGGCGACGACTACCCGGACTCCTGCACCGAGCTGTTCGCCTACGCGCACGAGGCGGAGGGCGACGACATCGGCACGGGCCGCTACCCGGTGGTGGACCTGGAGAACGCGTGGGAGCTGCGGTCCATGCTGGAGGTCACCGCGCCCGGGGTGGAGCTCGGTTTCGGCATCCGAGGGAAGACGCGTACCGCCTACCTGGTGCATCCGGACGGCTCGTGGGCCCGCGCGTCCGCCGACTGGACCGACCCTCCCGCCGTGCACCAGAGCGGCCCGCGTCGCCTCTGGGACGTACTGGAACGCCTCCGGAACCGGCTCAACACGGATGGCTCCCTCCCCTTGCTCGGGGCGCGGGTCCGCATCACCCCGGACGGGGTCGTCCACCTGTCCCGGGGCGAGTGGCACACCTCGGTCGGCGACCGGTGAGTGCGGGACGGCAAGGGCCCGAGAAGTCCGCCCTCCCCCTGAGCCGCTGCCCCTCCACCGCCCTGATGCCGCCTCCGGCGCAGGTCGTGGGGACGGCCACCACCCCGGGAGGAACCGGAGGGCCATCCCGGCGGCTGCGCTGCGAGCTGGCGGAGCACCACCGCGCCGAGCACGCCGAGTTGCTGTGGGAGGACGATCGGCTCGGCGGAGCGCTCTGGGTGCGGTGGACCGACACCAGGATGTACCGGGTGGTGCTGTTCTGGTGCACCGCGACGGACGAACTCGGCGACGCCTGCGGGCTCTTCGACGACCACCCGGCGGCCCACTCGTGGCGGATCGTCGAGTCCGGCGAGGACGGTCCTCCCGAACTGCCGCTCCAGCGCGGGGAGCCGGACGACGGTGGCTCTCCCCCGACCCCCGCGGGGTAGTCCGGGTGGCGCGACCGGTCACGCTGTAGCGGCCGGGAAGAGGCGTTGCACGGCCGCCACGACGGCCGCCCGGCGCGCGGCCGGGAAGTCCGCGCGCTGCGCCGAGTCTGCGGGGTTCAGGGGGTCCGCATCAGGTTGCGGAGACCGGCGACGAGGGCCGGGACATCGCGTTCGACCTGTGCCGGGACCGCAGCCGGTTCGGCGGGCTGCGGGGCTTGGTGGGCTTTGCGGCAGGGGGCGCAGAGGCCGTCCGGGAGTGCTTCGGCGCGGGCGGGGCGTCCGCAGTCGGTGCACTCCACCAGGAGGCGGCGTGCGGGGGCGTCGGGGGTGCCCGGTGCCGGGACCGGCGGCGGGGTGGGGGTCGCGGGCAGGTGGGGCGGCATCTTGTCGGTGAGGCGGCGGCGCACCAGCCCGACGGGTGATCCGACCTGCTCGGGAAGTCCGGCGATGATCGCCGACGTCAGGTACCCGGCACTGACACCCCGCGTGAACCAGGCGGCGGCGAGCGGCTCCAGGGCCGCGCAGTCCGCTGCGGAGAGCGCCAGGCGAGGCTCGCGGCGCCCGAGTTCGGCCAGGGCGACATAGGCGGGCGAGGGCCCCGCGGCAACCGGAGGAACACCAGCGGCAGGTGGGGCGGCAACCGGCACACCCTGCGGCGCAGAGGACACCGGCGCAGAGGACAGCGACGCCGAGGACACCGGCAGGTCCGGGCCGGGGTCGGCCGGGGTGACCGCCTCCGATGTCCGGGCCGGGACCTGAACCCGGTCCGGGAGCGCCTCCCCACTGCGCTGCCGGGGAACCACTGGCTCGGGGCGCGGCTCAGTACACGGCTCGGGGCGCGGCTCGTCACGGCGCGCGGGAGGCTGCTCCGTCGCGGCGTTGTCCGCGTCGAGCCTGGCGGTCCACCACTCGTTGTCGTGGGCGGTGCGCGACCAGAAGGTGAGCGTCACCCACCGGCACGCGCCGTCCCCCTCCATCCGCCTGCGTACGCGACGCAGGTGCCCGGCCACGCCGAGAGCGCGCAGAGCGGTACCGATGGCCATCTGCCCGTACAGGGGCAGGTCCTTGGCCAGCGACTTGATGTCCATCGCAGCGCCGTCGGGCAGGTGGTCGACATAGGCGGCGACATACCGCTCACGCTCCGGCAGGAACGCGAAGTCACGCGGTCCGACAGCGACTTGGCCGGACATGGACTGCTTGCCGTAGCCGGTGTTGGCCCTGCGGTACGGGCGCGAGACTGCGGGCGCGGGCAGGGCGGAGCTAAAGTGCTGGGTAGCCACGAGATCGTCTTTCTTTGGGTGCGATCTTTGGTGAGACCCCGGCCTGGTGCTTGAGACACCGCGTCGGGGTCGATTCATTGAGGGCACCGTAAGCGCGCGTGACTCTCTGCCGCAACTTGCTCACCATTAGTCATACTTGCTGGCCGTGACGGGGTGGCAGGTGGGGGAGGTTTCCTCAAACCCCCCTACCTACCTCCCGGATGAACAACACCGCTCGAAGCCCGGACCTCGCATCCCGACACCCGATTCCCGAAGCTCAAGCGTCGGCCCGCGCACCTCTTCATTTCCCTCGAACGAGTGATGGCCCGACAGCGAAGCTCGAATCCCGAGTCCCGAGTCCCGAACCCCCCGTCTCAAGGCCCGAGGCCCGAGATCCGAGCGCCGGGAACCGGGGCGGCCTACAGCCAGCCCTTGTCCGCCGCGATCCGTACCGCGTCGGCCCGGTTGCGGGCGGCCGTCTTCTGGATGGCCGTCGAGAGGTAGTTGCGGACCGTGCCGTGCGAGAGGTGGAGGACCGCGGCGATCTCGGCGTTGGTGGAGCCGTCCGCCGCGGCGCTCAGCACGTCCCGTTCGCGTTCGGTCAGCGGGTTGGCGCCCTCGGCGAGCGCGGCGGCGGCGAGCGCGGGGTCGATGACACGCTCTCCGGCGATCACCTTCCGCACCGCCTCGGCGAGTTGGGCGGCGGGCGCGTCCTTCACCAGGAAGGCGTCGGCGCCCGCCTCCATCGCTCGGCGCAGATAGCCGGGGCGGCCGAAGGTGGTGACGACGACGATCTTCACGGCCGGGAGTGCGCGGCGCAGCGCTCCGGCGGCCTCGATGCCGGTCATGCCCGGCATCTCGATGTCCAGGAGGGCCACGTCGACCGCGTGGGTACGGGCGGCGTCGAGGACCTCGTCGCCGCGCGCCACCTGGGCCACCACCTCGATGTCGGGTTCCAGGCCGAGCAGCGCGGCGAGGGCCTCGCGCACCATGGACTGGTCCTCGGCGAGGAGGAGTCTGATCACGCTCTCGCTCATTCCGGCGATCCTAGACCGTGTCCGCCGTGACGACTCCCGGCGGGCGGGGGAAGCCCAGCACGGCATGGCACGGCACCCGGGTGGTGCCGTGCCATGCCGTGCTGGGCGGGGTGGTCGTACGCGCTCCGGGCGCGTTCCGGCTCCGGATCGCCGGAGCCGGGAGCCGGATCACGCGACCGGCTGCGGCCTGCGCAGTTCGACCTGACCGAAGAGGAGGGCGTAGCCGTCCGGGAGTTGGCGCAGGACGCGGGCGAGAAGATCGGGGCCGGCGAGTTCGGCGACGATCTTGAGCACGGCACCGGCGTCCCAGCGCGCGGTGGCCGCGGCGCCCCCCGTACGGGAGGCCAGGTCCTTCACGAAGCCCCAGCCGGAGAGCTGTTCCGCGCTGGGGACCTGGGCGGTCAGCGGAAGGGCCGCCTCGACGGGAAGTGACTGTGCGAGGTCGACGCGTTCGTCTCCGGTGAGCCGGCGCCCGAGGGCGGCGAGGACGGCGTGGACGGATTCCTCGGCGCGGGCGCGCGTGGGGTAGGCGCCTTCGTAGCGCACCCGCTCCAGCATCTGCTCGTACGTCATGGCCGCGAGGGACGTGTTCGCGCGAAGCTGGTCGTGCATGGGAGTTCGGTTGCCTTTCTCTTCGAGGGTGAGCAGCCGGGCGCAGGACGGGGACCCGGCATGCGGCGGGACGCGGAGGACGGGATGCCGGAGGTGGCCGGCGCCCGTCCTTTGCTGCTGGAGCGAGTTCCGGAGGTGGCGTCGTCCGCCCGGAGAGCGGGTCCGGCGGCGTCCGGTGCGTGCGATCACGGCAACGCGGCGAGCGTGCGTGCCGGATACCGCCGAACCCCGCCGGACCCCGCCGGACACGGGGACTTCCGAACCGGGCTCCGCGCCGGGAGGACGGTCAGCCGGAGATCTGCCGGCGTCCGGGCCGGTCGCCGACGGCGATCTTCCGCGGCTTGGCGCGTTCGGCGATCGGGATGCGCAGGGTCAGGACACCCGCGTCATAGTCCGCCTCGATGTGCTCCGTGTCGAGGGTGTCGGCCAGCATGATCTGCCGCGAGAACACGCCGAGGGGCCGCTCGGAGAGTTCCATCTGCACGCCGTCGGAGTGCTCGGTGGGCCGACGCTCGGCCTTCACCGTCAGCATGTTCCGCTCGACGTCGACGTCGATCGCCTCGGGGCTCACGCCGGGGAGGTCCAGGGCGATCACGTACTCGTCACCCTGCCGGTAGGCGTCCATCGGCATCACGGACGGCTTCGACCAGGTGCCCGAGGCGCCGGACAGCTGCTGGACGATGCGGTCCATCTCGCGGAAGGGGTCAGTGCGCATCAACATTGCGAAACACCTCCAGTTGGCTCAGGCAGGGAATGCCCATGCGCTTCCTCGTGCATCCGTTGTAGCATGTCATCAAAACGATGACAAGCACGATGTCATCCATAGGACGACACTCCGAGCGGACGGGTGACCCCGGCACCCGGCACCCGACCTCTGTGCCGCCCGGGCCGCACTGCCGTCCCGCCCCGGCGCGGAGCCGGGTGCACCACCACCACCGCCCGCCCCGCCCCGAACACCGCCAGGGAGAACGCCATGAACGAGACCTCCGAACCCGCCCCGCACCCCTCTCCCGAGCAACCCGTCACCTTCCTGGCCGCCGCCACGGCGCTGCACGCCATCGACCAGGTGGTCAGGGACGCGCGGCGCCCCTCCACCGCCCCGTCCTCCCCCGGCGCCCCGCCGTCCGCCCTTGGCCACGCGCCGGGGGCGGGCCCGGAAGCGGAACCGGCGGCGGACATCGGATCAGGCCCGCACCCCGCGCTCGCGGCGCTGCTGATGCTGCGCGAGATCCGGGAGCAACTCGCGGGCTGGGAGGCCGGGTTGATCGAGACCGCACGCGACCGGGGGGCGAGCTGGGCCGACCTCGCGGGACCGCTCGGCGTCGCGAGCCGGCAGGCCGCCGAACGCCGCTACCTGCGCAACCGCCCCGGCACGGCGGGAAGTACCGGCGAACAGCGCGTACAGGCCACCCGCGACGACCGCGCCGCAGATCGCTCGGTCACCAGCTGGGCCCGCGACAACGCGGCCGACCTGCGCCGGCTCGCGGGCCGGGTCACCGCGCTCACCGGCCTGCCCGAAGGGGCCACGGCCGCCGTCGGCGACCTGAACCTCGCCCTCGCCGAGAACGACGCCGCCCGACTCGTCCGCCCGCTCACCGATACGGGCCCTCACCTGCGGGAGCGCGACGCGGACCTGGCGGACAGCGTCGATGCCATGACCCGGCACGCCGACCAGCTCCGCCGGAACAGCCGCGAGGACCGAGCGACCTGACCCGCACCCCCATTCCCGGCCGGTTCGCTGCCGGAACGCTGCCGGTTCATGGTCGGGGCGCTGCCGGTTCGCCGCCGGAGCGCTGTCGGTTCGCGGCAGGAGCGCTGCCGGTTCGCCGCCGGAGCGCTGTCGGTTCGCCACCGGAGCGCTGCCGGTTCGCCACCGGAGCGCTGCCGGTCCATGGTCGGAGCGCTGCCGGTTCATGGTCGGGGCGCGGTCGGATCGGACGCATCCAGCGGGACGCTGAGGGTGAGCCGGAAGCCCCGGCCGGCGTCGGCGGGGCCGGTGCTCAGGGTGCCGTCCACGGCGGCCAGGCGTTCACGGAGACCGGTGAGGCCGTTGCCGGGCTCGGCGCCGGTCTCGGCGCCGGACGCGATACCGGACGTGAGGCCCGCCCCGCCCCGGCCGTCGTCCACGACGGTCAGTTCGAGGAACCGGCCGGCCAGGGTCTGCCGGGGAGCGAGGGTGACCGTGCAGGTCCTGGCCCCGCTGTGGCGCACGACGTTGGTGACGGCTTCCCGCAGCCCCCAGGCGAGGGCCTCCTCGGAGCCCGCGGGCAGCGCGTCCGTGGCCGGTACGCCGGCGGTGAGGCCGTCCGGGTCCGGCACGTCGGTGGGGACGGCGGCGGTGATGCCCGCCGCGGCCAACGCCGTACGGGCTCCGGCCAGTTCGCCGGGGAGGGTGGGGCGGCGGTAGCCGGTGACGGCGTCGCGTACGTCCGCCAGGGCCTGGCGGCTGACCTGTTCGATGTCGGCGACCTGGAGGGCGGCCTGTTCGGGGTGGCCGGGGAGCATCCGCCCGGCCAGCTCGCTCTTCAGGGTGATCAGCGAGAGCGAGTGGCCGAGCAGGTCGTGCAGATCGCGGGCGAGCCGCAACCGCTCTTCGTTGGCGGCGAGCTGGGCCACGGTGGCCCGTGCCTCGCGCAGTTCGACCGTCGTACGGACCAGTTGCCGTACCCCGGTCATCGCGAAGGCGGCGAGCAGCGCGGGAAGGAGCAGTTCGACGGCCAGGTCCCGCGCTCCCTCCCCGCCGGCACCGAGACCGAGTCCGGCCATCAGCGCGCACACCGCGGGGACCAGCCAGCCGGCGATACGCAGCGGCAGGGTCGCGGCGACCGAGACGCTGACGTAGACGAAGAGCACCAGCCACGGAGGCCCGAGCGTCAGGGCGAGGACGACGGCCAGCCCGGTCAGCAGGGCGAGGGCCCGCCCGGCCTGCGAGATCGACGGGGACCGAGAAGTGTGGCGGAAGACCAACCGGAGGTAGACACCGACGAAAGCGGCCAGGCCGAGGCCACCGGACACCGTGGCCCACGGGCTGTGGTCCCCGTCGACGAGGTCCTTCACCGGTGCGCTCATGAACGCCAGCCAGACACAGATCCAGAGGAGCTTCATCCCCACCTGGCGACGGGTCGCGGGTGGGCGGCCGATCCCCACCCAGGTCTGGTCGTCGCTCACGCCTTCAGGGTGTCCTTCCGGTACAGCCAGGCCGCGCTGCCCGCGAAGATCACGAAATACGCGAGGAGCAGCATGACGTCCTTGGCGTGCGGTGCGCCACCGGTCTCGATGGCCTGGCCGAGAGCAGCGTACGCGTGGGTGGGCAGCCACTGGGCGATGTTCTGGAGCCACTGCGGGAAGGTGGAGGCGGGCATCCACAGGCCGCCGAGGATCGACAGCCCGAAGTAGATGATCATCGTGATCGGGCGGACCGCGTCACCGCTGGCCACGTAGCCGATGGCCACGCCGAGGGCGGCGAAGACGAGCGATCCGGCCCAGATGACCCCGGTCAGCGCGAACCACTGCCAGGCGTCGAGGCGTACGCCCTTGACCGCGGCGGCGACCACGAACACGACCACAATGCAGGGCAGGGTGACGATCGCGGCACTGGCGATCTTCCCGAGGACGTAGGCGTGACCGGGCAGCGCGGTCAGACGGAGCTGGCGCACCCAGCCCTTCTCGCGTTCCTTGGCGATGCGTTCGCTGTTGCCCATGAGGACGGCGGTCAGCGCCCCGAAGGAGCCCATGGCGACCATGAAGAAGGCCTGCAGGGTCAGGTGGGTGCCGGGGACCGTGTCGGTGGTGTTCTGGGTGCTGGAGACCGCCAGGTAGATCACCGACGGATAGAGGACCGAGAAGAACATGAACTTCTTGTTCCGCAGGGTGCGGGTCACTTCGAGCCGGATCAGCACCCCGGAGAAGAGGTTCGCCCGGCTCGTCGCGCGCGCGGCGGTCTTCCCGCCCACGACAGTCGTCGCGCTGGTGGTGTTCGTCATGCGGTTCGGGCCTCCTCGGCCTCGGTGATGGCGACGAAGGCCTGTTCCAGGCCGAGTCCGGCTACTTCGAGTGCGCGCGGGTAGAGGCCGAGGCCGTAGATCGCGTGGACGGTCGCGTCGGCGTTCTGCGACTGGATGCGGACCCGGTCGCCGCTGATGTCGAGCGCGGAGAGGAACGGCAGGGCCCGCAGGGCCGTCTCGTCGATCGGCCCCTCCAGCTCGAACGAGATCCGGCGGACACCCGCCATGGCCTTGATCTCGGCGGCGGTTCCGTCGGCGAGCAGCCGGCCCTTGTGGAGGACGAGGACGCGGTCGGCGATGGCGTCGGCCTCTTCGAGGTAGTGGGTGGCGAACAGGACGGTACGGCCCTGGTCCGCCTGCTCCCGCATGGTCGCCCAGAACGCCTGGCGGGCGGTGACGTCCATGCCGGTGGTCGGCTCGTCGAGCACGATCAGGTCGTTGGCCCCGGCGGTGGCCAGCGCGAACCGCACCCGCTGCTCCTGGCCGCCGGAGAGCTTGTTGACCATGCGGCCGGCGATCGGGGCGATCCCCGCGCGGGCCAGCACCTCGGCGACCGGGTAGGCACGCGGGTGGAGGCTGCACGCGAGCCGGACGAGCTCCTCGACGGTGACGTCCTCCATCAGCCCGCCGCTCTGCAGCATCGCGCCGACCCGCCCGGCGGCGATGGCCTCCTGCGGGGTGGTGCCGAAGATCCGGACCGTGCCGCTGTCCGCGTTGCGCAGACCGAGCAGCAGGTCGAGCGTGGAGGACTTCCCGGCACCGTTGGGGCCGAGCAGCGCCACCGTCTCGCCGGGATGCAGGTCGAGGTGGAGCCCGTCGACCGCGCGCACGTCGCCGTACGCCTTGCTGACCTGGTCGAAGCTGACCACGGCCGTGGCTGCGGCGGTCGCTCCGGGGGCTGTCGTTGTCATGCGTACAGCCTCGCCGACGGGAGGTACGGACGGCAGGGACGGCGGGCTGTGATCGGCGATGACAGATGTCATACCGGGCGGGTGAAGGGGCCGCCCGGGGGGGGTGACGACCGGTACACCCGCGTCCGCGCGGCCCCGGGTCCGTCGCATACGCCACCGCCCCGCCCGGAGGACCCGGACGGGGCGGTGTGCGGAAACGCTTCGGGCAGGCCCGGTCAGCCCTGGCCGGTGAGGTCGATCGTGACGGTGCGTTCCGCGGTGGTCTTGCCGAGCAGCGCCGTCTGCATGGCCTTGGCCACGTCGTCGGCTCCGATCGGGTGCTGCTTGCCGTCGGCCTTGAGCGCCGTGACGCCGTCGAAGACGCCGTCGCAGAGGGTCTCGATGGCCTTCTTGTCGTAGTACGGCACCAGCTTGCCGTCGACCGGCTTCATCGACAGGATCTGCGGCAGGGAGCGCGCCGGGCCGAACTGGATCTCCTTGCCGCCGGCCTGGATGGTGATCAGGTCGGACATGGCGGGCTCCGCGAACTCCTTCATCGCCCGGTCGAGTTCGGCCTGGGTGATGGTGGGCTGCTGGGTGACGACCGGCAGCTCCACGACGGCGGAGGTACCCGTCTGCACCTGGGCGCGGTAGGCGTCCCGTACGGCGATGATCGACTGGTTGACGTCGATCCCCTTGCCCGGCTTGCCCGCCACCGGCTCGGCCTTGTTCGGCTCGAACTCGATGGTGCCGTCGGTCGCGGAACCGGACTGGCCCGACAGGGCGTTGAGCGCCGCGCCGAGCTTCTCCTCGTCGACCGGGATCACCGGGTCGGCCGGGCGTGCCCCGCCGAAGAGGGAGGTGATCACGGAGACGGGGTTGTAGTCGCTGCCCGCCGCCTCGCGCACGGTCTCCTCGCTGTCCAGCTCCAGGCCGGCCTTCTCCGGGGAGAGTGCCGTCTGCTTGCCGTCGACCGAGAGCTTCAGCGGCGCCTGGGCGCGCTTGCCGAACTCGGCGTCGAGCTTGCTCACCGCCTCGGTCCTGGTGCCCCCGCCGATGTCCAGACCGAGAACCGTGGTGCCCTTGGGGACCTCGGAGTGGTTCATCAGCAGGCCCGCGCCGTACGCGACGCCCGCCAGGACGACGACCGCGACGCCGAGCAGGACCGTCTTGGACCGGCCCTTGCGGGCGGGCGCGGCGGCCGGCTGGGCCGGGCGCGGAGCGGTGGGACCCGAGGGCCCCTGCGGTGCGGCGTTCGGCCCGTCCGCACCCTCGGGGCGGGGCGGGAACAGCCGCGGGCCGCCGGGCACGACGGGGATGCCGCCGGTGAGGGTGTCACCGGAGACGTGTCCGCCGCCCGGGACGGGTGCGGGGGCCTGCGGGGTCAGGATCGCGGTGTCGTCGGAGAGCCGGGGCACGGAGCCCGGAACACCGGCGCCGCCGGGACCGCCCTGCGCGCCGGAACCACCCGGGGCACCGGGGCCGCCCGGGACCGTGAGGCCGGGCCGGCCCTGCCCCGCGGGGTTCCCGAGGCCCGGAATTCCGAGGCCCGGGATTTCGAGGCCGGGAGTTCCGTGGCTGGGCGTGCCGGGGCCACCGGCACCGGGCGTCGGGAAGCCGGCGGTGCCGGCCGCCGGTCCGGTCGTGGAGCCGGCCGGGCCGGGGGGACGCGTCCCGAGGTCGGGCGTGGGCCGGCCGGAGTCGGTCAGGTCCGCGTCGATGCTGTCCAGGGCGCTCCGGCCGGCCGGAGGAGCGGCGGGGAAGCCGCTCTGCGGGCCGTCGAAGTACGGCGAACCGTCACGCGGGCCGGACTGCGGCTCCGCTCCGGCGGGACCGGGCACGGTTCCCCCGGCAGGACCACCGGCGGACGTGCCCGGGGTGCCCAGCACGGAGTTGGTGGCCGGGGTCTTGCGCGGGGCGAACCAGTCGCTGGTGGGCTTCTCCTTGGCGGACGGCTCGGCCGGCGTCCCCTCGGGGTCACCGCCCTCGCGCGTCTCCGCGGCGGACGCGGTCTCACCGGCCGGCTGCCCGGGAGCGGGGGTCCCCGCGCCCGGGAGCGGCGTGACGGCGGTGCGCTCGGGGTCGGGGGCGTTGTCGCCCTCCGCCATCGGCGTACGCATCACGACGGGCGGGATCGGCCGCGAACCGGGGATGTTGATCCGGATGCGCGTCGTCAGGGTCGTCTCGGTCCTGGGCTCGTCGGGCCGTGACGACCGGGGGGATTCCTGGGCGGACTCCGGTGCGGGGTCCACGCCGTCCTGCGTCGGGTGCAACGACGGGTACTGGCGTGATCCGTACGGCGGCGTGCCCGACGGATAGGCGGCACCACCGCGCCCCTGGGGCCCGGAGGACGAACTGTCAGTTTCACGACTCAAAGCAGGTTCTCCCGATTGGCTCCGCCGCCCGTACTTCCCCCATGCCGCAGGCCAGGGGACGGCTCGGCGCGCGCACCACCATACTGGCCGCCGCGCACGGGCGTTTCACGGCCGGTGGAAACCTCCACCGGCGCCTCACACCTGTGGATGCCCCCGAGCTGCCGCTCAAGGCATGTCACCGGCCTGAACGTTGCTGGCCGTTGGCCGAAACCGGCCCCTTGTCGATGGTGGCACAGATCACAGCGACCACCATCCCTCCGAGGACGAAGAGAGCCAGACCGATCTCGTCGCCGCCCCCGAAGAAGTAGTCGCCCTCGGGGCGTCCGTTGAGCGCCACCACCACCGCGATCAGCCAGCCGGCGGCGGGCGCGAAGGCGCCGAGCTGCGTACGGGTGAGGACGCGCCCGCCGTAGAAGACTCCCGCCGCACCGGCCAGCGCCAGCAGCAGACCGCCGGGGAACCAGGCCCCCTGGACCAGCGAACCGGCCAGCGAGACCAGGGCCCCGAGGACCGCGAGACCGACGTACGCGCCGATCCGGCGGGGGTTGAGCGGTGCGGCGATCCCGGTGGGCTCCGGCGCCCGGGGCGGTGCGTTGGTGCGCGGGGCGCGGGCCTCGGCGCGGGCCCGGTCCTTCTTGCCGCTCATGCCCGCACCCCCGCGTCCGCGGCGGCCTCGGGCAGCCCCGCGAAGAGGTCGCGCTCGCGCGGACCGTCACCGCCCCGCACGCCGTGGACGAGTTGGTAGTACTCGGTGGTGAAGAGGGGCTGGCCCTTGTCGTTGGAGAGGGTGAACCAGGGCTCGTGCACGGTGACCTGGGTGGCGTGGGCCCGCATGGCCGCCGCCTTCGCCGCCGCGTGCGCCGGGCCGCCGTCGATCTCCGTGGTGATCACCGACTCGTCGGTCACCCCGGGCACCTCGTCGATCCCGGCGATCCCGCCGAACACCGCGGGCGCCTCGGCCCGGAGCCGGGCGAACGCCTCCTCGGCGACCGGGCGGGGCATCCGGTTCCAGTAGATCTTCGCGATGGCGTGCGGCGCGTCAGGGGCTCCGGAGCCGGTGGTGTACCCGGGGTCGGCGGCGAGTTCGGCCGCGCGCATCGCCACCCGGTGCGCCTGGACGTGGTCGGGGTGGCCGTATCCGCCGTCCGGGTCGTACGTCACCAGGACCTGCGGGCGGACCTCACGGACGACGTCCACCAGCGGGGCCGCCGCGTCGTCGACGGCGGTGTCCCAGAACGCGCCGGGGCGGTGGTTCTGCTCGGTGCCCATCATCCCGGAGTCGCGATACCGGCCCGGGGCGCCGAGGAAGCGGTGGTCGGTGACCCCCAGCTCCTTCATGGCGGCGGCGAGTTCGCCCACGCGGTACGGGCCCAGCGCGTCGTCCCGGTCGGCCGTGAGATGCGCCAGCGACGGCGGGATGACCTCGCCCTCCTCGCCCAGGGTGCAGGTCACGAGCGTGACGTGGGCGCCCTCGGAGGCGTACTTGGCCATGGTGGCGCCGTTGTTGATCGACTCGTCGTCGGGGTGCGCGTGCACGAGCAGCAGACGGCGGGCGGGAAGGTCCTTCATGAGGACCACCCTACGAGCCCGGCGCACCCTCCGGACGTCGGCGTCCTCGGTTCACACGACCGGGGCGCCCGACGGCACGAGGTCCGAGGCCCCCGGACGCGTCCGGGGGCCTCGGACCTCGTGCGCGCGCCGGGCGGTCAAGCCCCTGGGCCGTCCGGAGGCGGCCCGTCAGAACTTGATGCTGCCGATCATGCCCGCGACGTTCGACGTGAGGTCCGCGATCGTCGGGGCGATGGAAGAACTCGCCAGATAGAACCCGAGCAGCATGCAGATCGCCGCGTGTCCGCCCTTGAGCCCGGATTTCCGGATCAGCAGGAAGACGACGATCGCCAGCAGCACTACCGCCGAAATCGAGAGTGCCACGGCGGTTCACCTCCATCAGTACGGTCGCGACGGAAACATCGGACAGATCGAACACATCGGGTCTGGACGGACAGCGGTCGGGCAGCAACGAAGAGCCCAGCAGGTTCCTACCCACCGAGCGCTACGGATCATAACTATCCGTGCCACGGCATTGTCCGGGTCACGGCAGCACAAGGGGGCGCACGGACGGCGGCCCTCCGGCTAGGTTTCGGCCCATGACCTCGCAGAAGCTGTCTTTTCCCCTCCAGCACGCACGGACCCAGCGATTCACCCGCGGTGCGCCCCGGGCCTTCTCCGTCTCACCTGACGGGACGCGGGTCGTCTTCCTGCGCTCCTCCTCGGGTACGGATCCGGTCAACCGGCTCTGGGTGCTGGACCCTTCCACCGGCCAGGAACGCGTCGCCGCCGACCCCGGGGCCCTGCTGGGCGGTTCGTCGGAGGAGCTGTCGCCGCAGGAGCGGGCCCGGCGCGAACGCACCCGTGAGGGCGGCGCCGGCATCGTCGGGTACGCGGTGGACGCCGAGGCGGAGTTGGCCGCCTTCGCGCTCTCCGGCACGGTGTACGTGGCCGAATTGCGCGCCGGTACGGCACGGGCGCTGCCCGTCCCAGGACCGGTGATCGACCCCCGCCCCTCCCCCGACGGCAGGCACGTCGCCTACGTCGTGCGGGGCGCGCTGCGGGTGGTCGGTGCGGACGGGACCGGGGACCGGGCGGTGGCCGAACCGGAGGAGGAGCACCTCACCTACGGGCTGGCGGAGTTCGTCGCGGCCGAGGAGATGGACCGGCACCGGGGCTTCTGGTGGTCGCCGGAGTCGGACCGGCTGCTGGTGGCCCGGGCGGACGACAGCCCGGTCCGGCGCTGGTGGATCGCCGACCCGGCGCACCCGGAGCGCAGGCCGGCCGAGGTCGCCTACCCGGCGGCGGGCACCCCGAACGCCGGGGTCCGGCTCTTCCTCATGGACCTGGCGGGCGGGCGCACCGAGGTGGAGTGGGACCGGGCGCGCCACCCGTACCTGGCCCGGGTCCACTGGTCGTCGGCGGGTGCGCCGCTGCTGCTGGTCCAGGCCCGTGACCAGCGCGGTCAGCTGTACCTGGCGGTGGACCCGGAGACCGGGGCGACCCGGACCGTGCACGCGGACGAGGACCCCGTGTGGCTGGATCTTTTCGGTGGGGTGCCCGCGTGGACCCCGGACGGGCGGCTCGTACGGATCGCGGACGAGGCGGGGGCCCGGGTCCTGCACGTCGGCGACCGGGCGCTGACCGGGGCACGGCTGCACCTCCAGGCGGTCCTGGACATCGGCGGGTCCGACATCCTGGTGCAGGCGGTGGCGGGCGAGGAGGCCGCCGCACCGGAGACCGGCGAGAGCCATGTGTACCGGGTGAACGAACTGGGCGTCGAACGGATGTCGGAAGGGGTAGGCGTCCACTCGGCGGTCCGCTCCGGCCCCCTGACGGTGCTGTTCTCCACCTCCCTGGAGCGCCCCGGCGCGACCGTACGCGTCCTGCGGGACGGCAAGCAGGTCGCCGAGGTGGCCAGCCACGCCCAGGAACCCGTGTTGCGGGCCCGTCCGGTCCTCACCGAAGGGGGCGCACGGCGCATTCCGTGCGCCGTACTCCTGCCCACCGGCTATCAGGAGTCGGATGGTCCGCTCCCGGTGCTGATGGACCCGTACGGCGGCCCGCACGGCCGCCGTGTGGTCGCCGCGTACAACGCCCACCTCACCTCCCAGTGGTTCGCCGACCAGGGCTTCGCGGTGGTCGTGGCCGACGGCCGGGGTGCCCCGGGCCGCTCCCCCGCCTGGGAGAAGGCCGTACGGGACGATTTCGCGCTCACTCTGGACGACCAGATCGAGGCCCTGCGGGCGCTGGCCGGGCGCTTCCCGCTGGACCTGTCGAAGGTGGCGATGCGCGGCTGGTCGTACGGCGGCTACCTCTCGGGCCTCGCGGTGCTGCGCCGCCCCGACGTGTTCCACGCGGCGGTCGTGGGCGCTCCGGTGACCGACTGGCGGCTCTACGACACCCACTACACCGAGCGGTACCTCGGCGACCCCGCCGAGCAGCCCGAGGTGTACGCGCGCAATTCGCTGGTGACCGACGACGGGCTGTCCGAACCGGCGGACACCGTACGGCCGATGATGATCGTGCACGGCCTGGCCGACGACAACGTGGTGGTCGCGCACGCCCTGCGGCTCTCCTCCGCGCTGCTGGCGGCGGGACGCCCGCACGAGGTGCTGCCGCTGAGCGGGGTCACGCACATGACCCCGCAGGAGCAGGTCGCGGAGAACCTGCTCCTGCTCCAGGTGGAGTTCCTCAGGCGGTCCCTGGGCCTGCCCGCGGCGGGCTGACCGGCGGCAGGCCGACCGGGAGCGGGCCGACGGGCAGGCCCCCCGGGCTCACCAGCCGCGCGGCGGCGACGAGGGCGGCGGCGGGGAGGACGGGGGCGACGGGGGCGGGGGCGGCGGTGACGGGGGCGGCGGCCCGAAGCCGCCACCCGGTGGAGGGCCGTATCCCGGACCGGCGCCCTCCGCCGGGCCCTGCCCGTAGTCCTGCCGGGAGTTCTGCCCGGAGTCCTGTCCGTAGTTCTGCCCGGAGTCCTGCCCGGTGCCGTACCCCCCGTCCTGCCCGGCGGACGGGTAGCCGTACCCCGCGCCGCCCGCGTACGGGGAGCCGGACGTCTGCGGGTACCCGGAGCCCGGGGCCGACGACGGGTACGGATAGCCGTAGCCGGGGGCCCGGCCGGGAGGCTCCAGGGGCGGGTAGCCGTACCCCGGGGCACCCGGCCCCCATCCCTCGCCCGGTCCGCCCTCGGCCTCGGGCCGCCCGGGGAGGGCGGCCACCAGGAGCGCGACGACCCCCGCGAGGGGGAGGAACACCCAGGTGGCCATGGTCAGTTGCGCTTCCAGCCCCACGTCGGAGAACGTCCCGAACAGGTCCAGCCGGATGCCGCGGGCGATGCCGAGAGCGCCGGAGAGCAGCAGGAAGGGTGCGGCGACCATGGCGAACGGCCGGGAGTGCACGGCGCGCACGAGCGCCGAGACCGCGGCGAACAGGGCGAGCAGCGCCACGGTCACGGTGGACCAGCCGCCCGGTGGGTCGACGAGCGTGCTGCCGGCCACCCGCCCGCCGATGTACCAGTCGGGGTAGAGCTCGGCCGGGTAGACGAAGAACTGCCGGATCTCCCAGGCGATCACCACCAACCCGGCGGTCCCGAGCGCGAGGAAGGCGACGACCGCGGCGCCCGCGGTGGGCCGGGTCGGCGCGAGGAGCCCCACCTCCTCGGCGGGCCGTCGTCCGGCCGAAGCGGTCACGATCATGGCGATCGCGACCGCCAGGGTGAGGGCGGTGCAGATCGTCGCGCGCAGGCGGAGCTCGTCGGAATAACCGCCCATCCACGAGGCGGTGGTGGTCCAGACGCCGGGAAGCCGCAACACCAGAGTGGTCGCGCCGGTGGCGACCAGCGCCCCGGCGGCGGCCGGCGAGCGGGGCACGACGAAGGCGGTGACCACCTGGACGAGGAGGAGGACCAGCGTGCCGCCGGTCGTGGCGGGGATTCCGGTGGGGAAGCGCTCGGGCGTCCCGGACCAGAAGTCCCAGAGGGGGCCGGGTCCGCCGAGGACCCGCAGGTCCCGGACGATCCAGCCGAGGTTGATCAGAGCGAGCACGGCGCTGAGGACCGTGCCCGTGATGCGGGCTCCCCGTGTGAGTGTCACGGCAGGATCCTCTACCGCGCGGGACCACCCGACAAGGGGGCCGGAGGGCCGGGAAACGGGCAACCGGCCGGGACGACACGAAGTCGTCCCGGCCGGTCCACGGCACCCGCACGGCCGTACGCTGTCCATGATGCGGCGTTCGTATATCGGTGTGGCGACAGCCAAGTTGCCTCACTGTTAACGATGTTCCCCGCCGCCCGGCCCCTGGCCCGCACCCGGGTCCGTACCGGGATCCGGGGCCGTACCAGGATCCGGGGCCGCCGTACCGGGATCCGGGGCCGCCGTACCGGGATCCGTACCCGGAGCCGGTTCCGTACCTGAATCCGCGCCCGGAGCCGTGTCCGCACCCCGGTCCGTCTCCGTCCCCGGCGGCAGCACCCGTTCGTCCTCCACCGCGACCACCTGCTTCTCCTCCGCGAAGTGGCAGGCCGAGTCGTGGTGGGGCGGGCCCTGGACCGCCGTGAACGCCTCCGGGACGGCGAGCAACGGCTCCTCCACCGCGCACCGCTCCTGCGCCTTCCAGCACCGGGTGCGGAAGCGGCAGCCGGAGGGCGGGTTGGCGGGCGAGGGCACGTCCCCGTGCAGGATGATGCGCTCCCGGTGCTCGCGGGCCTCCGGGTCGGGCACCGGGACGGCGGAGAGCAGCGCCTGGGTGTACGGGTGCGTCGGGTGGTCGTAGATCTCCTCCTCGGTGCCGATCTCGACGATCCTGCCGAGGTACATCACCCCGACCCGGTCCGAGATGTGCCGGACGATGGACAGGTCGTGGGCGATGAAGACGAAGCTGAGGTTGAACTCGGCCTGGAGGCGGTCCAGCAGGTTGACGACCTGCGCCTGCACGGAGACGTCGAGGGCGGAGACGGGTTCGTCGGCCACGATGATCTCGGGGTTGAGGGCGAGGCCGCGGGCGATGCCGATGCGCTGGCGCTGGCCGCCGGAGAACTGGTGCGGATAGCGGTTGATGTACTCGGGGTTGAGCCCCACCACGTCCAGCAGGTCCTGCACCCGCTGCCGCCGGCTGCCCTTCGGGGCGACCTCGGGGTGGATCTCGTACGGCTCGCCGATGATGTCGCCGACCGTCATGCGCGGGTTGAGCGAGGTGTACGGGTCCTGGAACACCATCTGGATGTTCCGGCGGACCGCCTTCAGCGCCCGGCCGGACAGCTTGGTGACGTCCTCGCCCTTGTAGCGGATGACACCGGCGGTGGGGCGTTCGAGGTGGACCAGCATCTTGGCGACGGTGGACTTGCCGCAGCCCGACTCCCCCACGATGCCGAGGGTCTCGCCCGCCGAGAGGTCGAAGGTGACCCCGTCGACGGCCTTGACCGCACCGACCTGCTTCTTGAACACGATGCCCTGGGTGAGCGGGTAGTGCTTGGCGAGGTCGCGGACCTGGAGGATCGGTTCTCCCTCGGCCCACGCGGAGAGCCGGCGTGACTCGGAGAGGAGGGTGGCGGCGATCTCGCCCTCCTCGCGCGCCTCCTTCCGGCCCCCGGAGTGGTCAGCGTGCATCGAGCGTCTCCTTCCAGAAGTGGCAGGCGCTCGCGCGGTGCTCGGCCACGTCGTACAGCGGCGGCTCGTCGGTGCGGCACACGTCCCGGGCCAGTGGGCAGCGCGGGTTGAAGGCACAGCCGGGCGGGATGCGCAGCAGGTTCGGGGGGAGTCCCTTGATCGCATACAGCTCCTGGCCCTTCTGGTCCAGGCGCGGGATCGACTGGAGGAGGCCCTTGGTGTACGGGTGCGCGGGGGCCTTGTAGATCTCGTGCACGGGGGCGGTCTCGACGATCCGGCCCGCGTACATCACGGCGATCTTGTCGGCGACGTCGGCGACCACACCGAGGTCGTGGGTGATCAGGATCAGGCCCATGCGGTACTCCTGCTGGAGTTCCGCGAGCAGCTCCATGACCTGCGCCTGGACCGTCACGTCGAGGGCCGTGGTCGGCTCGTCGGCGATGATCAGCGCGGGTTCCAGCGCCATCGCCATGGCGATCATGATGCGCTGGCGCATACCGCCCGAGAACTGGTGCGGGTAGTTCCCGATCCGCTCCTTGGCCGCCGGGATGCGGACCCGGTCCATCAGCTCGATCGACTTCCGGCGGGACTCCTTGCGGGACATCCCCCGGTGCACCCGGAACATCTCGCCGAGCTGGTCGCCGACGGTGAGCACGGGGTTCAGGGAGGAGAGCGCGTCCTGGAAGATCATGGCCATCTCCTGGCCCCTGATCCTGCGCCGCTCGTCCTTCTTGAGCTTCAGCAGGTCGCGGCCCTTGAAGAGGACCTCGCCGCCGCTGATCTTCCCGGGCGGCATGTCGAGGATGCCCATGATCGCCTGCGCGGTGACCGACTTGCCCGAGCCGGACTCGCCGAGCACGGCGAGCGTCTCCCCCTCGTCCACCGAGTAGTTGACGCCGTTGACGGCCTTGGCGACGCCGTCCCGGGTGTGGAACTCCACGTGCAGATCGCGCACTTCCAGCAGCATGGCAGCGGACTCCTCAGCGCAGCTTGGGGTCGAGGGCGTCGCGCACCGCGTCGCCGAGCATGATGAACGACAGCACGGTGACCGCCAGCGCTCCCGCGGGCCACAGCAGCATGTGCGGGGCGTTGCGGATGTAGTTGGACGCGGCGGAGATGTCGATGCCCCAGGAGACGGCGGGTTCCTTCAGGCCGACGCCGAGGTAGGAGAGGGTCGCCTCCAGGGAGATGTACGTGCCGAGCGCGATGGTCGCCACGACGATGACGGGGGCGATGGCGTTCGGGGCGACGTGGCGGAGCAGCATCCGCGAGTTCGAGGCGCCCAGCGCGCGGGCCGCCTGGACGTAGTCGTTCTGTTTGGCGGTGATGACGGAGCCGCGGGCGATGCGGGCGATCTGCGGCCAGCCGAGCAGGACGATGAAGCCGACGACGGGCCAGACGGTGGAGCTGGTGACGACGGAGAGGAAGACCAGACCGCCGAGGACCACCGGGATGCCGAAGAAGACGTCGGTGATGCGGGAGAGCACCGCGTCCCAGCCGCCGCCGAAGAACCCGGCGAGTCCGCCGAGGATGCTGCCCAGGATGCCGACGCCGAGGGTGGCGCAGACGCCGATGGTGACGGAGGTGCGGGCTCCGTAGACCACGCGGGTGTAGACGTCGCGGCCCTGCCCGTCGAAGCCGAAGGGGTGTCCGGGCTCCCGGCCCTTCTGGGCGTCGGAGAGGTCGGCCTGGAGGGGGTCGCCGTCGGCGATGAGGGACGGCCAGATGGAGATGACCACCAGGAAGAGGATGACCAGGCCGGAGACGATGAAGACCGGGTTGCGCCGCAGGTCGCGCCAGGCGTCGGACCAGAGGCTGCGGGGCTTCTCGGAGGGGCCCCCGCCGTCGTGGCCGGGCGGCCTCTCCAGCGTCTCGCCCTCTTCGAGGGCCAGGTCCATGGGCCCGCCGGCTCCCGCCGGTGAGATCGCCCCGTCCTGCGAGTACGGCTCGGGCTCAGGCATAGCGGATCCTCGGGTCGAGTACGGCGTACAGGAGGTCGACGATCAGGTTGGCCGCCAGGAAGACGAGGACCAGGACGGTGACGAACCCGACGACGGTCTGGGTGTTCTGGCGCAGGATGCCCTGGTAGAGCTGGTAGCCGACGCCGTGGATGTTGAAGATCCGCTCGGTGACGATGGCGCCGCCCATCAGGGCGCCCACGTCCGTACCGATGAAGGTGATGACCGGGATCAGCGAGTTGCGCAGCAGGTGCCGCACGATCACCCGGCGCCGGGGCAGCCCCTTGGCGGTGGCGGTGCGTACGTAGTCGGCGCGGGCGTTCTCGGCGATGGAGGACCGGGTGAGCCGTGCGACGTAGGCGAGCGAGACCGAGGCGAGGACGAGACCGGGGACGATCAGTTCGTCCAGCGGGGCGGCCGAGGAGACCGAGGGGCTGATGATGCCCCACTTCACGCCGAGCAGCAGCTGGAGCAGCAGGCCGGTGACGAAGGTCGGGACGGAGATGACGACCAGGGTCAGGATCAGCACGGTGGTGTCGACGGGCCGGCCCCGCTTCAGGCCGGTGAGGACGCCGAGGCTGATGCCGATGACGATCTCGAAGACGATGGCGACGATGGTGAGCCGGATGGTGATGGGGAACGCGGTGGCCATCAGCTCGGTGACCTTCTGCCCGTTGAACGCGGTGCCGAAGTCGCCGGTGAAGACGTTGCCCATGTAGGTCAGGTACTGCTGCCAGACGGGCTTGTCGAGGCCGAACTCGGACCGCAGCTGGGCGGCGGTGGCGGGGTCGCACTGGCGGTCGCCGCAGAGACCCGCGATGGGGTCGCCCATCACGTTCACCATGAGGAAGATCAGCAGCGTGGTGCCGAAGAAGACCGGGATCATCTGCAGCAGTCGCCGGATCACATAACGTCCCATGTGGGGCTCCGGGGGGTCGGGGCGGAAGCGGGGGCCGGGACGGGGAAGCCGGGTGACCGGGGCGGTGCTCCGCCCCGGTCACCCGGCTTCAGCGGGTCACTTGACCTTGATCTCGTTGTAGACGGGGACGCTGAAGACGTTCAGCGCGACGTTCGAGACCCGGTCGGAGTAGCCGGCGCTGCCGTTCTGGTACCAGAGCGGGATGACCGGCATCTGCTCGACGAGCACCTGCTCGGAGTCCTGGAAGGTCTTCACCGCGTCGGCCTTGTCGGTCTCGGCGTTGGCCTTGTCGACGAGGTCGTCGAACTCCTGGTTGCTCCACTTGCCGTCGTTGGACGAGGCGTTGGTGTAGTAGAGCGGCTGGAGGAAGTTCTGGATGAGCGGGTAGTCCATCTGCCAGCCCGCGCGCCAGGCGCCGTGCAGCTTCTGCTGGGAGACCTGGTTGCGGAAGTCGGCGAAGGTGCCGACGGGGCCGCCGACACAGGCCCGGTTGTTGTCCAGCGCCTTGTTGATGCTGTTGCAGACGGCGTCGACCCACTCCTTGTGGGAACCGGTGTCGGCGTTGTACGAGATCTTCAGCTGGCCGCCGGGGATGCCGCCGGCGTCGCTGATCATCTTCTTGGCCGCGTCGGCGTCGTACTCGCACTCCTTGCCGCACAGGCCCTTCTTGAAGCCGCCCTCCTCGCCGAGGACCGGGGAGGTCCAGTCGGAGGCGGGGGTCCGGGTCTGGTGGAAGATCTGGTCGGTGATCTGCCGGCGGTTGATCGCCATCGACAGCCCCTGGCGGACCTTGCGGCCGTTCTCGGAGTC
Organism: Streptomyces sp. NPDC008125; assembly: GCF_042957125.1. Lineage (NCBI taxonomy): Bacteria > Bacillati > Actinomycetota > Actinomycetes > Kitasatosporales > Streptomycetaceae > Streptomyces > Streptomyces sp. NPDC008125. Next base: position 186,755 of record NZ_JBIBHR010000012.1, read on the forward strand.
CCACTCCTTGTCGTAGAAGGGGAAGGCGAGGGTCTGGATGATGCCGGCCGGGGTGTTGATGTAGCGGTCGCCGAGGTCGGACTGGACGTTGGTGAGCTGGGAGGCGGGGATGTCGTCGACGAGGTCGAGGTTGCCCGCGGTCAGGTCGGTGTAGGCGGTGTTGTTGTCGGTGTAGACCTTGAGGTCGATGCCGCCGTTCGCCGCCTTGTCGTCGCCGGGGTACTTGTCCCAGCGGCGCAGGTTCATCGACGAGCCCTTGGCGTACTGATCGATGGTGTAGGGGCCGTTGCCGACGGGCTTGGAGAGCCAGCCGTCGTGGTCGTCGAAGAAGCTCTGCGGCAGCGGCGAGAAGGCGGCGTAGCCGAGGGTGTCGGGCCAGAGCGAGAACTTCTGCGACAGCTTCACCGTGAAGGTCAGGTCGCCGGTGGTCCTGAGGCCGGAGAGCGAGGTGGCCGAGGCGGAGCCGCTCTCGGGGTGGACCTTCTCGTAGCCGTCGATGTACTGGAAGAAGTAGGCGTTCTTCTGGTTGTTCTTCAGCGCGGCGCCGTAGTTCCAGGCGTCGACGAAGGACTTCGCGGTGACCTTCTCGCCGTTGGAGAAGGTCCAGCCGTCCTTGACCGTGATGGTGTAGTTCGTCGCGTCGCTGGTCTCGATCTTGTCGGCGAGCATGTTCTTGGCCTCGCCGGTCTTCGGGTCGTACCGCTTGAGACCCCGGAAGAGCATGTCGAGGACCTTGCCGCCCTGCACCTCGTTGGTGTTCGAGGGCTCCAGGGGGTTCTGCGGGTCGCCCCAGGAGGAACTGACGATCCCGTCGGCGCCACCGCCGCCACTGCCGCTGTCGTCGCCCCCGCCACAGGCCGTCGCGGCCAGTGCGACGGCCACCGCGCATGCGGCCCACTTGACGTGTGTGGCTCCGCGCATGGAGTGCCTCCTATGAGTCCTATGGGTAGCTCAGCCCATCGGAACCCATGCGCACCCCGGCCGCATGTTCACGTCGCCCGTACGGGGCGGGCGCTCCGGGCCGTACGCCGTCAGAACCCTTCGCCGTCACGCACGCACACCGCCCGGTACGCCGACGGGCCCGTGCGCGGGGAACGCCGGAGCGTTCCGCGCGCACGGGCCCGTGCGGGGTGTCGGGGGTCAGGCCGCGTGGACGACGTCCTTCTCCTCGGCGAAGTGGCATGCCGAAGCGTGCGCCGCCGGGGTGTCCACGGACTTGAACCGCTCGGGGATCGCGAGCAGCGGGGTCTCCGCGGCGCACTTGTCCTGCGCCTTCCAGCACCGGGTGCGGAAGCTGCAGCCGGACGGCGGGTTCGCCGGCGAGGGGACGTCACCGGTGAGGATGATCCGCTCGCGGCCCTCGCGGGCCTCCGGGTCGGGGACCGGGACCGCCGACAGCAGCGCCTGGGTGTAGGGGTGCGTCGGGTGGTCGTAGATCTCCTCGTCCGAGCCGATCTCCGCCATCTTGCCGAGGTACATGACCCCGACCCGGTCGGAGATGTGCCGGACGATGGACAGGTCGTGCGCGATGAAGAGGTAGGAGAGGTTGAACTCGTCCTGCAGCTTCCCCATCAGGTTGATGACCTGGGCCTGCACCGAGACGTCGAGCGCGGAGACCGGCTCGTCGCAGATGATGATCTCCGGGTTGAGCGCGAGGCCGCGGGCGATGCCGATGCGCTGGCGCTGACCGCCGGAGAACTGGTGCGGGTACCGGTTGATGTACTCCGGGTTCAGGCCGACGACGTCCAGCAGCTCCTGCACCTTGCGGCGCCGGTCGCCCTTCGGGGCCACCTCGGGGTGGATCTCGAAGGTCTCGCCGATGATGTCGCCGACCGTCATGCGCGGGTTGAGCGAGGTGTACGGGTCCTGGAACACCATCTGGATGTTCCGGCGGACCGCCTTCAGCGCCCGGCCGGACAGCTTGGTGATGTCCTGGCCCTTGTAGAAGACCTCGCCGGCCGTGGCCCGCTCCAGCGTCATCAGGAGCTTCGCGACCGTGGACTTGCCACAGCCGGACTCGCCCACGATGCCGAGGGTCTCGCCCGCGTACAGGTCGAACGAGACGCCGTCCACGGCCTTGACCGCGCCGACCTGCTTCTTGAACAGGATGCCCTGGGTCAGCGGGAAGTGCTTGACCAGGTTGCGGACCTGGAGGATCGGCTCGCCCTGCGCCACCGGGGCGTCGATGGCGGCGACCGCCTCGGCCTCCGTGGCCGCGTCGACCGTCTCCACCGGGGTGACGCTCGGGGTGGCGTCCACGGACTTCTTCTCGATGTCAGCCATGGATCGTCTCCTTCCAGAAGTGGCAGGCGCTGCCGCGCCCTGCCTGCTCGGCACCGTCCCGGTCGGTCACCTGGTGCAGCAGCGGGATCTCGCTGCGGCAGATGTCCTGCGCCATCGTGCAGCGCGGGTTGAACGCGCAGCCCGAGGGGACGTTGAGCAGGTTCGGCGGCAGGCCCTTGATCGCGAAGAGCTCCTGGCCCTTCTGGTCCAGGCGCGGGATCGACTGGAGGAGGCCCTTGGTGTACGGGTGCGCGGGCGCCTTGTAGATCTCGTGCACCGGCGCGGTCTCGACGATCCGGCCCGCGTACATCACGGCGATCTTGTCGGCGACGTCCGCCACCACACCGAGGTCGTGGGTGATCAGGATCAGGCCCATGTTGTATTCGCTCTGGAGCTCCGAGAGCAGGTCCATGACCTGCGCCTGGACCGTCACGTCGAGGGCCGTGGTCGGCTCGTCGGCGATGATGAGGTCGGGCTCCAGGGCCAGCGCCATGGCGATCATGATGCGCTGGCGCATACCGCCGGAGAACTGGTGCGGGTAGTCCGAGACGCGCGCGGCGGCGGCCGGGATCTTGACCTGGTCCATCAGCTCGATGGACCTGGCCCGCGCCTCCTTCTTGGAGAGTCCCCGGTGCACGCGGAACATCTCGCCGAGCTGGTACCCCACGCTCAGCACGGGGTTGAGCGAGGACAGCGCGTCCTGGAAGATCATCGCGATCTTCCGGCCGCGGATCTTCCGGCGCTCCTCGTTGGACATCTTGAGCATGTCCTGGCCGCGGAAGAGGATCTCGCCCTGCGGGATCCTGCCCGGCGGCATGTCGAGGATGCCCATGATCGCCTGCGCGGTCACGGACTTGCCCGAGCCCGACTCGCCGAGCACGGCGAGCGTCTCGCCGGCGTCCACCGAGTAGTTGACACCGTTGACGGCCTTGGCCACGCCGTCCCGGGTGTGGAACTCCACGTGCAGGTCACGTACTTCGAGCAGGGGGCCGACGTGGTCGTCCCCCGAGCGCGCGGCCGGGATTTCTACGAGTTGATCGATGCTGGTCACGTGCGCCCTCCTTATCGCGTCTTCGGGTCGAGGGCGTTACGGACGGCTTCGCCGAGCATGATGAACGCCAGGACGGTGATGCTGAGCATGATCGACGGGTACAGCAGGATGTGCTGCGCCACCCGGATCTGGCTCGCGCCGTCGGAGATGTCCATGCCCCACGAGACCGTGGGGGCGGCGAGGCCGAGGCCCAGGTAGGACAGGGTCGCCTCGGCGGAGATGTAGACACCCAGCGAGATCGTCGCGACGACGATCACCGGGGCCATGACGTTCGGCAGGATGTGCCGGAACAGGATCCGGTTGGTCCCGGCGCCCAGCGCCCTGGCCGCCTGGACGAAGTCGGCCTGCTTGACGGTGATCACCGCCCCGCGCATCACACGGGCGATCTGGGTCCAGCCGAGGAAGGCCAGCGCCATGACGACCACCAGGGTGGAGCGCTCGGTGAACGCCTGGAGGACGACCATCGAACCGAGCAGGAAGGGCACGCCCAGGAAGATGTTGGTGAATCCGGAGAGCACCGCGTCGATCCAGCCGCCGAAGTAACCGGCGAGCATGCCGATCAGTCCGCCGAACACGGTCACCAGCACCGTCACCCCGACGCCCACGATCACCGAGGCGCGGGTGCCGTAGATGACACGCGCGTAGACACTGCGGCCCTGGCCGTCGTAGCCCAGCCAGCCGTCCGAACCGACCTTGCCCAGTTCGGGCTTGCTGAGGAAGTGGTGCACGAGGTCGCCCGTGGTGGGCGAGGCGTCGGTGAACAGGCCCGGGAACGCCGTGATGACGATCAGGATCAGGATGAGGACGGCCGAGATCAGGAAGTACCAGTTGCGGCGCAGGTCTATCCAGGCGTCGCCCCAGAGGCTGCGCGCCTTCTCGGACCTGACGGCCTCGACGGGCTCGGCCGCGGACATGGGGTCCTCGGGGGTGGTCGCGGTCTTGGTCATGTCAGGCATACCGGATCCTCGGGTCCAGGACCGCGTACAGCAGGTCGACGATGAGGCTCATGACGAGGTAGACGAGCACCAGGATGGTGACCAGCCCGACGAGGGTGGTGCCCTCGCGGCGGACGATCGACTCGAAGATGGTGCCGCCGATCCCCTTCACGTTGAACAGGCCTTCGGTGACGACCGCGCCACCCATCAGGGCGCCGAGGTCCGTGCCGAGGAAGGTGACGACCGGGATCAGCGAGTTGCGCATCAGGTGCACGCCCACGATGCGGCGCTTGGGCAGACCCTTGGCGACCGCGGTACGCATGTAGTCGGCGCGCAGGTTCTCCGCCATGGTCGTCCGGGTGAGCCGGGCGACGTAGGCGAGCGAGAGCGATCCGAGCACGATGCCCGGTGTGAAGAGCTCGCCCCAGGTGGCGTCGTTGGAGACGTTGGGCGAGATCCAGTCGAGCTGGAACGCGAACACCGACTTGACGAGGAAGCCGATCACGAAGACGGGCATCGAGATGATCAGCAGCGTGACGATGAGGACGATGTTGTCCGTCAGCTTGCCCGCGCGCAGACCGGCGATCATGCCGAGCCCGACACCGAGGACGATCTCGATGACGAAGGCGATTCCGGCGAGTCGCAGGGTGACCGGGAACGCGTCGCCGAGAACGTCGGTGACGGGCCGTCCACTCGCTATCTGGTTGCCGAAGTCGAAGTGGAAGAGGATCCCCTTCATGTAATCCCAGTACTGCACCAGGATCGGCTGATCCAGCCCGAGTTGGTGTCTCATCGCCGCGAGGGTCGCCGGGTCGGCGCCCTTGTCCCCGAAGAGCCCGCGGACGGGGTCGCCGGGCAGCGTGTAGACCATCAGGAAGATCAGCAGGGTTGTCCCGATGAAGACCGGGATCATCTGGAGCAGTCGCCGTACGACATAGCGCCCCATCGTGCCTCCATGTAAATCGGCAGCGGCAGCCGACGGGCCCTCCCGTGCGACGGACCTCCCCGATGGGTCGGTCCGAGGTGCGGAAGGGCCCCCCGGCCACTGCGTGCAGGCTTTGGTACAGGTCCGATGTCAGTTCGGTCCGGTACCGGCCCGCTGACTACGTCGGTATTACTTCTTGACCTCGACACCGGTCAGGACCGGGTCGCCGTCCTGGGCGTACTGGACGTTCTGGACCTTCTCGGAGTAACCGGCGTTGACCTTGTAGTACCAGAGCGGAATGGTCGGCATGTAGTCGACCAGTTCCTTCTCGATCTGCTGGTAGGCCTTGACCGACTCGTCGAGCGAGGCGGCGGAGTCCGCGGCCTTGATCTGCTTGTCCAGCTCAGGGTTGGAGAAGCCGCCCTGGTTACCGGCGGCGCCGGTCTTGAACAGGTCGCTGATGAAGTTGGCGTTGACGGGGTAGTCGAGCACCCAGCCACTGCGGTAGAAGGACTTGACCTCCTTCGCGTCACGCGCGTTCAGGTCGGCCTGGAAGTCCGTCTTGGAGTCGCCGGCGCACTGCACGCCCGTCGCCTGCGTGATGCTGTTGCAGACGGCCTCCACCCACTCCTTGTGACCGCCGTCGGCGTTGAACTGAATGAAGATCTTGTTCTTCGGAACGCCGCCACCCTCCTTGATGAGGGCCTTGGCCTTGGTCGGGTTGTAGGTGGTGACGTCACCCGCGACGTTGTCCTGGTAGCCGAGGACGCCCTTGGCGACCCAGCCGGTCGCCGGCTCACGCGTGCCCTGGAGGACCGTCTTGGTGATGGTGTTCCGGTCGATCGCCATCGACAGGCCCTGGATGACCTTCGGGTCGATGCCCTTGAAGGTCGGCGAGTAGAAGGCGACACCCAGCGTCTGGATGGCGGAGTACGCCTTGTCCACGGCGCGGTCACCGAGGTCGGCCTTGTAGACCGGGAGGTCCTTCGGCGCGAGCTGGCGCAGCACGTCCACGTTGCCGGACTTCAGGTCCTCGTAGGCGGTCTCGAGGGTGGTGTAGTTCTTGAAGATCACACCACCGTTCTTCGCCTTGTCCGGACCCTGGTAGTCGTCGTTGCGGACGACCTTGATCTGCTTCTTGTGGTCCCAGCTGACGAACTTGTACGCGCCGTTGCCGACCGGCTTCTCGCCGGCGGCCTTCGGGTCCGCGTAGAAGGACTCGGGCAGCGGGGAGAACACCGTGTAGCCGAGCTTGTAGGAGAAGTACGGCAGAGCCGAGTTGAGCTCGATGGTGAACGTGGTGTCGTCCACGACCTTCAGGCCGGACATGGCGTCGGCCTTCGGCTTGGCGCCGTCACCGTCGGGGTGCACGTCCGCGTAGCCCTTGATGTCGCTGAACCACGACGCGTTGGTCTGCGCGTTCGTGATGTTCGCGGCCCAGTTCCAGGCCTTGACGTAGGACTCCGCCGTGACGGGGGTGCCGTCGTGGAACTTCCAGCCGGCCTTCAGCTTGACGGTCCACAGCTTCGAGTCGGTGGTGTCCACGGACTCGGCGTTGACCATCACCAGCTTGCCGGACGGGTCGTAGTCCACGAGCTGCGAGAAGATCGCGTCCGTGACGATGCTGCCGTTCGACTCCATCGTGTTGGCCGGCTGCAGCGGGTTCTGCGGCTCGCCGACCTCGATGGAGAAGATGCCGTTCGGGTCGACCGCACCCTTGGCGCTTCCACTGTCCTTGGCGTCGTCCTTGCCGCCGCCACAGGCCGTTGCGGCCAGGGCGATGATGGCCGCTCCCGCGACCCACTTGGCGCTCTTGGCACCGCGCATGGGTTTCCTCCTCATGAGTCCACTTATGACTACAAGAGGGGCACCTCTCGTCCATCCCCTCCCCTCTGAGGGTGATGGTCATGGTGCCCCAAGTGTGCTCGTGAGTCGGCGCACTCCCCACAGTGCGTGACCCATTGACCCGAGCTCAATGGAGCCAACTATTGGGTACTCCGAGGCTGTAAACCACACTTAAAGGGTCTCGGTTTGACAACATCACCTCACCCCCTATGACCGAAATCCGGACAAACTGAGTCCAGACAGACACCCCCGAAACGGACTGTTAACACATGTTCCGGAGAGCAACGCCCGATAACCGGACACCGGAGTGACGAAAATCAATTGACGAAGGCCCGGCCTCCCACAGTGTCTGCGGGAGGCCGGGCCTCGTGTCAATGCTCCGTACCGGCTTCGATCGCACGTGTGCGATCTCCGGCCAGTGGCCGAAAGTGATCGGCGATCAGAGGGTGACCGGGGGTCAGCGCTTGGCGCGCGACGCGGAGCGACCGCGCTCCTTGGCGTCCAGGACGACCTTGCGGATACGCACGGTCTCCGGGGTCACCTCGATGCACTCGTCCTCGCGGCAGAACTCCAGGGACTGCTCCAGGGAGAGCTTGCGCGCCGGAACCACGTTCTCCGTGGTGTCGGCGGACGCCGCACGCATGTTGGTGAGCTTCTTCTCCTTGGTGATGTTGACGTCCATGTCGTCGGCGCGGGAGTTCTCGCCGATGATCATGCCCTCGTACACCTCGGTGCCGGCCTCGGTGAAGATGACACCGCGCTCCTGCAGGTTGACCATCGCGAACGGCGTGACCGAACCGGCGCGGTCGGCGACGAGCGAACCGTTGTGACGGGTGCGCAGCTCGCCGAACCACGGCTCGTGGCCCTCGAAGATGGAGTGCGCGATGCCGGTGCCGCGGGTCTGGGTCAGGAACTCCGTACGGAAGCCGATGAGGCCGCGGGACGGAACGATCCACTCCATGCGGACCCAGCCGGAGCCGTGGTTCGTCATGGTCTCCATACGGCCCTTGCGGGTCGCCATGAGCTGGGTGATGGCTCCCAGGTGCTCGTCGGGCGAGTCGATGGTCATGCGCTCGATGGGCTCGTGCGTCTTGCCGTCGATCTGCTTGGTGACGACCTCGGGCTTGCCGACGGTCAGCTCGAAGCCCTCACGGCGCATCTGCTCGACCAGGATGGCGAGCGCGAGCTCACCGCGGCCCTGGACCTCCCAGGCGTCCGGGCGCTCGGTGTCGAGGACGCGGAGCGAGACGTTACCGATCAGCTCGCGGTCCAGACGGTCCTTCACCTGGCGGGCGGTGACCTTGTGGCCCTTGCCGCCCTTGCCGACCAGCGGCGAGGTGTTGGTGCCGATGGTCATCGAGATGGCCGGCTCGTCGACCGTGATCAGCGGCAGCGCGATCGGGTTCTCGGGGTCGGCCAGCGTCTCGCCGATCATGATGTCGCCGATACCGGCGATGGCGCAGATGTCACCGGGGCCCGCGACCTCGGCCGGCTTGCGGGTCAGCGCCTCGGTCATGAGGAGCTCGGTGATGCGGACGTTCTGCTGGCTGCCGTCGCGCTTGATCCAGGTGACGGTCTGGCCCTTGCGCAGCTCGCCCTGCTCGACGCGGCAGAGCGCGATACGGCCGAGGAAGTTGTCGGCGTCCAGGTTGGTGACGTGGGCCTGGAGCGGCGCGGCCTCGTCGTACTCCGGAGCCGGGACGTGCTCCAGGATGGTGGTGAAGAACGGCTCCAGGTCCTCGCTGTCCGTGGGGACGGTGCCGTCCTCAGGCTTGGTCAGCGAGGCGACGCCGTCACGGGCGCAGGCGTAGACGATCGGGAACTCGATCTGGTTCTCGTCCGCGTCCAGGTCCAGGAACAGGTCGTACGTCTCGTCGACGACCTCGGCGATGCGGGAGTCGGGACGGTCCGTCTTGTTGATGCAGAGGATGACCGGCATCTTCGCCGAGAGCGCCTTGCGGAGCACGAAGCGGGTCTGCGGCAGCGGGCCCTCGGAGGCGTCGACGAGCAGGACGACCGCGTCCACCATCGACAGGCCGCGCTCGACCTCGCCACCGAAGTCGGCGTGGCCGGGGGTGTCGATGATGTTGATCGTGATCGGTTCCCCGCCGGCCTTGGGGTGGTACTTCACCGCCGTGTTCTTGGCGAGGATCGTGATGCCCTTCTCACGCTCCAGGTCGTTCGAGTCCATCATGCGGTCGTCGAGGCTCTCGGCGGCGTGCGCGGCGAAGGCACCGGCCTGCTTGAGCATGGCGTCGACCAGCGTGGTCTTGCCGTGGTCGACGTGGGCGACGATGGCTACGTTACGGATGTCGTGGCGCGTGGGCATGGGTGGAATGCGCTTCTCTCGGATCGTGGGATCAGGCGTCGCAGTCGGTCTCAGGTCCTCGTACGCCCCGCCGGGCTGACACGCCACGGCTTGTCCCATGGTACGGGCCAGCCGCACGCGGGGCTTCCCGGCCCGATCCGCGAGACCGCTCTTCCCCGGGGATTCAACGGATATTCAGCGGTGGGGACCGGTCCGGGACCGTCTCACGGGTGCCGAAAACGGCCGCGGCGACCGTCTTTGGACCCCGTCCACGGGCCCCGCGGGCCGGTACGGGCGTGTGCGGGCCCCCGGACACGACCGTGCCCGCCGGGTCGGTCCGGCGGGCACGGGGGATACGAGCGCGGGGGATACGGGCACGGGGAACTGGTGGGGCCTCAGGACGGGCCCCACCGCGGGTTTCCGCTACTCGGTCAGGCGGGCCGGGGCGCCCGCGGCCTTTTTGCCCTTGAACCCGATGTCCTGGTAGCGCGGCGTCCCGAAGCCGAAGGCGCCGACGTTCACGAGCTTCTTGTCGACCGCGACCAGCTGCGGGCGCTGGTAGAGCGGAATCGAACCGGCGGCGGCCCAGATCCGGGCGTCCGCCTGCTTCATCAGGTCGCGCGAGGCCTTCTCGTCCAGGGTCGCGACGGCCCGGTCGAAGAGCTGGTCGATGTAGTCGGTGCCGACCCGGGTGTAGTTCTGCTCGACGACCAGCGATCCGTCCGAGGCCGGTACGGGCTTGGCGAAGATGGGGCGGCCGTCCGTGGCGGGATAGGCGCTGACCGGCCACGAGTAGAGCGCCAGGTCGTACGCGCCGGAGGCGATGTGGTCCGTGAAGTAGCTCGCGTCGGAGACCTTGGTGATCACCGTGGAGATGCCGACGGAGTCGAGCATCGCCGCGATCTTCTCGCCGACCTTGCGCAGGGGCGCCGACTCCGCCCCCGAGGGGAGCACGAACCGCAGGCTCAGCGTCTTCCCGTCCTTGCCGATCCGGCTGCGTACCGCCGCGTGCCGGGCCGGGGCGGCGGTGCCCACGGGGGCGTACAGGCCGGGGGCTCCCCCGGCCTTGCGGTCCCGGAGGGAGACCTGGGCGGCGGAGTCGTCGTCGCCCGGCTTGTTGTCGTCCCCGACGATGTAGCGCCCGGTGTTCCCGGCGTCGGCCTTCTCGTCCGCGGCGGCCTTGTCTGCGGTGGTCTTCCCGGTGGAGGTCGTCCCGTCGGCCCTGTCGGTACCGGTCTTCGCGGATCCGGTGGCTTCCGCGCCCGCCGCGCCGTCCGAAGCGTCGTCCGACGCGTCCGTCTCCTCCTCCGCCTCCGCGTCCGCCGAGGCGGAGGCCTTCGCCTTCGTCCCGGCCTCGCTGCCGGCCTCGGTGCCCTTGGGCTTCCGGGCGCCGCCGCCCGGGGTCCAGCCCGCGTCCGCGAGCAGGGCCAGGGCCTCCGCGGTGTCCCGGTCGCCGATGGCGCCGCTGCTGTCCGTGTAGCCCGGCTGGCCGAGCATGGCGAGGTGGCTGCCGAGCGGCTCGGCGGGCAGCCCCAGCGGCTTCAGGACGGAGTCGGCGATCTCCTGGCGGTCGATCGCGCGGGCCACCGCCCGGCGCACCCGCTCGTCGGCCAGCGGGCCGGACTCCCCGTTGAGCGCCAGTTGCGTGTAGGCGGGCTCCAGGGACTTGCGGACGACGTAGGAGCGCAGGCCCGCCTGCTCGGCCTCGTACGCCTCGATCGCCTTCCGGGTCTTCTCGCGGGCCGCCTGGGCGATCTCGGCCGCCTCCTCGTCGGAGCCGTGCGCGAGCGCCCAGGAGCGCAGGGCGGCGGCGGGGGTGAGGTCGGCCTGGGGGCCGTGGGTGAGCGGGCGGCCGTTGCGGCCGTCGTCGTGGACGGCGAGGCGGATGCGCTGCGCGTCGTCCCCGTCGATGTCGGCCACGTCCACCGTGCCCTCGGCGAGCGCCTCGCCCCGGTCCCCGGGGGCGACCGCGCGGAAGACGATCTTCTCCAGCTTCGCCGTGTCGCCCCACCAGCGGGGGTCGCGGACGAGGGTGACGGTCTTGGTGTCCTTGTCCACGGAGCGGAGCTTGAACGGTCCGGCGGTGTTCTTCAGGGTGGCGCGGGCTCCGTCGTTGAAGGAGGCCGGGGAGCCCATGACCTCCTTGGGGTACAGCGGCGAGAAGAGCGAGCGCCAGTCGCCGTACGGCTTCGAGAAGGTGACCCGGACCTGGAGGTCGTCGTGGCCGCGTTCGATCTTCTCGATCCGCTCGTACCCGGCGTTGCGCGCGGTCCAGTAGGCGGAGTCCCTGCCGCTCAGCGCACGCCATTGGGCGACGAAGTCCGGGGCGCCGATCTCGCGGCCGTCGCTCCACACCGCGCGCTGGTTGAGCTTGTAGAGGACGACCTGCTTCGGTTCCCGGTCGATGACCTTCGCGGACTCCAGGTAGTCCGGGTTGAGCTTCGGCTGTCCCGCCGCGTCGAGCGGGAAGAGGTTCGGCAGGAGCGCGCCGGTGATCCGGGTGGTGGAGCTGTCCGCGTCCGCCTGGAAGGTGTTGAGGGTGGCGGGCACCGCGTCGACGGCCCAGTTCAGGGCGGATCCCTGGGCGATCGTGCCGCGGGCGGCAGGGGCGATGTCCTGGGGGACGCCGAGGACCGCCTTCTCGTCTCCGGAGCCGCAGCCGGCCAGTGCCGGGACGGTGAGCACACCCGCGGTGAACAGCGCGAGGGTGCGGCGCTTGCGGGCGGTCCCGCGCGGGACGCCGACGTGGGACATGGCTGATACCTCCGGGGCCGGAACGGACCACCCCGTACCGGAATGGACCGGATGACAGTTACCTGACGATCTGATGGCATTAGCGGTTGATCACACCGCTGACGCCTTCCCACTGAAGGCGCCTGCGCGCGTGGGTCGTCTCCGACACGTCGGCCGGCCGGGAAACCTCACCCGCGTGGAGGCACCGGAGTGCGCCGTCCGGGGCACCGCGCCCGCCGTGCCGGGCTCCGGACGCACCCGTGCCCCGGTCCGGCGGGTTTCGCCGGGTCCGGGGCACGGAGGGGGCCCGTACCGGCCGTACGCGGGAGGAGTCGCGTACGGCCGGTGTGCGGGGAGTGATCAGCCGAGGAGCTCGATGATCTCCGCGGTGGTGGCGGTCTCGCCGAGGCGCGGGAAGATCTTCTCGACCGAGTTGGCGTGCGAGTCGGCGTCCATGTCGCTGATCGCGTCGGTCACGACGGTGACGTTGTAGCCGTACTCGCTGGCGAACCGGGCGGTGGACTCGACACCGATGCTGGTGGCGACACCGAGCAGCACGATCTGGGTGATGCCGCGGCGGCGGAGCTGGAGGTCCAGGTCGGTGCCGTAGAAGGCGCCCCACTGCTGCTTGGTGACGACGATGTCGCTGTCCTGGCGGCCGAGGCCGGGGACCAGGTCAGCCCAGTCGGCCGGCGGCCGGCCGCCGCCGTGGCCGGCCTCGGTGCGGCCCGGGGCGCCGCCGGTGACGCGGACCAGCACGACGGGCAGGTCCTTGGCGCGGAAGGCCGCGGAGAGCTCGGCGGCCTTGGCCACGATCTCGTCACCCGAGTGGATAATCGGGAGCTCCAGGATGCCCTTCTGCAGGTCGATGACGACGAGCGCGGTCTTCGCGTCGAGGGTGGTGGTCATGGGACGTACTCCTTGCTGTGTGGTCCGGCCCGTTGGTACGGGGCCGGGATGGTGCGGTCCCGGGTCGTGTCCGGCCGTGTGGCGTCGGATCGGCGGCGGGACCGGGCGGACACGGCCTCCGGGGTGAGGTCTTCAGGGGGCGTGCGGGCTGCGCAGCGCGCCCGGCCTCCGGGGTGTGGTCTTCAGGGGGCGTGCGGGCTGCGCAGCGCCCGGTCCGTGAGGGTCAGGCCGATCAGCACTACCCCGAGTCCGGCGGCGATCCACGCCATGAGGTGCAGGCCGGCGTCCGTGGCAGCCTGGCCGTAGGCGAGGGCGATCATGCTGGAGGCGGTGATCGCGCCGATGTACTGCGCGGTGCGCTGGAGCCCGGCCGCCGAGCCGATGGACTCGGCCGGGGCGAACTGGGCGACGGCCGCCTGGTTGCTCGTACCGATCAGCCCCTGCGGGATGCCGAAACAGGCGCCCGCGAGCAGGAGCAGGACGAGCGGGGAGTCTCCGGTGAGGAAGACCAGGACCACCGACCCGACGGTGAGCAGCAGGCAGGCCAGCGTGAGCGGCCCGCGGATGCCCTTCGTACGGGCTCCGAGGAGCGAGCAGGCCAGGGCCGCGACGGACATCGGGAGCATCAGCAGTCCGGTCTCGCCGGAGGAGAACCCGCGGACCTCTTCGAGCCACTGCGTCAGTCCGTACATCACGCAGTAGACGAGCAGGTAGCCGAGGCCGTGCCGCAGGTACGTACGGGTGAGCGCGCCGTTGGAGCCGAGTACCCGCAGGTCGATGAAGGGCTTGGGGGTCCGCAGCTGCCACCGGATCAGCACGGCGCCGACCACCACGAAGGGCAGCAGCAGCCACCAGTTCGGGTGGGCCAGGTCGAGCAGGAAGAAGGCGAGCAGCGTGAGGGCGGTGGAGAAGAGGCCGATGCCGAGCGGGTCGATGTCGGTCTTCGGGCGGCTGCCGTCCGCGGCGCGCACGCGGGGCCGGTCGGCCGGGATCCACCGGAGCGCGGTGACGAGCGCGATCAGCGCGACGGGCACGTTGACCGCGAAGATGCCCCGCCAGCCGACGAGCATGACCAGCACGCCGCCGAGCGTCGGGCCGACGGCGGTGCTGCCGACCGCGGCGAACGAGAGCCGGGCGAGGACCGGGCGCGGCGGGGTACGGCCGACCCGGAGTCCCTCGTGGCGGAGGATCGACATCGAGGCCGGGTAGGCGGCGGCGCTGCCGATGCCCAGCAGCAGCCGGGAGACGAGCAGCCAGGTGAAGGAGAGGGCGAAGGCGCCGACCAGCCCGGAGACCAGGACCACGACCAGACCGGCGACGAAGACCCGGCGCGGGCCGATGGAGTCGGCGAGCTTGCCGAGCACCGGCTGCGCGACGGCGCTGGTGAGGTAGAGGACGGAGATCAGCCAGGCGGTACCGGCCGCGCCGACGTGGTAGCTGTGCCCGATCGCGACCAGGGCGGTCGAGATCATGGTGGTGTTGAGCGGGTTGACCAGCGAGCCGATCAGCAGGGGCGCCGTGAGGCGTCCGCCGAAGCCGGGCCGCTCGGGGGCCGGGGACGCGCTGCCCGCGCTCCTGCCCGTGGCCGGGGTGGCGGGACCGGGGGTTCCGGTCGCCGCCGGGGGTATGAGCGGCGGGGTCGCGGCCGGCGTGCCGCGCGCGGCGCTCACCGCTCCACCAGCCGGTCGAGGAGGGTGACGGCCGTCGCGACGGTCTGCCGCTCGGACTCGTCCATCTCCGCGCCGAGCGCCTCGGCCAGCCAGTCGTGCTTGGCGGCCCGGACACCGGCGAGCGTGGCCCGGCCGGCCTCGTTGACGGAGACGAGCGACTTGCGCCCGTCCTCGGGGTCGGGGGCCCGGTCGACCAGCTCCTGGCTCTCCAGCGCGGCGAGCGTCAGCCGCATGGACTGGGGGCGTACGTACTCCGCCCGCGCGAGGGCCGCCGTGGTGGCGGGCCCGTGGCTCTCCAGCCGGGCCAGCACGGACCGCTGCGACGGGGTGAGCAGGCTCTCGGCGGACTCGGTGCGCAGCTTGCGGAGCAGCCGGCTCACCACCGCCGCGAGCCGCACGGCCACCACGTCCGGAGCGGGGTCGTCCGAGGGCAGCGCGACCGGCCGTTCGGCTGAGGTTTCGGTCGTATCGGGCATTTCTCCACCGTAGAAGATGGGTAGACCATCTTGCAAGTTTGCCTGTCTATTCTGTCCCGAGACCGGCGAGAATCCACCTCCCCCGGGCCCCGGCCGGGCGGAGGCCGCACCGGCGCCGGCCGGCCGCACGTCCCGCTCCGGGTGATGTCCCGAACGTCACCTTGTGCCTCCGCACCCCCGCGATCTAGGGTGAATGCGCTTTCATCGCGCGTTTTCCGATCCCGCACATTCCGACCGTGCGCATCCCGATCCCACGCGGTGCGGCATCCCAGGCAGACAGTCGGCGCACGCTTCGGGCATGTGGCCGCGAACGAAGAAGCGGACGGTCCCGGTCGAGTGAGCGCCCCCACGGTGTACGACGTCGCGGAGCGATCCGGCGTCTCCATCGCCACGGTCTCCCGTGTGTACCGCACCCCGGACTCGGTCCGGCCCCAGACCCGGGAGCGGGTCCTGGCGGCGGCCCGGGAGCTGGGTTACGTACCGAGCGGGAACGCCCGGGGCCTGGCCAGCCGCACCACGGGCGTGCTCGGGCTCTGCTTCCCCGACTACGCCGACCCGGACGCCGAGACGGCGGCGGCCCTCAGCGACGGCGACGACGACAACGCCGTGATGCTCTACTCCGACCAGATCATCCGGGGCATGGAACGGGCCGCCCGTCGGCACGGTTACGCCCTGCTGATCGCCGCCTCGCTGGACGGCGGGCCGGAGAGCCTGGTGGCGAAGGTCGCGGGTCGGGTCGACGGCTTCGCCGTCCTCGCGCGGACCGTACCGACCGAGGACCTCGACGTCATCTCGCGCCGGCTTCCGGTCGTGATGCTCGCCGGCCCCCGCGAGATAGACCACCTCGACCACGTGGAGGTCGCCAACCGGGACGGCGAACGCGAACTCGCCCGGCACCTCATCGACGACCACGGGCTGCGCCGCCTGGTCTTCGTCGGCGGCGAGGCGGACTCCCCCGACGCGGAGGCCCGGTTCGACGGCTTCCGCCAGGCGTGCCGCGAGGCCGGGCTGCCCGTACCGGACCAGCCGGAGCTGCGCGTCGCGATGATGACCCAGGCGGAGGGCGCCCGCGCCGCCGAGGTACTGCTGGACCGCGCGGACGGGGCCGGGGCGGTCCGGCCCGAGGCGATGCTCTTCGCCAACGACCAGATGGCCGTGGGGGCCCTCCAGGCGCTGGGGCGCCGGGGGGTGCGGGTACCGGAGGACATCGCGGTGACCGGCTTCGACGGCATCCCGCTGAGTCGTCTCGTACACCCGGCGCTGACCACGGTCCGCCAGCCCATCCGGCGGCTCGGCGAGGAGGCGGCGGAGCTGCTGGTGCGGCGCCTCGGCGACCGCGACCGCGATCCGGTCTCGGTGGAGCTTCCGGTCACCCTGGCCCGCCGCGAGAGCTGCGGCTGCGGGTAGCGGGGGCGGTCGGGGCCGCGAGGTCCGTCGGTCCACCACCCGCTCCGGTGCCCGGGCCTGCCGGCGGGGCTCGCCCTGCCGGACGCGGGCCGGCGGGCGCGCGGTGTCCGCCGGGCGCGGGCCGGCGGGCGCGCGGTGTCCGCCGGGCGCGGGCCGGCGGGCGCGCGGTGTCCGCCGGGCGCGGGCCGGCGGGCGCGCGGTGTCCGCTCGGGCCCGGTGGCGCTGACGCGCCCCCCTGCGCCCTCGCCGCCCGCGCCGCGCTCAGCCCCCGAGGGCGTCGCGGAAGAACCGCTCCCGGTGTGCGCGCAGCTCGCGGATCTCCGCCGCGATGCCCCGGTACGCGAAGTGCCCCGCGGTCAGCACCCGGAGCTCCCGCACCCCGGCCAGCGCGTTGTACACGGCGAACTGGCCCGGCGGCGGTACGGCGGGGTCGAACAGGGCCGCCGCGACGAGCGTCGGCAGAGTCAGCCGGGTGGCTGCCGTCGCCGCGTCGAAGTAGGCCAGCACGTCGGCGGCTTCCGGGTGCTCCCGGTGGTGGGCGCGTACCGCCTCGCCGCTGCCGGTGCACGGGAGCGTGAGGCGCAGCGGGTGGTTGCCGAAGGTCGGCACGGTGAGCTGGGCGGCGCCGAACCGCTCGTCCCAGGGCAGCGCGAGGGCGCCCAGCCCGCCGCCGAAACTCTCGCCGAGGTAGCCGAGGCGCGGCGTTCCCGGTGGTGCCAGTTCCGGGACGAGCGTGAGCAGCGCGGAGGCGGCGCACCAGAGGTCGGCCACGCACCCGCCGATGACGTACGTGTCGCGGGCGCCGATGCCGGTGAGGACGTGCGCGTCCGCGGTGTCCGGGATGCCGGGGACGAGCCCCCGGGTGCCCATGCCGCGTACGCAGGGCAGGATCGCCGCCGCCCCGGGCAAGGGGAGCGGCAGGTCGGGGCCGGGCCGGTCGCGCCCGCCGTAACCGTGTCCGACGACGAAGCCGTACCGGGCGGCGCCCCGGCCTCCGGCGGGAGACGTGCCGTCCGGGAGGGCGACCCAGCCGCCCAGCCGTACCCCGCCGACCGAGGTGTACGTCACCCCATAAACGCGCACTCCGTCCCGCTCCTCCTCCACCGGACCGAGCTCCGGCGCGGTGTCGACCGCGAGGGCTTCCTCGTACCGGCCGCGCCAGAACGCCTCGAAGTCCTCGGGCGCGGTGGGGGCGGCAACGCCCAACAGGCTGTCGCGGGTGTGGCCGTGGCGCGGATCGAAGGGGAACCCGTGGGCGGGTGAGGACATGTGCAGGACAGTAACGACCTCTCCGGCCGGGGCGGCTACCCACCCAAGCCTGACTTATCGGTCACATGAGTCCCTCTCTCGCATATCTGGCACTTACCGTTCCCAAGGCCCCTTCCGTGTGTCCGGGACTTTGTCGGAATGTGACGCAGAACCCCCTTGCGGATTTCTGAACGCGTGTCGCACAGTGATGTATGCGCTTACAGGCAGCGCATACATTCGGATTGCTCAAGGAGGAGCCCTCCATGCCCCGCACCGCCAGAATCACCGTCTCCGCCGGGATCGCGGCCGCTCTCGCCTTCGGCATCACCGCTTGCGGCGGCTCGGGTGGCGCCTCCGTCGCCGCCGACAAGAAGCAGACGCTGACCGTCTGGGCCATGGGTGCCGAGGGTGAGAAGCTCGCCGACGTCGCCAAGGTCTACGAGAAGGCCCACCCGAACGTCACGGTGAAGGTGACTCCGGTCGGCTGGGACGTCGCCCACCAGAAGCTGGTCTCCGCCGCTGCCGCCGGCACCATGCCGGACGTGGCCCAGATGGGCGGCAGTTACATGGGCGAGTTCTCCGATCTCGGTGTGCTGGAGCCGGTCGACACCAAGACCTTCGCCGAGAAGGACTACTTCCCGGCGGGCTGGAGCCAGGGCGAGGTGGACGGCACCGCCTACGGCGTGCCGTGGTACGTGGACACCCGCGTCCTCTACTACCGCACCGACCTGGCGAAGAAGGCCGGCATCACGAAGGCCCCGACCACCTGGAACGAGATGCAGGCCCTCGCCACCGCGTACCAGAGGGACGCGGGCACCAAGTGGGGTCTCTCCATCCAGCCCAGCGGCCTGGACACGGTGCAGAACTTCTACCCGTTCCTGTACTCGGCCGGCGGCGCCATCATCGACGACAAGGGCAAGGTCGTCATCGACAGCCCCGCCGCCGTCAAGGCGCTGAAGGAGTACGGCTCCTACTTCGACAAGGGCCTCTCCAACAAGTCGGTGCAGCCCGGCTACGACGTCGTGAAGGACTTCGGCAACGGCCGCGTCCCGATGTTCTTCGGCGGCCCGTGGCACGTCACCCTCCTCGACGAGGGCCAGCCGCAGTTGAAGGGCAAGTGGGCCGTGGCGAACGTGCCGGCCGACGCGTCCTCCACCTCGATGGCGGGCGGCTCCTCCCTGGTGATCTCCAAGGACAGCGAGCACAAGGCCGCGGCCACCGAGTTCATCGAGTACCTGACCGGCACCGAGGGCCAGGCCGACTGGTACAAGCGCACCAAGGACCTGCCGGCGAACACGAACGCGTGGACCTCCGGCACCCTCGCCGACGACGCCGACCTGCAGGTCTTCAAGAAGCAGATGGACACCGCCAAGGCGTCCCCGACGCTCTCGAACCTGACGGAGATCACCGACAAGGTCGACCAGGCCATCGCCGAGGTGACCCAGGGCAAGGCTTCGGCCGAGGACGCGCTGAAGACCGCGCAGTCCCAGATCGAAAGCCTCGTGAAGTAGGAGCCATGAGCACCGTGACCGGAAAGGCCGCGCAGACGGCCAAGGGACCGGAAGGGCGGGCGACCGCCGAGTCGCCCGCCGCCGGACCCGGCGCATCGCAGGGCCGTCAGGTCCGCAGGAAGCCGCTGGGGAGGCAGAACGCGGCGGGCTGGCTCTTCTCCACCCCGTTCCTCGTCCTGTTCCTCGTCTTCATGGCCTTCCCGATCCTCGCCACCCTGGTGATGAGCTTCACCGACTTCGGGCTGCGCAACGTGACGCACCCGCTGGACGCGAAGTTCATCGGCTTCGAGAACTACGTCGACCTCTTCGGCGACGACAAGTTCCTGCGGTCGCTGCTCAACACCGGGTACTTCGTGGTCGTCGGCGTGCCGCTGACCATCGTGATCGGCCTGGTCGTCGCCGTCCTGCTGAACAACGGCATCGACCGCGCCCGGACGTTCTTCCGGGTGGGCTTCTACGCCCCGGTGGTCACCACCATCGTCGCGGTCGCCGTGGTGTGGCGGTTCGTGCTCGACCCGAGCGACGGCCTGATCTCGGGCCTGTTCTCCGAAGTCGGCCTGACCGGGCCGGACTTCCTCGGGTCCGAGGCGCTGGCCATGCCGTCGATGATCGTCATGGCGGTCTGGCGGAACGTCGGCACGGTCATGGTGCTCTTCATCGCCGGCCTCCAGGCCATCCCGACCGAGGTCCGGGAGGCCGCGCGCCTCGACGGCGCGGGGATCTGGAGCGAATTCAAGGGCATCACCGTCCCGCTGCTGCGGCCGACGATGCTCTACGCCACGGTCATCACCACCATCGGCTACCTCAACGTCTTCGAGGAGCCGTTCGTGATGACCCAGGGCGGGCCCTCCGACTCGACCCTCACCGTCTCGCTGAACATGTACCGCGAAGGCTTCAACTTCTTCCACATGGGTTACGCCAGTGCCATGGCGTACGTCCTGTTCGTGGTGATCATGGCCATCACGGTGCTCCAGCTCCGACTGCTGAAGGACAACACCAAATGAGTGCCACCAACGCACCCGGCACGCTGCGGACGGCGCCGTCGAAGGAGCAGCGCCCTTCGCGGGGCTCCGCGTCCGAGGGCTCCGCACCGAAGGCGACGAAGCCGCGCCCGGGCTTCCGTCCCGGCCGCGCCCTCGTCCTCGTGCTGCTCTCGGTCGGACTCCTGGTCATGTCCGCGCCGTTCCTCTGGATGGCGCTCTCGTCCTTCAAGACCACGTCCGACCTCTCGGCCAGCCCGCCGGTCTGGATCCCGTCCACCTGGACGCTGGACAACTTCCGCGAGCTGCTCGACAAGCTGGACCTGCCGCTCTACTTCATGAACTCCGTGATCGTGGCGGTGCTGGTCACCGTCTGCAATCTGGTGTTCTGCTCGATGCTCGGCTACGCGCTGGCCAAGCTGAAGTTCGCCGGCCAGAACAAGATCTTCGGCCTGGTGCTGGGCGCGCTGATGGTGCCCGGCAACCTGATGCTGCTGCCGCTCTTCGTCCTGATGAGCAAGCTCGGCCTGATCGACTCGTACGCCGGTCTGGTCCTGCCGTTCGCGGCGGGCGCCTTCGGGGTCTTCCTGATGCGGCAGTTCATGCAGTCGATCCCGGACGAGCTGCTGGAAGCGGCCCGGATGGACGGCGCCGGTGAGTGGTACATCTTCTGGCGGATCGTGATGCCGCTGGTGAAGCCCGCCCTCGCGACCCTGTCGATCTTCACCTTCCTCGGCTCCTGGAACAACTTCGTCTGGCCGCTGATCGCGACCAACGACCCGGACAAGTACACGCTGCCGGTCGCGCTCGCGACCTTCGCCACCGACCCGAACAAGGCCGGCGGATCGAACGGCGTGCTGATGGCCGGTGCCTTCCTCGTGGTCCTGCCGGTGCTGATCCTCTTCATCGCCCTGCAGCGCCACTTCACCCAGGGCATCGCCACCGCGGGCATGAAGTAGGACCCGCCGCACGTCCGGTCGTCCCGGCCCGCGCCCCCGTCGGCGCGGCCCCCCGACACCTGCACGACCACGCCCCACCCGTACGGCCGAGCACGACCACGCCCCACCCGTACGACCACGCATCACCCGCACCACCCCGCACGGGCCGCGCCCGGAGAGCCGCGAGCCCGCCCCCTCACGCACCAGAAAGACACTCCGCGATGACGCACACCCCGGTCCAGTTCCCCGAAGGCTTCCTGTGGGGCGCCTCCACCGCCGCCCACCAGATCGAGGGCAACAACACCAACAGCGACTGGTGGGTCAAGGAGCACTCCGCCGGCACCAACATCCAGGAGCCCAGCCTCGACGCGTGCGACAGCTACCACCGCTGGGACGAGGACATGGACCTGCTGGCCTCCCTCGGCTTCACCGACTACCGGTTCTCCATCGAGTGGGCGCGCATCGAGCCGGCCGAGGGCCACTTCTCCCGCGCCGAACTGGCGCACTACCGCCGCATGGTGGAGGGTGCCGTCGCCCGCGGCCTGCGCCCGATGATCACCCTGCACCACTTCACCGTGCCGCAGTGGTTCGAGGCGCGCGGCGGCTGGACGGCCGAGGGCGCCGTCGAACTGTTCGCCCGGTACGTCTCCGCCTGCGCCCCGGTCATCGCCTCGGACGTCAGCCACGTCTGCACCATCAACGAGCCGAACATGATCGCCGTGATGGCGGGCCTCGCCAAGCGCGGCGAGATCGGCTTCCCGCCGGCCGGTCTGCCCTTCCCCGACGAGGACACCACCGTCGCCGTCATCGCCGCGCACCACGCGGCCGTGAAGGAGGTCCGCGCGATCGACCCGGCCATCAAGGTCGGCTGGTCCGTCGCCAACCAGGTCTACCAGGCCCAGCCCGGCGCCGAAGAGGCCACCGCCGCCTACCGCCGGCCGCGCGAGGACGTCTTCATCGAGGCGTCCCGCGGCGACGACTGGATCGGCGTGCAGTCCTACACCCGGACCAAGATCGGCGCCGACGGCCCGATCCCGGCGCCCGCCGACGTGGAGCGCACCCTCACGCAGTGGGAGTACTACCCCTCCGCGGTCGGCCACGCGCTGCGCCACACCGCCGAACTGGTCGGCCCCGAGGTCGCGCTGATCGTGACCGAGAACGGCATCGCCACCGACGACGACACCCGCCGCGCCGACTACTACGCCGGCGCCCTGGACGAGGTCGCCGCCGGTCTGGAGGACGGGCTCAACATCCGGGGCTACCTGGCGTGGAGCGCGCTCGACAACTACGAGTGGGGCTCGTTCAAGCCGACCTTCGGCCTGATCGCCGTGAACCTGGAGACGTTCGAGCGCACCGCCCGCGACTCCGCGAAGTGGCTGGGCTCGCTCGGCCGCACCCGCGAACTCCCGCGCCTCGCGGGCTGATCAACGCCGCGGCGACCCGGTGTCCGCCGAGGCCCCCGAACGGGGGAGTTCCTGACCGGCTCCCCACCCGGTGCGGACGGCGGTCCTGACCCGCCGCCGGCCTCCACCGACCCACGCCCCGGCGCGGCCGAAGCCCACACTCCGGCCGCGCCGCCGGCATGTCCGCCACGCGCCACCGGAGTTGCCCGAGCGCACGGCGGACGGTGCGGTACGGGCAGACGCCCGCCTGCCGCGATCCCCCCACCGGGCCCGGCAGGGTGCCCTGCCCGCCTGCGCTCAGGGCCCCTCGGCCCCGTACTGATGGAGCCGGTCCACCGCCTCTTCCCTGGCTAGCCCGGCCACCATCTCCTCCGCCGGACCGGCCCGGTGGATCAGCGAGTGCGCCGGCTCGGCAGGCAGAGCTTCCTTCGGCGTTGCCGCAGCACGGCCGCACCAGGATGACGCCACCCGTCACGTACATCACGTACGTCACGTACATCAGGTACGCGCCCCCCGTCCCCCGGTCGGACCACTTCCCTCCGGCCCGACGCCCCCGCCGGATGCTCGGGTCGCGGGGCGACAAAGGTGGCCATAGCCTCCCAGATGTGACACCTCCCGCGACCCGTATCCGCAGCTCCCGACCCTGCCGGGCCCTGCTCGGCGTGCTGTTCGCGGCCTGCTGGCTGGCCGCCGGGACCGCCGCTCCGGCGTGGGCCGACAACCCCGTCACGCTCTCCCGGGACGGGCAGATCACCGACCGGACCGGGGCGCTCGGGGACCGTACCGGGGAGGTGGAGACGGCGCTGGACTCGCTCTTCGACGAGCGGCGGGTGCAGCTCTTCGTCGTGTACGTACGCGACTTCTCCGGCCGCTCCTCGCAGAGCTGGGCCGACGAGACCGCCACCCGCAACGGTCTGGGCCAGGACGACGTGCTGCTGGCCGTCGCCACCCACGACCGGCAGTACGCGTACTCCGTGGACGAGGCGTCCCGGCTCACCGACGAGCAGCTGAGGGACGTGGCGAGCACCGCCATCGTGCCGGCGCTGCGGGTGAACGACTGGGCGGGTGCGGCGATCGGTGCGGCGAACGGTTATACGGCGGTGCTCGCGGGGCAGCCGGCGCCCTCGCCCTCCCTCTCCCCGGGCCCGGCCGATCCCGGGTCGAGCGGCTCGGGCGGCACCGACGCCGGTGATTTCCTGCTCCCGGCGGTTCTGCTGGTCGCGGTCCTCGTGGTCGCCGCGTACGCCTTCGCCCGGCGCAAGCGGCGGGCGAAGACCCGTACGACTCCGGCCGCCGCCGGCTGGGGTGCCGCGGCGCCCGGTGCGGCGGCCGGCGAACCACCGTTCCCGCTGGCCGAGTTGGATGCCCGCACCAGGGAACTGCTGGTGGACACGGACGACGCGGTACGCACCAGCGAGGAGGAACTGGGCTTCGCCACGGCCCAGTTCGGCGAGGAGGCGGCGGCACCGTTCGCGGCGGCGGTGACACGTGCCAAGAGTGAGCTGACCGCTTCGTTCCGGCTGCGCCAGCAGCTCGACGACGCGATCCCGGAGGACGAGCCGACCCAGCGCCGGATGCTGGCGGAGATCATCAGCCGCTGCACCGCCGCCGACGAGCAACTCGACGCGGTGTCGGCCGACTTCGACCGTCTGCGGGACCTGGAGCAGAACGCCCCGCAGGCGCTGTCGGAGGTGGAGGCGACCTTCCGCGACCTCGCCGGGCGTACGGCCACGGCGGGTTCGACGCTGGACGCGATGCGCACGCACTACGCGCCCTCGGCCGCCGCCCCCGTCGCGGACGACGTCGAACAGGCGAAGGAGCGCCTGGTCTTCGCTACCTCCTCCCTCAACCAGGCCCGCCAGGCGGTGGACGGCGGCGACAACTCCCGGGCCGCCGTGTTCGTACGGGCGGCGGAGAGCGCGGTACGCCAGGCCGCGACCCTGGTGGACGCCGTGGAGCGGCGGGCCGCCGAACTCGCGGAGGCCGCCTCCCGCATCCCCGCCGCGCTCACCGAGATGGAGACCGACCTCGCGGACGCGCACGGGCTGCTGCGGGGCACCGCGCAGGGCGTGTCCACGGCCGACCTCCAGGGACGGATCGGCCGGGCGGAGGCGGTGCTGCGGGACGTACGGGGCGAGGTGGCGGGCGGACCGTACGACCCCATCGACGCGCTGCGCCGGCTGGAGGAGGCGGACGCGGCGCTGGACGAGTCGCTGGCCGGAGCGCGCGAACGGGACCAGGGCAACACCCGGGCCCGTCCGCTGCTGGACCAGGCGATGCTCTCCGCCCGCTCGGCGATCTCCGCCGCCGCCGGCTACATCACCACGCACCGGGGCGCGGTCGGCAGCCAGGCCCGTACCCGGCTCGCGGAGGCCCAGCGCCACGCGGAGCAG
This sequence comes from Streptomyces sp. NPDC008125, assembly GCF_042957125.1. Taxonomy (NCBI): domain Bacteria; kingdom Bacillati; phylum Actinomycetota; class Actinomycetes; order Kitasatosporales; family Streptomycetaceae; genus Streptomyces; species Streptomyces sp. NPDC008125. The sequence continues at coordinate 211,770 of NZ_JBIBHR010000012.1, forward strand.
GCCGGGCAGCTCGCGGCGGGCGGCGATCCGCAGCGGGCGCTCGCCGAGGCGCAGCGGGCCGACGCGCTGGCCGGGCAGGCCCAGGCCCTGGCCGAGCAGGACGTACGCGCCTTCGACAGCCGTTCCGGTCCGGGCGGGATGCGGGGCGGCGGGACGGGCGGGGCCGTACTGGGCGGCATCCTCCTCGGCGGCCTCCTCGGTGGCGGCGGGCGGGGCGGCGGTCGCGGGTTCGGCGGCGGGTTCGGCGGGGGCGGCGGGTTCGGCGGGGGCGGCTTCGGCGGCGCGGGGCCCGGCAGCTTCGGCGGCGGAGGCACGCGGGGCCGCCGTGGCGGTGGCGGCCGCTTCTGACCGGGCGACCGGGGTGCGCGGCGCCCGGTCCCGTGCGCCCGGCCGCCGTAGGCCTCACGCCCCCGCCCCCGTGCGCCCCGCCCCCGTACAGCCCGCTCGTCCGCCCCGGGCGAACCGTCCCACTCCAGGAGAGGAGCTCCCATGTCGAAGCAGACGATTCTCGGCCGTGTCACCCAGCTCGCGAGGGCCAACATCAACGCGCTCATCGATCAGGCCGAGGACCCGCAGAAGATGCTGGACCAGCTGATCCGCGACTACACCGACAACATCGCGGAGGCCGAGCAGGCGGTCGCCGCGACCATCGGCAACCTGCGGCTGATGGAGCAGGACCACGCGGAGGACGTGGCGGCGGCGAAGGAGTGGGGCGGCAAGGCACTCGCGGCCAGCCGCAAGGCGGACGAGTTGCGGGCCGCGGGCTCGGCGGCGGAGGCGGACAAGTTCGACAACCTCGCCAAGGTCGCGCTGGGCCGCCAGCTCCAGTCGGAGAAGGAGGCGCGGACCGCCGAGCCGACGATCGCCTCGCAGACCGAGGTGGTGGACAAGCTCAAGTCGGGGCTCGACCGGATGAAGGCCAAACTGGGCGAGTTGAAGGCGAAGCGGGACGAGCTGGTGGCTCGCGCCAAGTCCGCCCAGGCACAGAACCGGATGATGGACGCGGTGAAGTCGGTCGACGTGCTCGACCCGACCAGCGAGCTGAACCGCTTCGAGGAGAAGGTGCGGCGCGAGGAGGCGAGGGCGGTGGGAAAGCAGGAGCTGGCCGCTTCCTCGCTCGACGCGCAGTTCGAGCAGCTGGACGCCATGGGCGACAGCGCAGAGGTCGAGGCGCGGCTCGCCGCGCTGAAGTCCCCGTCCTGAGCGGTGGAGGAAGCGACGAGGGGTGGGGGGGGGGGGGGGGCCCCCCCCCCCCCCCCCCCCCCCCCCCGGGGCGGGGGGGGGGGGGGGGCGCCCCCAAAAAGACGTGGTTGTGAGGTAAGGGGAGCGGCGCGCGGGCCCCCCCCGCGGTGCTCCCCCGGGGGGGGGGGGGGGGCGGCCCGGGGGGGGGGGGGGGGGGGGCGCCCCCCCCCCCCCACCCCTCGTCGCCCGCGTGGATCGTGTCAGTACGTGCTCAGTACATGCTGAGCAGTTGTTCGACCGTGAGCTCGGCGGCCGGCTGCCCGTCCGGCAGGGCGAGTTCGAACCAGACGGTCTTGCCGCGCGGGGTGCGCCGCGAGCCCCAGGCCGCGCTGAGCAGCCCGACGAGCTGCAGCCCCCGGCCGCCCTCGTCGGTGTCGCGAGCGCGGCGGCGGCGCGGCTGGATCAGCCCCGCGTCCCACACCTCGCACACCAGGGTGCGGTCCCGCAGCAATCGGAGCCGGATCTCGCCCTCTCCGTAGCGCAGCGCGTTGGTGACGAGTTCGCTGACCAGGAGTTCGGTGGTGTCCACCAGGTCGTCGAGGTTCCACTCGGTCAGCCGCCGACGGGCGAGTTCACGGGCCCGGCCGACCGAGCGCGGTTCCCGGGGCAGCGTCCAGTCGCCGACCGCTTCCTCGGGCAGCCCCTGGATGCGGGCCATCAGCAGCGCGATGTCGTCCTCGCCGTGCCGGGTGTCCAGGGCGGCCAGTACGTGGTCGCAGGCGGCCTCCAGCTGCATCCGCGGCCCGGTGAGGGCGGTGCGGAGCACATCGAGGCCCTCGTCGAGCGGATGGTCGCGCGACTCCACGAGGCCGTCGGTGTAGAGGGTGAGCAGGGCGCCCTCGGCGAGTTCGACCTCCACCTCCTCGAAGGGTTCGCCGCCGACGCCCAGCGGCATCCCCGGCGGTACGTCGAGGAGCCGGGCCGCCCGGCCCGGCTCGACGACGGCCGGCGGCAGGTGGCCCGCGTTGGCGAAGGTGCAGCGCCGGGTGACCGGGTCGTAGACCGCGTACACGCAGGTCGCGAGGTACACCTCGGACAGGTCCGCCTCGCGGGACTTCTGCAGGGCGCGCGAGGGCCACTGGGTGCCCCCGCCCTCGGGCCGGTCGCCGCCGCCGGGGGTGCCGAGGCCGCGGGCGACCTCGTCCAGCGCGGAGAGCACCTCGGCGGGTTCCAGGTCCAGCAGGGCGAGCGTCCTCACGGCGGTGCGGAGTTCGCCCATGGCGACGGCGGCGCGCAGCCCGCGCCCCATGACGTCGCCGACGACGAGCGCCGTGCGGTGGCCGGGCAGTTCGATGACGTCGAACCAGTCGCCGCCGACCTCGGTGGCCGCGTTGCCGGGGAGGTAGCGGCAGGCGATGTCCAGGCCCGCCGCCTCGGGGGCGCCGGGCGGGAGCAGGCTGCGCTGGAGGATCAGGGCGCGTTCGTGCTCGCGCCGGTAGAGGCGGGCGTTGTCGATACAGACGGCGGCGCGGGCGGCGAGTTCGCCGGCCAGGTCCCGGTCGCGTTCGCCGAAGGGCTCGCTGCCCTTCGTACGGGAGAAGCGGACGAGCCCGACCACGGTGTCGTGGGCGACCATCGGCACCGCGAGGGTGGACCGGACGAACCCGAGGCCGTCGCCGGGCGCCTCGTGGACGCGGCCGGTCCGCAGGGCGGTGGCGCAGGCGGAGGCGTGCGGGTAGCGGTGTACGGCTCCGAGGGCGGGCTCCCCCGTCTCCTGCTCTGCTCCCCCGTCGCCGCCGGGGCGCTCGCCGGACCGCGCGGCCGGCAGCTGTGCGCCCGGATGCCGGGGCACGCGGGTGCGGGCATCGGAGACCGCGCTGGCCTGGGCGACCCGGCGCAGTTCCGGTGAGGGGGCCCCGGGCTCCGGCGCGGGGCCGCCCGCGGCCGGGGCCTCGGCGCCGGTGAGCACGGCGGGGAAGAGGTCGACGGTGGCGAGGTCGCAGAAGCCGGGGACGGCGACGTCCAGCAGCTCGCGGGCGGTGGTCTCCAGGTCGAGGGAGTTGCCGATGCGGGCGCTGGCCTCGTTCAGCAGCCGGAGGTTGCGCCGGGCGCTGGCCGCCTCGCGTGCGGCGATGTGGCGGCTGGTGACGTCGGTGGCGAGTCCGGCGACCCCGATGGGCCGTCCCGATCCGCTGTGCACCCGGTAGAGGTTCATCGACCAGTGGCGGCGGTCGGTGTCGCCGGGGACCGTACCGATGAGCCGGAGGTCGGTGACCGACTCCCCGGTCGCCAGGACTCTTCTCAGGATCTCCGTCAGCCGGTCCGCCTCGGGGCGGGTCAGATAGTCCTCGGCCCTACGTCCCCGGTGGTCGGCGGCCATGCCGCCGAAGACGTCGGCGAATCGTTCGTTCGCACGGACCACCGAGAGGTCCTTGCCGAACAGGACGAACCCGAAGGGGGATTGGCCGAAAATTGCCTGCGAGGCGGCGAGGTCCGTCTCGATGCCGCGCAGCGCCCGCACGTCCACCACGATGCAGAGGGCGGCCCGCTCCCCGCCGGCGGTCACGCTGGGCATGACGTAGACCTCGGCGAGCCCGCGGACGTCCCGCTCCCCCGGTATCCGGAAAGGGACGAGGCCCGTCCACTCCTTGCCGTCCAGGATCTCGCGGATCTGCCGGTGCCCGCCCCGGCGCAGCTCGGGAGGCATGAACGCCTCCACGGGATCGCGCCCGATCACCTCGTGCGGGCCCATGCCGAAGAGATCGGCGGCCCTTCCGCTCCACTGCTCGACCAGGCCGTCCGGGCCGATCGAGAAGGAGGCGACCCTGATGTACTCGTACATCGAGCCAGGCGGGCTGCTCTGCCACACGATGCCGCCCGCTGTCCCAGGTATCTCGCTCACGCGACCGTCCCCTCCAGCTCACACACCGGACCGGTCCTGTGCGCAGTATTCAGCACTACGGCCACTCCCGACACGGCGTTCACGATCACAGCAAGGTCTCAGTCCTTCTCGTCGGCGGCCCCGACCTCAGGTGATCGCTGTGCGTCCCCCTCCTCTCCTAACCAGACAGAGGCAGCTCGAACCACACCGTCTTGCCACTCTTTCCTTTTCGCGTCCCCCAGCGGCGTGCCGAACAGGCCACCAGCTGGAGCCCGCGACCCCCTTCGTCGTCGGGGCCGGCCCGTCGGCGGGTGGGAAGATCCGGAAGCGGATCGGAGACCTCCACCAGCAGTCCGTGGCCGTCGGCCGAGGCCTCGGCCACCTCGGCCGGGGTGGCGCCGGGGCGGACCAGGCGTACGCCGATGGGGCCGGTGGCATGGCGGAGCGAGTTGGTCACCAGCTCGCTGACGAGCAGCACCGTGACGTCGATGACCGGCAGGCCGAGGTCCCAGGCGCGCAGCGTCTCGCGGACCGCGTTCCGTGCACCCCGCACGGAGCCCGGCTCCGCCGGGAAGGTCCACTCGGCGCTGCCGCCTTCGGTTTCGATCACGCCGATCACTTCCCGGGGCCGTCAGCGGATTCACCCTGCGAGGGGTCACTGTGGACATACCCGGAATTCATCTCGCATCACAACAGATCGTAACCAATGGGTCATACGGGTGCACGGGTCCCGGGGTGCGCCTTCGCAGCGGCGCCGTTCGGCCGGAGGCCGGGGCGGGGCGGGGCGGGGCGGGCTGGGGCGGCGGCCGGTCGCGCGATCGCACGGCGGAGAATCGTCCTCGCACGGGGCGTACGGGGACGATTCCGACGACGCGGCGAGCGTGCGTGCCGGGCGTCGTCCGGCAGACGGCACTCCGAAGAACACGGTCCACCGGTGCGCGCACGGTCCTCCAAGTACGGCGGGCGGGCTCAGGCCAGCACCCCGTCCGCGTGGAGATCGTCGAAGAGCACCTGGTCGACCGGGGCGACGAGCGGCCGGTCCGCGTAGCCGAACCAGGCCACCTCGTCGATCTCGTTGCTCGCCGTCACCGTGCCCCGGTAGTCGCCGTAGTAGCAGCTCATCCGCACCACCACGCCCTCCGCGTGCCCGTGGGCCTGCGCTTCGTAGACCCCCGCGTGCACGACGGTCGCCGGGTCGAGGGACACCGCGAGCTCCTCCTCCACCTCCCGCAGCAGGGTCTGGAGGTCGCTCTCCCCCGCCTCCCGCTTGCCGCCGGGGATGTAGAAGATGTCCTTCCCCTTCGACCGCGCGCAGAGAATCCTGCCGCTCTCCACTCGTACCCACGCCACCGTGTCGATCAGGGCCGGCATCGCTCCGCCTTCGTTCCCCGGCCTGGCGGTCAGGCCGGTCAGCCGGACCCTACCTTCGCGCGGCGGCGCGTAAGGAGCCGAGGGCCGTCCCGTAGGGGGCGCACACCGGCGCGGGTGCAAAGGGAGCGCGCGCCGGCAGTGGCGGCACCGGCGGGGCGGACGACGACGGCCGGGCACCCCCTGGTCAGGGAGGGTGCCCGGCCGCCGGTGACGCGGGTCATGGGTCAGGGGCGGGCGGTCTCACCCGCGCGTTCCACCCAGTAGAGCTGCTGGTGCTCCCGGGTGTCGAACCTGTCCGCGACCTTCTGCGCCTCTTCCTCCGTGGCGTATCGGCCGACCCGGTACGTACTGCCGTTGATGTCCTGCCGTATCACCAGCCACGGGAGGACAGCCGCGCTGTCACTCATCGTGCTCCTCCCGAGCATGCTGCCCCTCTCCCCACCGGTCTGCACATCTCATAGGACGATCCCCAGGAAATCGCTGTGCGCATATGCCGGAGCGTACGCCTGACCTTCACTCAGCGAATGCGGAATCGCACAAAGGGATACGGAACCGGCCATACACGGGGCGCATCCGTCCGGATGCGCCCCCGGAGCGGAGAACGGGACCCTATCGCGCCGCGCGGGCGCCGGTCGCCGCGGGCACCGTCACCCTCTCCCCGCCGCGTCGGAACCGGCCACCCGCACCGTGGGCAGGGGCATCAGCACCGGTCCGGCCGTCGGCGCCTTCCGGCAGGCGTCGCCGCAGGTGGCGTCCAGCGAGCAGCAGAGCGAGCAGACGGGGCCCGCGTGGGCGGGGCAGTCGGCGATGTCCGGCAGCTCGTAGGCCGTCTCGCACACCGCGCAGGTGTGGGTGGCGGTGATGTCCTCGACCGCCACGTCGGGGCCGTTCACCGGATTGGGCCGGGCCAGGTAGTACTTGCCCTTCGTCGCCCAGGCGATCAGCGGGCAGAGCGTCACCGCGAGCCCCGCGGCGATGAAGGTGGAGAAGGCTTCCGCGTACTCACCGAAGAGGCCGAAAAATGCCAGGATCGAGACGGTGGAGGCGATCACCATCGCGCCGAAGCCCGCCGGGTTCACCGCGTGGAGGTAGGCCCGCTTGAACTCGATGTACGGCGGGCTGAGCCCGATCCGCTTGTTGATGACCAGGTCGGCGGCGACGGCGGCGATCCAGGCGATGCCGACGTTGGAGTAGAAGCCCAGCAGCTTGTTGAGGGCCGCGAACATGTCCATCTCCATCAGCGTGAGCGCGATGGCGAGGTTGAGGAAGATGTACCAGACCCGGCCGGGGTGCCGGTGGGTGATCCGGGAGAAGAAGTTCGACCAGGAGAGCGAGCCGCTGTAGGCGTTCGTCACGTTGATCTTGACCTGGGAGACGATCACGAAGATCGCCGCGGCGGGCAGGGCGAACCCGCCGAGCCAGGGCTTGAGCGCCTCGATCTGTGGGGCGATCGGCTCCAGCGCGTGCGTCGTGCCGACCGCCTCCAGGGCGACGAAGGCAAGGAACGCCCCGCCGAGCTGCTTGGCGGCTCCGATGATCACCCAGCCGGGCCCGGCGGCGAGCACCGCGAGGTTCCAGCGGCGCTTGTTCGCCTCGGTCTTCGCCGGCATGAAGCGCAGGTAGTCCGCCTGCTCGCCGATCTGCGCGATCAGCGAGAGCGCCACCCCGGTGCCCAGGCCGAACCCGAGCCAGGAGAAGCCCGAGCCCGCCCCCTCCGTACCGCCGAAGGAGCTGAACGAGCCCCAGGCGTCCGGGGCCTCGAAGGCGAGCACCAGGAACGGCAGGATCATGCCGATGATCCAGACGGGCTGCGTCCACGCCTGCACCTTGGCGAGCGCGCCCATGCCCCGGAACACGATCGGGATCACGATCAGCGTGGTGAGGAGATAGCCGATCCGGACCGGCAGCCCGATCGCCTGGTGCATGGCCTGCGCCATGATCGAGCCTTCGAGCGCGAAGAAGATGAAGGTGAACGACGCGTAGATGAGCGAGGTCAGCGTCGAGCCGAAGTAGCCGAAGCCCGCGCCCCGGGTGACCAGGTCCATGTCCAGGCCGTACGTGGCGCAGGCCCGGGCGATGGGGATGCCGGTGAGGAAGATGATCGCGGCGGCGGTCAGGATCGACGCGAAACCACTGGTGAAGCCGTAGGTGAAGACGATCGAGGCGCCGATCGCGAAGTCCGCGAGGTAGGCGATGCCGCCGAGGGCGGTGCCCGCGACCGTCCCGGGCGACCAGCGGCGGAACGCGTGCGGGGCGTAGCGCAGCGAGTAGTCCTCGCGGCTCTCGTCGGCGGCGAGCGCCGCGTAGCTGCGGGCCGGCCCGCCGGAGCCGGACACGCCCCCGGGCTCGGGGGGCTGCGGCGAGGTGTGCGGGGTCTCGGCCGTGGTGGGTGGTGCGATGTCCGTCATGAGGGTCCCGTCCTCGGTCCGTTGGTGCGGCGACGACCGGAAGGTAGGAGCCGCACGTGACGGGCCGCGGGGGCAGGGCGTTGCCCGGGAGTTACGGCAGGTGACGGGGGGTTAAGTCTGTGTCACCGGCCCCGGACACACCGCACCGCCCACCGGTCGGCCCGCCCGCGACGGGGCGCGTCACGGGCGGACGGCGGACCGCCGGCGGCGCGTCACGGGCGGACGGCGGGCCGCCCGCGGCCGACGGCCGGAGCGGGTCGGGGCGGGGCAGGCCGGGGCGGGGCGGGGCAGGCCGGGGCGGCGTTACTTGACTGGCAGGTGGTAGGCGACGCGGTAGCGGTCGGCGGGCACGACCACGTCGGCGGTCTCGACCGCCTGTCCGCCCGCGTAGTAGGTGCGCGCGATGACCATGACCACGTGGCCGGGCACCCCGCCGAGGTCGCCGAGTTCGTCCGCCAGTCCCGGCCGGGCGCCGACCTCCTCGGTCACGTTGTCCACCACGATGTCGATCGCCGCCATCCGGTCGACCACTCCGCAGCCGCCCAGCGGCCCCTCCTCGGGGAGCATCACCGGGGTCCGCCCGGTGACCGAGAGCGGCTCCCAGGAGGTCGAGAGCATCATCGGCTCACCCGCGTCCCGGAAGACGTACCGCGTGCGCATGACCCGCTCCCCCGGCTCGATGCCGAGGCGCACGGCGATCTCCGGACCGGCCTCCTCCTGCTCGCTCCGCGATTCCCAGGTGCCGCGCACGCCCTCGGCGCTCTGCTCCTGGCGGAACGGACTGGACCCCATGCCCGGCCGGTAGCCGGACCGGGCGATCCTGCGCGGCACCGGACGTGCCCGGACGTACGTACCGGAACCGGAGCGCCCCTCCACCAGCCCTTCGGCCATGAGCACCTTCCGTGCCTCCAGCGCGACGGTGTCCGAGACGCCGTACTCCTCGCGGATGCGCGCCTGGGACGGCAGGCGGGTATGGGGCGGCAGCGCTCCCTTGACGATCTTCTCCCGCAGATCGCTCGCCACGCGCAGGTAGGCGGGCTGCTCACCGAAAGTCACTGGCCACTCCCAACAAGTTGACAGACCGCAACAGAGTCGCAACCGTGAGTGGTACAAGACAAGCGAAGGCCAAAGTTTCACTCAAAGTGATGATTCGGGGGTGCTCCACGCATGGTCCGAACCGCATCACCACAGCTCTTCCGGCCGTTCTCTGCCCACTTCCCGCCCTCCGCACGCCCCGGATGCACGAGGAAGTGACACGTGCCCCCGGGCGGCCGGCCCGGACGGGCAGTCGCCCGGGTCCGCGCCCGCCGTGTGCGGGGAGTGTCCGCGCCGCACGTGGCCCCGCCCGCACCGCACGTGGTCCCGCCCGTACCGCACGTGGTCCCGCCCGCGCCGCACGTGGTCCCGCCCGCACCGCCCCGGGGCTCCTCGCGCGGTGCCCCGCCCCCGCCCTGATCGCCGTCCAGGCCGGTTCCGGGTACACCCTGAGGTCCGTCCTTGCGCACTCGTCGGCTCAGCGGCCCGGCGTTCCCGGAATCCGCTGCTCCATCCGGTGGCAGCCCCGTCGGCCGTCCGCCTGCCGTGCGCGTGGCCGGCCGTGCCGTGCCGGGCGCCCGCCGGTCGCGTCCCTACTTTCATACGGGTGACCCATGCGCGCACCTCCCTCGTCGGCTGTCTCACCACCGCTCTCCTGACCGTGATCGTCACGCCGGGCCAGGTGTCCGCCCAGGGCATCCGCCCGTCCCCCGCCCCGCCCTCCTGCACGGCGCCCACGGCCCCGGCCACCCCTCCCGACGGAACGTGGGAGCTGACCTCCACCCGGTACGGCGAGGCCGAGGGGTACGACCCGTACGTCGGCAACGGCTACCTCGGCCACCGCGTCCCCCCGGCCGGAACCGGCTACGCCGAGCGCCCGGAGAAGACCGGCTGGCCGCTCTACACCCCGCGCTACGACGGGGCGTTCGTCACCGGCCTGTACGGCGCCGAGCCCGGTACCACCGAGGGGCGCGAGGTCCTCGCCGCGCTGCCGGGCTGGACCCCGCTCGACGTCCGCGTCGGCGCGGAGACCTTCGGCCCGGACACCCCCGCCGGCCGGATCTCGCACTACCGCCAGACCCTCTCCCTCGCCTGCGGGCTGGTCCGCACCTCGCTGCGGTGGACGACGGCGGACGGCAGGGCCACCGACCTGGTGTACGAGGTGCTGGCGGACCGCTCGGACGTCCACGCCGGTGCCGTACGCCTCACGCTGACACCCCGGTGGTCCGGCGCGGCCATGGTCACCGGGCGGCTCGACACGCGGGGTGCGCGGCGGATGACGGTGGCGGACGACGGGACCTTCCGCACGCACGGTACGGAGGTGGACGGCGCGGTCGTGCAGACCCTGCGCCCGGTCCCCGTCCCCGATCCGGGCGGGGGCAAGGGCCCGGGGCTCGTCCGGGAGCTGCGGGTGCGCGCGGGGCGGTCGTACACCGTCGAGAAGTACGTCGGCGTCGACACCGCCCTCACCTCGCGCACCCCGCTCGCCTCGGCGCGCGCGGCCTCGCGGCGGGCGGCCGGGCGCGGCTGGGCGCGGGTGCTGGCCGACAGCGCCGCCGTGTGGCGCCGCGACTGGTCCTCCGACGTGCTGGTGCCGGGCAGCCCGGACCTCCAGCGGTGGCTGCGGTCGGCCCAGTACGGGCTGCTCGCCGCGACCCGCACCGGCGCCTCGGACAGCATCGCGCCCGCCGGTGCGACCAGCGACAACTACGCGGGCATGATCTTCTGGGACGCCGAGACGTGGATGTACCCGGGGCTGCTCGCCACCCGCCCCGAGCTCGCCCGCACGGTGGTGGAGTACCGCTACCGCACCCGGGACGCGGCCCGCGCCAACGCCGGGAAGCTGGGGTACGACGGGCTGTTCTACCCGTGGACCAGCGCGAGCCGGGGCCGCCTGGACTCCGAGTGCCAGAGCTGGGACCCGCCGCACTGCCTCACCCAGAACCACCTCCAGGGCGATGTGGCGCTGGCCGTGTGGCAGTACTGGCTGGCCACCGGCGACCGCGCCTGGCTGGCCGAGCGCGGCTGGCCGCTGCTGAGCGGGATCGCCGACTTCTGGGCCTCCCGGGCCACCCCGAACGCCGACGGCAGCTGGTCGGTCGCGAACGTCGCCGGTCCCGACGAGTACAGCAACGGCGTCACCGACGGGGTCTTCACCAACGCGGTCGCCGCGACCGCCCTGCGCGACGCCGCACGCGCCGCGGCCCTCCTCGGCCGGCCCGCGCCCGCCGCCTGGCAGCGGGTCGCGGACGGGCTGCGCATCCCGTACGACGCGGAGCGCGAGATCTTCCTCCAGTACGCGGGGTACGACGGCTCGACGATCAAACAGGCCGACACGGTGCTGCTGATGTACCCGCTGGAGTGGCCGATGGAGCCGGGCGCAGCCGCCGCGACCCTCGACTTCTACGCCGCCCGCACCGATCCGGACGGCCCCGCCATGACGGACTCGGTGCACGCCATCGACGCCGCCGCCATCGGGGAGCCCGGGTGCGCCGCGTACACCTACCTCCAGCGGTCCGTGCGCCCCTTCATGCGGGGCCCGTTCGGCCTCTTCTCCGAAGCGCGCGGCGCGAAGTCGGGCGCTGCGGACCCGCTGTCGGGCTTCCCCGCCGAGGACTTCCTCACCGGCAAGGGCGGCTTCCTCCAGGTCTTCACCCACGGCCTGACCGGGCTGCGGCTCCGCGAGGACGGCATCCGGCTCGACCCCGTGCTGCCGCCGCAGCTGGGCGCGGGTGTCACGCTGAAGGGGCTGCGCCACCGGGGGCGTACCTACGACATCGTGCTCGGACCCCGCACCACCACGGTCCGCCTGGTGTCGGGCGCCCCGTTCACCGTGCACACCCCGGCGGGGCCGAGGCGCCTGGCCTCCACCCTGGTCCTGCCCACCCGCCGCCCGGACCTGACCCCCACCGACGACGCCGCCCGCTGCCGCCCGGCCACCGCCGGCTCGGAGTCCCCCGGGCTCTACGCGGAGGCCGCCGTGGACGGCTCCCCCGCGACGGCCTGGTCCCCCGACGGGGCCACCGGCACCCTCACGGTCCGGCTGGACCGCGCGCTTCGGATCACCTCGGTGACCCCGGTCTGGAGCGGCGTGCCGCCCGTCTCGCACACCGTGGAGACCTCGTCGGACGGCCACTCCTGGCAGCGTTACGTTCCGGGCGCCGCGGCCCGCGAGGTGCGGGTGACGGTGGTCTCGGCGGACCCCGCGAAGCCCGCGGGGATCGCGGAGCTGGGGGTGCGGCAGGCCGGGCCGTCCGGGTCGTAGCGGGCGGCGGCTGCTGCGAGGATGGGTGGCATGGACATCCGGCGCAGGAACAACGTCACTGTCACCGGCAACCCGCACGGGCCGGTGGTGGTGCTGGCGCACGGTTTCGGGTGCGACCAGAACATGTGGCGCCTGACCGTACCGGCGCTGGCCGGGGAGTACCGGGTGGTGCTCTTCGACTACGTCGGTTCGGGCGGCTCCGACCTGTCTGCGTGGAGCGAGGAGCGCTACTCCTCGCTCCGGGGATACGCCCAGGACGTGGTGGACGTCCTGGAGGAGCTGGACCTCCGCCGGGCGGTGTTCGTGGGGCACTCGGTCAGCGCCATGATCGGCGTACTGGCCGCCCAGGCGGCTCCCGACCGGATCGGCGCGCTGGTGATGGTCGCCCCCTCGCCCCGGTACATCGACGAGGGCACCGGCGAGGACGGCTACCGGGGCGGCTTCAGCGCCGAGGACATCGACGAGTTGCTGGCATCGCTGGAACTGAACTATCTGGGCTGGTCCTCCGCGATGGCCCCGATGATCATGGGCAATCCGGAGCGGCCCGAACTGGGCCAGGAGCTGACCAACAGCTTCTGCGCCACCGACCCGGACATGGCGCGCGTCTTCGCCCGCACCACGTTCCTCTCCGACAGCCGCGCGGACCTGGCGGGCGTGGCGGTGCCCACCCTGATCCTGGACTGCACCCAGGACATGATCGCGCCCCCGGAAGTCGGCGCGTACGTGCACGACGCGATCCCCGGCTCGGCCCTCGTCACCCTCGACGCGACCGGCCACTGCCCCCAGCTGTCGGCGCCCGAAGCCACCAACGCGGCGATCACCGAGTTCCTGGCCGGACTGGGATGACGGGCGGCACAGGACCGGAACCGGAACCCGGCCCCGGAGCAGGGCCGGAACCAAAACCCGGCCCGTCCCCCGGGGCGGACGCCTTGAGGGACCTCCTGGAGCCCAGCGCCGAGGAACTGTACGAGAGCGCCCCCTGCGGCTATCTCTCCACGCTGATGGACGGCACCGTCGCGAAGATCAACCGCACACTGCTGGACTGGCTCGGCCTCGCGCGCGAAGCCGTGGAGGGCCGGATGCGGTTCGTCGACCTGCTGACCATGGGCGGCAAGCTCTACCACGAGACGCACTTCGCCCCACTGCTGCGCATGCGGGGCACCATCAGCGGCATCGCCCTGGAGATCGGACGGTCCGGCGGGGACCGGATGCCGGTACTCGTCTCGGCCGTGGTCAAGCACGACGCCGCCGGCGACCCGCTGCTGATCCGCGTCACCGTCTTCGACGCCCGCGACCGCCGCGCCTACGAGGAGGAGCTCCTGCGGGCCCGCAGAGCCGCCGAGGAGGCCACCCGGCGCGCCCAGGCCGACCGCACCCGGTTGCAGGACGCCCTCGCCGTCCTCCAGCAGGCCTTGTTGCCCGACTCCCTGCCGCCGGTCCCGGGCATGGAGGCGGCCGCGCACTACTACACCGCCTCCCCCGACCGGCTCGGCGGCGACTTCTACGACGTCTTCCCCGTCGACGGCACCCGGTTCGCCTTCTTCCTCGGCGACGTGTGCGGCAAAGGCCCGCAGGCCGCCGCCGTCACCGCGCTGACCCGTCACACCCTGCGCGCCGCGGCCCTGCACGACCCCGACCCCATATCGGCCCTCTCCACGCTCAACACGGTGCTGTACGAGCGCTACTCCGGCATCGAACCCCGCTACTGCACCGCCGTCTTCGGCGTCCTCGAACCCGGCCCCGCCACCGGACAGGTCGACGTCCATCTCGCGTCGGGCGGCCACCCCCCGGCCCTCGTCCTGCGCGCCGACGGCCGCGCCGACTACCTGCCCACACCGGGCGGCCTCCTGGTCGGCGTCCTGCCCGACCCGGCCTTCGTCACCGCCGACACCCGACTCGCCCCCGGCGACACCCTGCTGCTCTACACCGACGGCCTCACCGAAGCCCGCACCGGCCCGGACCGCACCGGCTTCTACGGGGACGAGGCGCTGCGCGACTTCGCCCGGGACCTGGCCGGCGAACCCGCCCACGCCGTCGTCGCCGCCCTGACCGGGCTGCTGGACAGCTTCGGCGAGGGCGTGAACGACGACACCGCGCTGCTGGCCCTGGGGGTTCCGGCGGGCGGGGCGGGGGCCTGAGGCTCCGGGCACCCGCCCTCCGCATCTCGCGGGGCCCAGCCCCCCTCTCGCACCGCTATGTCAGTGGGTGCTGCTTGCATGGCGCCATGAGCACCCTGCGCGAAACGCCGTCCGCCTTCCCGGCCCCGAGGAACACCGCACCCACCTGAGCGCGTTGGCGGTCCTGGACGCCACGATCGGCGACGCCCCGGACTGCTGCCGCTCCACCGGCTCCCCCGGCTCGCGACGCGGGGCCAGCCTCTCGGTGACTCCGTAGCCGCCCGCCCCCAGGCGGGCAGGCGTGCGCCGGCCGCGGCCCCTACGGCCTGTTCGTCTCCGCCCCCTCAGGATGGAGCGTCGTGGCCGGGCCGTCAGGAGTGGCCGACGTGGTTCGACCCGTCCGTACCGAAAGCCGTGAGCAACCGCTTCCCGGCCGACTGCCCGTGGCTCGCCGTGTGGTCCACCGCAAAGCCCAGCAGCGTACGCCCCAGACCCGCGCACGACCCGGTGTATCCCTGGTCCAGCTCGAGCACGCGGACGGCGTCTTCACCCCAGATCAGGTGGGCCAGCGCCAGGACACGGCCTTGAGCCAGCGCGAGAGCGACCCGGCTTTCCCAACTCCCCGGGTTGAGCCACACCGCCGTGCTGAGGCAAGCCCACGCCCGCACGAGACGATTCCTTACGCGCTCTTCACTCTCCTCGGTCGACGGAAGGGTGAGCCCGGGACGCCCAGGGCCCCGGGCGTCCCATGACAGGGGAACGAAGCCGCAGAGCCGTTCCGCCTGCTCCAGGTGGAAGAGGGCCAGCTGCCGGACCGTCTCGAT
Organism: Streptomyces sp. NPDC008125; assembly: GCF_042957125.1. NCBI lineage: Bacteria > Bacillati > Actinomycetota > Actinomycetes > Kitasatosporales > Streptomycetaceae > Streptomyces > Streptomyces sp. NPDC008125. The sequence goes on from NZ_JBIBHR010000012.1 coordinate 226,853, forward strand.
CGTGACTCCGAGGTCGGTGAAGGCAGCGGTGAAGGAACCTCGTTCGCCCTCGGTGGTGGCCTGGCCCAGATCGGTGAGCGCTGCCGCGAGCTGCAGGAAGCCGGCCTGTTCCGCCGAGGTCAGCAGGTTGTCCAGCTCGGCGGGAATCCCCGTCAGCGAGGGATCCGGTGACGGACTGAACGCGCACGCCGCACGGAGGCGAAGTACCTCACCCCAGTGCCCCGGCACGGACTTCGGGGATTCGGCGAGCTCCCTGTGAGCGGTCTCCAGGAGGCGGCTGCGCTGCGGTCCGGGGGAGTTGCTCCACAGCCCCTCCCGAAGCAGGGCGTCCGCGCGGAGCAGAAGCAGTTCCCTCCTCCTGTGCTCCGGCAGGACCTTGTGTCTGGGGTCCGCTCTCTTGGCAGCGGCGGAGAAGTTCCAGTCAGCCATGGCGTCCATGGCCATGATCGTCAGGAACTCGTACTGAGGTCGCGGCTGACGTCCTTGAGTCACGGAGTAGATCCGGCGGAAGGCTCCGGCCGGGATCGCTCTCCCGGTGACGACGGCCAACTCGTGCAGGAAGCGGCGCTCCAGGCAGTGGTGCGCCCTGAACCACGTGTTGGACGGCCCATAGGTCTCGGCGAATGACCGCACCCTGGCCTGCCGCTCCGCGTGAACAGCGCGCAGGTTCCGCTCGAGCTCGAGTTCCGGCTCCCGGTCCGCCTCCGGCACCGGAGCCAGGGAGCACGGTCCGGGCAGAACCAGCGGGGAGTCCACTTCGCCGAACAGTTGTTGGCCCACGAACATGGACCAGGTCTCGGGCTCCCTCGTGTCGGCAGCCCGCCCGACCGCAGCCGTCCAGCGGGCAAGCGCCGGGCCCGCGACGTCCCGCAGCGTCTCGGACCAGACCCGCTGGGCCAGCATGCTGTTCACAGTGAGCCAGCTGCGCAGCACCATCCAGTCCTGGCTGCCGTCCAGCGACCGGTCCAGACCGGCCTTCACCTCGTGCAGATCCCGCAGCACCTCGCGGTGCATGCCCAGGGACTCCTTGTCCGGAACGCCGGCCGTGATGAGGAACGCTCTGAAGACCTGCTCGTCCCTGTCCGAACCGGGAACCAGCGCGCCGGACGCCTCGATGTCTTCGAGCACAGCCAGCCGCTCGCGCCCGAGTAGCGAGGAACGCATCGAGATGAGGGAATTCATCGCATGACTGGCCACCCGCCAGCGGGTGACCGGGTCCAGACCCGCGGCGGAGCCGTGCGAGTCCTGACTCAGAAGGTCTTTCAGCAGGCACCCCAGTATCGTCGCGGCCGACTCCTGGCCGACAAGGGTTTCCATTACCTGGCTGGCCACCCGCCAGCGAGTGACCGGGGTCAAGCCCTTCGCGGGGCCGTGCGAGTCGTAGATCAGAAGGCCTTTCAGCAGGCATCCGAGTGTCGCCGCGGCCGACTCCTCGCCGATGATGGCTTCCAGCGTCTTCTCGAACTGCTGCCTCATCCCTACTTGCACGGACTCCTTCGCGATCCGGACGGCTTCGATCAGGTGTCGGGCCTTCGTCTCCGGGGCGTCGCCGACCCGCGCCTCGAGCAGATGCAGTTGATGGCACAGCCGCGCGAGTCCGTCGCTCGGCGAAGCCTTGATCGAGTCCTCGAGACTGTCGATCAGCTTCTCCACCGATCCTGCGATCCGCCGCAGAATCTCGTGGTCGTCGGTGAGCTGTACCGTCTGCAGCCCCCAGCCCGCCAGAGCGAAGACTCTGCTCACGCGCCCCGCCGAGAAGTCGAGACAGAAATCGAGGGCGAGCCGGTCCAGCACATAGGTACGGAACTCACAGACCTCGTCGACCGCGTCCAGCTGCCGCGCGCAGAGCAAGGTGAGGCGGTCCAGCGTGTTGATCTCCGTGTGACCGATGCCCGGCATCCGGCGGAACTCTTCTTCGAGATGAAGCAGGACCTCCGACAGGCTGTCGCGCACTCCTGGCGTGTGGACAGGCAGACGGGACAGCACGTTGAGCTGTGCGATGCCGACCCGGAAGGGCGGAAACACGCCTGGGGTATGGATCGGGGACGTTCTCTGCAACCTGCCCAGACCGGCCTGGGACTCTCTCAGGTCGACGGGGAGGAATGGGGTGTCGACGGACTGTGCCAGCAGGTGTGTGGTGAGGACGGACCGCGTCTCGGACCATTCCTCGAGGCGTGACCGTGACAGGCCCGGGAGCTCCAGCTCGTCCAGTTCGTTGAGGGCCCGTTCCAGGGCCCCCACCGACTGGAACTCGTCCATTGCCTGCCGTCGGTGGTCCACCAGGCTGTCGACCATTTCCGGGCTCGACGGCGAGCCGAACTGATGCATGTGGGCAAGCAGTTCCGCGGATGCCTTCCCGACGAGCCGGTCGACTTCGGCCTCGTCGACCTGCGCGGCGCCAAGAAGCACGTCGGGAACCCGGTTCTCCCCGTACCGGTCGCGGGGGGAGAACTGGAGCCTTCTGCGGATCTCCCGGAGCGCGTCCTGGGCCACCGAGCCGACCGTCACTTCCAGCGGCCCCGCGCCGAGAACTGTGTCCACCAGGACTCCGGATGCCCGCAGCCAGTCGACCACCCCCTGCAAGGGCTTCAGCGCGACCGGCAATTCGTCCACCACGATGGGAGGCGTACCCAACTGGACCCACGCCAGCAGAATGGCGAGAGCACCTGGCTCGCCCCCCTCCCGGAGCCGGCAGCCGGATTCGATCAGCACAGGCTCGATCACATAGTGGGTCGCCCGCCTGATCTCCTTACCGAGACGGGCGTTGTCGGGCTGTTCGTTGAGGAGACTCGTACGCGCGCCCAGGGCGGCGACGGCCTGCATCAGCACCACCGGGCGCAGGGTCATCGTTTCGTCGCCGGCCAACCGCAGCGACTCGTCCGGATCCAGACCGGTGATGCCGTACTCGTCCAGGAGCTGCCGGATGAGTTCGGCGGCCTCGCCCCGTTCCAAGCCGGGTACCGGCACCGCGGCGGCAGGCATCAGCTGGCCGTTACCAGTGATGCCTCCGGCGTTCCGGGCCGCGACCAACAGGACCAGTGCGTCCCGGAACAGCGGATAGGCGAGGAGCAGTTCCAGGTCCTCGTAGACCTTGCGAAGGTCACTCCTGGTGGCACGGAGGGTGATGTAGAGGACCAACGGCCGCCCACCGGCGCGACGGGCGAGCTCCGCCACCGCCCGTTCACGGGCATCGGCGAAGTCGGCGGTGGTCGGTTCGAGCCCAGCACTGTCCTCCCTGGTCACTCCCAGGGCGAGCTGAAGAGACCGCAGGGCCGGGACCGGGCTGTCGTACCGGATCAGGTCGAGATCCAGGCCCAGCACATAAGGGTCCAGGGGCAGAGCGGCGCACACGCCTCCGGGGGCGCCCAAAAAACTTTCCGTGAGGGCCTTCTTCCCCACGCCCGGCTCTCCGGTCACCGGCACCACCGCACCGGACCGGGCACGCTCCTGAAGCAGAACGAACTGCTTCGGCCGGGGAAGGGCCGGGCGGCCGGCCCGCCGGTAGTCCCAAGGCCATCGCAGTCCCGCGGGGGGAGGGGGCTCCTGGCGTGCGGGCTTGGAACCGGCACCCCCCGACGCAGCGTCCCCGTGCACGGCCGCGGCCGGTGAGGAACCCTGCGCGGGCTCCGGCGCGGAGGATTCGACCACGGTCTGCGGCGCGAGGTTGGGAAGCCAGGGCATGTGCCGGATACCGCCGGGTGACAAGAGCGGTTCCGGTACGTACTTGTCCGAGTCGAGGAGTCCGAGGTTGTGGTTGTGGTCTTCGGCCTGCTTCTTGATCAGAAGACCGAGAGTGTCGAGGCTCAGATAGGCGTCTTTCGGCGGGGCGAGTTCGGTGACGGCCCTGACCAGTGCGTTGGTGAAGAAGCTGGGACCGTCCTCCACCGGCGACCTGGCCAGCTTGTCCTTGTCGGCCGCGACCAGCAGGGCTATCTTCTCCACCACCCCGGGCTGCTGCAATTCGGCCCGGACGTGGTCGATCGCCACGCCCGCATGGCAGCAGTCGAGGATGACGATGACATGGTCGGCGGGAAACGTCGCGTCCTGCAGAATGCGGGCGACGTCCTGGAAGGCCAGGCTGCCGCTTCTCCCCTCCACCGAGGTCGTGTCGCTCAACGCCAGGTGGAGGCCTTGCTCGCCGAGGGGGTACCCGTGTCCCGAGAAGTAGACCAGGAACAGGTCCATCTGCTCCGGAGAGTTCGTCTTCGTATTCTCCAGCGCTCTGAGGACGTTGTCGGGCTGCAGCGGCACGTCCTGGGAGCTGAACCGCGTGTAATTGCGGTTGGGGAGCCCCCAGCTCTGCAACAGGTCACTCATCGCATCGAGGCTGTGCACGACCGAGGGCAGGTCTTCCAGCCCGGGGCTGCGTGAGTACTCGTGGCAGCCGATGAGCATGGCACGGGATCGCTGCGGGTCGAACGGTCTGGGCTGGCTGGTCATCAACGGCCCTCTTCCTCAGGGGCGGACTCAGCTACCCGGCCGGTCTGTCTCTTCCTCTGCCGCTTCCTTCAGAAGCTCGGCGATGGCTTCTCGCGCGCGACGGTCGAGTTTCGTCGCCTCCACCTGCACGGTGCGCCTGCCATCGGTCACGGTCCAGGTGCTGGTCCGCCCCAGACGTGCCTCCAGCCAGATGAGGAAGGCCGTCAGTGCTTGCTCGATCACCTGCGGGTGCTGAGAGGCGAAGGCGATCCCCTCGTCCAGTACGCCCATGTCCCCGCGCGCACCGGGCTTCTTGGTGATCTCGGCCGCGAAGTCCGGCCTGCCGACCTGCCGGTTGACTGCGTCCCGGAGCGAGGAAAGACTCTCCGAACCATCAACACAGACCAGACTGATGCGCATAGCTGTATCCCCCGTTTCACAGGCAATGCAAGTACGCGCGATTATACGGCGCCGACAACATCAGGCACCCTGAGAACTCGCGGGCGAACAGGGGCATTTGTTCTACTCATGAGCGACGATCGGGGCACCCGCCCACTCGGTAGCAACAACGGACACGGCTCTCGATACTGACAACCGAAGCGAACGAGAAGCCACTCCCCCGGCATTCGCAAGCGCGCCGGAGGCAGGTGGCGGCAGGTCACCTCAACGACGCCGGGGAATGAGCCACTTCGGATGCAAGGTCGACGCCCAGCGACGGCGAGGACTCCGTAGGGGGACGGTCGACCACCCGGTCACACCCGCCTTCCACGACCAGGACGGTCACCCAGCGCCCGCGTTGCCGCGTATACCCGGCCCGGGAGTCTCCGCCGTCTCCGTCGAGGTGCTGCGGGAGCGGAGCGCGAGATCAATCGAATCATCGACGAGCGCACGGCCGGCTCCGCACCCGGCATCCCGATCGAGGACACCATGAGGGAGACGCCGGCCCACGGTGCGTGGGTACCGAACCGCCTTCCGCCCCGAGGCGCAGGCCGAGCTCCGGAAGATCCCCCGCGACCCGGCCCTGCGCATCCTGGCCAACTGACCGAGCCGGAGAGCGCCCCTCCCTACCCCGGCTTCGACACCACCGCGCTCGTGTCACAGCCGGAACGCCGCCGCCTGCGATTCTGCGGCTGCCGGGTCGTCTGCACGATCGACGATGGAGAGGTCGTGGTGTGGGTCGTCCACGTCGGGCATCGCCCCGCCGTCTACGGCACCTGAACCAGGCTGCAGCACGTCCGGCGCGGAATGGACGAAGGGGCCGACTCCCCGAGGAGTTGGCCCCTTCCGACATGCATACTCGCCGACTGAGCAGCGTGACACGTCATTCGCTCACACGTTGAACCGGAACTCCACCACGTCCCCGTCCTGCATGACGTACTCCTTGCCCTCCATGCGGGCCTTGCCCTTCGCGCGGGCTTCGGCGACGGAGCCGGTCTCGACGAGGTCGGCGAAGGAGATGATCTCCGCCTTGATGAAGCCCTTCTGGAAGTCGGTGTGGATCACACCGGCCGCCTCGGGGGCCGTGGCGCCCTTCTTGATCGTCCAGGCGCGGGTCTCCTTGGGGCCTGCCGTGAGGTAGGTCTGGAGGCCCAGGGTGTCGAAGCCGACGCGGCCGAGGGTGGCGAGGCCGGGCTCTTCCTGGCCCATGGACTGGAGGAGCTCCAGGGCCTCCTCGTCGTCCAGCTCGATGAGCTCGGACTCGATCTTGGCGTTGAGGAAGATGGCCTCGGCCGGGGCGACCAGGGCGCGCTGCTCGTTCTTGAAGTCCTCGTCGACCAGCTCGTCCTCGTCGACGTTGAAGACGTAGAGGAACGGCTTGGTGGTGAGGAGGTGCAGCTCGTGGAGGAGGCGGCCCTTCTCGGTGGCGGCCGTGATGCCGGCGGCGAAGAGGGTCTGGCCGGACTCCAGGATCTTCTGGGCCTCCTCGACCGCGGCCAGGACGGCGACCTTCTCCTTCTGGAGGCGGGACTCCTTGGTGAGGCGCGGGACGGCCTTCTCGACGGACTGGAGGTCGGCGAGGATCAGCTCGGTGTTGATCGTCTCGATGTCGTCCTTGGGCGAGACCTTGCCGTCGACGTGGACGACGTTCTCGTCCTTGAAGGCACGGATGACCTGGCAGATCGCGTCGGACTCACGGATGTTCGCGAGGAACTTGTTGCCCAGGCCCTCGCCCTCGCTCGCGCCGCGCACGATCCCGGCGATGTCCACGAAGTCGACCGTGGCGGGGAGGATCTTCTGCGAGTTGAAGATCCCCGCGAGCGTGTTCAGCCGGGGGTCGGGCACGCCGACGACGCCGACGTTCGGCTCGATGGTGGCGAACGGGTAGTTGGCCGCCAGTACGTCGTTCTTGGTCAGGGCGTTGAACAGGGTCGACTTGCCGACATTCGGCAGACCGACGATTCCGATCGTGAGCGACACGTTGGCGACTTCCTGGAGTGAGGACGGGGCGGAGGGGCGGGGCGTACCGGGCGGGCCCGGCAGTGGACCGATTCTCCAGTTTACGGGCGGGGCCGACCGTGCCGTCACGGGTCCGGTGGAGGGCGCCGACGCCAGGGCCCCGGCCCGGGGCGTACGCCGGGAGAGGCGCCCCGCACCGAACAGGGCCCTCATTCGGCCGTGTGACGTCGAACGCAGCCCCAAGCTCGGCCAAAGCGCGTGTCCAACGCCTGATTCACCCTGTTCCGCGACCTACGTTGTCCAGGTGGAGCAGCACAGGACTCGTCCCCCGCAGCGCAGGAAGCCCCAGGAGCCCTCGGCGGCCCCGGCCCCTCGGGGCGGCGCCCCTCTCGCCGAGAGTTCGGCCGTCTACCGGGTGGTCGGCACGCCCGGCGCCCGGCGGAACGTGCCTCCCGTGGTGCTGGCGCTGCGCAGATTTCCGAACCCCCGGCTGACCGGGATCGGCGCGGGGCTCTTCGCCGCCGCCGCGATGTTCGTGCTGGCCTGCCTGGTGTGGCTGCTGTTCGACGCGTCCGCCCTCGTCTACGGAGCGCTGTTCGTCCCGGTCAGCGCGCTGACCGCGCTCTGGGTGAGGCCCGCCGACCTGGTGACCGCGCCGATCAGCGTGCCGATCGCGTTCGCCGTCGGGGTGCTGCCGGTCGCCGGGGGCGACGGCGGGCTCGGCGGGCAGCTGATGGCGGTCGTGACCGCGCTCGCGGTGCACGCCGGCTGGCTGTACGGGGGCACGCTCGTGGCCGGGGTGATCGCGACCGTACGCAAGGTCCGGCAGATGCGGCAACGGCAGCTGCTGCTCGCCGCCAGGGCGCTCCGGCCGGCCGCCGCCGGGCAGCAGCCCGGGGACCGGAGCGCGAGCGCCGACGGGCGGCCGGAGGACCAGCCCTGCCCGGAGGACCAGCCCCGCCCGGAGGACCGGCTCGGCCCGGGCGCGCGCCCCCGGCCGGGGAAGGCGCGTCCCGCCCCGGGGGCGCGCGGTGGCCCCGTCGGACAGGGCCGGGCCCGCCGCACCCCCCAGGCGTAGGAACCACGAGCAGGATCACGGAATCGCGAGGTCCTGGGGAGAGGCGGGCGGGCCCGGGATTCCGCTACTTCCCCGCCGCGCGGGCCGCCATGGCCGCACCGACGATGCCGGCGTTGTTCTGCAGCTGGGCGGGGACCATCTCCGCCCGTACGTGCTTGATGAGCGGCAGGAACTTCTCCGCCTTGCGGCTCACTCCGCCGCCGATGATGAAGAGATCGGGCGAGAACAGCATCTCCACGTGGGCGAGGTACTTCTGTACCCGGTGCGCCCAGTGTTCCCAGCTCAGGTCGTGGTCCTCCTTGGCCTTGGTCGACGCGTGCTTCTCCGCGTCGTGGCCGTTCAGTTCCAGGTGGCCCAGCTCGGTGTTGGGCACGATCCGGCCGTCGGTGAAGACGGCGGAGCCGATGCCGGTGCCGAAGGTGAGGGTGATGACCGTGCCCTTGCGGCCCTTGCCCGCGCCGAAGGTCATCTCGGCGACGCCCGCCGCGTCCGCGTCGTTGAGGATCGTCACGGGACACCCGAGCCGCTCGGAGAGGAGCGCGCGGGCGTCCAGATCGACCCAGCCCTTGTCGACATTGGCGGCGGTACGGGTGACGCCGTCGGTGACCACACCGGGAAAGGTGATGCCGACCGGTCCGGACCACTTGAAATGGCCGACGACCTCGGCCACGCAGTCGGCCACCCCGTCGGGTACCGCCGGATGCGGTGTCAGCACCTTGTGGCGCTCCTGCGCCAAGTCCCCACGATCCAGGTCCACGGGAGCGCCCTTGATCCCTGAACCGCCGATGTCCACGCCGAAGATCTCCATGGGCACCACGGTAAGGGCAGCGGGCGTCTCGCACGTCCGGAGTCGACGGGACGTGCGAGACCACTCCCACCGGACGCGTGTGGAGCGTGGATCGAGCGTTGCTGCGGGGGAAGGCTGCGGAGCGTGTGTCGAGCGTTACTGCTGGGCGAGGGCGGCGGCCTCGGCGCGCAGGTCGCGGCGGAGCTCCTTGGGCAGCGAGAAGGTGATCGACTCCTCGGCCGTCCTGACCGTCTCCACGTCCGCGTAACCGCGCTCGGCGAGCCACTCCAGCACACCGTCGACGAGGACGTCGGGGACGGAGGCGCCGGAGGTCAGGCCGACCGTGGTGACGCCTTCGAGCCAGGCTTCGTCGATCTCCGACGCGAAGTCCACCAGGTGGGCGGCGGGGGCTCCGGCGTCCAGGGCGACCTCGACCATGCGGATCGAGTTGGAGGAGTTCTTGGAGCCGACGACGATGACCAGCTCGGCGTCCTCGGCCAGCTTCTTCACGGCGACCTGGCGGTTCTGCGTGGCGTAGCAGATGTCGTCGCTCGGCGGGGAGAGCAGGTTCGGGAACTTGTTCTTGAGGGCGTCGACCGTCTCCATCGTCTCGTCCACCGAGAGCGTGGTCTGGGAGAGCCAGACGACCTTCGACTCGTCGCGGACCTGGACGTTGGCGACGTCCTCGGGGCCGTCGACCAGGGTGATGTGGTCGGGGGCCTCGCCGCTGGTGCCGATGACCTCTTCGTGGCCCTCGTGGCCGATCAGGAGGATGTCGTAGTCCTCCTTGGCGAAGCGGACGGCTTCCTTGTGGACCTTGGTGACGAGCGGGCAGGTGGCGTCGATCGTGGCGAGCCGGCGCTCGGCGGCCTCGGCGTGGACGGTCGGGGCCACGCCGTGCGCGGAGAACATCACGATGGAGCCCTCGGGGACCTCCGCGGTGGTCTCCACGAAGATCGCCCCCTTCTTCTCCAGGGTCTGCACGACGTACTTGTTGTGCACGATCTCGTGGCGCACGTAGACCGGGGCGCCGTACTGCTCCAGGGCCTTCTCGACGGCGATCACGGCACGGTCCACGCCCGCGCAGTAGCCACGGGGAGCGGCGAGCAGGACACGGCGGGCAGGGGTTGCAGTCATGCGTCCCATCGTAAGGCCGTACCGAACAGGCGCGGGCTCGGCCGGGTCGGGAGACTGGGCCGTGATCACCGGGGTACGAGCCCGCCCGCGCCGGCGGGCCCGCCGCCGGGCCGGACACCATGGAGGGCCAGATGCCGGGAACGGAAACGGGCAGCAGCGCGCGGAGCGGACTGCGCCGCTCGCTCGGGTTCAGGGACCTGGTGGTCTACGGACTGCTGTTCATCGCCCCCATGGCCCCGGTGGGCGTCTTCGGCACGCTGGACGCGAAGTCGGACGGCGCGGTGGCGCTGGTGTACGTCGTGGCGACGGTCGTGATGGCGTTCACGGCGTTCAGTTACGCGCAGATGGTGCGGGTGGCCCCGAAGGCCGGGTCGGTCTTCACGTACGCCCGCAAGGGGCTCGGCGAGGTGCCCGGGTTCATCGCGGGGTGGATGGCGATGCTCGACTACCTGCTGATCCCCGCGGTCGCCTACCTCTTCTCCGGGATCGCGATGAACGCGCTGGTCCCGGAGGTGTCGCGGTGGGTGTGGACGGCCATCGCGGTGGTACTGACCACGGCGCTCAACCTGTGGGGGGTGCGGGCCGCCGCTCGGGTCGGGTTCGCGGTGCTCGGCCTGGAGATCGCGGTGCTGCTGGTGTTCGTGGTGTCGGCGGTGGTGGTGCTGGTACGGGACGGGGCGCAGCGGGGCTGGCTGACGCCGCTGACCGGTGACTCCGGGTTCTCGACGACGGCGGTGATCGGGGCGGTGTCGGTCGCGGTCCTCTCCTACCTGGGGTTCGACGCCATCGCCTCGTTCGCCGAGGAGGTGACGGGCGGGTCCGCGAAGGTCGCGCGGGCGGTGCTGTTCTGCCTGGTGATGGCGGGGGCGCTCTTCGTGGTGCAGTCGTATCTGGCGGCGCTGCTGGAGCCGGTCTCGTCGGCGGAGCTGGCGGCCGATCCGGCGGCGCAGGGGTCGGCGTTCTACGACGCGGTGGACGCCTCGGTCGGCACCTGGCTGCACGACCTGGTCGCGGCGAGCAAGGCGGTCGGGGCTGCGTTCGCGGCGCTGGCCGGGCAGGCGGCTGCGGGGCGGCTGGTGTTCGCGATGGCGCGGGAGAGGCGGCTGCCGTCGTTCCTGGCGCGGATCGACGCGAAGTCGGGGGTGCCGAGGGTCGCGGTGCTCTGCGCGGCGGTGGTGACGCTGGTGGCGGCGGTCTGGGCGGCCCGGCGGGACGACGGGCTCGACCATCTGGTGTCGGTGGTGAACATCGGCGCGCTGACCGCGTTCGTGCTGCTGCACGCGTCGGTGGTCGGCTGGTTCGTGGTCCGCCGGATGGAGGGCGCCCCGAGCTGGTGGCGCCATCTGGTGGTGCCGGTGCTGGGTGCGGCGGCGCTGGTCGCGGTGATCGTGGAGGCGACGACGAGCGCGCAGGTGGTGGGTGCCTGCTGGTTCGCCGTCGGGCTCGTGGTGGTGGCGGTGCAGGGCGGCCGGCGCCCCGGCGGTGACGAGGAGACCATGGGCCGGAGCGGGGGCACCCGGCCCGGGACCTGAACGGGCGGGGGGCGCGGTGCGGGAACACGGGCGCGGTGCGGGAACACGGGCGCGGTGCGGGAACATGGGCGCGGTGCGGGAACGGGGCCGGTGTCCGCGGGGGCGGTTACGCTCGCCCGTATGGCTCTCAACACGTCCGCGGAAGCCCCGCTGCCCGTCGGTGAGGTGTCCCGGCTCATCGGCGGCTGGATCGACCGGCTCGGCGCGATCTGGGTCGAGGGGCAGATCACGCAGCTCTCGCGGCGGCCGGGCGCGGGAGTCGTCTTCCTGACCCTGCGCGACCCGGCCCACGACATCTCGGTGAGCGTGACCTGCTTCCGGCAGGTCTTCGACCGGATCGCGGACGTGGTGACGGAGGGCGCCCGGGTCGTGGTCCTGGCGAAGCCGGAGTGGTACGCACCGCGCGGGCAGCTCTCGCTGCGGGCGACGGAGATACGCCCGGTCGGCATCGGCGAGCTGCTGGTACGGCTGGAACAGCTGAAGAAGTCCCTCGCCTCCGAGGGACTCTTCGCGCTGGACCGGAAGAAGCCGCTGCCGTTCCTTCCGCAGCTGATCGGGCTGGTCTGCGGGCGGGCGTCGGCGGCCGAACGCGACGTGCTGGAGAACGCGCGGCGCCGCTGGCCGGCGGTGCGGTTCGAGGTGCGCAACACCGCCGTGCAGGGCGTCCACGCGGTCAACCAGGTGGTCCAGGCGGTCCAGGAGCTGGACGCGATGCCCGACGTCGACGTGATCGTGGTCGCGCGCGGCGGCGGCAGCGTGGAGGACCTGCTGCCGTTCTCGGACGAAACGCTGATCCGTGCCGTGGCCGCCTGCCGTACGCCGGTGGTCTCCGCGATCGGGCACGAGCCGGACTCCCCGCTGCTGGACCTGGTCGCGGACCTGCGCGCGTCCACGCCCACCGACGCGGCGAAGAAGGTCGTACCGGACGTGGGCGAGGAGCTGGACCGGGTCCAGCAGCTGCGGGACCGGGCGCTGCGGACCGTCCGCGGGCTGCTGGAACGCGAGGAGCGGGGGCTGGCGCACGCGCTCGGCCGGCCGGCGATGGAGCGTCCGCAGCGGCTGGTGGACGAGCGGGCCGACGAGGTGGAGGCACTGGCCGGGCGGGGGCGCCGGGTGCTGGGGCATCTGCTGGACCGGGCCGACTCGGAGATCGCGCACACCCTGGCCCGGGTGGTCTCGCTCTCCCCCGCGGCGACCCTGGAGCGCGGTTACGCGGTGCTCCAGCGGGCGGACGGCCACGTGGTGCGCTCCCCCGAGGAGGCCGGCGCACCGGGTGAGGTGCTGCGGGCGCGGGTGTCGGAGGGCGAGTTCGCGGTACGGGTGGAGGGGTGAGCCGCCCGGGCGCCCCGGGCCGGGTCCGCGGCCGGGACCACTGTCGGTGGGCGCACATAGAGTGGGCGGCATGACGGACGACGGGACGACCACCGCCGGTGCGACCGGCACGCCCGGTTACGAGCAGGCGCGCGACGAGCTGATCGAGGTCGTGCGCCGGCTGGAGGCGGGCGGCACCACGTTGGAGGAGTCGCTGGCGCTCTGGGAGCGCGGCGAGGAGCTGGCGAAGGTGTGCCGCCGCTGGCTGGAGGGCGCCCGCGCCCGCCTCGACGCGGCCCTGGCCGGGCCGGAGGACGGCACGCCGGCGGAATGACCGGCGCGTCGGCGGAGTGACCGGCGCGTCGGCCGGCTCCGGGTCGCCGCGGCGACCGGCGTGCGGATCGGGTGATCGCCCCACCGGGCCTATGGCGTGGATCACTCCTCGCCCGATTTAGTTGAAAGTTAATCTACCTCTCGGCTACGGTGACCCCGTCGCCCGATTCCGTACGTCCAGAAGGTAGATCGCGCATGTCTCTCGCCCTTGACCCCGCCGCGCAGGCCCTCCTCTTCACCGAGGCCCGCACCGCCAACACCTTCTCCGACGAGCCGGTGACCGACGAGCAGATCCAGGCGATCTACGAACTGGTCAAGTACGGCCCCACCGCCTTCAACCAGTCGCCGCTGCGCGTCGTCCTGGTCCGCTCCGAGGAGGGCCGCGCCCGCCTCGTCGAGCACATGGCCGAGGGAAACCGCCCGAAGACCTCCGCCGCGCCGCTGGTCGCGATCCTCGCCGCGGACAACGAGTTCCACGAGGAGCTCCCGGCGCTCATGCCGCACTTCCCGCAGGCGAAGGACGCGTTCTTCTCCGAGCGCCCGGTCCGCGAGCAGTCGGCCGCCCTGAACGCCGCGCTCCAGGCCGCCTACTTCATCGTCGGCGTCCGCGCCGCCGGCCTGGCCGCCGGCCCGATGACCGGCTTCGACGCCGCGGGCATCGAGAAGGAGTTCCTGGACGCCGACCACAAGCTGCTCATGGTCGTCAACATCGGCAAGCCCGGCGAGGACGCCTGGTTCCCGCGCCTGCCGCGCCTGTCGTACGACGAGGTCGTCACCACCGTCTGACCGGTCCGGTCACGAACGCCGGGAAGCCCGGAACACCCGAGGTGTTCCGGGCTTCCCGGCGTCTTCGGGCAGGCGCCCGGGAGGGAGAGCGGGGAGGAGTCGGGAGGGGCCGGGCTCAGGACGTGGTGAGCGCGGTGGCCATCGCGACCAGCTGCTTCGTGGGGGCGGAGCCGGTGACCACCGTGGTGGCGCCGTCGGCGTTCAGCACCAGGGCGTCGTACTTCGCGCCCTTCCAGTACTGCCACTCCTGGCCGGCGACGGTCTCGGTGCGGCCGGTGTCCTCGGCGTCCTGGCTGACGTCGGGGACGTACTTCTTCGCGGGCGTCGTGGACTGCTCCACCGCGACGTACCTGCCGTCGGGGTCGATGAATCCCAGGTGCCAGCTGCTGCCGTCGGCGCCGTCGTACGAGACGGAGGTGGCCTTCCAGCCGTCGGGAAGCCCGGACGGGGCGGCCACCGGGTACGGGGCCGCGCGGCGCGCGGTCGCGAGTTCGACGCGGTAGTCGACGGTCTGGACCGGGTCGGCCTTGTCGTCGTGCGGAACGAAGACGTAGATGACGCCGGCCGCGGCGACGATCAACACCATCGACAGGAACATGTCCCGGATTGTCTGCTTACCTCGCTTGCTTGCCACGGATACATGGTGGCATGCGGCCCGAGAGCGACCGCCCGGGACCCCGGCCCGGGCTCGTGCGCTCATCCGTGGGGCGCTCTGCTCATTTTATCGGCCTACCGATAGAGTCGAAGCACGCTCATTTCCGGTCGTCGTCGTACAGAAAGGCGTGCTCCGATGCCCGAGCACCATCTGCCGTCCCAGCTGGAAGTCTCTCCGGAGGCCCCCGACCGCAACCTCGCCCTCGAACTGGTCCGGGTCACCGAGGCCGCCGCCATGGCCGCCGGCCGCTGGGTCGGGCGCGGCGACAAGATCGGTGCCGACGGGGCCGCCGTGAGGGCCATGCGGACCCTCGTCTCCACGGTCTCGATGAACGGCGTGGTCGTCATCGGCGAAGGGGAGAAGGACGAGGCCCCGATGCTCTTCAACGGCGAACGGGTCGGCGACGGCACCGGCGCCGAGGTCGACATCGCCGTGGACCCGATCGACGGCACCACGCTCAACGCCAAGGGCATGCCCAACGCCATCGCGGTGCTGGCCGCCGCCGACCGGGGGGCGATGTTCGACCCCTCGGCCGTCTTCTACATGGACAAGCTGGTGACCGGGCCCGAGGCCGCCGACTTCGTCGACATCGACGCACCCGTCGCGGTCAACATCCGACGGGTCGCGAAGGCGAAGCACTCCTCGCCCGAGGACGTCACCGTCGTCGTGCTCGACCGCCCGCGCCACGAGGGCATCGTGAAGGAGATCCGGGACACCGGGGCCCGGATCAAGTTCATCTCGGACGGCGACGTCGCCGGTTCGATCATGGCCGCCCGCGAGGGGACCGGCATCGACCTGCTCATGGGCATCGGCGGCACGCCCGAGGGCATCATCTCGGCCTGCGCCATAAAGTGCCTGGGCGGTGTCATCCAGGGGAAGCTGTGGCCGAAGGACGAGGCCGAGCGGCAGAAGGCACTGGACGCCGGACACGACCTGGACCGGGTGCTGTCGACGAACGACCTGGTCCGCGGCGACAACGTGTTCTTCGTGGCGACGGGGATCACCGACGGTGAACTGATGCGCGGGGTCCGCTACCGGGCGGAGACCGCCACCACGGAGTCGATCGTGATGCGCTCCAAGTCGGGCACGATCCGCACCATCTCGTCCACGCACCGGCTGTCGAAGCTGCGGGCGTACAGCGCGATCGACTTCGACCGGGCGCAGTAGACCCGCGAATCCGGGCGAGCGCAGGAGACCCGCGACCCCGGCGAGCGCACCGCGCCGCCGGAACGCGAAGGGGGCCACCGGGCGGTGGCCCCCTTCGCGCCGTGCGCGGATCAGCCGGCGGCGGCGATATGCCCCTTGGCGGCCGCGGCCGCCTTGAGCTCCATGTCGCGCCGGCGCCTGCGGGCCAGCACCACCCGCCGCTCGGCGGCGGTGAGACCACCCCAGACCCCGTACGGCTCCGGCTGCATCAGGGCATGCTCCTGACACTCCACCATGACGGGGCAGCGGGCGCAGACCCGCTTCGCGGCGTCCTCACGGGACAGCCGGGCGGCTGTCGGCTCCTTCGACGGCGCGAAGAAAAGCCCGGCTTCGTCCCGGCGGCACACCGCCTCGGAATGCCAGGGTCCCGCCTGGTCTTCCCGTGCGGGAGCTCGCTGAGCGGGCACAGCGGCGACCTGCAGGGGCTGATGAGGCAGTTGCAGCACGGTCTACTCCTGACGACGGCTTCGCGAGCGAGAGACGATGCAGGATTCTTTACCCGCTGTACGCACAGCTATGCGCTGCGTGGCACCGCCGAACGGGGCGTGCAAGAGGGCTCGGCCCGCGCCCTGGCCGAATAGCGCCGCCCACTCCCGTCACGCCCGATCACTCCACCCCCGGCCGGGCCGCGTCGCGCACCGGACGGCGGGTGTTCGACGACCGCCGCTCAGTGGCCGAGGTGCTTGCGCAGCTGACGCTGGAGATTCTCGATCAGCTTGCCCCGCTTGGGCTTGGCCTCGACGTTCCCGAAGACGGAGTAGCCGTTGACGACGACCACCGGCGCCTCGGGATCGGCGGACTCGGTGTTCTCCACCTCGAAGTTGGCGAAAATCCCGGTGCCACTGCCGCGCAGGGTGATGTTCTCCGGAACCTTGACTTCGACATTGCCGAAAATCGACGTCGCGTTGATGACCGTGAGCCGCTGCCCGAACAGCGCCTCGGTGAGGTCGATCTCCACCGTGCCGAAGAGCGCGAACGCGTGGGTGCGCCCGCCGACCCGCCAACGGCCCCTGCGCGTCGCACTGCTGAAGACCGCGACGAGCTTCTCCGCGTCGGCGGAGGCGGTGCCCGCCTCCGCCGCGAAGGGGCTCGCCGCCGCCCGCCCCGGCGCGGGACTCCCGGTGGCGGGAAGATCGCCCACCAGGGGTTCCAGCTCGCCGACGGTCTTGGCGCGGTAGACGAGTTCGACCCGCTCCGCGTGCTCCTCGGCGGTCAGCCGGCCTTCGGCCACCGCTTCGCGCAGGATGTCCGCGATCCGGTCGCGGTCGGCGTCGGACGCGCGGAGGCCGGAGGGCCCGGAGGCCGGGGCGGCGGCCGTGGCCGTCGGCCGCGGGGACTGCTGAGGCTGCTTTTCGAGGTCCACCGGCCCAGCGTACCCAAACGCGATAGATCGCGACCAGGCCGTGCCCGACAATTCGCGCCGGATCGGCGGGCGGCGTCCGGTGCGGTGCGTCGCACGGCGGAGGACCCGGCTCGCCCCCCTCGCCCCCGCCCCCGCCCTCGGGGGTGAGCCTTACCTCACAGAACCGGCCTCCCTCCCGAGCTCTACCCTGGTGGGTGCGCTGCCCAAGGGAGGTCAGCCGCTGTCGCCGAGTAAGGAATGGCCGAAATGCCAGAGTTTGCGTACTCCGATCTGCTCCCCGTGGGAGAGGACACCACGCCCTACCGGCTGGTGACCTCCGAAGGCGTTTCGACCTTCGAGGCCGACGGCCGTACGTTCCTCAAGGTGGCGCCCGAGGCGCTGCGCACGCTGGCCGCCGAGGCGATGCACGACATCTCCCACTACCTGCGGCCCACCCACCTCGCCCAGCTGCGGCGGATCATCGACGACCCGGAGGCGTCCTCGAACGACAAGTTCGTGGCGCTGGACCTGCTGAAGAACGCGAACATCGCCGCCGCCGGCGTGCTGCCCATGTGCCAGGACACCGGGACGGCCATCGTCATGGGCAAGCGCGGGCAGAACGTGCTGACCGAGGGTGGTGACGAGGAGGCGCTGTCGCACGGCATCTTCGACGCGTACACCAAGCTCAACCTGCGGTACTCGCAGATGGCTCCGCTCACCATGTGGGAGGAGAAGAACACCGGCTCCAACCTCCCGGCGCAGATCGAGCTGTACGCCACCGACGGCGGCGCGTACAAGTTCCTCTTCATGGCGAAGGGCGGCGGCTCCGCGAACAAGTCGTTCCTCTACCAGGAGACGAAGGCCGTCCTGAACGAGGCCTCCATGATGAAGTTCCTGGAGGAGAAGATCCGTTCGCTGGGAACCGCGGCCTGCCCGCCGTACCACCTGGCGATCGTGGTCGGCGGTACGTCGGCGGAGTTCGCGCTGAAGACCGCCAAGTACGCCTCCGCGCACTACCTCGACGAGCTGCCCGGCGAGGGCTCCCCCACCGGGCACGGCTTCCGGGACAAGGAGCTGGAGGAGAAGGTCTTCGAGCTGACGCAGAAGATCGGGATCGGCGCGCAGTTCGGCGGCAAGTACTTCTGCCACGACGTGCGCGTGGTCCGCCTCCCCCGGCACGGCGCCTCGCTGCCGGTGGCCATCGCCGTCTCCTGCTCCGCCGACCGCCAGGCGACCGCGAAGATCACCGCCGAGGGCGTCTTCCTGGAGCAGCTGGAGACGGACCCGGCGCGCTTCCTGCCGGACACCACGGACGAGCACCTCGACGAGTCCGGTGACGTCGTACGGATCGACCTCAACCGGCCGATGGACGAGATCCTCGCCGAGCTGACCAAGTACCCGGTCAAGACCCGCCTCTCGCTGACCGGCCCGCTGGTCGTGGCCCGCGACATCGCGCACGCCAAGATCAAGGAGCGGCTGGACGCGGGCGAGGAGATGCCGCAGTACCTCAAGGACCACCCGGTGTACTACGCGGGCCCGGCGAAGACGCCGGAGGGGTACGCCTCCGGTTCGTTCGGCCCGACGACGGCCGGCCGGATGGACAGTTACGTCGAGCAGTTCCAGGCGGCGGGCGGCTCGAAGGTGATGCTGGCGAAGGGCAACCGGAGCAAGCAGGTCACCGACGCCTGCGGCACGCACGGCGGGTTCTACCTGGGCTCGATCGGCGGCCCGGCGGCCCGGCTGGCGCAGGACTGCATCAAGAAGGTGGAGGTCGTCGAGTACGAGGAGCTCGGCATGGAGGCGGTCTGGCGGATCGAGGTCGAGGACTTCCCCGCGTTCGTCGTGGTGGACGACAAGGGCAACGACTTCTTCACCGAGCCCGCTCCGGCGCCCACCTTCACCAGCATCCCGGTGCGCGGCCCCGGCCTCGCCTGATCCCTGCCGTCCGCGCAGCGCACGGAGCCTGATCCGTACGCTGCGCGACGTACGCGGAAGCCTTCCCAGGGACGTTCCGGCCGGTGTCATCCGGCCGGAACGCCCCTGTCCGTCGTACGGAGCCGCCCACGCGCCCCCATGCGCGCACCCTTCGGGCGCCCTCGGGGCGCCTGCGGGCCGCTCCCGGGCGCACCGTCGAAATCAAGCCAATTTCGCGAAATGGCGCCAGGTGACAGCCGCTCTTCCCGGGGCGGCGGACCGGTGGTGCGCGGGCGGCGTCCCCGCCCCGTGGTGCGGCCCCCGTGGAAGCGCGTCCGGCGCGCGCGGACAGCGAATTCGGCCCGGCACCCGATGCGGTGGGCCGGTGCCCCCCGCCCTCCGGTGCCGCCGCGGCCCCGTGGCCCGGGGGGCCGACCGGCGCCCGGACCACCGCCCCTTTCCCGCAGCGTGCCCGGGGGCGGGCTTGCGCGGTGCCCGGCGTCTGCGGTGGGTTGAGCGCGTCCGGGCCTGATCCGCCGGGCACCCCCACCGCCCGCACGAGCCGCGCGCCCAACTCGCCCGTGTGCCGCGAGCGGCGGGGAGATCGCCGACCACCCCCGTGCCCCACCCTCGCGGTCGCACACCACCGGAAAGGCGGACGACGCATGACGCCGGCCCCCCACCGAAGCCACACCGACGACCTGCTGGCCTTCATCGCCGCCAGCCCCTCCCCCTACCACGCGGTGGCGAGCGCCGTGACGCGCCTGGAGAAGGCGGGATTCCGCGAGATGCGCGGCACGGACGACTGGAGCGGTACGACCGGCGGCTGTTACGTCGCCCGAGCGGGGGCGCTGATCGCCTGGTACGTCCCCGAGGACGCGCCCGTGCACACCCCCCTGCGGATCGTCGGCTGTCACACCGACTCGCCGAACCTGCGGGTCAAGCCGAACCCCGACACCGGGACGGCGGGCTGGCGCCAGATCGGCGTCGAGATCTACGGCGGGGTGCCGCTGAACACCTGGCTCGACCGCGACCTGGGCATCAGCGGCCGGCTCACCCTGCGCGGCAGCACTCCCGGCGCCCCGCGCGAACTGCTGGTACGGATCGACGAGCCGCTGCTGCGCGTCCCGCAACTCGCCATCCACCTCGACCGGAAGGTCAACGAGGGCGCGCTGCTCGACCCGCAGCGCCACCTCGCCCCGGTGTGGTCGCTCGGCGCCCCCGAGGAGGGCGCGCTGCTGGGCCGGGTCGCGGCGGCGGCCGACGCGGACCCGGCGGACGTACTGGGCTGGGACCTGATGCTGCACGACGTCCAGCCGCCCGGATACCTGGGCGTGAAGAAGGAGTTCGTGGTCGCTCCCCGTCTCGACAACCTGGTCTCCGTGCACGCGGGCGTCACCGCGCTGGCGGACGCCGCCACCGCCGTCGAGCAGCCCCGGTACGTGCCGGTGCTGGCGGCCTTCGACCACGAGGAGGTCGGCAGCGCCTCGCAGACCGGGGCGCAGAGCCCGCTGCTGGAGCGGGTGCTGTCGCGCGCGGTGGCGGCGCGCGGCGGCAGCGCGGAGGACTGGGCGCGGGCGCTGGCCGGGTCCTTCTGCGTCTCGGCCGACATGACCCACGCCGTGCACCCCAACTACCAGGAGCGCCACGACCCCGGCCACCACCCGCTGCCGAACGGCGGCCCGACGGTGAAGGTCAACACCAACCAGCGGTACGCCACCGACAGCACGGGGGTCGCGCTCTTCCGCGAGGCGTGCGACCTGGCCGGGGTGCCGTGGCAGTCCTTCGCCGCCAACAACGCGATGCCCTGCGGCACGTCGATCGGCCCGCTGACCGCCGCACGCCTCGGGGTGACCACGCTCGACGTCGGGGTCCCGGGCCTCTCCATGCACTCGGCGCGCGAGCTGTGCGGGGCCGATGACCCGGCGCATCTGGCGGCGGCGCTGCGTGCCGTGCTGTCGGCCGCCTGAGCGGGCCGGGCGCCGGCCCCGCCCGTCGTCCCCGTACCCCGCGTGCCGTGTGCGCGCGGGGTACGGGTGCGGGAGAGGGTGGCCCCGGGGCGGGCCGGGCTCGTGTCCGGCGGATCGGGGTCGCGACCCCGGCCATGATCCGCCGGCCGCCGCCCGGGGAATAGCCCCGCGGAAGCGCGCGCTCAACGGCACAGGAGGTTCGAACAACATGACCGATGCACAGGAACCGGCGGAATTCCGTGTCGAACACGACTCGATGGGCGAGGTGAGGGTCCCGGCCCACGCCAAGTGGCGTGCGCAGACCCAGCGGGCGGTGGAGAACTTTCCCGTGTCCGGCCAGCGCCTCGAACGCGCCCACATCGAGGCACTGGCCCGGATCAAGGCGGCCGCCGCCAAGGTCAACGCGGATCTGGGGGTGCTCGATCCGGAGGTCGCGGAGGCGATCCGGGGGGCCGCGGCCGAGGTGGCCGAGGGCCGGTGGGACGACCACTTCCCGGTCGACGTGTTCCAGACCGGCTCGGGGACCTCGTCCAACATGAACACCAACGAGGTGATCGCCACCCTGGCCTCCGAGCGTCTCGGCCGTGACGTGCATCCCAACGACCACGTCAACGCCTCGCAGTCCTCGAACGACGTCTTCCCGTCCTCGATCCACATCGCCGCCACCGCCGCCGTCACCGGCGACCTCGTCCCGGCCCTGGAGCACCTGGCCGCGTCGCTGGGGCGCAAGGCGCGGGAGTTCGCGGAGGTCGTCAAGTCGGGGCGTACCCATCTCATGGACGCGACGCCCGTCACCCTTGGACAGGAGTTCGGTGGGTACGCGGCGCAGATCTCCTACGGCGTCGAGCGCCTGCGCGCCACCCTGCCCCGGCTCGCCGAACTCCCGCTGGGCGGCACGGCGGTGGGTACCGGGATCAACACACCGCCCGGCTTCTCCGCCGCGGTGATCGCGGAGATCGCCGGTACGACGGGGCTGCCGCTGACGGAGGCCCGCAACCACTTCGAGGCGCAGGGGGCGCGGGACGGCCTCGTGGAGGTCTCGGGCCAGCTGCGTACGGTCGCGGTCTCGCTGACCAAGATCTCCAACGACCTGCGGTGGATGGCCTCCGGGCCGCGCACCGGGCTGGCCGAGATCGCCCTGCCCGACCTCCAGCCGGGATCCTCGATCATGCCGGGCAAGGTGAACCCGGTGATCCCCGAGGCGGTGCTGATGGTCGCGGCGCAGGTCATGGGGAACGACGCCACGGTCGCGGTGGCGGGCGCGGCGGGCAACTTCGAGCTGAACGTGATGATGCCGGTCATCGCGAAGAACCTGCTGGAGTCCGTGCGGCTGCTCGCCAACGCCGCCCGGCTGCTGGCGGACCGCACGGTGGACGGCATCACCGCCGACACCGCCCGGACCCGCGCCTACGCGGAGTCCTCGCCCTCGGTGGTGACCCCGCTGAACAAGTACCTCGGGTACGAGGAGGCGGCCAAGGTCGCCAAGAAGTCGCTGGCGGACGGCACCACGATCCGCGAGACCGTGCTGGCCTCGGGGTACGTGGAGCGGGGCGACCTGACGGTGGAACAGCTGGACGCGGCACTGGACGTCCTGCGGATGACCAGGCCGTGAAGCTCCGCCCCGGACGGGTCGTCAGCTTTCACTGACGGTCCGTCGGGGTCCGGACCGCGAGGTGGTACGTATCGCAGCGCCCGCGCGGCGACGTCCGTAAGATCTGTTCATGGAAGGTACGGGAGAGCACACACGCTGGGCGCCCGGGGACCACATCCTCTGGCGCTACCGGGACAAGGGCAGCGAGGTCGGGGCCACACACGCTCCGCCGCTGCGCATCTGCCGTCCGGTCACGGTCGTGCAGGACACCGAGGACCTCCTCGCGGTGTGGATGGCACCGGGCACCGAGTGCGTACGGCCGGTGCTCGCGAACGGCACCGAGGTGCACACGGAACCGCTGGCCACCCGCTACACCGTGCCGCGCACCACGGCCCGGTACACCTGGTGGGGCATGGGCGTGCTGAAGCTCGCGCGGCCGGGTGAGCCCTGGTCGGTCTGGCTCTTCTGGGACCGGGGCTGGGTCTTCCGGAACTGGTACGTCAACTTCGAGGAACCACTCACTCGTTGGAGTTCCGGGGTCGATTCCGAGGATCATTTCCTCGACATCTCGGTGAACCCCGACCGGAGCTGGAAGTGGCTCGACGAGGACGAGTTTGCACAGGCCCAGCGGGTCGGTCTGATGGACGCCGGCACGGCCGGGCGGGTGCGCGGGGCAGGGCGTGCGGCGGTCTCGGTGATCGAGGCGTGGGGGTCGCCGTTCCGGGACGGCTGGGAGCACTGGCGGCCCGATCCGGCCTGGCCCGTCCCGGCACTGCCGGATGACTGGGACCGCACCCGCGCGCGTACGCCGTCGTGAGACTCTTGAATCACCCGTGGGGGGCGCCCGTAGGATCAGCCTCCCGAGGGCCCGTGCGCGACAACCCGCGTACCGGCCACCGGACCTGACCGCATGTCACAGGCGACACCGCACAGGCCGTACCACCCGCCCGGGCCGCAGCCCGGACGGACCGCACGGTCGCGGAAGCCACTACGAGGGGGTGGAGGCGTGGTGCTCGCACGAGCGGGTGCACACCGCGGCACGGCCGCACTCGCGGCCGGTGCGGTCCGCGCTGCCGGGGCCGCACCGCGTGTCCCGGACGCCTCGGGCGCGGCGGACACCTCGGACGCCTCGGACACCGAAAACGTTGTCAGCGCCCGGTCACGTGTGCGCATGGTTTCGGCCCCGCGCGCGGCGGTCACGGGTGAGCGTCGTTGTTCCCACCGCTCTCACCGGGGCAGAGTGTCGCCCCACGAGGTGACTGCCTCATACAACCGGCCCGGACGGACGGAACCCCACGCGTGACGGAGCATCCCACCTCCCACGAAGGCCACCGGCCTCTCGTCGCCCGGCCGCAGGAGCGCACCCGGCCCCGGCAGCAGGACGCCGCGCCGGTCACCGCGACGCCCGCGGCCATCCCGGGTCCCGCCGGGGCGCCCAGAGCCCCCGGCTCCGCGCCCGCCGCCTCCGGCGTCCTCGCCGCGCCCGACCCGCAGGCGGCGGCGCGGCGCGAGGGCGACCGGCTGCGGTTCGTCGGCGCGGCCACCCGCCGGATCGCCCGGGGCATCGATCTCGACGAGATCGTTCTCGGTCTCTGCCGGGCCAGCGTGCCGACCTTCTGCGACGAGATCCTCATCTACCTGCGCGATCCGCTCCCGGTGGGCGACGAGCGGCCGGTGGAGCCGTTCGTGCTCCGGCTGCGGCGCAGCGACCGGCTGCGCACGGCCGAGGAGGACGTGGACGCGCTCCACGACCCCGAACGGCTCAGACCGCCGCTGATCGACCCGGGGACCGATCTGCTGCCCGTCGCGGATCTCTGCGAGGTACGCAGCGGCGGTGCGCTCGGCGAGGTGCTGCGCGGGGTACGCCCGGTCTTCGGCGACAACGCGGCGGCCCGGTCGGCCCTGCCGGAGCTGCTCGGCTCGGGGCGGCCCGCGCCCACCGGTCACCGCGCGATCCTGGCCCCGCTCCGGGGCCGGCGGCGGGTCATCGGCTCGGCCGTCTTCCTGCGCACCACCGAGCGCGCCCCCTTCGAGGCGAACGACCTGCTGGTCGCGGCGCAGCTCGCGACGCACACCGCGCTCGGCATCGACAAGGCCGTCCTCTACGGCCGCGAGGCGTACATCGCGGACGAGCTCCAGCGCACGATGCTGCCGGACTCGCTGCCGCAGCCCACCGGGGTGCGGCTCGCCTCCCGCTACCTCCCGGCCGCCGAGACCGCCCGGGTCGGCGGCGACTGGTACGACGCGATCCCGCTGCCGGGCAGCCGGGTCGCGCTGGTCGTGGGCGACGTCATGGGCCACTCGATGACCTCGGCCGCGATCATGGGGCAGCTGCGCACCACCGCGCAGACGCTCGCCGGTCTCGACCTGCCGCCCCAGGAGGTCCTGCACCACCTGGACGAGCAGGCGCAGCGGCTGGGCGAGAACCGCATGGCGACCTGCCTGTACGCGGTGTACGACCCGGTGGCGCACCGCATCACGGTCGCCAACGCGGGTCATCCGCCGCCGGTGCTGCTGCACCTGGGCGGGCGTGCGGAGGTGCTCGACGTGCCGCCGAACGCCCCGATCGGGGTGGGCGGGGTCGACTTCGAGGCGGTGGAGCTGGACGCGCCGGCCGGTGGCACGCTGCTGCTGTACACGGACGGCCTGGTGGAGTCGCGGGTGCGGGACGTGTGGACCGGCATCGAGCAGCTGCGGGAGCGGCTGGCGGCGACCGCGCGGCTGACCGGTCCCGACCACTCGCCGCCGCTGGAGGCGCTCTGCGACGACGTGCTCGACATGCTCGGGCCGGGCGACCGGGACGACGACATCGCGCTGCTGGCGGCCCGCTTCGACGGGATCGCGCCGAACGACGTGGCGTACTGGTCCCTGGACCCGCAGGACTCGGCGCCGGGCCGGGCCCGGAGGCTGGCCCGGGGGGCGCTGGAGCGCTGGGGCATGGAGCACCTCTTGGACGAGGTGGAGCTGCTGGTCAGCGAGGTGGTCACGAACGCCGTCCGGTACGCCGAGCGGCCGGTGACGCTGCGGCTGCTGCGGACCGACATCCTGCGCTGCGAGGTCGGTGACGACTCGCCGCAGCTGCCCCGGCAGCGCCGGGCCCGGGAGACGGACGAGAGCGGGCGCGGCCTGTTCCTGGTGAACCGGCTGGCCCGGCGGTGGGGGGCGACGCGGCTCTCCACGGGCAAGGTGGTCTGGTTCGAGATGGCGACCGGGGGACAGTAGGAGGAGCGTGCGAGGGTGGTAGGCCCTGTCGGGGGCCGGAGCACATGGTGCCGACCCCCGGGGCCGGGGAGTCGGCCCGGTCCCGGCGAACCGTCACGGACGGCAGCGGTGTGCGCGCGGAACTCGTACGGCGGCCCGGCCGCGGACACCGCCCGGTTCGGCGACCCGGCCCCGGAGAGGTTCGGGACCAGCCGGTCCCGCGCCGCGTCGGCGAGGACCTGGCGCCATCTGCTGGACGGGGTGAGCGCCCCGGTGCCGGAGCGCGCGCCGCAGGACGGGCGCGACGTCGGCAGGCACCTCGGCGACCGGGTGGCAGCGGAGGTCAACGGCGGCTGACCGGCCGCGCACACGACCGCGGGGCGGAACCGGATCGTCTCCGGTTCCGCCCCGCGGTCGGGTGCGCGGGCCGCCGCCGCGGGTCAGCCCAGCAGGCCGCCACCGCCGGGGCGCTCGCCCGACTGGTCGCCGTCGTCGCCGTCGTCGGATCCGTCCCCCGGGTCGTATCCGTCGGAGGGGGATTCGCTGGGCTCGACGGTGGTCGACTGACTCGGGTCGGGCGACGGGGTCTCGGTCTCCGTCGGCTCCTGCGAGGGCGTCGCCGAGGGGGACGCGGTCGTGGCGCTCGGCGTCGGGGTCGGCGACTTCGACGCGGTCGGGCTCGGCGGCGGGGTGTAGGGCACCTCGCCGGCCTCCACGTCCTCCAGGTCGAACTGCGCGTCGGAGCCGCCGTTCAGCGCCCCCAGCGTGTAGTCGGCCCAGATCCGGGCGGGGAAGCCACCACCGTTGGCACGGCCGGAGTTGGCGGTGCCGGTCAGGCTGACCTGGCCGCCGCCCTCCTTCGGGGACTCGCCGTAGAGCGCGACGACGGTGGTCAGCTCGGGCGTGTAGGCCGCGAACCAGGCCGCCTTGTTGTTCTCGGAGGTACCGGTCTTGCCGGCCGCCTCGTACGCGGTGGTGTTGGCCGCCTGGCCGGAGCCGGAGTCGATGACCCCGGTCATCGCCTTGGTCACGGTGTCCGCCGACTTGCGGCTGATCACCTGCTTGCCGACGCCGTCCACGGCGTCGACCTTGCGGTCGCGGTGCTCGGCCGACTTCACGATGAAGGGCGTGACCTTCTTGCCGTGGTTGTCGAGGGTGGCGTACGCGCCTGCCATGTCCCACGTCGAGGCGTTCATGGTGCCCAGCGTGATGGCGGGGCGCTCGGGGAAGTTCTCGTCCGGCAGGCCGAGGCTCAGCGCGGTCTTCTTCACGGTCCCCGGCCCCACGTCGACGACCATCTGCGCGAAGACGGAGTTGACCGAGGCGTTCAGCGCCTTCTGCACGCTGATGTCGCCGTAGTCCTGGTCGTCCTCGTTCTGCGGGGCGAACGGGGTGTCGCTGCCGACGACGGGGCGCTTGCTGGTGCCGTCGTAGGTCGTGTTCAGGCCGATCAGGTCGCCGTCCTGGGTGGTGGACTCGTTCTCCAGGGCGGAGGCGAGCACCAGCGGCTTGAACGTCGAGGCCGGCTGGTAGTCGCGACGGGTGGCGTTGGAGACGTAGTGCGCGGGGGGGCCGACTCCGCCGTAGAGGGCGACGACCGCGCCGGTCTTCGGGTCGACCGAGGTGGCGCCCGCCTGGACGGTGGCGTCGACCTTGCTGTTCTTCCGGTCGAGCTTCGACTCCAGCTGGGCGTCGACCGACTTCTCCAGCTGCTTCTGGCGCTTCTTGTCGATGTTGAGCGTGATCGTCCAGCCGCCGGCCCGGAGCTGGTCGTCGGTGAGGCCCTGCTTCTTGAGCTCGGCCTTGGCCGCCTCGACCAGGTAGTAGGTCTGGCCCTCCATTCCCGGCGAGGGCTTGGGGGCCTTCGGGACGGGGAACTCCAGGCTCTGGCGGTCGGCGCTGCTCAGCCAGCCCTTCTCGACCATGTTGTCCAGGGTGTAGCCCCAGCGTTCCTTGACCAGGCGCTTGCCGGTCGCGGTCGCGGTGGCCCAGTCGTACTGGCTGGGGGCCTGGAGCAGCGAGGCGAGGTAGGCGCCCTGGGAGACGTCGAGCTTGGAGGCGTCCACGCCGTAGTAGGCCTGGGCGGCGGCCTGGATGCCGCTGGCGCCGCGGCCGTAGTAGGCGGTGTTGATGTACCCGGCGAGGATGTCGTCCTTGGTCATCTTCTGGTCGACCTTGAGCGAGATCACCAGTTCCTTGAGCTTGCGGGAGACCGTCGCGTCCTGCGTGAGGTAGAAGTTCTTCACGTACTGCTGGGTGATGGTCGAGCCGCCCTGCTTGCCCTTGCCGGAGAGCGTGCTGAGCATGGCACGGGTGGTGCCCTTCAGGTCGACGCCCTTGTCCTGGTAGAAGGACTTGTTCTCGGCGGCGACGAAGGTGTGCTGCACCGGCTTCGGGACCTGCGCGAGGTCGACGATCTCCCGGTTGACCTCGCCTTCGCGGGCGAGCACGGTGCCGTCGCTGTACTTGTAGACGTTGCTCTGCATCTGGGCCTGGGCGTTCGCCTCGGGCACCGGTACGTACAGGTACAGCACCACGAAGGCGCCCATCACCAGCAGGCAGAGACCGAAGAACGTGCCCAGCATCCGCTTCCAGGTGAAGAGCCCGCGTATGCCGCCCCTCTTGCCGGCCCGCGCCTCGCGGCTGCGGGCACGACGCTCATCCGCTCGCCCCATCGCTGTGTCGCTCCTGTTTCTCGGTCGGTCGGTCCCCCGCGGCTCCGTCGGTCCGGTCGGCCCTGCCGTCCGCACCGCCGTGAGCCCTGCCGTCAGTTCTGCCGTCAGCTCTGCCCAGCCAAGACAGCTAACACTGTCAGGACGGACAAAAAGCAAGCGATCCGGCCTTTTCCGGACGTGAGAATCAGCACCCGCTTCTCCAGGAACCGACTCCCTGGAGGGCCCCATGGTTGCGAAAACCGCTAATGTGATATCACTTTGGAAGCAGCGAACTTCCCCGCGTCCGCAGGGGAACCAGACGAATCGGGGGACCCCGTGTCCGAACAGCACCACGACCGCCAGCCGGCCCCGTCCGTACCCACACCCACCACCGAACTGCCCGTCGACGCGCCGCAGATGCCGGCCTCGCAGGTCAGGGAGGTGACCGCGCACTCCATCCCGGGCGGCCTCGGCCTGCTGCTCACCGTCGTCGGCGTCCTCATCGGGGTCGGCGTGATCGTCGTCGGCGGAGTCCTCGGCTCGGGCGGCAGCGACGGCCTCGGCGCGGCCCTGGTGATCGTCGGCATCCTGCTCGTCGTCGCGTCCTTCTTCTGCATGAGCGGGGTGAAGATGGTCGCGCCGGGCGAGGCGCGGGTCGTCCAGCTCTTCGGCCGGTACGTCGGCACCATCCGGACCGACGGCCTGCGCTGGGTGAACCCGCTCACCAGCAGCCGGAAGATCTCCACCCGGGTCCGCAACCACGAGACCGCGGTGCTCAAGGTCAACGACGCGTACGGCAACCCCATCGAACTCGCCGCGATCGTCGTCTGGAAGGTCGAGGACACCGCACAGGCCCTCTTCGAGGTGGACGACTTCCTGGAGTTCGTCGCCACCCAGACCGAGGCGGCCGTCCGGCACATCGCCATCGAGTACCCGTACGACGCCCACGAGGAGGGCGGCCTCTCGCTGCGCGGCAACGCCGAGGAGATCACCGAGAAGCTGGCCGTCGAGCTGACGGCACGGGTGCGGGCGGCCGGGGTCCAGATCATCGAATCGCGCTTCAGCCACCTCGCGTACGCCCCCGAGATCGCCTCGGCGATGCTCCAGCGGCAGCAGGCCGGGGCGGTCGTGGCGGCCCGGCAGCAGATCGTGGAGGGCGCGGTGGGCATGGTCGAGATGGCGCTCACCCGGATCGCCGAGCAGGACATCGTGGAGCTGGACTCGGAGCGCAAGGCGGCCATGGTCAGCAATCTGATGGTGGTGCTCTGCGGGGACCGTGCCGCGCAGCCGGTCCTGAACACGGGCACGCTCTACCAGTGACCGACGAGACCTCCGGGCGCGGGCCGCGGCAGCGCAAGCAGATGCTGCTGCGGCTCGACCCCGCCGTGCACGACGCGCTGGCGCGCTGGGCCTCCGACGAACTGCGCAGCGCCAACGCGCAGATCGAGTTCCTGCTGCGCCGGGCGCTGGCGGAGGCGGGCCGGCTGCCCGGCGCGACGGCGCCCATCGCCCGCCGGGGCCGCCCGCCGAAGGCTCCGGACACGGAGCCGGAGCCGGGGGCCCACCCGACGGAATGAGGGGGGACGCGCCCGCCTCGGGCGCGCCCGCCCGCCTTTCGGCCAGCTATACACGGTAGGTATACACACCGTGTACAGTGCTCCGCATGTCTATCGGCCACACCCTGCTCGGGCTCCTGGAGTCCGGCCCCCGCCACGGTTACGACCTGAAGCGCACCTTCGACGAGAAGTTCGGCCACGACCGCCCGCTGCACTACGGGCAGGTCTACTCGACCATGTCCCGGCTGCTGAAGAACGGGCTCGTCGAGGTCGACGGCGTGGAGAGCGACGGAGGCCCCGAGCGCAAGCGGTACGCCATCACGGACGCCGGGATCACGGACGTCGCCACGTGGCTCGCCCAGCCGGAGAAGCCGGAGCCGTACCTCCAGTCGACGCTGTACACCAAGGTGGTGCTGGCCATCCTGACCGGCCGCGGCGCCGCCCGGGTGCTGGACACGCAGCGCGCCGAACACCTGCGGCTGATGCGGACGCTGACGGCGCGCAAGCGCGGTGGGGACCTCGCCGACCAGCTGATCTGCGACCACGCGCTCTTCCACCTGGAGGCAGATCTGCGGTGGCTGGAACTGACCGCCGCCCGGCTCGACAAGCTCGCCGAGGTGGTCGCCCCGTGACGTTCCCCGGCCTCCAGCCCTCCGGATCCCCGCTCCCCGGCCCTCTGCTCGGCGCGCGCGACCTGCACAAGACGTACGGCGCGACGCCCGCGCTCGACGGCGCGTCCTTCTCCGTCCGCCCCGGCGAGGTCGTCGCGGTGATGGGCCCCTCCGGCTCCGGCAAGTCCACGCTGCTGCACTGCCTCGCCGGGATCATCACGCCCGACTCCGGCTCGGTCGGCTACGCGGGCCGCGAGCTCTCCACGATGTCCGACGCGGAGCGCAGCGCCCTGCGCCGCACCGAGTTCGGGTTCGTCTTCCAGTTCGGCCAGCTCGTCCCCGAGCTGACCTGCGTGGAGAACGTGGCGCTCCCGCTGCGGCTGAGCGGTGTCCGCCGCAAGCCGGCCGAGCGGACCGCGCTGCACTGGATGGAGCGGCTGGAGGTCGAGAACGTGGCCGGAAAACGCCCCGGTGAGGTCTCCGGTGGCCAGGGCCAGCGCGTCGCGGTCGCCCGCGCCCTCGCGTCCTCCCCGAAGGTGCTCTTCGCGGACGAGCCGACCGGTGCGCTGGACTCCCTCAACGGTGAGCGGGTCATGGAGCTGCTCACCGAAGCCGCCCGCTCCTCCGGGGTCGCGGTGGTGCTGGTGACCCACGAGGCGCGGGTCGCCGCCTACTCCGACCGGGACGTCACCGTCCGGGACGGCCGGGCCACCGACCTGGAGTACGCCCTGTGACCGGACCGGACGCCCGCACGCGCACTCCCGCATGGCTCCGTGACCTCGGGCTCGGTGTCCGCTTCGCCGCGGCGGGCGGGCGCGAGGGCTGGGCGCGCACGGTGCTCACGGCGGTCGGGGTGGGCATCGGCGTGGCGCTGCTGCTCGTCGCCTCCGCCGTCCCGCACCTGCTGGAGACGCGCGACGATCGCAGCGAGGCCCGGTCGGAGAGCCTTTCCTCGCTCGCGCCCGAGACCAACGAGAAGACGGACCGCACGGTCCTCGTCACCCGGATCGACACCGAGTTCCGCAACCGTGCGGTGCAGGGCGTACTGATGCGCGCCGAGGGCTCGCACCCGGTGCTCCCACCGGGCCTGCCGCGCGTCCCCGCCGCCGGCCGGATGTACGTGTCGCCCGCCCTCGCCGAGATGCTGGACGCCCCGGACGGACGCCTGCTGCGCGAGCGTCTGCCGTACCCCGTCGACGGCACGATCTCCGATGCCGGGCTGGTCTCCCCCGGCGAACGCCTCTTCTATCTGGGCAGTTCCACCCTCGACCGGGCGAACGGCGGCCACC
Source organism: Streptomyces sp. NPDC008125 (assembly GCF_042957125.1). NCBI lineage: Bacteria > Bacillati > Actinomycetota > Actinomycetes > Kitasatosporales > Streptomycetaceae > Streptomyces > Streptomyces sp. NPDC008125. The sequence continues at coordinate 258,622 of NZ_JBIBHR010000012.1, forward strand.
GGCTGAACGGTTACGGCGGCGGGCTGCCCGTCCCCCCGCTCAGCCCACTGCTCCTCGTGCTCGGCGTGATGGTCGGCGTGGTGCTGCTGATGCCGGTGGCCATCTTCATCGCCACCGCCGTGCGGTTCGGCGGGGACCGCCGGGACCGCCGCCTCGCCGCACTGCGCCTGGTGGGCGCGGACATCCGCTCGGTCCGCTGGATCGCGGCGGGAGAGGCGCTGTTCGGCGCGCTGCTCGGGCTGGTCTGCGGGGTGGCCCTCTTCCTGGCCGGGCGGCCGTTCGTCGGCTCCCTCTCGGTCTGGGAGCAGAGCGTCTTCCCCGCCGACCTCTCCCCCTCCGCTCCCCTGGTCGCGCTGGTCCTGTGCGCCGTCCCGGTCTGCGCGGTGCTGGTGACCCTGGTCGCCATGCGGTCCGTGGTGGTGGAGCCGCTGGGTGTCGTACGGGACGCGCGCGGCCGGAAGCGGCGGCTCTGGTGGCGGCTGGTGGTGCCGGTGGCCGGGCTCGGTGTCTTCGCCGCACAGGGCAGGGCGCCCGAGGACGGCACGGCCGGGGCGACGCCGGTCGTCATCGGCGCGGTGCTCGTCCTGGGCGGACTGGCGCTGCTGCTGCCCTGGGCGCTGGAGGCGTGCGTGAGCAGGCTGCGCGGCGGCCCGGTGCCCTGGCAGCTGGCCGGGCGCCGGCTCCAGCTGAGCTCGGGGACGGCGGCGCGGACGGTCAGCGGGATCACGGTGGCGGTGGCGGGCGCGGTGGCGCTCCAGATGCTGTTCGCCTCGATGAACGCCGACTTCAACCGGATGACCGGCCAGGACCCCAGCCGGGCCCAGTTCTACATGGCGTCCCAGAACGTCTCCGCCGAGGGCGCCACCGGCGCGATCGCGTCGCTCCGGTCCACCCGGGGCGTGGAGAACGTCATCGGCACGGTGGACGTGTTCGCGACCAAGCCGGGCACGTACACCGAGGACGAGGTCCAGCCCACCACCTCGCTCACGGTCGGCGACTGCGCGACGCTGAAGGAACTGGCCAGGATCGGCGACTGCGCGGACGGCGACACCTTCGTCGCCCACCCCGCCCACGACCGGGAGATGTCCGACTGGGTCGACGAGGCCGCCCGCAAGGGCGAACAGGTCGAGATCGACGACTACGGGACCGCCGACGGACCGGTCCGCTGGACCCTTCCGGCATCGGCGCGGACCGTCACCGGGCGCTTCGACCCGCACGGCGAGGAGACCACGGGCATCCTCGCCACGCTCGGCGCGATCGATCCGGCCACCCTGCCGAGCGCGACGATCGTCCTCCAGGTGAGGATCGACGAGCGGGTGCCGGACGTCTCGGAGTTCGTACGGAACACGGCGGCCGTGATCGATCCCTCGATGCGGGTCGTCGCCCTGAACTCGACCGAGCGGGACGGCCGGTACGCGAGCATCCAGACCGCCCTCAAGGTCGGCGGGACCGCGGTCCTGCTGCTGATGGCCGTCTCGATGCTGGTGCAGCAACTGGAGCAGCTCCGGGAGCGGCGCAGGCTGCTGGCGGTCCTGGTGGCCTTCGGGACCCGGCGCTCGACGCTGGGGTGGTCGGTGCTCTGGCAGACGGCGATCCCGGTGGGCGTGGGCCTGGTGGTCGCGGTCGTCGGCGGGCTGGCGCTGGGCTGGGGGCTGTCCTGGATGACCGCCAAACCGGTCTCCGACTGGTGGCTGTTCCTGCCGATGGCCGGCGCGGGCGCGAGCGTGGTGCTGCTGGTGACGCTGCTCTCGCTGCCGGTGCTCTGGCGCCTGATGCGGCCGGACGGGCTGCGCACGGAGTAGTCGCGCGGCGGGGCGGCAGCCGCCGGGGTTCACCCGTCCCCGGCGGCCGTCACCCGTACCGGCAGCGCGGCCATCGTCTCGCGCAGCGCGGCGGCGAACTGGCCGAACTCCTCGTGCCGGGCGGTCCCGGTCCGCATGGCCAGCGCGACCCGCCGCGACGGGGCGGGTTCGGCGAAGCGGGCGGTGGCCAGCGCCGGGTTGCGGCCGGTCTCCACGGCCACGGCGGTACGCGGCAGCAGGGTCACCCCGAGGCCCCCGGCGACGAGCTGCACGAGGGTGGAGAGCCCGGCGGCGGTCGTCGTCACCGGTGCCCCGTCCGTACGCCCGGCCTCCCGGCAGATGTCCAGCGCCTGGTCGCGCAGACAGTGGCCCTCGTCGAGCAGCAGCAGCGGCAGGCCGCGCAGCTCCTCGCGGGGGAGGTCCTCGCGCCCGCCGAGCCGGTGGTCCCGCTCGGTGACCAGCACGAAGTCCTCGTCGAAGAGCGGCAGCACGGTCACCCCGGGGTGACCGAGCGGCACGGCGAGCAGCAGCAGGTCGAGCCGTCCGGCGGAGAGCCCCTCAAGGAGCGAGGTGGTCTGCTCCTCGTGGACCTGGAGGTCGAGTTCGGGGTACCGGTCGTGGACGAGGCGCAGCACGGTCGGCAGCAGGTACGGGGCGACGGTCGGGATCACGCCGAGCCGCAGGGTTCCGGTGAACGGCGCGCGTACCGCTTCGGCCTCCTCGATGAGCGCGCCGACCGCGTCCATGACGGCACCGGCGCGGAGGGCGAGACGTTCGCCCGCCGTCGAGAGCAGCACCTTGCGCGTCGTCCGCTCGATGAGCTGGACACCGAGTGCCTCCTCCAGCGAGGAAACGGCCCCGGAGAGGGCGGGCTGGCTCATCCCGATCGCCGCCGCCGCGTCCCGGAAGTGCAGGTGCTCCGCGACGGCCACGAAGGCGCGCAGCTGCGAGAGGCTGGGTTGTTTGGTCCTGTTGCCCTGGATTGCCTGAGCCACTGATAGGTACCTCCGATCATCGGAACCGAGTGTAGCTATTTCCGCGATCAATGCACTCTGTGCCAAGGTGGAGTCAGTCCAACCCTCCAGGAAGGCCCCCAAAAGGGGAATTCCTGACCTGCTAGGAGATCGCGTGCTCACTGTTGGTGACAAGTTCCCCGAGTTCGACCTGACCGCCTGCGTGTCGCTGGAGAGCGGCAAGGAGTTCGCTCGGATCAACCACAAGACCTACGAGGGTCAGTGGAAGATCGTCTTCGCGTGGCCCAAGGACTTCACCTTCGTGTGCCCGACCGAGATCGCCGCCTTCGGAAAGCTGAACGACGAGTTCGCCGACCGCGACGCCCAGATCCTCGGCTTCTCCGGCGACTCCGAGTTCGTGCACCACGCCTGGCGCAAGGACCACCCGGACCTGACCGACCTGCCCTTCCCGATGATGGCCGACTCGAAGCACGAGCTCATGCGTGACCTCGGCATCGAGGGCGAGGACGGCTTCGCGCAGCGCGCCGTCTTCATCGTCGACCAGAACAACGAGATCCAGTTCACGATGGTGACCGCCGGTTCCGTGGGCCGTAACCCCAAGGAGGTCCTGCGGGTCCTCGACGCCCTGCAGACCGACGAGCTCTGCCCGTGCAACTGGACCAAGGGCGAGAACACCCTGGACCCGGTCGCCCTCCTCTCCGGCGAGTGAGCTGATATCACCATGGCACTCGACGAACTCAAGTCCGCCATACCGGACTTCGCGAAGGACCTGAAGCTGAACCTCGGTTCGGTCATCGGCAACAGCGAGCTGCCGCAGCAGCAGCTCTGGGGCACCGTGCTCGCCTGCGCGATCGCCTCGCGTTCGCCGAAGGTCCTGCGCGAGCTGGAGCCGGAGGCCAAGGCCAACCTCTCCGCGGAGGCGTACACCGCCGCGAAGTCGGCCGCCGCCATCATGGCGATGAACAACGTCTTCTACCGGACCCGGCACCTGTTGTCGGACCCGGAGTACGGCAACCTCCGCGCGGGTCTGCGGATGAACGTCATCGGCAAGCCGGGCGTGGAGAAGGTCGACTTCGAGCTGTGGTCGCTCGCCGTCTCCGCGATCAACGGCTGCGGCCAGTGCCTGGACTCCCACGAGCAGGTGCTCCGCCAGGCCGGCGTGGGCCGTGAGACGATCCAGGAGGCCGTGAAGATCGCCTCGGTGCTCCAGGCCGTCGGCGTCACCCTCGAAGCCGAGGCCGTGCTCGCCGAATAGGACAGCGGTACCTTGTACGAGAAGGACCCGCGGACGACCGACCGTCCGCGGGTCCTTCTTTTCTGGTGTGCGCGGGGGCTGCCCGCTCCTCCGTGTCCGCCCGCCCGCGTCAGGTCCGGCGGGCGCGGGCGGCGAAGCGGTCGGCGTACGCGACGACGAGGTCGCGCAGTTCGTCCGGGCGCTCGACGACGAACGGCCGGTCCAGCGAGGCGAGTACCGGGGGCAGCCAGTCGAGCCGCTCCGCCCGCAGTTCGACACGGTGCCAGCGCTCGGCCCCCGGGGCGGTGTCCGCGGGGGGTTCGTCCAGGCTCGCGACGGCCGCGGGGAGCCGGGCTCGGATCTGCTCGGCCGTACCGTGGATGCGCAGGGTCACCCGGTGCCGGTAGGCGGCCGCGGCGAACCCGGACAGGAGCCGTTCGGCCGGCCCGGGTCCCTCGGGGGCCTCGAAGGAACCGGGCAGGGTCCTCGCGCCCGCGACGCGGTCGAGCCGGAAGGTCCGGTCCTCGCCGATCCCGGGGTCCGTGCCGGTGACGTACCAGCGGCCCGCGTGGGCGACGATCCCGTACGGGTGCAGCCCGCGCTCGCCGCGCCGGCCGTCACGGCCGGTGTATGCGATCGAGAGCGGCCGGCGGTGACGTACCGCGTCGGCGACGGTGAGCAGGACCCCGGCGTCCGGGGCGGCCGGCTCGCCGGGCGGATCCGTGAAGGCCAGGGTCTCCAGAACCGTGGCGAGCCTGCGGGCGACGTGCTCGGGCAGCACCCGGCGGATCTTGGCGGCGGCCGTCTCGCCCGCCGTGTCCGCCGTCGTCGTCAGCCCGGCACGGCGCCCGGCGATCAGGCCGAGCAGCACGGCGAGCGCCTCGTCGTCGCTGAACATGAGCGGGGGCACGCGGTGTCCGGGGCCGATCCGGTAGCCGCCGTAGCGGCCGCGCACCGTCTCGACGGGCACGTCGAGGTCGATCAGATGGCCGACGTACCGCCGCACGGTACGGACGTCGACGCCGAGCCGGCCTGCCAGTTCCGCGGTCGTGCGGACACCGCCCGACTGCAGCAGCTCCAGGAGGGCGAGCACACGGCCGGCGGGGCGGGTCATGGCCCGGAGCCTAGCGCGAGCGTTCGCGGGCCCGAGGAATCTCGCCGCCCATACCGGACCGTTTCTGTCCGGTATTGCTTCTAACGTGCGCAGTGCAGCGATTCCACCGCACCAAGGAGACCGCCATGGACCTCGCATCGATCCGCATCATCACCGGCGACATCTCGCGTCTCGTCGAGTTCTACGAGAAGGCCACCGGCGTGCCGGCGACCTGGTCGACCGAGGACTTCGCCGAGATCAGGACCGCCGGCGCCACGCTCGCCATCGGCAGCACCCGCACCGTGCCCTTGTTCGCACCGGGCTCCGCCCGCCCCGCGGAGAACCACAGTGTGATCATCGAGTTCCTCGTCGAGGACGTGGACCGCGTGTACGGGAACCTCACCGGCTTCGTCGCCGACTTCGTCAACGAGCCCACCACGATGCCCTGGGGCAACCGGTCGCTGTTGTTCCGCGACCCCGACGGCACCCTCGTCAACTTCTTCACCCCCCTCACCCCGGCGGCCACCGCGAGGGCCGCCCGCTGACGGCCCGGACGCCCGGACACCGCGCAGCCCCCTCGCACGCGGGAGCCCCGGGGCCCGTGGGTCCCGGGGCTCAGGGGTCCTGGGGCTCATGGGTCCCGGGGCTCATGGGTCCCGGGGCTCATGGGTCCTGGGGCTCATGGGTCCTGGGGCTCGTCCCGTCCGTCTCGCTCCGCCCGTCACGCCCGGGGGCGGTCCTCGCCCTCTCCGGGTGCGTCGTGCGCCTCGGTGGGCGCGTCCTCGGCCGACCGGGCGCTGCCGCCGTCGGCCGGACCCGCGGTCGCCGTCCGCGTAGCACCCGTCCCCGTACCGCCCGTCCCCGTACCGCCCGTCCCTGTACCACCCGTCCCGTCGCCGCCCGGGTACGACTCGTCGTACCGGTCCTCCGGCGGGGTGCCGGGGGCAGGGGTGGGGGCCACGTCGAGTGCGGAGGCGCCGTGCGGGTGCGGGGCGTGCCGCTGGGCCTCCTGGCGGCTGTACGACCGCAGATAGCCGACCACCGTGTTCGTGACGGCGACCAGCGGTACGGCGACCACCGCGCCGCCGATGCCCGCGACCATCCCGCCGGCCGCGACGGAGAGCACCACGGCGAGCGGGTGGACCCGCACCGCCCGGCCGAGGATGAACGGCTGGAGGATGTGTCCCTCGATCTGCTGCACCGCCAGCACCACGATCAGCACCATGAGGGCGGTGAACACCCCTTCGGTGACGAGCGCGACGACCACCGCCAGCGCCCCGGAGACCACGGCACCGACCAGCGGGATGAAGGCGAAGAGGAAGATGAACACGGCGAGCGGGACCGCCATCGGCACGTCGAGGAAGTAGATCCCGAGCCCGATGAAGATGGCGTCGATCATCGCGACGATCACGGTGCCCCGCACGTAGGCGGTGAGGGTGCGCCAGGCGCGCGGCCCGGCGCCGGCGACACCCGGGCGGGCCTGGGCGGGGACCAGCTTGAGGGTCCACTCCCAGATCCGCTTGCCGTCGTAGAGCAGGAAGAGCGTCGAGAACATCGCGAGCAGCATCCCGGTGAGGAACTCGACCATCACCGTCACGCCCTGGAGGCCGGCGGAGGTGATCTCCTCGGTGTTGGTGCCGATGGTGTCGCTGAGGTTCTTGGCGATGTCGTTGATCTGCGACTCGGTGACGTGGAAGGGGCTGTCGAGCAACCAGCGCTTCAACTCGTCGATCCCGTCACGGACCTTGTCGGAGAGCGTGTCGAGGTTGTCCATCACCTGCCAGACGACGAACCAGCCGACCAGCCCCATGATGACGAAGCCCAGTACGGCGGTGACGGCGGTGGCCAGGCCGCGCGGCAGCCCGTACCGCCTGAGGCGCACCACGGTCGGCTGGAGCAGCGCCGTGACGAGCAGGGCGGCGACGAAGGCGAGCACGACGAGCTGGACGGCGCTGATGACCCGCATCAGCACCCAGAGAGTGCCCGCGAGCACGAGCAGCCGCCAGCCCGCCTCGGCGGCGACCCGCATGCCCCAGGGGATGGCGGCCACCGGATGGGCCCGGGCGGCGACGTCGGGGGCGTAGGCGGGCGGCGCGGGCACCTGGCATGTCGCGTCGGCGGCGCTCTGCGCGGCCGGGGCGTGGTGGTGCCGGTGATGCGCGTGCGCGTGCCCGGACTCGGCCTCCTCGGCCTCGGCTCGTTGCCGCCGCTCGTCCAGGCGGTCGGCCAGGTCCGTCAGTTCGGACCCCACTCGTCCGAGCCAACCGGGCAGTTTCGACATACGTGGGCCCTCTCCCCCGTGGGTGTGCACCGACCGTCTACCCCCGAACGGCCGGAATGCGACCGTACATGGGCAACGTGTCGCACCACGCACGATGCCCCGCACCGTTGGACGGTGCGGGGCATCGGAAGGTTGAGCGACTGGTCTAGTACCAGCTGTTGGCCTGCCAGAACGACCAGGCGCCGCAGGGGCTGCCGTAGCTGGCGTTCATGTAGCTGAGGCCCCACTTGATCTGCGTGGCCGGGTTGGTCTGCCAGTCGGCGCCCGCGGAGGACATCTTGGAGCCCGGGAGTGCCTGGACCAGACCGTACGCGCCGGAGGAGGCGTTGACCGCGCGGTAGTTCCACGTCGACTCGTGGTTCACGATGTTGCTGAAGCACTGGAACTGGTCGGCGGGGATCATCTGCCGGGCCATCGCCTGTACCTCGGCGACGCTGTACGAGCCCTGGGCGGAGAACGACGTGGCGTCGCGGACGGCCGAGCGGCTGGCGCGCTCCTCGGCGTCCTTGGCGTCCTGGGCCTCCTTGGCTTCCTTCTCGCGCTCCGCCTGGTCCTCGGCCGCCTGCTTCTTGCTCTTGGCGTCCTTGGCGGCCTGGAGCCGGGCGGACTCCTCGGCGGACTTCTTCGCGGCGGCGTCGGCGGCGGATGCCTGGGCATCGGCCTGCTGCGTCAGCGAAGCGGTCTGGACCTGGGCCTGGTGGCCCACGGGGATGTCTGCGAGCAGCGTGGTGTCGGCTGCGGTCGCCTCGAAGTTGTTGTCGTCGACAGCGGGAGTGCTGCCCGAAGCAACGCCTACGACGGCGCCAACGGTGGTGACCGCGGTGGCTGATGCCACTGCGAACCCCCGGACCGAGATCCGGCTCACACGGTGTCCTTCCAGCATCGCCCGCTTAGGTGACCTCGCGGGCGCGATCGTGCCCTCTGACACTGGCCTCCCTACTGCTTGGGTCACGGGAGGCACGGGCCCGGTGGGCGACTTCCTCGCGGAAGTGCCGCGTAGTGCTCGCGGGCGGCATACGGAGATCGGTTGTTGAGTTGTGTGGTGCTGAGCGCCTCGGAAGGTGCCCGGTTTCCGTATGCGGGGCCTGACGGAAGCAAGACTCTGCCGGACAAGGACGCCGGGAAGCAATTCCCTGTTGCGTGGGAAAGCTCACACGCCGTTTACACCACCCGTTTGACGGAAATGACGGCGCGACATGAAGACGCCCGGCTAAGCTCCTTCGCTCACCGGGCGACCCTCACGGACATGCAGGACAGATCATCGAATCTGTCGTTGTTCTACCCCTCTTCGAGCATTTCGGTCACCAGTGCGGCGATTTGCGAACGCTCGGAGCGGGTGAGTGTCACGTGGGCGAAGAGCGGATGACCCTTCAGCTTCTCCACGACGGCGACCACTCCGTCGTACCGCCCGACTCTGAGGTTGTCCCGCTGGGCCACGTCATGGGTGAGCACCACACGGGAATTCGCCCCGATACGGGACAGAACGGTCAGCAGGACGTTGCGTTCGAGAGACTGCGCCTCGTCGACGATCACGAACGCGTCGTGCAGCGAGCGGCCCCGGATATGGGTGAGCGGCAGGACTTCCAGCATGCCGCGCCCCAGCACCTCCTCGATCACCTCGCGCCCGGCCACCGCCGAGAGCGTGTCGAAGACGGCCTGCGCCCAGGGGCTCATCTTCTCGGCCTCGCTGCCCGGGAGATAGCCCAGCTCCTGCCCGCCGACCGCGTACAGCGGCCGGAAGACCATCACCTTCTGGTGCTGGCGGCGCTCCAGGACGGCTTCGAGGCCGGCGCAGAGCGCCAGCGCCGACTTGCCCGTACCGGCCCGGCCGCCGAGCGACACGATGCCGACCTCCGGGTCGAGCAGCAGATCGAGCGCGATCCGCTGTTCGGCGCTGCGGCCGTGGATGCCGAACGCCTCCCGGTCCCCTCGCACCAGGCGGACGTTGCCCTGCGCCGTGACCCGGCCGAGCGCCTTGCCCCGCTCGGACTGGAGGACGAGCCCGGTGTGCACCGGGAGTTCGGCCGCCTCGGGGACGTACAGCGTCTCCTCGGCGAACAGCAGGTCCACCTGCTCGCCGGAGAGCGGCAGTTCGGCCATGCCGGTGTGGCCCGAGTCGGTGATGGCGAGCTCGGCGCGGTACTCCTCGGCGAGCAGCCCGACCGAGGACGCCTTGATGCGCAGCGGCAGGTCCTTGGAGACGACGGTGACGTCGTACCCCTCGGCCTGGAGGTTGCGCGCCACCGCGAGAATCCGTGAGTCGTTGTCCCCCAGCCGGTAGCCGGCGGGCAGCACGCCGGGGTCGGAGTGGTTGAGTTCGACACGGAGCGTGCCGCCCAGGTCCCCGAGGGGGATCGGGGCGTCGAGCCTGCCGTACCGGACGCGGAAGTCGTCGAGCAGACGCAGGGCCTGCCGGGCGAAGTAACCGAGCTCCGGGTGGTGCCTTTTGGCCTCCAGCTCCGTGACGACGACGATCGGCAGCACGACTTCGTGCTCGTCGAAGCGCGTCATGGCGTTGGGGTCGGCCAGCAGGACGCTGGTGTCGAGAACATAGGTGCGCCTGTCGGGCATGCGGCGCTTTGAGCTGGTCACCACGGAAGGACGTACCCCCTCGGACGAGGTCGGGGAGTGCGACGGACGTCGCGGAACTTCCCGGAGGAAGAGGACGGACCGGGTTCGGCCCCGAATGCGCGGGCCGAACGCCGGCCCTCCGCGTCGGACGTACGGTGCGTACGGTCCTTCGTGTGCAAAGGGCCTCCCGGGTGGACGGTCCGGTGGGCCGCCCACGTGATGCGACGTCCGCCTGGTTGCTGACCGGACGTCGACCTGTCAGGGGTATTCCCTCGAACGCCCGAAGCCATGCCACGGGTTGCGCCACCGTCCCGAGGCGCCCAGGTGGACACGTGGCAACCGCCGGGCGACGGATGCCCCCACGCGCCACGAGGGCGCCCCCGGTCGGTGGGGACGCCCTCGTGGCGCGGTGCGTACGTATGTCTCGTGGCGTGGTGCGTACGTATATAAGGAGCAGGCGCGGACCCGGGGGCTCGGCTCAGGCGCCGTAGCGGCGGTGGCGGGCCGCGTAGTCGCGGAGCGCGCGGAGGAAGTCGACCTTGCGGAAGGCCGGCCAGAAGACCTCGCAGAAGTAGTACTCGGAGTGAGCGCTCTGCCACAGCATGAATCCGGAGAGACGCTGCTCGCCGCTCGTACGGATCACCAGGTCGGGGTCGGGCTGGCCGCGGGTGTAGAGGTGCTCGGAGATGAGGTCGGTGGAGACGACCTCGGCAAGCTCCTCGAAGGTGGTGCCCTTGTCGGCGTGGTCCAGGAGCAGCGACCGCACGGCGTCGGCAATCTCCTGGCGGCCGCCGTAGCCGACGGCGACGTTCACGATTATCCCGTCGATGTCGGCGGTGGCCTGTTCCGCCTCCTTGAGGACCAGCTGGGTCTGCGCGGGGAGCAGGTCCATGGTGCCCACGTGGTGGACCCGCCAGCGGCCGTCCGACGCCAGGTTGCTCACCGTGTTCTCGATGATGCCGAGAAGGGGCTTCAGCTCGGCTTCGGGGCGGTCGAAATTGTCCGTCGACAGCAGCCAGAGAGTGACGACCTCGACATCGGTCTCGTTGCACCAGCCGAGCAGCTCGGAGATCTTGTCCGCTCCGGCCTGGTGCCCCTGCACCGCGGAACCACCGGACGCCTTCGCCCAGCGGCGGTTGCCGTCGAGGATGACCCCGATGTGCTTCGGCACCTGCGAGTGGTCCAGCCGGCCTTCCACCCGGCGTGCGTAGAGCCCGTACACCAGGTCGCGCAAGTTCACTGAGTTCACCCTCTCGGTTCCGTACGGGTCATCGGCCCGCCTGCCCCTTCACGGGGATACGGGGACCTCCCCGTGGGGGTTCGCCGCCATGTCCGCACGGCCCCGCGCGGACGAGTGCCGCGCCGCGCGCCGGCATTCCCCGAAGCCGTCACATTACTGCGGGAAGGCGGCACGGGCCCAACCCGGTCTGTCACAACTCCGCGAAAAACAGAGAAATGTGAGCACTCACCCACCTCTCGTACCCCCGCGTCGCGCGCCGACTGCGGGGAGTGCCGGGCCCGCGCCGGAGGCTCCGGCGGGTAGGGCGGCGGAAGGCCGGGTGGACGGGCGGAAGGCCGGGTGGGGGGCGGAGAGGCGGAGGGGTGGAGAAGGCGGAGACGGAACCGAAGCGTGGGCCCGAAAAAATTCGGGCCGGTCCGTGGGGGGGGATACGGACCGGCCCGAGGGGGGGAGCTCCACCCTAACCCTTCGTGAGCGTTTCCGCCTGCCGCGCCACTCCACCACTACTCTCCGGATCCACCGGACTCCGTTCCGGGCAGGGAATCCGACATTCCGGGCGTGAGGGGGGAGCCTGGGACGGATGCGGGGACGATTCGGACCGGGGGCGTGGTCCGAGCCTGGGGCCGGTGTCGACGCCGGCTTCGGGACCGGATTCGAGGCGGCTTCGGGGCCGGTTGCAGACCGGTTTCAGGCCGGGTGGAAGCGGATGACGAGCGCGTCCCCGGCAGCGACCACGAAGTCGCCGTTCTCGCAGTGGATGACGGCCTCGCGCACCTCGTCGTTCTCGTCCCTGCTCTCCCGCGCTCCGGTGACCGTCCAGCCTCCCCCGTACGGGGCGGGCGGCACGCTGTTCAACGGGCCGTGCAGCCACAGCCCTGCGGGCACGCACCATTCGGGCAGGTGGGGCCAGGTGCCGGCGGTCACCCGGAGCGTCCAGTCGGTGGCGCAGGTCATGAGGACGGACCGGTCGTCAGCGAGGACGAACTCGACCGCTTCGGCGCCGCCGGCCCGGCCGTCCGGGCGGTAGAAGACACCGTGGACGCCGATGATCCGGGCGCCCCGGAGCCAGTCGGACCTGCCCGAGCGGTGCCGGCCGGCCGTCCCCCCGGACTGCTCGCTCCCCACGACACGCTCCCTCTCTCCGTACAACTCGTCCAGGATCGCACTCTGCGGTACAAGACGGCACAAGGGGAGGGAGGTTAATGATTTCCTCACCGAAAGCCGTTCTGCGGGGCGTCGGTCGGCCTGCGCGCCTCGATCAGGAAGCGCGTGGTGCGGGCGGTGAAAGCGCCTTCGGTCTCGATCCGCCGGTGCAGCGACTCCAGTTGTGGCCGGTAGGCGTCGACCGTGAAGCCCGGCACCATCCAGATGACCTTGCGGAGGAAGTAGACGACGGCCCCGATGTCGAAGAACGCGGTGTCCAGCGACTCCGTCCGCAGGTCGGTCACCACGAGCCCCGCCGCCTCGGCCTCGGCGCGGGCCCGCTCGGGGTCGCGGGCGGCGTACGCCGAGGGCGGCAGCGGGCCGAGGAAGTGCTCGACGAGCTCGAAGACGCTCGCCGGCCCGACCTGCTGGGAGAAGTACGTACCGCCGGGGGCCAGGACCCGGGCGATCTCCTGCCACCAGGTGGTGACCGGGTGCCTGCTGGTCACCAGGTCGAAGGCGCCGTCCCCGAACGGCAGCGGCGGCTCGTCGGAGTCCACGACCACCACCGCCCCGCGCGGGTGGAGCAGGCCGGTGGCGCGGGCCACGTTCGGCGGCCAGGACTCGGTGGCCACCATGAGCGGCGGGAGTACGGGGGCCGAGGCCAGTACCTCGCCGCCGCCGGTCTGGAGGTCGAGCGCGGCAGTGGCCCGACCGAGCCGGTCGGCCATGGCGCGGGCGTACCCCCACGAGGGCCGCTGTTCGGTCGCCCGCCCGTCCAGCCAGGAGAAGTCCCAGCCGTCGATCGGCGCCGCCTCCGCCTCGGCCACCAGCGCGGCGAAGCGGTCGGCGGACGCCCCGGTGGGAGGCGGGGAGACGGCGGGGTTCTCGGGCTGCTCGGGCATGTCCGCAGGGTCGCAGGACGGCGCCGCGACCGCGAACGGTTTTGGGGGCCTGTGTCTTGGGGTTCGGCCGCCGGTTTCGGGAGCCGGTTTCGGGAGCCGGGGCCCTTCGCCCAGCCGGCGGTACCTCGCCCCGGCCTGCCCGTGGCCGGGCGTCACAGGGCGCCCAGAACGACACCGGTCAGCGCGCCCGCGATCATGAAGGGGCCGAACGGGATGCCCGTACGACGGTTCGCGCGCCGCAGCACCAGCAGCCCGAGGCCGTACGCGGCGCCGAAAAGGAACCCGGCGAACCCGCCCGCGACCAGCACGGGCCAGCCGTACCAGCCGAGCACCACTCCCAGGGAGAGGGCGAGCTTCACGTCGCCGAAACCCATCCCGTTCGGGTTGATCAGATGGAGCACCAGGTAGAAGCAGCCCAGTTCGGCCCCGCCGAGCAGCGCCCCGGTCCAGGAGCCCACGTGCTCCGGCAGCAGGGCCACCGCGCCCAGGAGGACGACGGCGGCTCCGGCCAGCGGCAGGGTCAGCTGATCGGGGAGCCGGTGGACCCGGTGGTCGACGGCCGCGAGGAGTACGGCGACGGGGGTGAGCAGCAGCCAGACGGCGAGCTCGGGACGCGCCCCCGTCGCCGCGGCCAGCAGGGCGCAGACCAGGGCGGTCACCACGGGGAGGGCGAACTGCGGCGCGTACGGGGCGGGGGCTGGGGTGGGGGTGAGGGTGGGGGCTGGGGTGGGGCTCGAGCCTGTGGTGCCGGTCGCGTCCGTGGTGCCCGTCGTGCCCGGCGCGTCCGTCGTGCCCGGCGCGTCCGTGGTGCCCGGCGTGTCTGTGGTGCCCGGCGTGTCTGTGCTGCCCGGCGCGTCTGTGCTGCTCGGCGTGTCTGTGCTGCCCGGCGCGCAGGACGGGCAGCGGGCGGGGCCCAGCCAGCCACGGGTGAAGCTGCGGCCCGTGCTGCCGGTGCTGCCGGTGCTGCTGGTGCTGGTGCTGGTGCTGGTGCTGCTGGTGCTGCTGGTGCTGCCGGTAAACGGATGTCCGGCAGGGCAGGCGTCCCGCCACTTCTCCTCAGGCTCCACCGAGAACCGGTACGCGGCACGCGGGATCAGCAGCCCGGTGGCAGCGCCCCAGACGGCGGCGAAGGTGACGACGGCGATCCAGGTGGCGTCCACGGCCCCGACCCTAATCGCACTCCCCCGCACCGGTCTTGGGCCTCAGGGCCCACTGACGGGACTGCGTGCTCTTTTACCCGACAGGGCGCGGGCCCCTCCGGCGGGCGCTACGGTCGGTGCCCATGGGCAGATGGCGTGATGGCGACGGAACACTGACCGTCGGTACGGGCGGCGAGGCGCGGACGGTCCCGCTGCGGGTGGCTGCTTCGTACCGGGCACGTACCCGAGGGCTGCTCGGGCAGGACGGGATCGAGGGGGCATTGCTGCTCACACCCTGTTCGAGCGTCCATACCTTCCGGATGCGGTTCGCCATCGACGTGGCCTATCTGGACCGGAAGTTGAACGTGGTCGCCGTCCGCACGATGAGGCCGGGCCGACTCGGCCTCCCCCGGCTGCGTGCCCGCCACGCGGTGGAGTCGGAGGCAGGGGCGATGGCCGAATGGGGGCTTCGGCCGGGAGTTCGGGTGACGGTGGACCTGGCGGGGTCGGTATCCGGTTGAGCTCACCCGACGAGGGTTGCGCTTCGGGCCTCATGAGGCGTGCGGGAGCTTCGCGGCCTGCACGGTGACGAGCGCGGGGGGTATGACGGGGATCACGCCGTCCAGGTAGTTGGCCGCGCTGAAGACGACCACGGCGGCCCCGCTCCGTACGACGGTGAACACCAGCGGGCTCGGCTGCCCGCCCCTGCCGCACGACATCCGGAACGCCAGCGCGTCCTCGCCGGCACGCGGGGCGGGGAGCGCGGTGATGGCGGTGTACACGGCAGGCCCGTCGCCTCCACGCGTACGGAAGCCGGGCCCGCAGTCGGCGACGGCCCGCCGCACCCGGTCCACGAGCGACGCGGCCTCGTCGTCGCGGGTGTACGCGGCCAACAGCATTGTGACCACGGTCTGATCGTCCCGCCCGGCGCGGGAGGCGTCGACGGCGGTGCGCAACACGGTTGACACAGGGACTGGTTGAGGCGCCAAGTTGACCAGGCCGACCAGCGGGGCGCACGCGGAGTCGTCGGACCGTTCGGTGCCGCCCACCTCCTCGTACCGCAGAGGCGTGATCTCGTATCCCTTCAACTCGCCGCTGTTCAGGACCATGTCGGCCGGTGTGCGGGCGGACGGTCCGGCAGCCGGTGTGATTCCGGTGGCGGGCGCGAGGGCCGCGGGCGCCGGGCTCGCGGTCCCGGGAAGCGAACTCGCCCGATCGGCCACGTCGCCGTCCGGTGCGCAGGCTCCCGCCACCAGGCAGAGCGCGACGGCGGCAAGCGCGCCGGCCGAGCGCCCGGGCCGACTTCGCATGCGCCCACCGTCCGTCCTCTGCTGGGCACACCCGCGTCGGGCGCCCGCCCTGTCCGTCCCGTCCGTCGTGTCTCCACCCTGCACGTCCCGCGTTTCGCTTGCATGTCGCGGGAGGCCGCGTGACGACGAGCGGGACGCGGAATCAGGCGGAGCGCCGCAGGTCGCCCCTCCTCCGGCGCACCGGGCCGGGCGCCTCGGACGTGCACCCGGTGACGGCCAGGGTCAGCCGGTAGCGTCCCTCCTCCACCGCCTTCGCCCGTAACGACACCAGTGACGAAGGAAGCTCCGCGCCGCGCAAGGACATGATCAGCGAAACGTCGCGGTTCTGCGCACCGTCCTCCTCGGCCGGGAGCCGCTTCGCCCCATGAAAGTACAGCTCCCGCGCGAAGTCCCGGGCGAAGAAAGACGGTTCCACCGCACCTCCCGGTCCGCCACGGTCCTCGGGGCTGGCGGCGAGGACCAGCGCGGAGTACAGCGCGCGGGCTCCGGTCCTCGCCAGCACGTCGAGACCGGCGACGGCTCCGGGACCGTGCAGCTCGGGCAGCGCGTGCAGGTGTTGGAGCAGTTTCGGGACGCTCGTGGGCTGCGGGTGCGGACTCCAGAGCAGGTCCACGGCGGCCCGACACGCCGCCAGGTCGTCGACGCGCCCGGCGAGGTCCAGGGATCGCAGCAGCACCACGGAGGTGCGTTCCGCGCAGCCGGCGGCGAAGGCCCTGGCTTGCGGGAGGCTCCCCAGGAAGACCAGACTGCGCACACTTTCCAGCAATTTCACGGCAGGTTCCCGTCGGCGTGCGGCCCGGCGCGGTGGAGGAGCGAGCACCGGATCGCTGTCTCGTGATCTACGGGTCCGACGCTAACTCCCGTAGGGAGCCCGGTCTTGGGTCCGTGGGCTCAGCGGGGGCCCATTGATCCGCACACGGCGGGAGAGCCGTCGTGGGAGCAACTACGGGCGCGCGGACCGCCGTTCGGTTGCCCGCGCACCCCAACAGGCCTGCCCCAGGGACGACTTGGGCCCTCGATGGGGGCTGGAGACCCGCGCCTGGAGCCCGTACAACGCCTACTCTCTCGAAGAGAGCCATGGGCGTACGCCGAGAAGAGGTGGACCGTGAGCGGTGGCGGCCCGGGCGGAGAGCGGGTCGAAGCCGGTACGGGGCCACGCACCGGCCGGCTCCTCCCTCTGATCCGCAGCTGGGTGACGGGTGCGCTCGTCCACCTGGGTGGCGGCTTCATGCTCGGCCGGGCACTGGACGTGACACTCGGCAACTCGGAACGCCTGGACAGCTTCGGCTGGCGGATGGGACTACTGCACGTGCCCGGCCTCGCCGTCACGGCGTGCGCCGTGCTGCCGGCGGGCCGGGCCGGAAAGGGCGGGGCCCGGGTCACGAGGTGCTCGCGGCCCGGGCCCGGCGGTTCAGCCGATCGGAGCCTCAGGAGGTGGCGCCGCGCGGGAAGGAGACCTCCACGCGCCGGTTCTTCTTCCGCCCCTCCTCGGTGCTGTTGTCCGCGATCGGGTACTCCTCGCCGTACCCGCGGATCTCGAAGGTGACCTCGGCGCCGAGCTGCTTGGAGAGCACCGCGTGCACGGCCTCCGCACGCTGCTTGGAGAGCACGTCGCCGTGGGCGGAGGAACCGAGATTGTCGGTGAAGCCGAAAACCCGGATCTGGGTGGCGTTCTGGTTCTTGATCTCGGCCGCGATGGCCGCGATCCGGGAGTTCGCCTGAGGGCTGAGCTTCGCGCTGTCCTTGCCGAAGAGCACCTCGGCCTGGAGCGCGAACTTGATGGACTGGTTCGAGTCCTCCCGCCGCTCCTCGCCCCCCATGTCCTCGACGACCTGGACGATGTCGAGAACCTTGCCCGGGGCGAGCGTGCCGCCCTCGGGCATCCGGAGGTCGGGGTCGTTGGCGTCGAGAGGGACGGGAGCCTCGGAGGTGGCCTCGGTGCCCGGAGGGACGGAGGGCCCGTCGTCGGCGTACGAGGGGGCGCCGAAGAGCACTGTAGTGCCCACGAGCATGAGCCCCACAGCCATGGTGGCTCCGGCATGGCGGGCGCGCCGTTGCCTCTGCACGGTGGTCATCTCGCCGCTCACCCAGAGATCTTCAGCGAAGTGGTGGCGAAGGTGGGCAGCGTGAAGTCCACCTCGTCCGTCGTGTCGGGTGGCGCGGGGAACTGCATGAAAACGGACGCCGCCTCTCCCGGCGACAGGGGCGCGATGGCAGTAGTACACAAGCAACGCGCGTCGGTGTCGCGCAGGACGTAGTAGCGCTTCTTGCCCACCGCGTCCACCAGGGTCGCCCCCGCGACGGAGTTGGGGTTCTTGGCGACGATATCGGACTCCTGGCCTCCCCAGTCCGCGCTGTTGCGGGTCTCGGTTCCCGTGTTCTTGATCTCGGCCTGGACCGTGACAAAACCACCGGCGTCCCGCTTCACCTGGTGGACGACGAGAGTGAGTCCGCCCGCTCCCTGGGCCTCGGCGAGCTTCGCATTCGGGTCGACGGGGTCCCCGGCAGCGGTGTCCGGTTGCTGCGGCCCCTTGTCCTCGGCAGCGGGACTGGCCGAGGGCGAGCCGGCGGCCCCGCTGTCCGTGCGGTCGCTGTCCCCGCCACAACCGGTGAGTGCGAGGGCAACCGTCGCGGACATCGCGACAGTCATCATCACCCTCTGGGGTCTCGTGGTGCGCCGAATGCTCATGGGCCGATTCCTCTACTCGTCGTTCGCTGTCATTGGTCGACCAAGTGCACGTCGAAGAGAATCTTGCTCACGCTGGACCACGGGGGAGGGCTACTTGGCCGGATTTCGGCCATCTTCCCGTCATCACAGGTGAAGAAGTAGACGTCCCGGACCCCGTCGTTGTTCAGATCCACAGACGTCCAGTCACACCGGAACTCGACTATGGCCGTCGCCTTCGCCTTGGCCACGATGTGGTCGGACCCCGGAATCACCGACGAATCCACCGTGCCGCGGCCCTCCACCTTCGTCGTGATCGTGTCACGACGGCCGCCCTCTTTCGGGCTGCAACTCTTGAGGTCCGCATCATTGTCCGAGGCTAGCCCCTGGGCTGCGCTGCACGCGGCGTAGAAGGGGGACCTCTGGAGGAACGTGTCGATCGAGTTGGCCCAGAGCGCGGCGATGAACGGGGCTTGGAACTGCTCACGGGCTGACTGTGCAGCTGCCAGAGCGGACGCGTCCGCCGCCCCCTGTGCGCCATTGCGGAGCGCCGAAGCCTTACCGACAGCGAAAAAGGCCAACGCAAGGAAGAGCAGGCCCGCCACCATCATGATGTAGATGGGGAAGGCCTGCCCTCGCTCCAGCCGCGAACGTGCGGTCACTTGGTCGTGATGGACGTGACCAGGCCCTTGATGCGCTCCGAGATCGCGCCACCGATCCCGGTCGCCACGATGGCTCCAATGATCGCTACGACCACCAGAATGATGCCGAGGTACTCGAAAGCCGTCTGACCCCGGTCCCTCGCCGCGTGGCGCTTCTGGATCGCGGAGACCGCAGTGTTGGCCCATCCGTTGACGCGGACGGCAGTCTTCAAGGTGATGTTCGACATGGTGGTCCCCTCCTGGTCCGGCCGACCGGTTGCCGGCCGACTCGCACATTCCCGTAGTGCCACTCCAGGTGCCGGCTTTCTCCTGGCCGGTGCCGTTCACAGCATGAGAAACATACGACGGAGCGGCTTCGCCGCCAGAGGGCCCCAGGGCCCATTTCCGGACCCAAAGCCCGCTACGGAGAGCGCCGTTGACCTGATCGCGATGGTGTACCCAGCCGGCTTCCCGGCGCCCGGTCATCCTGCGGGCCATCGCTACCGGCCCCCCTGCGGGCCCGGGCCCGCCGGAGGAGCCGTACCCAGCCAGCGCGCTATGGCTTCGCCGCGGGTGCGACTGTGCAGCTTGGTGAAGATGCGGTTGATGTGATTCTTCACGGTCTTCTCGCTGATGAAGCACGTGGCAGCGATTTGCTGATTACTCATCCCGCTAGCAATCAACTCCATGATCTCCATCTCCCGCGAACTCAAGCCGTATGTGCGGTGGTTGACAGGGCCAACCCGGCTGACACCTCCGATCGACTGTCCCACAATCGATTGCAGTTGCGAAAGACTTTCCCCGGGTCCGTCCTGTCGAATCTCAGGAGGACCGGGTTCGGAACCGGTGGGCATGTCGGTGACGACGCCCTGGGTCGAGATACCCGAGGCGAGTGCGGTACCCAGTCCCTCGGGAAGTCCGCCCGAGTGCTCGGAAGCCTCTTGACGCATGTGTGCCACCAGGGCCTCCACCGCGGTGGCAGTGAAAGCAGCCCGGCCGTCCTTCGTATCGCGCACCGCCTGCACTAGTTGGCCTGCCGTGAACTCGCCGTGCACCAGATATCCGCCCGCACCCAGTCGAAGTGCTTCCTGGACGATCTCGTTCTCGCGGCTGTACGTCAGCATCAGGACCGGCGCGATCCCCACCAGGTACGGCAGGGCCGATATGCCGTCCACGCCCGGCATCCGTACATCCAGCAGGACAACGTCCGGGCGGTGGAACAGCGCCGCTTCGTACGCCTGCCGTCCGTCCGTGGCCTCGGCCACCACGTCGATGTCGGGCCGCCCGGAGAGCAAGGCCCCGAGGCCCGCCCGGACGACGGGATTGTCGTCGGCAACCACCACTCTCAGCACTTTGGGTGAGGTCGCGACGGGGAACGGAGGGAAAGGCGAAGGCTGGGCCTCGGGTGTCGCGGACTGCTGGCCCGCTGGAGCTCCCTGCGCGCTTCGGTCCGGACCGGCAGCTGTGACGTGACCCGGCCCATGACTCCGTGCCAGTGGTCCCTGCTCCCGGCATCTGTCCTCCGGCATCTGCGACCTCCTCTCAGAATCTCTCGGATGTGGGGGCGGGCGAGGGAGCGGACCGGAGAAGGTTCGGCCCCGGCCGCGCCTGCTCGGGGGCGGTTCCCGGGGAGCTGAGAGCGGCCAGCGGAAGGTCCACGCGCACTTCGGTGCCGCGCCCCGCCTCGCCCTGACCGATCCGGATGCGCGCACCGATCGACGCCGCACGTTCCACCATGCCGACGAGACCGAAATGCCCGGCCCTCCGGAAGGTCTCGAGCGATGTGCCGTCGGGCAGCCCGCGCCCGTCGTCCCACACGCTCACACGCAGGACGTCACCATGTACGCCCGCGAGAACGAGAAGGCGGGTCGGATCGGCATGCCGGCCGGCGTTCTCCATCGCCTCGGAGGCGACGGTGAGGAGATGCCGCGCCACCGCGTGAGGCACGTGCGGGACGGTCAGGTCGCTCAGCGGCCGGAACGCGGCGCTCACAGGGTAGCGATTCGTGAAGTCGTCCGTACGCGCTCGCAGTTCGGCCATCACGTCGATGCCGCCGTCCAGCCCCGACTCCCGCCGCAGATCGGTGAGGAGTTCACGGGACTCGGCTGCGGCGCGGCGCGCGGAGCGAGCAACGAGTTCGGCTTGGCTCCGGACGGTGAGCGGGTCCATCCGGTCGGCCGAACCGGCGAGCCCGTCCGCCGCCATGGCAAGCCCGTGCAGGGTTTTCGCCACGGAGTCGTGCATCTCCCGCGCAAGACGGGTGCGCTCACCCTCCACCGCCTCGTTGACGGCGAGCCGCGCTCTGGTCTCGGTGAGAGCCTGGCTGGCCGTGCCGAACCGGAGAAGCAGGTTGCGCAGGGTCACGCCGACCGCGCCGGCGATCACGCAGAAGCCAGGGAGGAGAAGAACGCTCGCGTCCTCCTTCCCCGGACCCGGGACGGTGTTGTACACGCCGAGGACGACCACGATCTCGAGCGCCGCGAAAACGGCCGCGCCCCGCCAGCCGTAGACCAGTCCGGCCAGTAAGGGGGTACAGACGGTGACGTAGGCGAGGGTCGATTCGGGAGTGGCCGTGATCAGCAGCAAGGCTCCGAGGAACACATCGATGCCGAGGATCCAGCGGTGCCGCAGCAACTGTGGGCCGAACCGCTCCCAGTCGCGGAAAAGGACGTACGACCCCATGAAGGTGACGAGAATCGCACCGCCGATCAGCCAGGTAGCGGGTCCAGGTGCTGTGTGGCCGATGGCGAACGGAGTGGCGATGGCGATCATCGCCAGCCTGAAGCCGAAAACTTGCCTGCACATGGCCTGCAGCGCGTTGACCTGGATGGACAGCGTGGGGAGCGTCTGAACGACGGAGGAGTGGGTGATCTCCCCGATCAACGCATGCCATCTGCTTGCTCGTTCCACGGACACTTCTCTCCCTCCCGCGCATGGCCTCCGGCCTTCATCTCATCCGCCCGTCACGAACCCGAAGTCCACGTTGGCGCCGTAGATGAACCCGACCGTGAGAAGGACGAGCGTGCCGGGCAGAAGGAAGGTGGTGACGGCGAAGGTCGCCTTGGGTACGGCACGGGCGGCCTTCCGACGGGCGTTCTGGGCATCGGTGCGCCGCATGTCGTTGGCGATCTGGATCAGCGTGTCGACGATTGGGGCGCCCAGCTCCTCACCCTGCTGGAGGGCGGTGACGAACATGGCGACCTGCTCGGAGTCGTTGCGCTTGCGCAGCTCGTCGAAGGCCTGGCGTCGGCTGACGCCCATGTCCATCTGTCGCAGGGTGATCCGGAGTTCATCGGCCCAGGGGCCTTCGTACTTCTCCGAAACCCGGCCCAGCGCCTGCCGGAATCCCAGGCCGGCCGACACGACGACGGCCAGCACGTCGAGGAAGTCCGGCAAGGTCCGTTCGATGTGCTCCCGCCGGACACGGACCGCCGACCAGATACCCGCCTCGACCCAGAAGAGGCCGAAACCGACCATCAGCAGGGCGAGAAAGATCTGGCCGCGCAGCAACATGGCGAACGCGCCGAACATGCCGAGTGCGCCGTAGACCGCGCGCCGGGCCGCGTACCGGTCGATGGTGAGGCCGCCAGGGTTGCCCGCCATGTCGATCTGGCGACGCTTCTTGTTGACGGCTTTCTCGCCCATCATTCGCAGGACGGTGGGGGCCCAGCGCATGCCCAGCCGGTCGATACCGGAGCCGACGGCGTTGGTGCGGGTGGCACCCACTTCGAGGGCGATGGCGAGGTCGGTGGGGAGCTTGGCGTCGGCCCGGTACATCCGGTAGCCGTAGATGACGCCGTAAACGGCAATTCCCATGCCCACGGCGAGCAGCAGATCCATGTCCGTTCCTCCCTCAGACGTCGATACGGGACATACGACGGATCACGATGAATCCGATCGTGTACAGGGCGATGGAAACCACTACGGCGACCTGGCCGAGAAAGGCGCCCGTCATGCGATCCAGGGCCCCCGGCATCACGGCGTTCATCAGGAGCATCGCTCCGAGGCCGAAGATGGGTACGGCGTAGGCGGTAACCGTGACCTGGGAGAGCTGGGTCTTGACCTCGCGACGGGTCTCCTTGCGCTCCTCCAGGGTCTCCGTGAGGTTGCGCAGCGAACTGACAACCGTACCGCCGGCTCGATTGGAGAGAACCAAAGTGCTGACGAGCACGGCCAGTTCGCGCGACGGCAGTCGGTCCGTCAGTTCGCTCAGGGCATCGTCAAGGGACTCGCCGACGGCGAGGCGACGGGCGACTCGCGCCAGTTCCTCCCCCGCAGGGTTTTCCAGCTCCTCCGACGCCATCGAGAGTGATGTCCTCAGGGCGAGACCGGCCTGGGTGGCGTTTGCCAGGATACGGGACAGTTCGGGCAGTTGATTGATGAAGCGCTCCGTACGCTTGGCACGCTGCCAGTTGAGGAACGCGTTCGTCCCCCACAACCCGATGAGGGCGGCCACTGGACCGAAGAACGCGGCGAGCATCGCCGAGGCCACACCCCAGAGAAGGGCCATCGCCGCAAGCGCGTACACGAAGAATTCGCCCGGTGTGATCTCCAGGCCCGTCGCGCCCAGCTTGAGTTCGATCCGTCGGCCGAGCTTGGTGGCCCGTAGCCGCCGGTCGAGAGCGGCGAAGCGGCGGGGGGTGATCGGCACATGGCCCGTGTGGGACAACCGCTCCACGAGCGCGTCGCGGTCCGCCTTGCCGCCGGTGTAGGCGTGCAGGCCCCAGACGCCGAGGACGCCGCAGAGCAGGGTCACGCCGACCGTGATCAGAGGGAGATAGTTCATGGCGGGGATACCTACATGGCCTCTCGGGTGGCGAGTTGGTCGGAGTGCATGGCCACGCCGAAGGCCTGTGGGATGGGCTGGCTGGCCATGTACAGGCGGTCGGCGATGCGGCGGGGCAGCGGGAGGTACTGGAACTGGCCGTAGATCCTGCCGTCCGCGGCCATCGGCTGCGCGTTGAAGCGGGCGACGCTCACGATGCGGTAAGGGTCGCGGCCGTGGGAGTCCAGGGCGGCGATCTCGGTGATCTTGCGGGTGCCGTCGGCGTGCCGGGTCAGCTGGACGATGATGTCGACGGCGCTGTTGATCTGGTCGTGCAGCGCCTCGAACGGGATCTTGATCTCGGACATCGAGGCGAGGGTCTGGAGGCGCATCAGCGCGTCCTCGGCATTGTTGGCGTGGACGGTGGCGAGCGAGCCGTCGTGGCCGGTGGACATCGCCTGGAGCATGTCGAGCGACTCGCCGCCACGGACCTCACCGACGACGATGCGGTCGGGGCGCATACGCAGGGAGTTGCGGACCAGGTCCCGGATGGTGATCTGGCCCTTGCCCTCCACGTTGGCGGGGCGGGACTCCAGCCGGATCACGTGGTTCTGCTGGAGTTGGAGTTCGGCGGAGTCCTCGATGGTGACGATGCGCTCGTTGTTCGGGATCAGCCCGGAGAGCGCGTTGAGCAGGGTGGTCTTCCCGGTACCGGTGGCGCCGGAGACGATGATGTTGAGCTTGGCCTGGACGAACCCGGCGAGCAGCACCAGCATCTGTTCGTCGAGCGAGCCGAAGCCGATCATCTCGTGGAGGGTGAAGGAGCGGGGGAAGCGGCGGATGGTGAGCGTCGCGCCGGTGAGCGAGAGCGGCGGGATGATCACATTGACGCGCTCGCCGCTGGGGAGCCGGGCGTCGACCATCGGGTTGGACTCGTCCACGCGGCGGTTGACGGTGGAGACGATGCGCTCGATGGTCTGCATCAGCTGTTCGTGCGATCCGAAGCGCAGGGGCAGCTGCTCGACCTTGCCGCTGCGCTCGACGAAGACCTGGTCGGGGCCGTTGACCATGATTTCGGTGATGGACGCGTCTTCGAGCAGCGGCTCCAGGATGCCGAGGCCGAGGGCCTCGTCCACGACGCGGCGAATGAGCTGGGAACGCTCCAGGGTCGAGAGGACGGGGCCCTCCCGGCTGATGATGTGGCCGAGTACACGCTCCAGTCGGACCCGCCGGTCGGCGGCGGCCAGCGAGGACATCTCCGCGAGGTCGATCTCCTCCAGGAGCTTGGCGCGGTAGAGGGCGACCATGTGGCCGTCCTCGCGCGCCCCGCCGTTCTCCTCGGGAGCGGTGATGCGTGCCCGCAGGCTCATGTGCGTGACTCTCTCTCTGGCTGTCCGGTCGGTGCCGCGGGCGGGGAAGAGGTACGGGGTAGGGGGTGCGGGGGAAGAGGTACGGGGCACGGGGGAGGGCGTGGTCAGCCCCGGGGGAAAGTGGCGCTGCGCCGGGCCCAGGACCAGTCGATACCGGGGACCACGCTCGGGACCTTGATCCGTACGGTGGCGGTGACCTCCCTGGCCCCGCCGGACACGTTGATGTGGAATTCGTCGGAGTCGGTGAGCCAGTCGCTGATGGCGTCACGGCCGTCCTGCTCGGCGTCCCCCCGGGGGTAGTCCTGGCTGGCGCTGCGGGCCGCGACCCGGGCGGCGGTGCCCGCCTGGTTGGCCGCGTACGCCGCGAGGCCCAGCTGGAGCGCGAGCATCCCGACGAGGAGCAGCAGGGGCAGGAAGCCGAGGTACTCGATGGCGACCTGGCCCCGGTCGCGCCGGGCGGGGGCCAGGGGGGCGGGGGCCAAAGGGCCGGGGGCCAGGGGGGCGGGGGCGGCGGTGGTCGTCATCGCTCAGCCCTCCTGCGGCGAGGCCGCGTCGCCGTCGATGTGCACGTTCAGGTCGAAGAGGCCGGGCACCAGGACGGGAACCTTGAGCGTGACCTTCGTCCGGTAGAGCGAGGAGCCGCTGCTGCACCTGACCACGGCGCTGCCCTCCCAGGCGTCGGGCAGGTTCTCGCGGGCCTTCTGCCGGCAGGCGAAGCTCGAACCGAATTCGGCGCCGGCCCCGGCCCGGGCGCCCTTGTCCGCCGCGTTCCCGGCGAGCATGAAGGTGTAGCCGACGAGGGCGAGCTCCCAGAGCACCAGCATGATCAGGATGATGAACGGGGTCATGCCCAGGAACTCGATCGCCGTCTGCCCCCGGTCGCGCCCCGGCCCGCCCCCAGCACGGAGCCGGCGCCCGAGCCCGCCCCCAGTACCGAGTCGGCGCCCGATCCCGCCCGCAGCACGGAGCCGACGCCCGAGCCCGCCCCCAGTACCGAGTCGGCGCCCCGGCCCGCCCGCAGCACGGAGCCGGCGGCCGAGCCCGCCCGCAGTACCGAGCCGGCGCCCCCGCCCACCGCCGGCACGGAGCCGGCACGGGCTGCCGTCACGCGTGGGTCCGGCGGGGCGGCCGTTCCGGGAGGAGGCGCCGGGGCGCCTCCTCCCTATGTCGGTGTCGTGCGTCAGTGTGGTGGTCATCGGTCAACGTGTCCCCTCGGTCCGTCCCCGGCCCGCGTCGGTGCCGCGCCGTCCGCGCGGGCCTCCGATCGAACCCCGGTCGTTGCGCACCTTGCCGTTCTTCTTCTCCCCCGGCCGGGGCTTGACGATCCCGATCTCCCCGGCCAGTCCCCAGAGCGCCTGCTTCACCGTGCTCTTGGCGTCGAGTTCGTGGAGCCGTCCGGCGTCGACGACGCCCTGGAGCTCCTTGAAGTTGGCGGGCACGGCCACGCCCGCGACGCGGGTGCCGGTGATCTTCTGGATCAGCGGCGGCTGGATCTCCGTGCTCCGGGTGTAGCGGTTGACGACGGTGAGGGTCTCCTCCGCCTTGCGGATCTGCAGCCGGTCCCACATCCGTACGATGCGTTTGGCGCCGCGTACCGCGATGACGTCGGGGGTCGTCACCAGCACGGCCACGTCCGCCATCTCGACCGCCGCCGCGTTGGCGCCGTTCATCTGGCTGCCGCCGTCCACGACGACGACCTCGTACCGGGAGCGCAGCGCGCTGACGATCTGGCGGGCCGACCGGTCGCTGACCTCCTCGCCCCGCTCTCCCTCGCCCGGCGCGAGCAGCAGGGCGAGGCCGGTGGAGTGGGAGAAGACCGCGTCGGTGAGGACGCGCGGCGATATCTCGGAGACCAGGGCGAGGTCGACGATCGAGCGGCGGAATTGCACGTCCAGGTAGGAGGCGATGTCGCCGGTCTGCAGATCCATGTCGACGAGGGCGACGGTCTGCCCGGACGCCTGTGCCGCGAGCGCGAGTTGTACGGCGACGAGGGTGCACCCGACACCGCCCTTGGCGCCGGTGACGGTGACGACCATGCCGCCGGGGCCGGTGAAGTCCTCGTGGCCGGAGGAGAGGTGGCGCCGTACGCCGGAGGCCCACTGGGCCGCGGCCTGGATGCGGTTGACCAGCTCTTCGTAACTGAGCGGGAGCGTGACGAGGCCGCGGGCGCCGGAGTCCATGGCGTCGGCGAAGAGTGCGGGGCTGGCGTCGGTGGTGATCAGGACGACCCCGACCGCCGGGAAGCGGAGCGAGACCTCCCGGATCAGCTCCAGGGCGGGCACCGGGCCGATGCGTTCGTGGACGAGGACGACCTCCGGCAGTTCGTCGAAGGCCTCGCCCGCCAGTCGGGCAAGGGTGTCGATGAGCTGGGTGGAGTCGCCGACCGGGGTGGCCGGCTCGGCGTCGGGCAGCTGGCTGAGCAACGTGGTGACGGATCTGGCGGCGTCGATGTCCCCGACGGCCGGGAGGATTCTGATGGTCATCCGTCCTCACTTGTCCTTGTCGAGCTGGTACGTGCGGTCGCCCGGACGGATGGTTCCGTCGCTGCCGGGGGCGACGAGCGCCAGCCGTACGTGCTCCGCGAAGGACTCGGCGTACGCGATGCGCTGGGTGTCCAGCGTGTTGAGGGCGAAGGTGATCGGGACCGCCTGCGTCATCTGGAAGGAGGTGCTGTTGCGGTCCGGTTCGAGCGCGGTGAGCTTGCCGACCTCGAGCACCTTGGCGTTGGCGACGATGACCTTCGACTGCGCCGGGTCTCCCTCGCGTTCGCCGGCGAAGGTGGCGTAGACGTTCACCGTGGCACCGGGGGTGATCTTCCCGGCGACCCCGGTCGCCGCGTCGATCATGATGGCGATCTCCTGTTCACCCGCGCGGAGTTCGGGCTTGGCGACCATCATGTCGGTCTGCAGCAGAGAGCCCGCGCGGAGCTGGGTGACGGCGATCTTTCCCTGTACCTCGCGCAGATCGGTCACGGCGTTGGCGGAGAGCCACCGCTCGGGCATCGAGACCTTCTCGAACTGACCGCTGTTCAGAGCGGTGTACGGGGCGACGTTGGCCTTGAGCTGGTACGCGGTGACCTCGGGTCCGACCTTCGAGTTGACGTCGCTGATCACGGAGAGGACCCCTGCGAAGGCGCCGAAGGCGCACAGGACCGACAGGAGCAGGAGTATGACGCCACGGCGCTGGCGGGAGTTCATGGACCGGACAACCTCGTTCGGATCGGATGCGTGGGGCGGCGGACGGGGAGGGGTGCGCGCGGTGCGGTGTGCCCGGCGGGGGGCGGGGAATCCGGCGGCGGTCGCTACCTTTCACGGGCGAGTACGACCGAGCTGCCGTGGGTGCGGTTCTCGGACTGCGTGAGGGGGGACGAGCAGAACCCGCAGCGGTCTCCGATGAGTTCCATGCCGCACCAGTGGCAATTCTCCCGCCGCACCGAGGCCACCAGCTGGTACAGCACGGAGATGTCCGGGAGGTAGGAGGCGAATTCGACCAGCTTCGAGGTGCCCCACCAGCGGACCGAGTCGGCGGGAAGCGCCGCCTCGTGAATGGCCTGGACCTTCCAGTCCGCGGCCAGTCGCTCCCGGACCCATTCCTGTGGGGCCTGGCCCTTGGCGATCAGCAGATGGGTCGCGAAATCGGGTCCGGGCAGCGGTTCCATCGTCGGACGCACCCTGACCAGTCGCGCGTCGGCTCCGGCCAGTGCGGCGAACTGCGCGCCGGGGACCAAGGACTTGGCGTGCTCCTTGAGGCTGACCGGAAAGCGGTCGAACTTGGCCACGGAGTTCAGCAGGGCTCCGGGGTGGATGTAGTGGGCGAGCAGCCGGACGGCGGACGCGACCACGCCGGGGCTGAAGTCACAGAGGGAGAGTTGCCTCAACTGCCGTACGAGAACGGCGACTCCGAGCGGCGGGAGATCGACCTTGAGCAGCGCGATGCGGTCGCTCTCCAGCACCGCACGGATGGCGTACAGCCGCCGCTCATGGGCGGGCGGCAGCGAGGACGGGTACACAGCGATCACGTATCCGTGCTGCTCCAGCAGGAGATGGATGTCGCCGACGGCGAGTTCCAGCGCCTGGTCCTCCGGCGCGTGCAGCAGAGCGGCGGTCGGTGTCTGCTGGTCGGTCGGTGGCAGCACCAGGTCAGCGCTGGTCACTGCAATGGCGATCGGCACGCTGTTCCCCGTTCGGCTCCGGCCGGCATCGCGCCGCCGACCGCAATCGCTCCTGTCCGTGGTTCTCCGACAGCACTGTAGTCACGTCCTACCAGGCGGGAAACCGTCTTCAGGAATCAATATGGAGACGGATACCGGGAACACGGTGTCACCGGCGGGTCTCATATCAGCTCGGGACGGCGGTAGTTGAATTCGAGAGACCGGAGAGGTTTATCCGGAGATTTTCCGGCCATTCACCAATCCGCTGATCTTGCACCTGCGTTGAGGTTCTCCACGCCGTCGGCCCGTCCCGCGTGCGGCAATTGATGAGTACGAGAACTCATTGACGCCACCCGCTCCCCCGTGCGTCCGCATGATGCCCATCGGCACGACCGTCAACCCTTGTTTGCACCCGCCATTTTATCCGGGTCACGAGGGTGACCCGCCCGGCCACCCGGACCGGGTCGAGCGCCACCCGGACCCCGTACGGGGTCCCGCCACACGTCCCGCAACCATCAGCTGGGACGACGGGACGGCGACCGGAGCGGCCCGGCCGATGGCCGCACGACCTCGACGGGATGTCGCAACGACCAGATGCGCGCGCCGCGTTGACTTTCTCGACCGGACCCACACGGTCGCAAACGCTCCGGCCGCCGGCCTGGCGCCGGGGCGCGGAGGGCCTCGTACTCAGCCTGCGGATCCACCCTGACCGGACAAAACGACGCACCGCCCGGCCTGCCGCACAACCGCTAGGACGAGTGAATCACCAACAGAGGTCTTGACAACTTGATTGGTCTGGACCAGTTTATCGGCCAGCGGTGGCCACCGTCCCCCCTCGTCGCCCTCCCGCGGCGACTCCCACGCACAACCGCACGGACTCGCACCGACCCCCGGCGCACCCCCGCCACCACCCCGACTCCCCCCGGAGGATGCAGTGGAACGCACCGCAGGCAGCAGACACCGAAGGCCCCACACCCGTCCCGCCCTCGGCGCCGCCATGGCGGTCGTCGCGGCGGGCGCGCTGACACTCACCGGCATGGTGAGCAACGCGGAGGCCGCCGACGTCAACGTGGCCAAGAACGCGGGCTTCGAGTCGGGCCTCACCAACTGGACCTGTACGGGCGGCAGCGGAGCCACCGTCTCCTCGCCCGTGCACGGCGGCAGCTCCGCGCTCAAGGCGACCCCCTCCGGGCTGGACAACGCGCAGTGCAGCCAGACCGTCGCGGTGAAGCCCAACTCGACGTACTCCCTCTCCTCCTGGGTGCAGGGCAGTTACGTCTATCTCGGCGTGAGCGGAACCGGCACCACGGACGTCTCCACCTGGACGCCGAGCGCCACGAGCTGGTCGCAGCTCGCGACGAGCTTCACCACGGGCGCCTCCACCACCTCGGTGACCGTCTACACCCACGGCTGGTACGGCCAGCCCGCCTACTACGCGGACGACATCGCGGTCACCGGCCCGGACGGCGGCGGTGGCACCGACCCCGCCCCGACGGTCCCGGCCACCCCGGCGGGTCTCACCTCGGGCTCCAAGACCTCGTCCTCCGTGTCGCTCTCGTGGAACTCCGTCTCCGGGGCCACCGGCTACACGGTCTACAAGGACGGCGCGAAGGCCACCACCTCGACCGGGACCTCGGCGACCGTCTCCGGGCTCTCCGCCGACACCGCGTACTCCTTCGCGGTCAGCGCCACCAACGCGGCCGGCGAGTCGGCCAAGTCGGCCGCGCTCAGCGTCCGTACGTCCACCTCGGGGACGACGAACCCGCCCCCGACGACGACGGTGCCGAAGCACGCGGTGACCGGCTACTGGCAGAACTTCAACAACGGCGCGACCGTCCAGAAGATCAGTGACGTGCCGGCCGCCTACGACATCATCGCGGTCTCCTTCGCGGACGCCACGTCCACGCCGGGCGCGGTCTCCTTCACGCTGGACTCGGCCGGTCTGAACGGCTACACCGTCGACCAGTTCAAGGCCGACATCAAGGCCAAGCAGGCCGCTGGGAAGAACGTCATCATCTCGGTCGGCGGCGAGAAGGGCGCGGTCGCGGTCAACAGCGACGCCTCCGCCACCGCCTTCGCGAACTCGGTCTACTCCCTGATGCAGACGTACGGCTTCAACGGCGTCGACATCGACCTGGAGAACGGCCTCAACTCCACGTACATGACCAAGGCGTTGCGCGCGCTCTCCACCAAGGCGGGCTCGGGCCTGGTCATCACGATGGCCCCGCAGACCATCGACATGCAGTCCACGTCCGGCGAGTACTTCAAGACGGCGCTCAACGTCAAGGACATCCTGACCGTCGTCAACATGCAGTACTACAACAGCGGTTCGATGCTCGGCTGCGACGGCAAGGTGTACTCGCAGGGCTCGGTGGACTTCCTCACCGCGCTCGCCTGCATCCAGCTGGAGGGCGGTCTCGACGCCTCGCAGGTCGGCCTCGGGGTTCCCGCCTCGACCCGGGGTGCGGGCAGCGGTTACGTCGCCCCGTCGATCGTGAGCGCGGCGCTCGACTGCCTGGCCAAGGGCACCAACTGCGGTTCGTTCAAGCCGTCCAAGACCTACCCGTCGATCCGCGGCGCGATGACCTGGTCCACCAACTGGGATGCCACCGCGGGCAACGCCTGGTCGAGCGCGGTCGGCGCGAGCGTCCACGCGCTGCCGTAACCGGACCGGCACGAACCGGCGACCGGCCGTGAGCCGAAGGCCGGAGCCACACCGTCGAAAAGCGTCACCGCTCCCCCGGTGGCGCTTTTCGGCGTCTTCGGGGGAGCGGCGGGGGGCGCGGGATCAGCCGAGTACGGCGGGGGGCGCGGGATCAGCCGAGTACGGCGAGCGCGTCGATCTCGATGAGCAGGCCCTTGGGCAGGCCGACGTAGACCGTGGTGCGCGCGGCGGCGGGGGCCTTGAGTCCCTGCTCCTCGAAGTACGCGTTGTAGATCTCGTTCATCTCGGCGAAGTGGTCCACGTCCGTGAGGTAGACGCGCATCATCATCACGTCGTCCCAGCTCGCGCCACCCTCCTCCAGGATCGCCTTGACGTTGGCGAAGGTCTGGAGGGTCTGCTCGCGCAGGGTGGGGCCGGCCGGGGTCGGGGCCTGGCCCTCCACGGCCGATAGGAAGCCGACCTGGCCGGCCACCTGGAGGATGTTGCCCTTCTTCACCCCGTGCGAGAACTTCGCGGGCGGGGTGGTGTGGGTGCTGGGCGTGAGTGCGGTCTTCTCGGTCATGGGGTGTCCTTCGACGGTGCGGTGTTCGTATCGGGTACGGCGGTCACGGCGGGCACGGCCGTGCCCGAGTACTCCCGGCTGATGGCGTCGGCGGTGCGGCGCAGCAGCGGCAGCAGTGCGAGCAGCTCCTCGGCGGTGACCAGGACGTTCGGTGCGGAGACCGACATCGCGGCGACCACGCGTCCGTCAGCTCCCCGGATCGGCGCGCCGACGCAGTTGATGGACTCCTCGTGGCCGCCGAGGTCGGTGGCCCAGCCCTGTTCGCGCACGGTGGCGAGTTCACGGAGGAAGGCCGCGGCGTGGGGCGTCGAACGGGACGTGTACGACGGGTAGTCGAGCCGTTCGGCGACGGTCCGGCGCTCCGGCTCGGGGAGGTCGGCGAGGAGCAGTTTGGCGACGGCGGCGACGGACATGGCGACGGTCTTGCCGATGCGCGAGTACATCCGGACCGGGTAGCGGCTGTCGACCTTGTCGATGTAGAGGACCTCGCCCTCCTCGTACACGGCGAGGTGGACGGTGTGTCCGCAGATCTCGTTGAGCTCCACGAGATGCGGGTGGGCGATCTCGCGGACGTCGAGGTTCTCGACGGCCTCCTGGGCGAGCGCGAAGAGGCGGGCGCCGAGCCGGTAGCGCTGGTCCTCCTGGCGGTAGACGAGTCCGTGTTCGCGCAGGGTGCGCAGCAGGCGCAGTGCCGTGGACTTGTGGACGCCGAGCCGGTCGGCGACGCGGCCCAGGTCGGCGGGACCCTCGGCGAGCAGCGGCAGGATGCTCAGCGCGCGGTCGACGGTCTGGCTCATCCGGTGGCTCCTTCCGCCGCCGCTCCCGTACCTCCGGTGTCCGTGCGTCCGGAGTCCGTACGTCCGGAGTCCGTACGTCCCGCTGCCGTGCGCCCCGCATCGGAGCATCCGGTGTCCGCAGGCCCCGTCCCGGTGCGTCCCGTCCATCCGGGGCCGAGTCGCAGTGTCCCCCATGCCTCGTCGTCCAGCGCGGCGAGCCGGTCGGCGTCGGCGCGGGCAGGGGGGCGGGCGAGGTCGCCGGGGACGGTGAGCACGGCTGCGGCCAGCAGGTGGCCGTGGCGGATCCGGTCGCGCACCGGCAGACCGCGCAGGGTCGCGGAGAGGAAGCCCGCGGCGAAGGCGTCGCCGGCGCCCACCGCGGCGACCACGTCCACGCGGGGGGCCGGGACCGTGGTGGTCTCGTCCGTCCCCGCGCCGGGCGGGGTGCCGTCGGGGCGGGCGAGGACCGTGGCGCCGTCCGCGCCCTGCTTGACGACGAGGACGGCGGGTTCCGGAAGGGCGGCGCGCAGGGCGTCGGGGCCGTGCACGCCCCAGGCCTCCGCCGCCTCGTCCTCGCCGACGAACACCACGTCGGCGCCGCGTGCCAGGTCGCGCAGGACCCCGGGCCCCGCGGGGTGTCCGCGCCAGAGGCGGGGGCGGTGGTTGATGTCGAAGGAGATCAGGGGCCGGCCGGGGCGCTGGGCGGTGAGCGTGCGCAACAGGGCGAGGCAGTCGGCGGAGAGCGCGGCGGTGATGCCGGTGAGGTGGAGGACGCGGCCGGCGAAGAGGGCGTCGTACGGGGCGTTCGCCGGGGACATCGCGGAGGCGGCGGAACCGGCGCGGTAGTAGGCGACCTCGTGGTCCGGGTCGGAGCGGTCGGCGGCGGTGCGGAAGTAGACGCCGGTGGGACGGTCGGGGTCGCGGTGCACGGCGGAGGTGTCGACGCCGTGTCCGGCGATGGTGTCGACGAGGTGGTCCCCGAAGCCGTCGTCGCCGACCCGGCCGACCCAGGCCGCCCGGTGCCCGGCCCCGGCCAGGGCACAGGCGACGTTGGACTCGGCGCCGCCGATTCCGCGCAGGAAGCCGGGCACGTCGGCGAGGCGGCCGGGCGCGGTGGGACGGAAGGTCACCATCGACTCGCCGAGGCAGACGACATCGACGGCTCCGGGTGCGGCGGACCGCGCGGGCACGGAGGCACCGGCGTCCGCGGGGTCGGCCGTTCCGGTTCCGGACACCTGGGCTCCTCGCTGGTCGCTGGTCGCTGCTTGTGGGCTGCCGTCGGCGCCGGCCCGTCGTTGACCCGGCGTCGGCTCGGATGTTAGACAGCCTGGAGCGACATACGCAATGAGCGTTGCAGAGGATGCAACGCTCCGGTAATCCGGGAAGAGGAGATCCGCATGGCAGCCGACGCGACATCCGGGAGCGGGAACACGGGCACCACGTCGACCGGCGCGGCCGAGGACGCGGTGGCGGTCGCGGTCGCGGAACGGTACGCCGCCGCGCTCGCCGACGAGCGGATCGACTCCCGTTTCAAGGGCCTGCCGCCGGACGCCGAGGGGCTCACCGTGGGCGCCCTCGCCGCCGAGGCCCGCCCCCTCTTCTCCGGCGGGTTCACCACCCCGCTGCTGACGCTCTCCGCCGAGTCGCTCGACGCCAACCTCGCACTCCTGGAGACGTACACCGAGCGGCACGGACTGGCTTTCGCTCCGCACGGCAAGACCTCGATGTCCCCGCAGCTCTTCGCCCGCCAACTCCGCCACGGCGCCTGGGGAATCACCGCCGCCGTCCCGCACCAGGCCCGGGTCTACCGCGACCACGGCATCCGGCGGATCTTCCTCGCCAACGAGGTGGTGGACCCGGTCGCACTGACCTGGCTGGCGCGCGAGCTGGACGCGGACCCGGAGTTCACCGTCGTCTGTTACGTCGACTCGGTGCGCGGGGTCGAGCTGATGGACGAGGCGCTGCGCGCGGCGGGCGCCCGTCGCGCGGTGGACGTGGTGGTGGAGCTGGGTGCGGGCGAGGGCGCTCGTACCGGCGTCCGTACGGAGGCGGAGGGCGCGGCGGTCGCGGAGGCGGTCGCCGCCGTGCCCACGCTGCGGCTGGTCGGGGTCGCCGGTTACGAGGGCGAGGTGCCGGGGGCCACGACCGACCGGGTCGGCGACTGGCTGCGCCGACTCGTCGCGCTCGCGGTGGAGTTCGACAAGGCGGGCCGGTTCGACGGACTCGCCGTGGACGAGGAGGTCCTGGTGAGCGCGGGCGGCAGCGCCTGGTTCGACGTGGTCGCCGAGGTGTTCGCCAAAATCCCCGAACTGAGCCGCCCGGTCTGCCCGTTGCTGCGTTCGGGGGCGTACGTCTCGCACGACGACGGCCAGTACCGCAACCTCACTCCCTTCAACCGGGTCCCGGAAGAGGGTGAGTT
The DNA here is from genome assembly GCF_042957125.1 of Streptomyces sp. NPDC008125. Lineage (NCBI taxonomy): Bacteria > Bacillati > Actinomycetota > Actinomycetes > Kitasatosporales > Streptomycetaceae > Streptomyces > Streptomyces sp. NPDC008125. The sequence goes on from NZ_JBIBHR010000012.1 coordinate 294,327, forward strand.
GCAGCCCGCCTTCCGGCTGTGGACGCAGGTGGTCTCGCGCCCGACCGAACGTCAGGCCTTCGTCAACGCGGGCAAGCGTGACGCCGCGTACGACCTCCACCTCCCCGAGGCACAGGTGGTCCGTTCGGCCCGGGACGGCTCGGTGCGGCCGGCGACCGGGATCACCGTGACCGGCCTCTCCGACCAGCACGGCTGGCTGGCCACCGAGCCGGGCACCGCCCTTGAGGTCGGCGACTGGGTCGGCCTGGGGCTCTCGCACCCGTGCACCTCCTTCGACAAGTGGCAGCTCATCCCCGTCGTGCGGCAGGACGGCACGGTGGCCGAGTACCTGCGCACCTACTTCTGAGACGGCCCCGAGGCCGCCGCACCGCCCCAACCCGTACACCAGAGACCCCGGGAGGGTCGCCATGGACCTCGTCATCCGCGACGCGCGCGTCATCGACGGCGGTGGGGGCCCGTCCTTCCGGGCGGACGTCGCCGTCGACGGCGGGCGGATCGCCGCGATCCACCCGGAGGGTTCCCCGGGCAGGCGCCCGACCGCCCGCCGCACCCTGGAGGCGGACGGCCTCGCGCTGGCCCCCGGCTTCATCGACATGCACGCCCACAGCGACCTCGCGCTGCTCCGCGACCCCGACCACAGCGCGAAGGCCGCCCAGGGCGTGACGCTCGAAGTCCTGGGCCAGGACGGCCTGTCGTACGCCCCCGTCGACGACCGCACGCTCGCCGAGGTGCGGCGGACCATCGCCGGGTGGAACGGCGGCGGCGAGGACGTCGACTTCGACTGGCGCACGGTCGGCGAGTACCTCGACCGGCTCGACCGGAACTTCGGCGGCGAGGGCATCGCCGTCAACGCCGCCTACCTCGTCCCGCAGGGCACGGTCCGGATGTACGCGGTGGGCTGGGAGGACCGTCCCGCCACCGGGGCCGAACTCGACCGGATGCGCGAGCTCGTCGCCCAGGGCATGCGGGAGGGAGCGGTCGGCATGTCGTCCGGCCTGACCTACACCCCCGGAATGTACGCGGACGACGCCGAACTGACCGAACTCTGCCGGGTGGTGGCGGAACACGGCGGCTACTGGTGCCCGCACCACCGCTCGTACGGGGCGGGTGCGCTGGAAGCGTACGAGGAGATGGTGCGGATCACCCGGAAGGCGGGGTGCGCGCTCCATCTCGCCCACGCCACCATGAACTTCAAGGTGAACGAGGGCCGCGCGCCCGAGCTGCTCGACCTGCTCGACCGGGCGCTGGACGAGGGCGCCGACATCTCGCTGGACACATACCCGTACACCCCCGGGTGCACCACGCTGGTGGCGATGCTGCCGAGCTGGGCGAGCGAGGGAGGCCCGGAGTCGACCCTGACGCGGCTGGCCGACCCCACCGCCGCCGCGCGGATACGCCACGACCTGGAGGTCACCGGATCGGACGGCTGCCACGGGGTGCCGATCGACTGGGACACCATCGAGATCTCCGGCGTCACCGCCCCCGGGCTCGCCGGGTACGTGGGCCGCACGGTCGCCGCCTCGGCCCGGGAACACGGCGAGGAGCCGTGGGCCACCGCGCGGCGGCTGCTCACCGAGGACCGCCTCGGCTCCACGATCCTCCAGCACGTGGGGCACGAGGAGAACGTCCGCCGGATCATGCGCCACCGCGTGCACACCGGCGGCAGCGACGGCATTCTGCGGGGCGACAAGCCCCACCCGCGCGCCTACGGCACCTTCCCGCACTATCTCGGCGCATACGCAAGGGAGTTGGGGGTCCTCACGCTGGAGGAGTGCGTGGCGCACCTGACCTCCCGCCCGGCGGCCCGGCTGCGGTTGACGGACCGGGGGCTGGTCCGCGCCGGGTACCGCGCCGACCTCGTACTCTTCGATCCTTCGACAGTGGCTGCAGGTTCGACCTTCGAGGCGCCCCGGACCCTTCCGGTGGGGGTCCGGCACGTGTTGATCGACGGCCGGTTCGTCGTCGAGGACGGCCGCAGGACCCAGGTGCTGGCGGGCCGCTCGGTCCGCTCGACCACGCGCTGACCGGGGGCGGTGCTCTCCCGGACCGCGCGGACGACGGCCCGGGAGAACACCAACAGCCGCTGCGGCGTTACGGCTTGGGCAGGGTGCAGCCGCTGCGGGTGAGGTCGATCACGCTGCCGGGGCCGACGCAGGGCACGAGGCCGTAGGTCTCCTGGGCGTAGTTGATCCCCTGGCGCACGGTGACCGTGCCGTTGGCATCGACCTCGCACGGGTTGTTCTCCGTGCACTGCTCGCCGTCCTCGTTGCCGGTGTTGTTCACGGCGACGACCTTGCCGGTCACGTTGTCGATCACCGGGGAGCCCGAGGTGCCACCGATGGTCTGGCACGCGGAGGTGTAGCGGACGGAGTCCTTCCAGGTCCACGCGCCTTCCTTGAGGCGGTAGACGAAGCCGTCGACGGCGCAGGAGTAGGTCCGCTTCCAGTAGCCGGACGCGACCGTGATCGCGGTGCCCTGGACGGGGTGGGTGGCGGAGAGCTCCAGAGCCTTGATGCCGTAGCTGCTCTCTATCTGGGCGTAGGTGCGGGTGAGTTGGTAGAGCGATATGTCGGTGTCGGTCATCGTGCCGTAGGCGATCTTGCTGGCGCGCAGGGTACCGACGCCGGTGCCGGCCGCGTTGAGCAGCGTGAAGGAGCGGGTGGAGGCCCGGTTCACGACGACCTGGCCGGCGGCAGGGAAGCCGGTCTCCAGGCAGTGGCCGTTGGAGAGGACCAGCGCGGGATCGGTGGGCAGGGCGGTGGGGGTACGGACGACGGAGCCCGAACAGTTGCTCAGCGCCACGGTGCCGGCGAAGCCGACGGCCTGCACACCGGCGACGGCCCGCACACCGGCGGCGGCCGGGGCGGCGGGCGCGCCGGTGGTGGGCGCGCCGGTGGTGGGCGCGGCCTTGCCGACGGACGCGACGGACGCGGTCGCCGTCGGGGCGGTCGCCCCGGCGGCGACGGCCGGCACCGCACCGGCGCCGAGAAGAAGGGCGCTCAGGAGCGCGGCGACGAGAGGCTTTTTCATGGGGGGTCCCCTCCGATGACCTGGTGCGCGGACGCGCCGGGTTGTGCGGGCCCGCGCACGCGTGGCCGGAGATCTTCCGGCCGTGGCATGAGCATGGTCACGCACCCGGGCCCCGACAAGGGGCGGAATCCAGCCGCGCCTCAGATGTTGCTCAACCCGCGCCTCGGGGCCGGGCGCCCCGGGAAGAGTGCGGCCATGAGTCTCTTCGTGAAGAACCACCTCGCCGTCCTCGTCCTGCACGACGCCACCGGCATCCTCGACGCGCTCCGCGAGGAACTGGCGGCGGCACCCGCGGCCGACCGGCCGGGCCTGGAGCGCGCGCTCGCCCTCGTCGGGTCCTACGCCGGCCGCCCGGAGGCCGAGCTGCGCGTCCGCTGGGTGCGCGAGCGGCTCGCGGCGGCCGGCCACACGGGCCCCGCCGACTCCACCGAGGCGATCAGGGCGCTGCGCAAGGCCGAGCCGGGCCTCTCGCTCCTTCAGGCCGTGACCTACGCCAGGGAGGCGGCTGCGGCCGGGGCCTGAACCGGGCCGGACCGCCGGGAGCGGTGGAACCCGCGCGAAGGGGAGGTGGTGGAAGCCGTGCACAGGGGGGTGGCGGAAGCCGTGCACAGAGGGGTGGCGGAAGCCGCGCACGTCGGGATGGTGGAAGCCGTGCACATCGGGATGGTGGAAGCCGTGCGCAACCCCGCCGCTCCCGCGTTCCGTACGCGCGTCCGCGCCACAGCCGCCCATGCGTACACACGTACGAGCGGGGGACCCGCGTGGCGCATCTCACCCACGACTGCGACACACGCGCATTCCAAGCCGCACCACCGGCACGACCGGGCGTTCCGACGGCTCACCCGCCCGGCCGCATGGCGATGGAAGCCTCGGCGGCCGGCCGGGCCGCCGGCGGGGAACGCGCAGGACCTTCGGTCCCGAGCACGCCGCGAAACACCGCCGTAAGCTCGCGGACATGCAGGTCATCCAGTCCACGAAGCTCGCCAACGTCTGCTACGAGATCAGGGGCCCCGTGCTGGAGGAGGCGATGCGGCTGGAAGCGGCCGGTCAGCGCATCCTCAAGCTGAACACGGGCAACCCGGCGGCGTTCGGTTTCGAGTGCCCGCCCGAGATCCTCGAAGACATCCTGCGCAACGTCGCGGGGGCGCACGGATACGGCGACGCGAAGGGCCTGCTGTCGGCGCGCCGGGCTGTGATGCAGCACTACCAGACCAAGGGCATCCCGCTGGACGTCGAGGACATCTACCTCGGCAACGGCGTCTCCGAACTGATCCAGATGTCGATGCAGGCGCTGCTGGACGACGGCGACGAGGTCCTCGTACCGGCGCCCGACTACCCGCTCTGGACCGCCTCGGTCTCGCTGGCGGGCGGTACGGCGGTGCACTACCGCTGCGACGAGCAGGCCGACTGGATGCCGGACCTCGCCGACATCGAACGGAAGATCACGGACCGCACCAAGGCCATCGTGATCATCAACCCGAACAACCCGACCGGCGCCGTCTACGACGACGAGATGCTCCGCGGGCTGACGGAGATCGCGCGCCGCCACGGCCTGGTGGTCTGCTCCGACGAGATCTACGACCGCATCCTCTACGACGGCGCCACCCACACCCCGACCGCGGCGATCGCTCCGGACCTGCTGGTCCTCACCTTCAACGGTCTGTCGAAGAACTACCGGGTGGCCGGATACCGCTCCGGTTGGATGGCCGTGTGCGGGCCGAAGGAGCATGCCTCCTCGTACATCGAGGGGCTGACCATCCTCGCCAACATGCGGCTCTGCGCCAACATGCCGGCCCAGCACGCGGTGGCCACGGCGCTCGGCGGCCGGCAGTCGATCGACGATCTGGTGCTGCCGGGCGGCCGGATCCTGGAGCAGCGGGACGTGGCGTACGACCTGCTGACACAGATCCCCGGGGTGACCTGCGTGAAGCCCAAGGGCGCCCTGTACCTCTTCCCCCGGCTCGACCCCAAGGTCTACAAGATCAAGGACGACCGGCAGATGGTGCTGGACCTGCTGCGGGCCGAGAAGATCATGGTGGTGCACGGCACCGGATTCAACTGGCCGGAACCCGACCACTTCCGGGTGGTCACCCTGCCCTCGGCGGAGGACCTCCGGGACGCGGTGACGCGGATCGCGCACTTCCTGGACGGTTACAGCCAGCCGTGAGCGAGGGCTGCCGTCGGTGGTGAACGGACGCCGGGCGGCCGTCGACGACGAGTGAGCGCCGGGACCGCCGGCGCCCATGAGCGCGCCGGGGTGAGCGGATCCGGCGCCCGCGGCGGCCCACCGCCTCAGGCGGCCGGGACCAGGCTCGGGGTGCCGGCGGTCGTGGACAGTGCTTCGGCGTGCGCGTCCATCCGTTCCGCCGCGAGGATCGCCGCGGCGGTGTCGGCGCGCGACGCCGCCACCACGAGCGCCCGGCCCGCGAGGGCGTGGGCACGGCGGTGCAGGGCGGCGGGTGGGGCGTCGATCAGCCCGGCGTGCCGGGCCGGGGGTGTGCCGCGCAGCCGGGACACCTGCTCGGCAATCCGGTCTCCGGCCGCGTCGAGCCCCAGCTCGTCGGTGACGGAGAGCAGCGCGGCGAGGTGACCGGCGAGCTGGATGTCCAGCTCCTCCTCGCGGCTGCGGTGCGGGAATCCGGCGGTGTCGGCCGGTGTGTGGACCGACGGGGTGCGGATCGGCTCGTACATGGGATGGCCTCCACGTTCTACTGGACCACCATCCTATCTTAGAACCAGTCTAAAGTTATGTGCCATCTCGCAGCCGTCGCGCGCCGACCGTGGCGGGGAGTGACCGGCCCGCTCGCGGATCACTCCCCGCCCCGGCGCCCGCCTCAGCGCCCGCCTCGGTCGGACCGGCTCGCGACTGACGACCGGCGTTCCGCGCGGGCGTGGGCGTGACCGGCGCACCACCCGACTCCTCGAACGGCTCGGCCCCCGGAACCGCTCGGGTTCCGGGGGCCGTTCACGCTCTCACGCCGGGGGCCGCAAAGGGCCTCATCCCAGGCGCTGGACCAACGCCCGGTACTCGTCCCACAGTTCCTTCGGCGTGTGGTCCCCGAAGGTGTTGAGGTGCTCGGGCACCAGCGCCGCCTCCTCGCGCCAGACCTCCTTGTCGACGGTGAGCAGGACGTCCAACTCCGCCTCGGAGAGCCCGAGTCCGTCGGTGTCGAGCGAGCCCCTGGCCGGCAGGATGCCGATCGGCGACTCGACGCCCTCGGCCCTGCCCTCCAGCCGCTCCACGATCCACTTGAGCACCCGGCTGTTCTCGCCGAACCCGGGCCAGACGAACCGGCCCGCGTCGTCCTTGCGGAACCAGTTCACGTAGTAGATCTTCGGCAGTTTCGACTGGTCGGGCTTGTCCGCGCCCACCTTGAGCCAGTGGTTCATGTAGTCGCCCATGTTGTAGCCGCAGAACGGCAGCATGGCGAACGGGTCGCGGCGCAGCTCGCCGACCTTGCCCTCGGCCGCGGCGGTCTTCTCGGAGGCGACGTTGGCACCGAGGAAGACGCCGTGCTGCCAGGTGAAGGACTCGGTGACCAGCGGTACGGCGGTGGCGCGGCGGCCACCGAAGAGGATGGCCGAGATCGGTACCCCCTTCGGGTCCTCCCACTCGGGGGCGATGATCGGGCACTGGCCGGCCGGGACGGTGAAGCGGGCGTTGGGGTGGGCGGCGGGGACGCCGGACGCGGGGGTCCAGTCGTTGCCCTTCCAGTCGGTGAGGTGCGCGGGCGGCTCCTCGGTCATGCCCTCCCACCAGACGTCTCCGTCGTCGGTGAGCGCGACGTTGGTGAAGACGGAGTTGCCCCACATGGTCTTCATGGCGTTGGCGTTGGTGTGTTCGCCGGTGCCGGGCGCCACGCCGAAGAAACCCGCCTCGGGGTTGATCGCGTAGAGCCGGCCGTCCTCGCCGAAGCGCATCCAGGCGATGTCGTCGCCGATGGTCTCGACGCTCCAGCCGGAAATGGTGGGCTCCAGCATCGCGAGGTTGGTCTTGCCGCAGGCGCTCGGGAACGCGGCGGCGACGTACCTGGACTCCCCGCGCGGCGGGGTGAGTTTGAGGATCAGCATGTGCTCGGCGAGCCAGCCCTCGTCGCGCGCCATGACGGACGCGATGCGCAGCGCGTAACACTTCTTGCCCAGCAGGGCGTTGCCGCCGTAGCCGGAGCCGTACGACCAGATCTCGCGGTCCTCGGGGAAGTGCGAGATGTACTTGGTGGTGTTGCACGGCCACGGTACGTCCGCCTGGCCCTCGGCGAGCGGGGCACCGAGGGTGTGCACCGCCTTCACGAAGAAGCCGTCGGTGCCGAGCTCGTCGAGCACCTCCTGCCCCATCCGCGTCATGGTGCGCATGGAGACGGCGACGTACGCGGAGTCGGTGAGTTCCACGCCGATCGCGGAGAGCGGGGAGCCGACCGGGCCCATGCAGAAGGGCACGACGTAGAGGGTGCGGCCCCGCATCGAACCCCGGAAGACGCCCTGTTCGCCGGAGAAGATCTCCCGCATCTCGGCGGGGTCCTTCCAGTGGTTGGTCGGGCCCGCGTCCGCTTCCTTCGCGGAACAGATGAAAGTGCGGTCCTCGACGCGGGCGACGTCGCTCGGATCGGACGCGGCGTAGTAGGAGTTCGGGCGCAGCGTCGCGTCCAGCTTCGTGAAGGTGCCCTTGGCGACGAGCTCCCCGCACAGGCGCTCGTATTCGGCTTCCGAGCCGTCGCACCAGACCACACGGTCCGGCTGGGTGAGGGTCGCGATCTCGTCGACCCAGGAGAGGAGTTCCTGGTGCCGGGTGGGAAGTGGGGAGGGAGCTGCGATGTCGCGCGCCACGATCGCTCCTTGTCGAGGGTGGATTTCGTTGATGCCCCGTGGGGGCTTCGACCCGGACGCTTCGACTCGCGTCATCCCTGGCGCTCATCCGGTGCCGACCGCACTCATTTGATCATCCGCCGAGTGCGCCCATCTGTCCAGGGGGCCTCACATGTGAGCATGGCCACTCCCTGTGTCGGCTCAGGCACCCTCGGCCGAGGAGCCCGGGGTGCCCGGGGCTCCCGGCCCCCGAGCCCCCGCGCCCCCAAGCTCCCCGAGCCCCCCACGCTCCCCGCGTCCCCCGACCCCCCAGGCTCCGGAGCGTGGCTGCCGTCGACCGGAGCGTGAACATCGCTACCTGTAGGCGGTACTTACGGAGGCGTAGGTAGCATGCGGACATGACTGCTGCAGGCGCGCCCGCGCCCGAATCCGCCGTCCTGGACGCCGATCAGATCAAGCCGCGGATGCGCGGCTGGCTGCACGCCGGAATGTTCCCCGCGGTGGTGGTGGCGGGGCTGGCGCTCATCACGCTCACGGACAGCACCAGGGGGCGGATCGCCTGCGCGGTGTACGTCCTCAGCGCCTGCCTGCTCTTCGGCGTGAGCGCGGTCTACCACCGCGGCACCTGGGGCCCGCGCGGCGAGGCGGTGCTCCGGCGGCTGGACCACGCGAACATCTTCCTGATCATCGCGGGCACGTACACCCCGCTCACCCTGCTCCTGCTGCCGGACTCCACCGGGCGTCCCCTGCTCTGGGCGGTCTGGGCGGCGGCACTGGCGGGGATCGCGTTCCGGGTGTTCTGGGTCGGCGCGCCACGCTGGCTCTACACGCCCTGCTACATCGCGATGGGCTGGGCGGCCGTCTTCTTCCTGCCGGACTTCATGCGGGCCGGCGGCGTCGCCGTCTTGGTCCTCGTCGTCGTCGGCGGGGTGCTCTACAGCGTGGGCGGCGTGATCTACGGTCTCAAGCGGCCCAACCCCTCACCGCGGTTCTTCGGCTTCCACGAGGTCTTCCACTCGCTGACGCTCGCCGCGTTCGCCGCCCACTACGTGGGCATCTCGCTCGTCGCCTACCAGCACGGCTGATCCTTTCCGCACGTACGTCCAGGACGGCTGTGGCCGCGGCCTCGAAAGGCCGCGGCCACAGCCGTCTCCAGGACCGGCGCGCTCAGCCGCCCAGTCGCCGGCTCAGCTCCTCCACGTCCGTCGTCGGGGTCTCGCAGACGAAGTGGCGGCAGACGTACGCGGTCGGCTCCCCGCCCACCAGCGCCCGGTCCACCAGCAGCGGGAACTCCCCGCCGCCCGGTTCCCCCACCGCCACGACCGCGCCCGGCGCCCGTCCCACCAGCGCCGTACGGTGCAGCTCACCGCCGACCGGCCCGGCGACCGCCACCTCGCGGGGCCCGTCGAGCAGCGCCTCGGCGGCGGCCAGCCCCCAGCCCACGAACCGGGGGGCGCGCGGACCGAGCGCCTTCACCACCCCGAGCGCCCCCTCGGCCGCCGTGCGGTGCGGCTCGGAGCCGGTGTGCGCCGCGTACGACAGGAGCGCCCCGGCCGCCGCCGTCCAGCCGGACGGGGTGGCGTTGTCGGTGGGGTCCTGCGGGCGGCGGATCAGCTTCTCGGCGTCGTCCGCCGTGTCGTACAGCTGCCCGCCCTCCCCCGCGAACCGGGTCAGCACCACGTCGAGCAGCAGCCCGGCGAACTCCAGCCAGACCCCTTCTCCGGTCACCGACGCCAGCGCGAGGAACCCCTCGGCGACGTCCGCGTAGTCCTCCAGCACCCCGCTGTTGTCGCCGGCCCGCCCCTCCATCGAGGTGCGGCAGAGCCGGCCGTTCTCGCCCAGGTGGACGCGGACCAGCAGGTCGGCGGCCTCGGTGGCGCGCTCCACCAGGTCGGGCCGGTCGAAGTAGGCGCCCGTCTCGGCCAGCGCCGCGACGGCCAGGCCGTTCCAGGCCGCGACCACCTTGTCGTCCCGCCCCGGCCGGGGCCGCAGCTCACGGGCGGCCAGCAGCCGGGCCCGGACGGAAGCGACCCGCTCCGCGTCGACGTCACCGTCGGAGCCGTCCTCGCCCGCGTCCGCCGCCGTACCGGCATCCAGCCGGAGCACCGAGGAACCCTCCTCGAAGGTTCCCTCCTCGGTCACCCCGAAGCGGGCCGCCGCGAACGCCCCGTCCTCGTCGCCGAGCACCTCGCGGAGCTGGGCGGGCGTCCACACGTAGAACGCGCCCTCCACGTGCCGCCCCTCGGCGTCCTCGCTGTCCGCGTCGAGCGCCGAGGCGAAGCCGCCCTCGGTCGTCCGCAGCTCGCCGACCAGGAAGTCCGCCGTCTCCAGCGCCACCCGGCGGGCCAGGTCCGACCCGGTCGACCGCCACAGATGCGCGTACACCCGGCAGAGCAGCGCGTTGTCGTAGAGCATCTTCTCGAAGTGCGGAACCGTCCACTCCCGGTCCACCGCGTACCGCGCGAACCCGCCCCCGAGCTGGTCGTAGATACCGCCCATCGCCATCGCCGCACAGCTGTCCGCAGCCATCTGGAGGGCGCCCTCGGAGCCGGTACGGGCGTGGTGGCGCAGCAGGAACTCGATCACCATCGACGGCGGGAACTTCGGTGCACCGCCGAACCCGCCGTGCGTGTCGTCGTAGTCCCGGGTCAGCCCCAGCAGCGCCCGCCCCAGGTCCGACTCGTCCGGCACGCCCTGCCCGCCGTGCGCGAGCGACCGCCCGGCCAGGTCCGCCACGATGTGCCCGGCCACTTCGGCGACCTCACCGCGCCGCTCGGTCCACGCGGTGGACACGCCTTCCAGCACCTGCCGGAACGACGCCATGCCGTGCCGGGGCTCGGGCGGGAAGTACGTACCGAAGTAGAAGGGCTCGGCGTCCGCCGTCAGGAACACGGTCATCGGCCACCCGCCCTGCCCGGTCGCCGCCTGCACCGCCTCCATATACACGGCGTCGACGTCCGGCCGCTCCTCCCGGTCCACCTTCACCGGGACGAAGTGGGCGTTGAGGTAGGCGGCCGTGTCCTCGTCCTCGAAGGACTCGTGCGCCATGACGTGGCACCAGTAAATTATCAGAAGCATAAGTGGCAGGACGCATAGCCCACACTCAAGAGAATGGGCACGTCCCGCCGCTTAGCTTCCGTCATCGCCTCCTGTCCCCATGGCCACCAGTCCACTGGATTGGAGGCGTGCTGGAGTAGGTAGGGCGACTGTGCGTTAGCCAGTCTGTTCATACCGCCATCGTTGCACGGTCCACCCCGTGGCGGGCGGCCATCCGCGCTGGAGGCGCGGCAGCGGCGGTGTCCCGCTTCTCGAAGTGCGAGTGCGCCGGCGGCGGCCAGAGAGCCCCACGATGCGTGGCAGCGCTCCAAGAAGCCCAAGTTTCTGCCCTCAGCGGACGACGAGGAGCCAACCCACCGCGTGGGCTTCCGCCGCTGCCGCAGTTTCCTGCCACTGGAAACTGAAGCTGCGGCACTTCTGCAGGCCGGAGCGTATCGGGCACGGCGGCCTTTGGCCTCCTTGACAACCGCCTCCCCACTGGTGGAGGTGCCACGAGGCCCGAATTCGTTACCCTTCGCCACCGGCTCCACCCCCAGCGATCGGTAGCACCTGCCCAGAACCCGTGCACTCCCCGACGGCCCCAGCAGGAGACGGTGTGCGGAGAGGGCTCCTACGCCCGCATCGGTGCTCATCGGGGCGTTAGGTGCGTCGGCAGCGATGCTGGACGGCCTCGGTGGCGAGCATCACGACCCCGAGGGTGACCAGCGCCCAGGTCGTCTGTCCGGTCGGGGTGGCGGTGGCGATGTATCCCGCGATCCCTCCCGCACCAATGGTCCCGACCTTGCCCTGCAGGGGAGGCGGAAGCGTCGGGACAGGGACTGAGACCCGTCGCACTGCTTGAAGCTGTCTGTCCACGGGGGTCTGGGAGGCGTCACACACGGTCCTTCCTCCTGAAGTCTGACCGATGATCATTCAGGAGCTGGGTGAAAGCGCGAAGGACTGACCGCGGGGCTCTGGAGCCGGCGCGATGGATGGCGCTCCTCGCGGCGGTAGTAGCAGCGATGACCGCAGGAGCCAACGACGAGTAGACCCAGGTGTTGCCGCCGCCGAATGTGCTGATGTAGACGAGCAAGAAGAGCAGGCTGCCGAGGGATGTGGTGAGGACGGTGAGGAGTGCGATCACAGAGATGTGGAGGTGGAAGTCGCCTGTCCGCTGCTTCTCTTTAGAAGCGAAGGCCTCGACCGAGGCGGTGCTGTCCTCCATCGTGAGGACCTTCTCGTCGGCGGCGGCTTCGATCATCGCCAGGTCATGAACCAAGTCGTAGGGCTCGTTGTCGAAGTGCTCATTCGTGGCGGACCGGAGCGACTTCAGGCGGACTGAAACGCCAGCTGGCCGCTTCGTGCTGCGGCAAACGCGGTTCGAGTTCACGCGTTCCCTCCCTCCAGGTTGCGGCGGACGACCGAGTGAGTCTCCGTCTCGTCCGCGAAGAACTTGCGAAGCTGCCGCTTGGCGCGCAAAACGTTCGTGGCGACGCTCGCTCGCTTAATGCCGAGGATCTGCGCGACCTCCCCGACGCTGAGCCCTGCGACCTCGCGTAGAAGCAGGGTGTGGCGGAGTCGCTGGTCGAGTTCTGAAGAGATCGCCTTGCGCAGTTCCTCGTACTCGAAGGCGATCTCGGGGCCGACGATCTTGGCGGTGGACGCCCAGGCGACGATCTCCGGCAGCGTCTCCACCGTGGCGGCCCCGCTCTTCACGGCGTTGAAGTGGTCTAGGGCGAGGTTGGTCACGATCCGGCAGACGTAAGCCCGCGGGTTGTCGATTCGCTTACCCAGCCGAAAGGCGGCCAGGAGATCGCCGAACGCCTCATGTGTCATGTTGTCGAGGTCGGCTCCGGTGCCGGCGATGTTGAGTGCGATGCTGCGGACCAGTGCCCGGGTGTCCTGGTAGAACATGCTGAACGCGGCGTCGAAGTCGCTGCCCATGTAGCTGGGCAGGGTCGGATTGTCCTTCAATCCGTCCTCCCCGCTGTCGGCCCGAAGGCCGGATCGATGCGACGGCTCCCGTCGGCTGAGTGACTCATGACTATGTGACTGAAGGCGAGGGGTTTCTTCGACTGACTTTCCCGGAGGTCCGCGGGATCGTTCACGAGCCTGCTCGTGAACGGCGTCAATTTGCGGGGACCGTCCGTCGTCCCGTGACATGCGAGGGCTGCTGGCGGCACCCTGTCCAGGTGGTATCTCTCGGAGTCTTCCTGCCATGGCCGCTGATCACCCAGAGGGGGCGGGTGACGGCCTTCGAAGTGCCGTTGCGACTACTACCTTGTCGCCCCGTGGCAGAGACCATTTATGTGTAACCGGACACCTCGATCGACCGCGACCGGCCGAGCGGGATGGCCACCTTCCTCCCGACTCGTGCCCAGCACGACTTGAACGGCCCTGGTGCGACTTTCAGACCCAACCACAACCCGTCTATTCAGTCCAAAACGGACGCCAGTGAGGGATCTTCAGGGTTGCGGGAGAACCCTTAAACGGTCTGCCAGGCAGGCAGTGGGAGACTCTTGCCATGCCTATGCAGCCTTTCGCAACCGACTGGGACGCCGCGACCGTACAAGAGGCCGAACAGTGGAACTGGCTCGCGGTTGAGATAACCGAGATCCGGCGATGCGCCGAGGCTGGCGACCAGGCACACAACCGTCTTGCTCTCATCCTCCTGGACCACCTGGTGGAGGTGGTCATCGGCCGCGAGGTCAACGCCCGGCTCGCGCTCCAGGTCGCTGACAGCATCATCGCGGAGATTCGTGAGTTCCGTGACGGTGGTGGGGAGCTCACCGAGGAGCTGAGTCAGTTGGTCGACGATCATGTGGGGCCTGAACGCCGCAAGGCCATCGACGGCCACCTGCACGAGAAGACCAAGTTCCTTAAGCAGAAAGGCGTGCTGACAGCCCAGGAACGCGAAGTGCTCGACCGGCTGCACCAGTACCGCAACGCCGCATACCACCGAGACACACTGGAATCTGATCTGATCTCAGATCTGGTACTGGCCTACAGGGTTTTGGCTAATGAACTTATCGGCCGGCATCGCCCGATCATGTGGGTCATGGCGTCATCGAAATCTGATCGCGTCGTAACGCCGCAGCAGCTTCGGGGCCAACTCATCGAAGGCGTCGATGTCGATGTCAAAGCGATGGCCCGCCGGTTCCATGGTCACGCGGTGAAGCGGATACATGCCGTTGTTGCGGCTGTGGCCACCGCGCGGCAACTCTTGGGCGTCGACAGCTCCGGGAAAGCGGACGCCTCCCTGCCGGATGACGACATGGCCAGAATGCTGACCGGCCTCACCGACGTGTCCAAGCACCTGCCGTCCTGGGCGAAGCAGGCGGAGGGGCTGAAATCCAAGACGTCATCGCTCACCGGGCTGATGATTCCGTTCATTAACCTAGACCGGGCCCTCAACCGCATCGAGCCGTCCGTCAGGCGCCTCGAAATGATCCTGGACTACTGGGAACAACAGCGGATCGATGAACTTCGCGGCAAGTAGCAGTCTCCCAACGAAAACACATGTAGCCAGCCGTCACTTACTGAGGTTTAACTCGTGGTGTCGTCAGTCGGTTCTGATGGTCAGGCCGGTCTCGGTGAGGCAGCCGTCGATGAGGTTGCTGCGGTACTGGATG
>NZ_JBIBHR010000013.1:0-156913 GCF_042957125.1 Streptomyces sp. NPDC008125
TGGGGTCGGGTGGTGGGTTCGATGGTGTGGGTGGTGGCGTAGATCATGGCTTCGGCGGGGCCGTAGCCGTTGATGACGTGGATGCCGGGGTGTGACTGCTGGAGTTGGTGGACGTGTGCGGGGGAGGCGGCTTCTCCGACGGTGTAGGCGGTGGTGACGGTGGTGAAGGTCTCGGGGTGTTCGTCGGTGAGGTAGTTGAAGAGGGTGGCCGACAGCAGCAGGGTGCTGACCTTGTGCTGTTGTGCGAGTTCGGCGATGAGTGCGGGTTCGGGTTTCTGGCCGGGCTGGAGGACGACGCGGGCGCCGTGGAGGAGAGGCCCCCAGAATTCGAGGCTGAAGGCGTCCCAGGAGATGGGTGAGGACTGGAGGAAGACTTCGTCGGGGCTGGTGGGGAGGTAGGTCTGTCCGACGAGGGTGGAGACGAGGTTGCGGTGGGAGGAGAGGATGCCCTTGGGGCGTCCGGTGGAGCCGGAGGTGAACATCACGCAGGCGAGGTCGTCGCCGTGGATGGGCAGGCCGGGGTTCTGCGGTGAGTGGTCCCGGACGTCGTCCGGTCCTTCGACGGTGGTGGTCCACGGGCCGTGGAGGCGGTGGGCGAGTCCGGTGTGGGTGACGAGGTGGGTGATGCCGGCGTCGGTGGCGGCGGTGTGGAGGCGTTCGTCGGGGAAGTCGGGGTCGAGGAGTACGTGGCCTGCGCCGGTTTTGAGGACGGCGATCAGTGCGGTGGCGAAGGTGGTGTCGCGTTCGAGGAGGATGCCGGCGAGGTCGCCGCGGCGGAGTCCCTGCGAACGCAGGTGGTGGGCCCAGCGGTTGGCGGACGCGTTGAGCTCTCCGTAGGTGATTCGCCGCTCGCCGTCGATCAGCGCGACGGCCTCCGGTGCGCGCGTGACCTGTGCCTCGAACCGTTCCACGAGCGAGACGTCGTCCCGGTCGGCCACCGGCCCGGCCCACGGGCCGAGCAGCAGCTCCCGCTCCGCCCCCGACAGCACCTCCAGTTCGGCGACCCTGCGATCAGCCGGCTCCCCCCGCCCCTCGGCCGGAGCGAGGGCAGTTGCGAGGAAGGTGACGAAGCGGTCCTGGTGGGCGGCGACGGCGTCCGGGTCGACGCCGTCGGCCGGGGTGTCGAAGTCGATCCGCAGGCCGTCCGACGCGCCCAGGTCGTACACCGCGACACTGAGGTCGTCCACCGGGCCGTTGCTCACGTTGTGGTTGACCGTGGGGTGGCCGCACACCGTCATGTCGGCGTTGAAGCCCATGATGTTGAGCACCGGCCCGGTCAGCGTGCGGGATCCGGTGAGGACCCGGGCGTCCCGCCGAAGACCCTCGTAACGCGTCAGCTGGTGGCGCAGACCGTGCTTGACCTCGGCGGACACGCTCCGCACCAGCGTGCGGAGGGTCTCCTCGGCGGTCACCCGCAGCCGCAACGGTACGACGTTGGAGGTCATGCCGGGCGTACTGCGGGCGGCCTTCGTGGTCCGGCCCGTCACCGGCAGCGCGAGCATCAGCTCGTCCTGGGGCGTGACCCGGTGCAGGTACACCGTGAACAGGGCGATCACCAGGACCGGCCATGAGACCCGCTCGGCGCGTGCGACGGTCCGCAGCCGGTCCGCCTCCGCCGCCGGTACCAGGACCGTGCGCCGGGCGAAGGGCAGTGCGCCTCGGGCCGCAACCGCGCGGCCGGTGCCCCGTACCAGGCTGTCCGGCGTCTCCCGCGCACCGGCCAAGTGCTCGTGCCAGGCTGCCCGTTCGGCGTCCGCCTCCGCCGAGCTCCGCCAAGCGGCGTCCTCGGCGTGGAGGTCGGCCAGCCGGCCGAACGGGGAATCGTCCCACGGCTCGCCGGCGACCGCCTTTTCGTACAGCTCGACCAGCCGCTTCAGCAGCATCGAAACGCTCACGCCGTCGACCAGCAGGTGGTGGAAACCGTAGAAGTAGAAGTACCGGTCCTCCGCCAGCTTGATCAGCGCGCAGCGGACCGGGGACTCACGGGTCAGGTCGAAGGGGGCGCCTATCGCCGCGTCCACCAGGCTCCAGGCCGCCCGCTCCGGGTCGTCCTCGGCGCTCACGTCGGTGAACGGGAGGGAGCGGGCCCCCGGTTCGGCGTCGATCAGCTGCCACACGGATTCGCCGTCGTCCTCGAAGCGGAGGGTGCGCATGACGTCCGCTTCTTCCACGAGGCGGCGCCAAGCGGCTCCCATCAGCGCCGGGTCGACCGGGCCGAGGATGTCCCGGCACTCGCCGACGTTGTACTTCAGGCCGGTGCGGTCCAGCGCGTGGGCCGTCCAGATGTCACGCTGGGCTTCCGAGAGCGGCAGCCGGAGGACGGCCGGAGCGGGTGCGACGGTCGCGTCGGACGGCATGGGATCTCCTGTGTGGGTCGCGGTGGGGACGAGCGGGTCCTGGGTGTGCGGAGCCTGGAGCGTGAGCGGGGCCGGCGACGGGCCGGAAGGATGAGGTCGGACCGGCCGTCCTCGGCCTGTCCGTCGGCGCCGGGCCGGTAGAGCCATACAACCGCCGGAGCCCGGTGCGGAGCGGCAGTTGCTCCGGCGGTAGGGCCAGCAGTTCGGCGGGGGCTGCGGCAGTCAGACGGCAGCCGTGGCGTCGGCCGCCGCGCGTACCACGCACAGGACGCGGAACCCCGACCGCCCGCTGTCCGCGCTGGACCGGATCACGCCGTTGATCAGCAGTTCACGGATCAGCCGGCCGCACTCGGGCAGTGTGCGTCCCGTGAGCCGCACGACGTCCTGGAGCAGGAACTCCCCGCCGGCCGCGCGGCACAGGTCACCGACGAGCGTCCGGTACGGGTCGGACAGCGCGGCAAGGGTGCGACCGACCCGCTCCTGGAGGCGGGAGCCGTGCGGGTCTCCGGCGAGGTGGTCGAAGAGCGGGGCCGGGTCCGATTCGACGATGTCGCGCAGGGTGGACAGATCGCACACGGCGAGCCAGGAGGCGGCGGCTTCGAGCGCGGCCGGATGGCCGTCGAGGCGGTGGCAGATCCAGGCGACATCGGCGAGCGCCTGCTCGTCCGGCACGATGTCGGGGCGCACCCGGCGGAGCTGGCTGAGGAAGAACCGGACGGCCGCCGCGTCCGTGGACCCGGCGGTGGGCGCGGGCGCCTCCAAGGGGGAGAGCAGGAAGAGGCGTTCACCGGGTACGTTCCACGGCCGCTCTCCGGTGATCAGCAACCTCAGGCCGGGGAACTCCCGCAGCAGACGGCTCAACCGGCCGAAGTCGAGGGAGCCGGTGTCGACGCCGTCGAGGACGAGCACGGTGCCCTGTCCGCCGATGGCCTCGACGACATCCGCCAGCTCGGGCAGCAGGTTTCCGGCTTCTCCGCCGCCCCCCAGGAAACGCGCGCACGCGTCGGCCAGCCGGGGGAGCGGGTCTTCGCCGGCCCCGAGGCAGTCGGCGGCGGCCCCGTCACCGGAGTGCCACAGCACGGGCAGACCGGCATCGTGCAGGCGGGCAGCCGCCTCCAGCGCGAGCCGGGTCTTGCCGACGCCGCTCAGTCCGACCACGGTGACCAGCCGTTCGGCGCCCGACCCCAACTCCTCCACGACCACGCCGGTCTCCGCCTCCCGGCCAACCTGCGGGTACAGCGGTACGGGCGGCGCCGCCCGCTCCACGGACAGACGCCGGACGGCGTCGCCCGCCCTTGAGCCCCCTCTGGCCGCAGCCTCCAGCTCCGTACGCGACCGCGGACCGAGTCTCAGCGCGTCGGCGATCAGACGCACCGTCTCCGTTCTGGGCCGCTGGGCCTTCCCCTTTTCCAGGTCCCGGATGGCGCGCACGCTGATCGTGGAGAGGTCCGCCAGCTCCCGCTGCGTCAGCCCGATGCGGAGGCGGTGGCGGCGTATCAGGGAACCGAGCGGGGCGGTCGCCGGGCTGTCCTGCTGGGGGAGGGTGAGCGTCATGATAAGGACTCCTGCTCGTCGGGGAGAGCCAACCCCGGAAGCGGCTGCGGGCCGGGGCGCTGTGCGGGACGGCTGTCGTGCCTTGCTTCTGCCGGAATCCTCCCCACGCGCCCTATCCGGGGGGCATCGCGGGACCAACGCGGTCCGCGGCCTGCCGGGCCCGCCCGGAGATAGCGGCGAGGCGCGGACGAGAAGCTGCCATGCCCTTCCGGGACCGGCACGCGCCACAGGTGATAGGGGGTGTGGGGCCGTGATAACGGGGCGATAGGACCGGGACCGGTGCGGTGAATCCGGTCATTCCTAACTTGGTGTCCAGAAGGAAACGGAACACCGACGAGAGGACAGTCCGATGTCGAAGAACACCACTGCCCGCAACACCATCCGCGCCGCCTTCGCCACCGTCGCGGTCGTCGTCGTGACCGGAATCGGTGTCCAGGTGGGCTGGGCCGACGACACGTCCGGGACCGGCACCCGGTCGACCGAGACCTCGACCTCGACCGCAGCCACTCCGACCCCCACCCCCAGCCCCAGCAGCTCCACGGACAACAACCCCTGGGACTGACGGACCCGGGGCGCCCCGCCCCTGCTCCCCGGCCCAAAACCCGATCCGCGCCCGCCGGATTCCCGGTCCCGGCTCCTGCCGACTCCGATCCGGTCCCGGCTCCTGCCGACTCCGATCCGGTCCCGGCTCCTGCCGACTCCGATCCGGTCCCGGCTCCTGCCGACGCCGTCACCGGCCCGGTCCCGGCCTCGCGGCCCGCGCACCGGCGGAACTCGCCCCCGTGCCCGTGACATCTCAGGCCGGTGTCGAACCCAGTCGCACCGGCGACGCCTCCGCGCCCGCCCGACTCAGCCGGCGCCGAGCAGCTGCCGCGTCTCCGCCAGTTCCCGCGTCATGCCCCGGTCCCTGAACACTCCCAACGCAGGGGCCAGCAGCTCCCGGCGACGCACCGGTTCGTCCTCCAGCAGCCGTGCCAGATCCAGGCGTGCCAGAGCCCCACCGTTGAAGTCCATGATCTGCTCCCGGGCCGCGACGGCCCGGTCGAAGAAGTACCTGGCCCGGTCGGGCCGCTCCATCAGCACGAAGGCCTGGCCCAGATCGCGCAGCAGATGTCCTTCGCCGATCACGTCGCCGGAGTCCCGGCACAGCTCCAGGACCTCCGTGAACGTCAGCACCGCGAGGTCGAGCTCACCGCGCTCCAGCAGCAGCTGTCCCACCCTGCGCAGGGTCCGTGCCCTGCCTCCCACATAGCCGACCCCGTCGTAGATCTCCAGGGCCTCGTCCAACTGCGCCTGGGCCGCGGCCTTGTCACCCCGGCGCATCCGTATGTGGGCGCTCTGCGTGAGCACGATCGCCCGTCCCACCACGTCTCCGGCACGGTCGAAGTCGGCCAGGGCCCGTTCGTACAGATCGAGGGCGGTGTCGTCCTCGCCGCTCGTCCGTGCGATGAGGGCCATGTCACGGCGGCACAGCGCCTCGCCCTGCGGTTCGTCCAGTGCCTGGAAGACGTCGAGAGCCGACCCCAGCGCCTGGCGTGCCATGCCGAACTCGTTGCGGCTCAGGTACAACGAGCCGAGCGAGGCGCGGACGGCGGCGGTTCCCCGCAGATTGCCCGCCTTGCGTACGGCCGCCAGCGCCCGCACGTGGGTCCGCTCCCACAGGTCGTAATGGCCGCGCACTTCGAACAAGGTGACCAGGGTCGTCGCCAGGTTCCAGCTGACGTCGTGCAGGCCCTCGTCGGCGGCGTGCTCCACCATTCCGCAGAGGGCCGCCTGCTCCGCGTCGAACCAGGCCAGCGGGTCGGCGAGCAACTCCTTGGTGCAGGACTCGGGCGGTACCCAGCGCGGAGCGTCGCCGTGCAGCACGGTGAAGTCACCGCCGTAGACCTTGCGATGGGCCTCTTGCGCGAGGTACATCCAGCCGCCCGCCATGCGGGTGAGCGCGGCCCGCTGTGTCTCCGGGGCGTCATGCAAGGCCAGTTGCTCGCGGGCGTAGACCCGGATGATCTCGTGGAACTGGTACCGGTAGCCGCCGGTGCGCTCCACACCGACGACGTCCAGCATCTGCATGTCCACCAGTGGTTCCATCAGGTCCGACGGTACGGGACGGTCGTCCTCCAGCAGAGCGCCGGCCAGCCAGCTCGGCAGCGTCGGCGTCCGGGACATGCTCAGCATCCGCAGCAGCGCGCGGTCCTGCGGTGCCAGGCCGTTGTACGTGAGCGAAAGACTGGCCCGCATCGTCATCTCGCCGTGGGCCAGTTCGTCCAGGCGGTGTCGTTCGTCGGCCAGCCTGAGCACCATCGAGGCGAGCGTCCAGTGCGGGCGGGCGGCGAGCCGGGCCGCCGCGATCCGCAGGGCCAGCGGCAGCCGTCCGACGGTACGGACCAGAGCCTTGGCGGACGCCGTCTCACCCTCGACCCGCTCCGGCCCGATGATGCTGGCCAGCAGTCTCAGTGCGCGGTCCTCGTCCAGGACGTCCAGCTCCACGCGGTGCGCGCCCGGCAGTGCGGTCAGCCTGGCCCGGCTGGTGACGAGGACCGCGCAGTCGCGGCTGCCGGGCAGCAGCGGTTGCACCTGGCTCTCGGTGGCCGCGTCGTCCAGGACCACCAGAAGGCGGCGCGAGGCGAGCCGCGTCCGGTACATCTCCGCCCGCTCGTCCAGCGAGTCCGGTATGAGCTGACCGGGGATGCCCAGCGCTCGCAGGAAGCGGCCCAGCACCTCAAGCGCGGTGGCCGGTGTGCCGGTGCCGCGCAGGTCGCAGTAGAGCTGACCGTCCGGGAACCCCGATTCCGCGAGCCGGTGCGCGACGTTCACGGCGAGCGTGGACTTGCCGGTGCCCGGCTTGCCGGTGATCACCGCGAGTCCTACCGCCTTGCGGTCCCGGTCGTTGGCCAATGCCTGCTCCAGAGCGGCGATCTGAGCCTCGTCGGCGACGAAGTCAGAGGTCGAAGCAGGGAGTTGCTGCGGCCGGGCGTCGTGCGGCTGCGGTTCGGCCGGATTGGGAGAGTCGTCCCGGACGGTGACCCGGGGCGGCTCGCCGGCACCGCTCCGGCCCGCGGCGTACGCGTCACCGCCGTGCGGCCCGGGTCTTCCGGACCCTGCCGGACTACCGCCCCCCGCGGGCCCGGCATCGGAGGCCGGTGCCGGACCCGGACGGCTCCCGGCCGCCTCTTCGCGGGGCCGTATCGCCCGTACAGGCGGAGGCAGTTCACCCGCGAGGATCGCCGCTTCCAGCCGCCGCAGCTCCCTGCCCGGCGCCAGCCCCAGTTCCTGGTCGAGGATCCTGCGCCCCGTGCGGTAGGCCTCCAGTGCCTCCGCCTGGCGCCCCGACCAGTACAGGGCGCACATCAGCTGCTCGCGCAGGCGCTCGCGCAACGGGTTCTCGTGGGTGAGCAGTTGGAGCTCGCCCACGAGCCGGTCGTGCCGTCCCAGCTCCAATTCGATCTGCAGACGCAGTTCGACGGCGCTCAGCCGTTCCTCGTCGAGTTTGCGGGCCTTGTTGGCGAGTGGTCCGCTTGCGAGCCCGGTCAGCGAATCGCCTTGGCCGAGGGCCACCGCCGACTTCAGCAGCGTGACCGCCTTCTCCGGCTCGCCCTCGTCACGATGGCGTCGAGCCATCGCGACCAGTCCGGTGAACAGGAGCGAGTCGACGTCTCCGGTGTCGACCTGGAGGACATAACCAGGTGGCCGGGTCGAGATCGAGACCGTGCTGTCCGCTCCGGCCAGCAGTTTCCGCAGCCGGGACACGCATATCTGCACCTGGGTGCGCGCGGTCTCCGGAGGGTTGTCCTCCCAGATGAGATCCACCAGATAGCTGGTGCCGACAACCCGGTTCGCCTCCAGCAACAACGCGGCCAGGATCACCTCCTGCCGCCCGGGTGGCACCCGCAGGGGCCCGTTCTTGCCCCGCACCTGGAGCGGACCCAGCAACTGGAAGGGCGGCCGCGACGCGCCGGGGACATGCTCGACCGTGTGCGGCGTGCCCTCGGTCACCGAGCCTCCGACCTCGTAAGCGACTTGAACTCGGGATCAACTTTCCCAAAGGTTCCACAACCGTCACGGTCTGTCCATCCTTCCGCGTGCCGAGCGTGATCACTCGGCGAATAGCGGCGCGATAAGGGAAGGTTGGCGCACTGCGGAAGAGTGGGTGGCGGAGGAGAAAGGAGGCGTCCCATGCACGCCGACGTCTGGACGAGCGCAGCCCCCGATTCGGTGGTCGACCTGGTCACCGCAGCCGGTACCGACCACGTCCGCCTCGTGTACGACTACCTCGACGCCGGTGACCTCGACGCGTGCGCATCCCTGCTGCACGACCACGTCGAACTGGAACTGCCCGGCGTTCCCACGGTCCGCGGACGGACCGCCGTGCTGCGCGCCCATCGTGACCACAACGGGTCCGACACCCGCCACGAGATCGACCGCGTCGTCGCCCGGGACAGGAGCATTGTCGCAGCGGGCCGCCGCATCACCCCCGGCAAGGAGGACGTCAGTCTGCGCTTCGTGGACTTCTTCCGAATCGCCGGCGACGGCATGGTCGAGTCCTGTACGCGCTACTACCACGCGGAGCCGGGAGGCACTGGGGCGAAGTCGTGGAGACCGGCCGGGTTCCCGCCGCCCTCCCGCTGACACCGCGATCAGCCGGTTCGTCGTGCGGGGCACGGGTTCCACGATGTGTGGGCCGGAGCCTTCGGCGGGACGGCCGGGCAAGGACGGGAGACTGACAAGGGTTCGATGCTGTTCGCGCTTTCACGAGAAGAACTGGTCGCGTCCCTGGGCGAGGAAGCCGTCTTCGTGGCGCCGTCCGGTTCTCTGGGGCCCGCGGCCGGGAGTTCTCCGGCAGCCCGGCTGCTGACCTCGGTCGGCATCCCGACGGGAGTGTTCCAGCCGCAGAAGCGCAACGATTCGGGCCGGTTTCCGCTCGTGGCCGAACGGATCGAGCCCGGCACGTACGAGGCCCCGCCCGGGTGCGGAGGGTGGATGGTCTTCGGCTGCGTCGGCGCGGCCCTCCTCCCCGACACCCTCACCGATGTGATGCGGCCGGCCCGCGCGTGGGGCGCGAGCAGTTGACGGTGGGGTACCTGACCGACTTGATGTCCGGCGGCACCACGGTCGTGGACCTGTGGGACGGCGGGCCGGTCCCGGACGGACCTCTGACGTACATCGGCCTCCAACGCCCCGCAGGTCTGCACCCGGACTCCCAGGTCATCACGCTCGGAAATCTGCGCGACCTGATCCCGGGCCGAGTGCCGGCGTGCCCCGCGGCGAGGCCATGAAGGGGCTTCCTTCTCCATTCTTTTCCTGAACGAGTTCCTTCGCCTTCCTCGCCCTCGAATGTCGCTCCGGGCGCCGCCCGAGCCACGTCGGACCTGTTCCCACGGGTGCTGCCGTCCGAGGCGCTCGGCACCCGACTCCTGGTCGGGCCTCCTCCGTGCGGGCTCCCCGATGCTGGGGGAGGATGGAGGGGAGCCGAGCCAAGGAGGAAGGGCCGTGGGAAACACGGAAAAGGGCAAGAGCGATGAGCACGGTCTCTACGAAGACACCCCTTCCCAGGCGGAGGGCGAGCGCGACGAGTCCGGGAAGGCGGCCCGTTCCAAAGACGCTGTTCATCCGATGGCGGCCAGGACGGAGCCCTCACAGGCCGAGGGTGAGCGTACGGACTGACCGCCGCCGGCGCGGCCAGGAGGGACGGGCGCGGTCACGAGCGCCCTCCTGGTCACGGGGAACGGGCCCGCGAGGGCTGCGAGCGCAGTGATCAGCAGATACCGGTCGGCCGGAACGGACCGCGCTCATGGGCGGGCGCATGCACGATCGGCGGCACGCGCCGGGTGAGAGACGGGTCCCGGCGAGCCGGGGTACGGGCCGCTCGTGGAGTCCCGCTTCGGTTCGTCAGCCGCGGAGCGCCCGAGGGTACGCGTGCGCCGAGCACCTGCTCGCGCGGCTGATGGTGGAGCACGGCCGCGAACACGGTTCCGAGGGTGGTTGGTTGGTTCGTGACCGCACCGGGCGGCCACGGCGGGAGCGAAGTCGGCCCGGCGGAGCAGGCGTTCGGCGGGTTCCTGTGCATGTCCCCCGCATCCCACTGTACTTCGAGGTGCCAGGCGCATCCGGTGACGGTCCACCGGGGTGCGCCGTCGCTTCGGTGCGCCCATCGGCCGTCGGCGGGCGCACGCTTTCTGCGGGATGCGCCGGTTTGCCTCCCCCCTCTCTGCTTACGGCTGTGTATCGACGCGAGAAAAACCCCAACGCCTCTTGTACGACCCTGTTGTGAGCGCTAACAATCGAGCTCTGCCGGGACTGATGAACCTCGGCCGCCAAGCCGGGACGACGCCGTCCAGTGGCGCGAGCACGCTTGCTGTCGCCGAGGCCGTTCCGGACCGAGCCGCCTCGACGACGGGAATGCCAGGTAACGCCCATGACGAAACTCCGCTCCGCATACGCCCTGCTGGCCGTGACCACCGGTTGTGCCCTGCTCCTGACCGCTTGCGGGCAGAGCGGCGAGGGGGGCAGCGAGGAGTCGAAGGACAAGAAGGACCTGACCATCGGCATCGCCATGCCCACCAAGTCCTCCGAGAGGTGGATCGCCGATGGCAAGAACATGACCACGAGTCTGAAGAAGGCCGGCTTCGCCACGACGCTGCAGTACGGCGAGGACGACCCCGACCAGCAGGTCGCACAGATCGAGAACATGATCACCCAGGGTGTCGACGCCCTCGTCGTGGCCGCCATCAACGGCGAGGCGCTCTCCAATGTCCTGCAGCAGGCGGCCGACGCCGACATTCCGGTCATCTCCTACGACCGGCTCATCCTGGGCTCCGACCACGTCGACTACTACGCCTCCTTCGACAACGAGAAGGTCGGCGAGCTCCAGGCCACGTACATCGTGGACAAGCTGGGTCTGAAGGACGGCGCGAAGAAGGGCCCCTTCAACATCGAGCTGTTCGCCGGATCCAACGACGACAACAACACCAAGTACTTCTTCAACGGCGCCATGAAGGTGCTCAAGCCCTACTTCGACAAGAAGCAGCTGGTCGTCCGTTCCAAGCAGACGCAGCTCAATCAGGTCACCACACTGCGCTGGGACGGAGGGACGGCTCAGAAGCGCATGGACGACCTGCTGACCTCCGCCTACTCCACCGCCCGGGTGGACGCCGTGCTCTCCCCGTACGACGGCATCTCCATCGGTATCCTGTCCGCCCTGAAGTCCGACGACTACGGAAGCACCGCCAAGCCGCTGCCGATCGTCACCGGCCAGGACGCGGAGGTCGCCTCCGTGAAGTCGATCATCGCCGGCGAGCAGACCCAGACCGTCTACAAGGACACGAGGGCCCTCGCCAAGGTCGCCGCCGACATGGTGTCCGCCGTCCTCGACGGGAAGAAGCCGGAGACCAACGACGACACCACGTACGACAACGGCAAGAAGGTCGTGCCGGCCTACCTGCTCGACCCGATCAGCGTCGACAAGTCGAACTACCAGAAGGTCCTGGTCGACTCCGGCTACATCGACGCCAAGGAGCTGGGGTGAGCCCCGCCGCTGCCCACCCCTCCGAGGCGCCCGCCCCGACCCCGAGCGGACCCGTCCTGGAGATGCGGTCCATCGTCAAGACCTTCCCCGGGGTCAGGGCGCTGTCGGAGGTGACCCTCTCCGTGGCGCACGGCGAGGTGCACGCCCTGTGCGGCGAGAACGGCGCCGGCAAGTCGACGCTCATGAAGGTGCTGTCCGGCGTCCACCCGCACGGCACCTACGAGGGTGAGATCGTCTTCGACGGCGAGCCGTGCCGCTTCAAGGACATCCGGGCCAGCGAACGGCGCGGCATCGTCATCATCCACCAGGAACTCGCACTGGTTCCCTACCTGTCGATCGCCGAGAACATCTTCCTCGGCAACGAACCGTCCCGGCGGGGCATCATCGACTGGCGTGAGGCGCTGCGCCGCGCTTCCGCCCTGCTCAAGCGGGTCGGACTCGACGAACACCCCGAGACCCGGGTCGCCGACATCGGGGTCGGCAAGCAGCAGCTCGTGGAGATCGCGAAGGCTCTGGCGAAGGACGTACGGCTGCTGATCCTCGACGAACCCACCGCCGCGCTCAACGACGAGGACAGCGCCGAACTCCTGCGGCTGATGGGGGAGTTGAAGGGGCAGGGCATCACCTCGATCATCATCTCGCACAAGCTGAACGAGATCGCCAAGATCGCCGACTCCGTCACCATCCTGCGCGACGGGCGCTCCATCGAGACCCTGGACGTGAGGGACCCGGCCACGACCGAGGAACGCATCATCCGCGGCATGGTGGGACGGGACCTCGACAGCCGTTTCCCCGACCGCACGCCCTACGAGGGTGCGGCCGACACCGAACCGGCCCTGGAGGTCCGCGACTGGACCGTGCGCCACCCCCTCGACCGCAGCCGCAAGGTGGTCGACGGAGTCTCGCTCAGAGTCCGCCGCGGGGAGATCGTCGGCATCGCCGGGCTCATGGGCGCGGGCCGGACCGAGCTGGCGATGAGCGTGTTCGGCCGCTCCTACGGCCACTACGAGCACGGCTCCGTCCTGAGGGACGGCCGCGAGGTGCGGACGCGGACGGTTCCCGAGGCGGTCGCGGGCGGCATCGCGTACGTCACCGAGGACCGCAAGCACTACGGCCTCGACCTCGGGGACACGGTGAGCCGGAACATCTCGCTCGCCTCTCTCGGTTCCCTCGCCCGGCGGGGCGTCGTGGACGCGCACGAGGAGCGCAAGGTCGCCGAGCGCTACCGGCGGACCATGAACATCAAGGCGCCGAACGTCCTCGAACCGGTCGGCCGGCTCTCCGGCGGCAACCAGCAGAAGGTCGTTCTCAGCAAGTGGATCCTCGCCGGGCCGGACGTACTGATCCTCGACGAGCCCACCCGCGGGGTCGACGTCGGAGCGAAGTTCGAGATCTACACCGTGATCAACCGGCTTGCCGCCGAGGGCAAGGCGATCCTCTTCATCTCCTCCGAGCTGCCCGAGCTGCTCGGCATGTGCGACCGCATCTACACCATGGCCGCCGGGCGGCTGACCGGCGAGGTGTCCCGCGAGGACGCCACCCAGGAAGTGCTGATGCGGCACATGACCCGGGACACCCCCGCACCACCGGCAGTCACGGCAGGTGCCACCCCCAGCGAAGGACACCAGGCATGAGCGCCGACGTCAGCACGAACACGACCACGCAGGCACCACCGGGCGGCGGCACCCGGCCCACCGCGGGATCGACGGGCCGGGTCCTCCTGGACGGCGTACGGCGCAACATGCGCCAGTACGGGATGCTCTTCGCCCTCGGCCTGATCGTGCTCCTGTTCGAGATCTGGACGGGCGGCGACCTCCTGCTGCCGCGCAACGTCTCCAACCTGGTGCTGCAGAACAGCTACATCCTCATCCTGGCCATCGGCATGATGATCGTCATCATCGCCGGGCACATCGACCTGTCGGTGGGCTCCTTGATGGCCCTGGTGGGCGGCATCGGGGCCGTGCTCATGGTCGAGCACCACGTCTCCTGGCCCGTCGCGGTGGTGCTCACCCTGCTGCTGGGGGCCGCCGCCGGCGCGCTCCAGGGCTTCTTCATCGCCTACGTCGGCATTCCGTCGTTCATCGTGACCCTCGCGGGCATGCTGCTCTTCCGCGGACTCACGGAGATCTTCCTCAAGGGCCAGACGCTCGGCCCGTTCCCCGAAGGGCTGCAGAAGGCCGCCAACGGGTTCCTCCCCGAGGTGGGCCCGGAGACCAACTACCACAACATCACCCTGCTGTTGGGGCTGGGTCTGGCCGCGTACGTGGTGCTCCAGGAGGTACGCGACCGCCGGCGCCAGCGCGAGTTCACCCTGGAGACGCTCCCCACGGGCCTGTTCGTGCTGAAGACGACGGCGCTGGTCGCCGCGGTCCTGGTCACGACCCTGCTGCTCGCCAGCTACAAGGGCGCGCCCGTGGTGCTGCTGATCCTGGCCGTGCTGCTGGTCGGCTTCGGATACGTGATGCGCAACGCCGTGATCGGACGCCATGTGTACGCCATCGGCGGGAACCTGCCCGCCGCGAAGCTGTCCGGGGTCAGGGACAAGAAGGTGACCTTCGCGGTGTTCCTCAACATGGGGATGCTCGCGGCGCTCGCCGGCCTCGTCTTCGCGGCGCGCTTCAACGCGGCCTCGCCGAAGGCCGGCGTGAACTTCGAACTCGAGGCCATCGCGGCGGCGTTCATCGGCGGTGCGTCGATGAGCGGTGGCGTCGGCACCGTACTGGGAGCCATCATCGGCGGCCTGGTCCTCGGCGTGCTGAACAACGGCATGAACCTGGTCGGGGTGGGGACCGACTGGCAGCAGGTCATCAAGGGCCTCGTGCTGCTGGCGGCGGTCGGCTTCGACGTGTGGAACAAGCGGAGGGCGGGGGCCTGATCCCGCTGTGACACGGCTGTGCCCGCCGGCTGGTTCGCCGGCGGGCACAGCCGTGTCACGGAGTCCGGCGTGTCCAGAATGCCGAACTAATATTTCGCGAACCGGAGTTGGCGCGTCGATGAACGAGCGCTCGGTCGTACAACCACAGGCGACACTCATTGATCAAACGTCGCGTAAGGCTGTCCGAGCGGCAGCCATCGGGGCATCGAAGGGAATTCAGTGATCAGTGTCGGCAGATCCCGTCTGGCCGCCGCGACCGCGGTGGTGGTCACGTTGACGGGAGGTCTGGTGGCGTTCGCCACCACGTCGGCTTCGGCGGCAACATGTGCGACGAACACCTTCACCCGGCAGTTCTTCGCGAACACCGGCTTCTCGGGCGCGGCGAAACGCACCGACTGCGACGCTTCGGTCAATGAGAACTGGGGCACGAAGTCGCCCGGGGTCTCGGGTGTGGGTGCGGACAACTTCGGTGTGCGCTGGCAGGTGACCCGTGATTTCGGTTCCGGGGGTCCGTTCGCGTTCGCCGCGTCGGGTCAGGACGGCATCCGGGTGTACCTGGACGGGGTGCGCAAGATCGACCTGTGGAAGAACGGGTCCGCCACCGTCTCCAAGACGGTCAACCTCACGGTTCCGAAGGGCACGCACACCCTGCGGATCGACTACGTGAACTGGACCGGTGCCGCCGCCGCCAAGTTCGCCTACACACCGCGTTCCGGGGCGGCTCCGGACCGCGTCGCCCCGCTCGCGCCGGGGGGACCGTCCATAGCGAGGGACGCCGGCACCGGACGGAACTTCCTGCGGTGGTCGGCGAACAAGGAGATGGACCTCGCCGGCTACCGCGTCTATCGTCGCGCCGCGGGGCAGACCTCCTTCGGCAGTCCC
This sequence comes from Streptomyces sp. NPDC008125, assembly GCF_042957125.1. NCBI lineage: Bacteria > Bacillati > Actinomycetota > Actinomycetes > Kitasatosporales > Streptomycetaceae > Streptomyces > Streptomyces sp. NPDC008125. The sequence goes on from NZ_JBIBHR010000013.1 coordinate 15,191, forward strand.
GTCGCCACGGTCACCGGGACGTCCTTCACCGACACGACGGCGGGAACGGCCACCCACCTCTACGAGATCCGCGCAGCCGACAAGTCCGGCAACCTGTCGGCGGGAACGGCCGACGTCTCGGTCACGCAGAACCCGGTCTTCCTGCGCCAGTTCTTCGCGAACACCACCTTCACCGGTACGCCCAGGAGCACGGACACGGATGCTTCGGTCAATGAGAACTGGGGCACCAAGTCGCCCGGGGTCTCGGGTGTGGGTGCGGACAACTTCGGTGTGCGCTGGCAGGTGACCCGTGATTTCGGTTCCGGGGGTCCGTTCGCGTTCGCCGCGTCGGGTCAGGACGGCATCCGGGTGTACCTGGACGGGGTGCGCAAGATCGACCTGTGGAAGAACGGGTCCGCCACCGTCTCCAAGACGGTCAACCTCACGGTTCCGAAGGGCACGCACACCCTGCGGATCGACTACGTGAACTGGACCGGTGCCGCCGCCGCCAAGTTCGCCTACACGCCCCGTACCGACCCTGCCGTGGACAAGGTCGCCCCACTGGCCCCCACCGGTGTCAAGGTCAGGTACGACGGGGCCACCGACTCCGCCACCGTCTCCTGGGCACCCAACAAGGAGATGGACCTCGCCTACTACCGGGTCTACCGGGAGACCGCATCGGGCGACTACATGGTCATGGTGCTCACCGACAAGACCACCTGGACCGCGACCGGGCTTCCCCGCAACGGCAAGCCCATCGGCTTCTACGTGGCCGTGACCGACCGCAGCGGCAACCTTTCCGCAAACGACCCCCTCGTCAAGATCACCCCGGTCGACACCGTCACCCCGAAGACTCCCGTGGTCCATGTGTCGCACCTGGACAACACCCCGCACTCCCTGAAAATCAATTGGGATGCCTCGACCGAGGACGAACTGCGCAACGGCGGCACCCTCCGGGTCTACCGCTCCACGGGCGACACCCTCGGCGACACTCCTGAACTCATCGCCACGACCTCCTCGCCGACGACCTCCGCCGTCTACGTGTACGTGGACGACACGCGGGTCTTCGACGGCACCACCTATACCTACGCGGTCACGGTGACCGACGCGGCGGGCAACACGTCGCCGATGTCCGCGCCGGACTCGGTGACTCCCGACAGCGTGCCGCCCGCTCCGGTCACCGGCCTGACTTCCGCACCCGCCGTCAACGGAACCCTGCTGAGCTGGGACGCACCCGCCGAGAGCGGCGTGCGATTCACGGCCGCACGCGTGGTTCAGGGCCTGGACGGAACCGTCCACTACGACAGCACGGGATGCCACGACGCCGCGCAGCCCGGCGACCTGCCGAACACGATGCTCTGCGTCGGGCCCGCCGATGGCGAGACGGTCACCTTCCTCGTCATGACCTCCGACGAGTGGCAGAACCATCTGCCGGTGGCCTCGGCGCCGACGATCACGGCCACCGAACTCGACACCCGGCCCGACGAAGCGCGCGCGGCGATCCCCGGGCCGATCACGATCATCGACCCGGAGAAGGTGGGCGAGAGCCCCGCTGCCGTGCGATGGACGTGCTCCGACGAGGCGGTGTGCGCCGGTGTCACGGCCTATCACGTGGACGTCTGGAACCCGGTCACCTCCGCCTACACCCCGGTCCGGACCGTCATGGCGAGCGGTAAGGGCGCCGAATACCTGGGCTACGTACCCCTGCCGCTCGGTGAGACCTCGCACTTCCGGATCACCGGCATCCTCGCCGACGGCTCCGCACTCGCGACGGCGTACGTCGCCGGAGCCCGGGGCCGCGCCGTGTAGAACCCGCGGCGGGGTACTTCGCCTTCCGCGCCACCTGGAGCCACTTCCGCCTCGGCGACATCGTGGTCCGGCGCGGTCGCTGACGGGACGGCCCCCTCGGTCCGGAGCGCTTCCGCCCGCTCCGGACCGAGGCGCGTTGCCGCTGGGCAGGCCCTACTCCGGTGCGTACGCCTCCACTTCGAGGATCCGCGAGTAGTCGGCGCTGTTGGAGGCGTGGACGAACACCCGGACCGCGTCCGTGGTGACCGGTTCGAAGGTGGTGACGATCCGGTCGAGGGTGTTGCCCCGGTAGGACCCGACGGTCAGCCACTCGCCCCCGGACCGCACCTGGACGTCGAAGTCCTTGATGCCCTGGACGGCCGCCGGGCGGGCCGGTGTGCCGTAGGTGACGGTCTCGACCCGTCCCAGCTCGACCGGCTGCGGCCACTCGACCGCGAGCCAGTCGGGGAAGACGCCCTTGTCGGCGTCGTTCCAGCCGTACCCCGAGCCCCAGTGGAGATAGTCGCTGTCCCCGTCCACGGCGGCGCAGGTGGTGAAGTTCCCGTGGGTCGAGGAGGCGGTCACCGCCCTGCCGTAGGCCAGGTCGACGCCCGGACCGGGCGCGGGCGGGGCCTGGACCGTGAGGGGGACCACGACGCGCTGCCTGCCCGAGACCGCGGTCAGGTCGTAGGTGCCGGGCGCCGTGCCCGGCGGTACCCGTACGCCCACCGAACGGGTCACCGGACGGTCGGGGTCGGCGACCGGCAGATAGGTCGAGAACACCTGGTCCGAGAGGGTGATCGGCGCCTCGGCGGTCAGCGTCGCGTCGGCGAACAGGGCCGTCGTACCGGTGTTGGTCAGGGAAACGCTGAACTTCGTCGGCATGCAGGGGAGTTCGGAACCGGTGAGGCTCGTCGGTGAGGCCGAGAGCACCACGGGGCCGGCGGACGACTTGGCGGAGGTCTGCCCGGCGGCCGGTGCCTCCGCCTGCGGGCGGATGGCGGCGTGGGCCTCGTGGGCCGAACCGCCGGTGGCGAGGGTGGACGCGGTGATGGCGACGAAGGCGACGGTGGTGACCGTGCGGGCGCTCTTCACGGCTGTCTTCATGGCGCGCTCCTCAGACCTGCTGGATGGCGGGGACGCCGCTCTCGACGGCGAGGACGGTCCTGCTGCTCACGGTGCCGTCCGGCACGGTGACCCGGTCGCACACGCGGTGGTCGGCCAGCCACAGGTCCGGGGTGATCTCGCAACTGACGTAACCTCGCTGGAAGTTGCCGAACTTCATGTGCGGGTTCTCGGAGAGGAGCACCTGTCCCGTGGCATCGAGGTCCTGGCCGTCGAGGCCGGAGGCGATCGAGGTGCCCACGAACTCGGTCGCCACGACGCGGGAATCCGGGTCGTGGAAGTCGAGCGCCAGATCGCTCGCGACGCTGCGGTGCAGGTCGCCGGCGAGACTGACGACGTTGCGCACCCCCCGGTCCGCGATGCCGCCGAGCAGCCGGTCGCGGGAGGCGCTGTACCCGTCCCAGGTGTCCATGGGGACGGCGACGTCCGGTCCGGCCACCGTGTCGAGCAGGGTGATGGCCGTCTGGTGGCCCAGGATGTTCCAGCGTGCCCGTGAACCGCTCAGCCCGTCGAGCAGCCAGCGCTCCTGCGGGAAGCCGAGGATGGAACGCGCCGGGTCGGCGGTCGCCGCGTTCGGGGCCTTGGTCCCGTCCCCGTTCGCCTGGTCGTCGCGGTACTGGCGGGTGTCGAGCATCGAGAACTCGGCGAGGCGCCCGTACCCGAGACGCCGGTACAACTGCATGTCCGGGCCCTGCGGGAACTGGGGCGCGCGCAGCGGCATGTTCTCCCAGTACGCCCGGAACCCGTTGGCCCGGCGGATCAGCAGGTCGTCCGGCGTGGAGCCGTCGGCGGCGAGGTTCGCCCAGTTGTTGACCACCTCGTGGTCGTCGAAGACGACGATCCACGGGGCGGAGTGGTGGGCGGCCTGGAGGTCGGGGTCGAGCTTGTAGTAGGCGTACCGCTGCCGGTAGTCGTCCAGGGTCACCGCCTGGCGGGTGTGGTGCTCGTCGCCGTCGTCCGGCCGGACACCCCGGTCGATGCCGAACTCGTAGATGTAGTCCCCGAGGAACAGCACCACGTCGTGGCGGCGGGCCGCGAGGTCGCGGTGGGCGGTGAACCAGCCCTCCCAGATGGCCTGGCAGGAGGCGAAAGCCAGGGAGAGGCGGGGCACGAGCTGATGGGCGGCGGGCGCGGTCTTCGTACGCCCCACGGGGCTGATGAACCCGCCGCAGCGGAACCGGTAGAAGTACTCGCGCCACGGCTCCAGGCCGCGGACGTCGACATGGGCGGTGTGGTTGAACTCCGGGGTCAGTTGGGCGGTTCCGCGCCGGACGATCCTGCGGAACCGTTCGTCGGAGGCGACCTCCCACTGCACCGGGTGGGTCCGCCGGTCCATTCCGCTGAACGGGGCGAGGGGATCGGGAGCCAGCCGGGTCCACAGGACGACCCCGTCGGGCAGCGGATCACCGGAGGCGACACCCAGTTTGAAGGGATCGTCCTTGAGCCGGGCGGCGGGAGCGGCGGCGGCCTCACCCGCGCTGGGGAGGGCGCCGGAGAGGGCGAGGGCGGCAGCGGCGGCGGTGACGGTGACGAACCGTCGGCGTGTGGCTGCCGTGAGCGCCGTAGGTGGAGCGAGTCTGGAAGTCACCTCTTCACGACAGCGGAGCGCCGTGAACACGGGGCGTCCGCCGGGAGTCCGTCGACGGGCGATGAGCCGACTCCTTATTGTCAGGGACCCGACAGTCTTGCGGGATGCGCCACGGGCGCGCCCCCGTGGACCCCGGCCTGCGGGGGCGTCGGCCCTCGTGCACTATAGGGTCGCGCGTGGCGCCCCCGATGAAGGACGCGCAACCGGTGGGCCACGAACTCCGCTTCCGGACTCTCCGTACGGCCGTCCCGTACCGGACGCGGGCGGTCCGGCCGTGCACGCGTGCCGCCCCCGGCGGCAGGGATGCCGGGGGCGGAATGCGTGTCGACCGTGGCGTGGGCGGCCCGCTCGCGCCACGTCGGGGCGAGGGGCGGCCCGCTCGCGGTCAGGAGGCGACGAACCTCGCGATCTGGCCGAGCACGACGGTGTCCGTCAGGTACCCGATGTGGGTCTGGCAGGCCACGTTGTTGTTGGTCGCGCCGTCCAGCTTGGTGCTGGTGTACGGGAGGATGATGCCGTCGCACGCCGAGTACCAGGTGGCGTACTTGGTGGTGCCGGGGGTCTCGTCGCCCGAGGTGAGCTGGGAGATGAACGAGGAGCCCGGGTACATCTGCTGGCAGGTGGTGTAGATCAGGCAGGCGCCGGCGTACGTCGTCCCGTGGTTCGCGCCGGCGATCGACGCGAGGTGGCTGACGCTGGTGTTGCCGCCCAGCACCTTCAGGTAGTACTGGCTGACCAGGCCGCCCATCGAGTGGTTGACGATGGCGACCTTGCTCGCGCCGGTCTGGGCCTTCACGTTGTTGACGAAGGTGGCCAGGCCCTGCGCGTTGGTGATGTTGTTGCCGTACGAGTCGTACTCGTAGGCGAACAGGTTGGAGCCGGACCAGCCGTTGAGCTGGAAGACGCTCTTGGCGGTCACCCAGTTGGAAGCGTTGCCGGTGTACCCGTGGACGAAGACCACCGGGGTGCTGGTCGACAGCACCTGTGCGGAGGCCGATCGGCTCACGGAGGCGGCCGGCGCGGACGCGGAGTCGGCGGCGCCGGCGGTCGACGCCGAGGAGAACAAGGTGAACGCGGCGGCGGCAGCGGCGAGAACGCCGAGAAGGCGGCGGGGGGAACGGCGCATGGAATGCTCCTGACAAGAATGCGGGGGGCTCGGTGTCTGGCCGGACCAGAGTCTCGGAGCGGGAGCCGGCCGCCATCGGTGAAATCGCCAGCGTTCGCTGCGGGGCGCGTTGCCGGGGGCTGTGGGAGTGGGTCCCGTCGGCGCGAGCGCGCCATGGCGTCGTCGTGTGCCTCACCGTGTCGTGGCGGTGGCAGCGGATGAGGTGGCGCCGGGATCATACAGGTGAAACTGTACAGCCCAAACTGTAGAAGCTACCGTGGCGGGCATGAGCGAGAACTCGCACCCGTCACCCTCGGCGGTCCAGGCTTCGTACGAGATCCGCGCGGTCATCAGCCGGCTGCGGCGTCGCATCCTGAACGCCTCCGCCGTCGAGGACCTCACCCTCGGGCAGTCGTCGGTCCTGGCCCGGCTGGCCGGTGAGGAAGGTGTCACCGCGACCGAGCTCGCCGCCGCGGAAGGCGTGCGCCACCAGTCGATGACGGCCACCGTCGCGGCACTCGCCGCGAGGGAGCTCGTGGTGCGGCGCCCCGACCCGTCGGACGGGCGGCGCCTGCTGATCGCGCTGACTCCTGAGGGCAGGCGGCGGGTGGAGGAAGGCCGGCAGATCCGTACGGAGTGGCTGGCCGAACGGTTGCAGGACAGGTGCACGGAACAAGAACGCCAGGCAGTGATCGCCGCCCTGGCCGTACTGGAGCGGCTGACCCATGACTGACGCCAAGACGCAATCCATAGCCGGGAGGGACAAACCGGCGTTCGACCGGCGGCTGCTGCCGCCCATGATGCTCGGCTCCGTCCTGAACCCGGTCAACTCGACGATCATCTCCGTCGCGCTCGTCCCCATCGCCAAGGCCCTGGGCGCCCCGGCCTCGCAGACGGCGTGGCTGGTCTCCGCCCTCTACCTGGCCACGGCACTCGGGCAGCCCGTCGTGGGCCGGCTCATCGACATCTTCGGGCCGCGCAGGCTCTTCCTGGTCAGCACGAGCCTCGTCGGCGTCGCCGGCGTCGTCGGCACCCTGGCGCCGAACCTCGGCGTACTGATCGCCTCCCGGGTCCTGCTCGGATTCGGCACCTGCGCCGGGTACCCCGCCGCGATGGCACTGCTGCGCAGCGAGGGCAAGCGCACCGGACAGGACAACCCCGGTGGGGTACTGACCGCCCTCGCGGTCGCCAACCAGACCGTCGCCGTCATCGGACCGCTGCTCGGCGGACTGCTGATCGGAGTGGGTGGATGGCGTGCGACCTTCGCGCTGAACATCCCGCTGGCCGTCGCGGCCGTACTGCTGGGGCTCTGGCGACTGCCCAAGGCCGGCGCCACAGGCGACCGGGGGGACGAGCCGGCCACGGGCGGGTCCCCGCGGCGGGGGAGCGTGGCCGCCCGGATCGACCTGCCCGGCATGGGGCTGTTCGCCGCGACGCTCACCTCGCTGCTGCTCTTCCTGATGAACCTGCACCTGCGCAACTGGTACCTGCTGCTGATCGTCGCCGCCGCCGGAGCCGCCTTCGCCGTACGCGAACTGCGCACCGCCACCCCCTTCATCGACCTGCGGGTGCTCGGCGGCAACACCCCGCTGCTGGCCACCTACGCGCGCGCGCTCGTCGCGTACGTCGTCGCGTACGCCTTCCTCTACGGTTTCAGCCAGTGGACCGAGGAGGGCTACGGGCTGTCGCCCTTCCACGCCGGGCTGGTGCAGATCCCCATGTTCCTGATGGCGATCGGCATCTCCGTGGTCACCGGGCGGCGCAAGAGCGTGCGCGGCAAACTGGTCGTCGGCGCCGCCGGGCAGATCGTCGCCTGCCTGCTGATCCTGACGCTCTCCGGGACCAGCCCCGTGTGGCTGCTGCTCCTGGTCGCCCTGATCTTCGGCGTCCCGCAGGGGCTGAACAACCTGGCCCTGCAGAACTCCGTCTACTTCCAGGCCGATCCCGAGCGCACCGCCTCCTCGGCCGGTCTGCTGCGCACCTTCGCCTACATCGGCTCGATGGTCGCCTCCTCCGCGACCGCCGCGTCCTTCGGGGAACACGCCGGCACCGGCGGCATGCACCAGCTCGCCCGGGTGATGCTCGGTGCCGGGGTGGTCTACCTCCTGCTGACCGTCTGCGACCGCACTCTCGGCAAGGCCGCCGCGGCCACGGACACCGCCCGGACAGGGAAGTAGGCCGGCGGCGCGAAGCAGTGCCCCGGGCCGGGGAACCGGTGGTGCGCCGTGCCGGATGCGGGCACACCACCGGGCGGCTCCCCGGGCGAACCGGTCGTCAGGCGGGCGGACCGGCCTCGACGTCAGACGGGCAGACCGGCCACGACGATCTTCGTCGAACCTCCGCCCGTAACGTCCATCGCGTAGAACGCCACCTGACCGCGGTTGTTGATGGCGATCCCCTCCAAGGGGGCCCAGTGGGAGCGGTCGACCATCGCGCCCAGGTCGTACATGCGGCCCTCGGGGTCCCACACCACGGCAGTGGTGGAGTCCGGCTCGACCTCCGCGGTGCCGGTGATCCAGCCCGCGTCGTTCACGCCGAGCGCGTGGGCGTCGTACCCGAAGTCGGGCAGGCGGGTCATCGTGCCGCCCGGCTTCAGGACGAACGCGTCGTCGCCGCTGGTGCCGACGATCGTCCCGGTGGCGTTGACGGACCGGGCGTAGCTGTCGGTCATGCCCGGCAGGACGCCCAGGTCGGTGATGGTTCCGTCGGCGTCCCACCGGACGGCGCGCCGCGCGCCGTCCTTGGCGGAGTGCCCGACCACCACACCGGCGCCGTTGAGCGCGAGCGGCTCGGTCTGCGTGCGGCTGGCGGTCAGGTGCGGCAGCCTGCGGAAGCCGTCCTGCGCCGTCCACACGAACGGGTCGTTCACCTGGAGGCTGCGGCCGGTCGCCGGGTCCTTCAGGTAGCCGGTGGCGTTGCCGACCACGGACCCCGCGTCGTTGACGGCGTAGGCCCGGTCGAAGCTGTACGCCTCCCAGTCCGGCAGGGGCAGGGTGGTGAGTTTCCCGTCCGGCGACCAGACGGCACCCCGGGTGCCGTCCGGGAGGGTCAGCTGACCGGCGGCGTAATCACCCGACGGGCTCTGGGCCAGGACGTGGCCGTCATGGGCGTCCGCCTGTTCGAGGAGCGTGATTCCGCTCTCCGGGTCCCAGCGGATCGGCCGGCTTCTGCCGGACACCTGCTGAGAACCCGCCACCCGGCCCGCGTCGTCCAGGCTCAAGCCGATCGCCGGACCGAACGAACCGGTGACCTCGGCCTGTGGCTGGGTCACCTTGCCCAGCAGTACATCGGCGCTGCCCAGCGTGGTGCCCTCGTCCGTGGCCAGTGAGAACCGGCCGACCAGGCGCTTGCCGGCCGGCGGAACCACGTCCGGGACCAGCCGGCCGGCGACCTTCGCCGACTGGCCGGAGCGCAGGTGCACCGGTCCGCCGTCCACCGTCACCGAGCCGAGCGACGCGGAGAACACGGTGTCCTGGATGTCGAAGGTGGTGCTGCCGGAGGGTACGTCGGTCCCCGCGATGTAGAGCAGGTAGAACCCAGGCTTCGGGTCGTCGATCGTCAGGGACTCGCGCGCACCGCCGTTGGCCGACGAGGCCACGACCGCGCCGGACTGGGTGAGCAGGTACAGGTCCAGGTCGGCGTCCGGGTCGGAGGCGTTGCCCATCGACACCTCCAGGCGGGTCGCGTCGCGCGGCACCGTCAGGGTCTTGCCGGTCATCTGCTGGTCACCGAGGGTCGGGGTCGCCTCGGACAGCGCCCCGAGGGAACCGCCGACGGGGTGCGCGGTCACCGGGGCGAACCGGTTGACGACGGTGAAGGACTTCTCCGCCGGGGCGTGCAGCGCGGCCTCGGCGATCACGGACGACGGAGCGTCGAACCCGGCGCCGAGCACGGTGGCGGCCAGCCGGAACGGGTTCTCCAGGACCGGAGAGGTACGCCGTGCGTCCACCTCGAACTCCCACACCCCCGCCATCGGGTGCTCGTAGACGCGTGAGGCCGGGTCGCAGTCTTCGGTGTCCGAGTAGTCCGTGTAGCAGCGGGCCGCCACCGTGTCCTCCGCCGGCATGCCCTGCGGGTCGATCGCGAGGAACCGGGTCTGGCTCCCGTCGGCGATCCCGCTCAGGCCGGCCTTGAGCGAGGCCGCCCCCTCGGGCACGGACACGAACACCGACCGGGTCGCGTTGCGGTCGACGGACCCCCGGTCCGACACCGCGTACGACGGCTTCGCGGGCTCGGCCGCGACGACGACGGTGACCGGTACGAGCCGGTCGACACCGGGCGTGGCCGGGTCGTCCACGCGCAGCAGCGCCGAGTGCGCTCCGACCGACCGGGCGTGCGCGCGGACGGTGACGACGGACGCGCGGCCCTCGGTCAGGCGGACCGAGCGCGGGGCGTCGAACGTACCGTCGTCGCCCACCCACGACAGCGTCGCCGTACCGCTCCCGGAGCCGGTACGGGTCAGCCGGATCTCGTAGTCGCGGGGACGGCCGAGGGTCTGGCCGCCGTCGCCCGGGGCACAGCGGTTGTACACACCGGAGCCGGACTTCGGGGTGGCCAGCCGCGAGGCGAGCACCCCGCACACCGGAGCCTCGACGGCGTAGGAGGTCGGCCGGACCTTTTTCGCCAGCAGCTTCCAGGCGTCCGGCACCGAGATCAGGCCGGCACCCTGCGCGTACGCGGGCGTGTCGTCCAGGAAGCGGGCCGAGCCGGTCAGCGCGGTACGCAGCGCCTCGGGCGTCACCTTCACACCGGAGCCGTACGCGGCCGAGAGCAGCAGAGCGGCGGCGCCCGCGGCCTGCGGCGAGGACATGGACGTGCCGTTGTACATGGCGTACCCGGCGGGGAGCGCGTAACCGGTCTGCGGGACGCTCTCCCCGGGCATCCAGGTCGGTACGGACGACACGGCCGCGCCCGGTGCGACGATCTCGGGCTTCATCCCGCCGTCCTCGCGCGGACCGCGCGCCGAGAACGGGAACAGGCCCTGGCCCGCGGACACACGCGAGCCGTAATCGGCCCACCAGGTGTCCTTGCTGACCGAAGCGCCCACCGAGATCACCCGGTCGGCGACGGACGGGTCGGAGACCGTGTTCATGCCCGGTCCGTCGTTCCCCGCCGACGAGACGATCTCCACCCCGTACTCGTCGATCAGCCGGTTGTACAGCACGGCACGGACGTTGGTCCCGTCGTTGAGCGCGGGCAGACCGCCGATCGACAGGTTGACCACGTCGGCCCCCTTGTCGACGACGACGTCGATCATCCCTTCGGCGAGCGCGTACGACGTACAGCCGGAGGCGAACAGGCAGACGCGTTCCGACACGACCTGCGCCCCCGGTGCCGCGCCGTCCATCCGCCCGCCGAACAGGCCGTTGCCGGTCGCGATCCCGGCGACATGGGTGCCGTGCGCACCGGAGACGATGCCGATGTTCACGAAGTCGGCGGTCTTGCCGGTGCTCGTGCCGCCGCGCGCCGACAGGTCGACGTCGTCGCGGTGTTCGACCGTGAAGGGCATCGACTCGCTCACCGCGGTGGCGGGGTCGTCGGTCCCGAAAACGGCCCACTTCCCGCTCTCCGCGTACGGCTCGACGACGTCGTCGTCGCCGAAGACGTGGTCGAGGCCGGAGTCCACCCGCACGGTGTGGTCCGACTCGCGGTACAGGACGCCGAAGGAGTCCTTGGTGTCGCCGTCACGGTTGACGTCACCGGCGAGCTCGCTGCCCCAGGTCTTCGACTCGTCGAACACCGCGAACTCGTAGGCTCCGTCCGGGGCCTTCCAGTCCACCCCGCCGTACCGGAAGCCCCCGTCCACCGCGGTGACCTTCAGCCGCATCTCCAGCCACGTCGGGTCGCCGTCGCCGACCGGGTCGGTCGCCGTCACCCAGTCCTTGATCTTCGGCACGCCCGTGGTGGTGGTCCGCAGCGCCGGATGGGAGACGTCCACACCGGTGTCGAGGATGCCGACGGTCACGCCCCGGCCGTCCCACGCGGGGTGGGACGCCGTGAAGTCCGTGGCTCCGGTCTCCCCGGTCGGCAGGTAGGGGTTGTCGGCGGGGGTGAGCCGGCCCGGAGCGGCGGGACCGCTGCCGGAACCCGCGCCCCGGGCGGCCTCGGCGTCCCCGGCGTCGACCGGTGAGGGGTCGGGAAGCTCGAAGGTCTCGCTGAGGTCGACGGCGCGGACGGAGGAGAGTGCGGTCAGCCGGGCCACTTCGTCGGTGGGTACGGTGGCGCGCACGTAACCGAGACCGTCGTCGAACGTGCCCGTGTGGCCGCCGAGTTCGGTGACCTTCGCGCGGAGTTTCGCGGTGTCGCCCTCGTCCGTGGCGAGTAGGACGGTGACGGTCTTCCGCTTTTTGCTCTCGGCCGTCTGGAGCAACGCCCGGTCGTGCGCGCCCAGTTTGTCGTCCCCGGACCGGGGTGCCTCCTTGGCGGTGTGGGGCACGGCGGCACCCAGCGGATGCGGCACTTCGGCCGCCCGGGCCGGCAGGGTCGAGAGCCCGAGCAGTGAACCGGTCAGGCCTGCGGCGAGGGCGGCGGCGGTGAGCCGGCGTCGGCGCCGGGGGACGGTCGGTGGCATGTTTTCCCCTTCGGTGGACGGGAGTTCACGCCACGTATACCGACCCCGCGTTGCCGGGAGCGGCGCGAGCCGCTGGCGGGACTGCGACACGGCGTGAAGACGACACGCGCCACCCGCGATGGGCCGGAGCGGTCGTCGCACGCTTGGGGGTGAGGGCGTCGAACACCACGAGTGAACTGGCGTTTTGACGACACGTCGTAATCCCGCCACCTTCCGCGCTTCCGTGCCGGTCAGCCGTACGCCCATGCTCGGACGACTGCCGGCGTCCCACGGCAGGGCACCCGACGGCACGATCCGTCCGGAGAGGAGCAGGAACATGACACACGTACCCAGACGCGCGCGCCTCGCCGCGGTCGCCGCTGCCACGGTGCTCGCCACCCTGACCGCCATGGTCACGGCGCAGGCCGCGACACCCGCCCCGAAGGCCCCGGTGAGCGCGGGCGACGTCCTCACGGGCCTGGACGAGCAGGAGATCCAGGCACTGCACCGGATGGCCTCGCTGGACATCGGCGGCCTGCACGTCACCGACGAGGCGGCCCTCGGCTCCGGCAAACCCGTCGACGTGATCGTGCAGTTGCGTACGCCGCCCGCCCGGACCGCCCGCCTGCTCGCCGCCGCCGACGGCCGCACGCTCAGCGACGCGGACGCCCGCGGCGCCGTCGGCAAGGCGCACGACACCTTCCGCGCCACCCTCGACACCATGTTCTCCGACGCGGTGGCCGACGCATCGGACCCGGCGGGCCGGAGCGCCGGCAAGGGCGCCGTCGCCGCGCGGGTGCAGCGCAGTTACACCCGGAGCTTCGACGGCGTCAGTCTGACCCTGCCGGGCGACCGCGTCGGCGAACTGCTCGACCACGACGAGGTCGCGGCGGTCTGGCCCGACACCGAGGTCAAGGCACTCACCGGGGGCGCGGCCACCGGCGCCCCCGCCACCGCCCCGGCACCGGACGCGCCGGAACCGGCGGACGGCGTGGACCGCCTCCACTTGGAAGGCGTCACCGGCAAGGGCGTGAAGATCGGCGTCATCGACACCGGGATCGACTACCACCACCCCGATCTGAAGGCGGTCTACGCCGGCGGCTACGACTTCGTCGACGGCGACGACGACCCGATGGAGACCACGTACGCCGACTGGAAGGCCTCCGGCCAGGCGGAGACGAACGCCGGATCGACGTACTACACCGAGCACGGCACCCACGTCGCCGGCATCATCGCCGGGCAGGGCGACCCCGCCGAGGCGCGCGCCGCGCACGGTGTGGCGCCCGGCGCCGAGATCCACGCGTACCGCGTGCTCGGCCCCTACGGCACCGGCAACACCAGCGACATCCTCGCCGCGATGGACAGGGCCGCGTCCGACGGCATGGACGTCGTCAACATGTCGCTCGGCGCCGCGCTCAACGACCCGCTGAGCCCGCAGGCCGTCGCCGCCGACAACCTCGTCCTCGCCGGGGTGACCACCGTCATCGCCGCCGGCAACAGCGGCCCGGCCGCCGGCACGCTCGGCACGCCGGGCGCGGCGGCCCTGCCACTGACCGTCGGCGCCCACGACGAGCCGCTGACCCTGCCCGCCTACACGGTGAGCACGGGCGGGACCACGGCCGGGGTCCGGCTGCTGGCCCAGCCCTACGGCGACGCCCTCGACCGGCTGGCCGACCGGCCGCGTCCCGTGGCGGACGTCGGCACCGGCACGGCGGCCGGCTACACCGGCAAGGACGTCACCGGCAGGGCCGTCCTGGTGAAACGCGGTGCGATCAGCCTCGACGAGAAGGTGCGGCGCGCGCGGAGCATGGGCGCCGCGGCCGTCCTCCTCGTCAACGACAACGCCGACGAGGGACACATCCCGTTCTACATAGGTGAGGCGGCTTCCTACGTCCCGGCGTTCTCGGTGACCGCCGCCGACGGAGCGGCCCTGGCCGCCGCGGGCCTCAACACCGAGGTGTCGTTCGCAGCCGCGGGCACCTTCCGCCTCGGCGGCGGAGGCCTGGCCGACTTCAGCTCGCGCGGCCCCGTCTACGGCACCGGGGACATCAAGCCCGAGGTCACCGCGCCGGGCGTGAGTGTCCTGTCCTCCGTGCCCGCCGACATCGTCGACCCGGCCGGCGGCGACTACACGTACGCCTACGCCCGCCTCAGCGGCACCTCGATGGCGAGCCCCTACGTCGCCGGAACCGCCGCCCTCCTCCTCCAGCACGATCCGGGCCTCACCCCCGACGACGTCAAGACGGCCCTGATGAACACCGCGGCCCCGATGCCCGGTGACGTCAGCGTCTTCGAGGCCGGCGCCGGAGCCGTCGACCCGTACGCCGCGGTGCACACCACCGCGGCGCTCCAGGTCGAGGGCGACACCCCCTACCTGACGCTCGAAGGCGCGGAGACCCAGCTCGGCCACCGCACCGGCGCCCTGGACCTCGGCGTCCTGCCGCTCGGCCGCAGGACCGACGCCGGGCACACCCTGCGCCTGGTCAACGACGCTGCCCGCCCGGGCACTTACCGGGTGAGCACCGTATTCACCCGAGGCTCCGGAACGTCCCAGGACGCAGCCGCCGCCCACGTCACGCTCAGCACCGACGACACGGTGAGCGTCGGCGCCCGCGGCAAGGCCACCGTACGCACCACGCTGCACGTCCCCGCCGACGCGCCCGCCGGGTACTACGAGGGCTACCTCACCCTGACGCCCGCGCGCGGGACGCAGACGCACAGTCTGCGCGTCCCGTTCGGCATGCGGCTCGCGAAGTCCGGGTTCGAGGAGATAGACATGACCAAGTCGGTCCTCTCGACCGGGCAGAACTCACCGGACGGCGCCGTCGGCGGCGGCGCGGCCACCTTCAACCTGAAGATGGCCGGACAGCTCCGCAGCATCGACATCTTCCTCACCGACAAGCAGGGCAAGGACATCGGCTACGTCGGCGGCATCAACACCGTCGGACTGACCGAGGGCGTCCTCTACGGCCCCGCCACCGTCGGTGCCTGGTACTTCCCGCTGACCGGCGACAAGGCGACCCCGATCGACCCGCGGGGCCGCTGGATGAAGGACGGCGCCTACAAGCTGCGGATCGTCGGCACCGACGCCGACGGCGGCACCGACACCGAACTGCGCGACGTCTACGTCGACTCCACCGTCCCCACCTACGAGGACGCGTACGGCACGTGGAACCCCGCCCACCCCACCGTCGTCGAACACCCGGCGGCCGACACGTCGTTCCCCGTCACCGGTAAGCTCGTCGACGACCAGACGGCAGCGATCCGCGCCTCCGGACTCGACATCGGACAGGACGACAACGTCCTCTACTACTCCTACGCCAACTACAACGCGCCCACCGGACACACCGGAGTCGGCGCGGACGGCACCGTCGACGCCCGGCTGCCGTACAGCGCCGGTCCGCCCACCGCGATGTTCAAGCTGTGGCCCACCGACGCGGCGGGCAACATCGGCGACGTCCGCGTCCTGAACACCATCAAGGAGGGCGTGCCCTACGTCGTCGGCGACGCGAGCGCGGCATCCGCCCGCGCGGGCGACAAGGTCACGTACACGTTCACCGCGCACGACCTGAAGCACTGGAAGAGCTTCTCCACGCAGATCCGCTACCACGCGGGCAACCTGAAACTGCTCGCCGTCGAGCCGACCAGTGAACTCGCCGCCCACCAACCGTCGGACATCCGCACCACGGCCGACGTCTCCGCCGGAGCGTCCTCCTACCGCACCGTGGCCTTCGACGTCGCCGACCCCGAGGGCCTGGACGCGGACTCCATGCCGCTGCTCAAGGTCACCTACGAGGTCACCGGCAACACCTGGACGGCCTCGGCGGGCCTGAGCACCGGCACCACCTCCGCGACCGACACCTCGGGCACCAAGGTGCCGCTGAACATCCAGTTCTACGGCTCCGTACGCATGCTGAACCCCACGTCCACCTTCAACGCACGCCCCGCCGCGGAGGCCCTGCTCACCAAGAACTACGCGTACGACACCGGCCGCGACTACAGCGCCGACGGCTTCCGGGCGACGCTCACCGCGCCGGACGGCACCCGGCACACCCTGAACGCCGACGCCGCCGCCCGGATGGCTGCCTCCGGGCTCGAACCGGCGGGCGCGCCCTACCGGTTCGAGGTCTCCGTGCCCGGCCACTTCACCTGGTACCAGGACGTCGACCTGGCCGCGCACGGCGACTTCGGCACGGCCGGCACCAGCGCCGCGTCCGACGCCACCCTCGTCGCGGGCGACGTCAACGGCGACGACGTCATCGACGTCCGGGACGCCGCCGCCGTCTACGCGGCCCGCGGCACCGCCGAACGGTCCGCCGACATCGACCACGACGGCACGGTCGACGCGCGGGACCTGGGCTGGGTCGTCCAGAACTACCTGGCGCAGAACAGCACCGCCGACCACTGGGCCGACCCGGTGAAACGGCTGCACGGCCGGACCCTGGAGTTCTACGTGGGCCGGATGTGACCGTCGGCGGGAGCGCCGGGGGCGCTCCCGCCGTCACACCCAGTTGTTGCGCATCGCGTACCAGCCCAGCTGCACACGCGAGGAGACGGCGGCCACGTCCATCAGGGCGCGCACCCGCCGCTGGATCGTCCGCGGCGACGCGCCCAGTTGATGGGCCGTCGCCGTGTCCGTCAGCCCGGAGAGCATCAGCTGGAGAATTCTGCGGTCCGTGGGGCTGAGGTCGCCGTCCTCACGGAGATAGGGACGCGAGCGCCGCCAGACCGACTCGAAGAGTTCGGTGGCCAGCAGCACCAGAGGCGGCCGCAGTTCCAGCGAACGCCCCTGGTCGAGCTGGACCATCGCCGTCTCCCCGTCCGCGACGACCAGCTTGAGCAGGGGCTGGTCGACCACCCGCACCTCGTTCCCCGCCGATACGCGTTCGTCGAGCGCGCGGACGGCCGCCGGCTCGGACAGGAACGCCCGGTCGACGACCACACGGTAGGAGACATCGGGGTTTCCGTCCTTGCGCGCCGGCTCCCCGGCGGGCTCGTGGGCCGGCTGGGGCGGGTCGTCCGAATCCTCCGCCGTCGCGTCCGGCAGCCCGTCGTCGTCGAGCAGTGTCGTCGGGACGGGAGCGACCGTGTTGGCGCCCGACTGGAAGACCAGCAGCGACGTACGCGCCCCGTACTCCAGCTCCAGCAACCGGCGGGCCTGGGCCTCGCGGCCCTCCCACACCACGACGAACTCCTCCGTCGCGCCTCCGCCCGGCCGCCAGGCCGCGAGGAGCTGGGTCAGCGCGGCGTCCGCGTCACGCAGCTCCGTCCGGAGGCCGGCGAACCGTGAGCGCAGGGAATCAGCCTCCCGCGCCGTGTCGAGGGCGCGCTCCGAGGCGGCCGAGGCCGGGGCGAGCGGCTGCCGGGGTGATGTTCCAAGATCGGACGACATGGCACCAGTGTCGTCACACCACGACCCGCTGTCACTTCACCCTCGCTCGCCACCAGGCCGACGCGGCGGCCCCCGCTGTCCTCCACCGACTGTCGGAAACACGTCATGGCGACGGCCCGCCACCTCCATCTTCCCTACGGGGCAACCGTGTTGGCCAGTCTGTTCTTCCCATCGACGCATCACCTCACGTCCCTCTGGAGAACACCTGTGAGACGCAGAAATACCCCTGTGCGGCAAACAGCCCTCGGGCTCCTGTCCGTTGCCCTGCTGGCCGTGGGCACCCACGCCGCATCCGCCGTCGAACCTGCTTACACCGGTACTCCCTTGGCCGCCGATGCGGCAGCGGCCACCCGGACCGTCACGCTCGTCACCGGCGACGTGGTCGACGCCCGTGTCGACGCACGCGGCCGTGTCCTCTCGGCGGCGCCGCGCACCGCCGACGCCACCGACCATCCCGCCGCCACCTGGCAGGACGGCGAGAGCACCTACGTGTTCCCGCAGGGCGTCGAAGAGCTGGTGGACGCCGGACTGGTCGACCCCGCGCTCTTCGACATCGGCAAACTCATCACCGACGGATACGACGACGCCCACTCCGAGACCGTCCCCGTCGTCGTCGAGTACGAAGGCGGGCGCGCGCCCCGCAGTTCCGTCCCGGGCGTCCGGACCACCGCCGGCCTGGACTCGATCGGCGGCGCCGGACTCGCCGTCGACAAGAAGTCCGCCCGGGCCGCCTGGCCGGGCCTCGTACCGAAGTCCGCCGGCGGACGGCCCCGGGCCGCCACCGGCGGTGTGCGCAAGATCTGGCTCGACGCCAAGGTGCACGGCAGCGCGGTCACCGGCCTCGGCAGCCCGACCGTGCCGCTCACCGGGGCGACAGCCGCCCGTCGCGCCGGACTCGACGGCACCGGCGTCAAGGTCGCCGTCCTCGACACCGGCGTCGACGCCGCCCACCCCGACCTCGCCGGACGCATCTCGGAGACCAAGGTCTTCGTCACCGGCGCGGACGCGCAGGACCGTACCGGACACGGCACCCACACCGCCTCGACCATCGCGGGCACCGGGGCCGCCTCGCACGGAAAGTACGC
The DNA here is from genome assembly GCF_042957125.1 of Streptomyces sp. NPDC008125. Classification (NCBI taxonomy): domain Bacteria; kingdom Bacillati; phylum Actinomycetota; class Actinomycetes; order Kitasatosporales; family Streptomycetaceae; genus Streptomyces; species Streptomyces sp. NPDC008125. The sequence goes on from NZ_JBIBHR010000013.1 coordinate 33,803, forward strand.
CGGCATGGCGCCCGGAGCGGAGCTGCTCGTCGGCAAGGTCCTCGGCGACGACGGCTCCGGCACCCTCAGCGGCATCGTCGCCGGCATGGAGTGGGCCGTCGCGGAGGGCGCCCAGGTCGTCTCCATGTCGCTGGGCGCCGACGGCTCGGCTGACTGCAGCGGCCCCGACGTCGACGCGGTGGAACGCCTCAGCGGGCAGGCGCTGTTCGTCATCGCCGCCGGCAACGCCTCGCTGCACGGCACCGTGTCGACCCCCGGCTGCGCCCCGAGCGCGCTGACCGTGGGCGCACTGGACCGGAAGGACCGGACGGCCTCCTTCTCCAGCCGCGGCCCGTCCGTGGACGGCAGGACCGCCAAGCCCGACCTCGCCTCCCAGGGCGTCGAGGTCGTCGCCGCACGGGCGGGCGGGCGCGGAGACCTGGCGTACCAGGAGATGTCCGGCACCTCGATGGCGACCCCGCACGTGGCGGGAGGCGCCGCCCTGCTGTTCCAGCGGTATCCCCGCGCCACCCCGGCCCGGGTGAAGGCGCTGCTGACCTCGTCCGCCGCCACCACCGGCGTGCCCGTCCTGGAGCAGGGTGCGGGACCGATGGACGTGGCCCGGGCGGTGACGCAGCCCGTGGTCGCCGAACCCGCGCCGCTTCTGGGGGACTTCGCGTACCCGCAGTCCGGCCTTGCCCCCGTGGACGAGCCGGTCACCCTGACGAACGTCACCGGCAGGGACGTCGTCCTCGCCCTCACCGTCCGGGACGTTCGCGGCGACGACGGTTCCCGGCTGTCGGGGTTCGCCTCGCCCGTCCGGCGCACGGTCACCGTGCCCGCGAACGGTTCCGCCGACGTCGCGCTCCGCATCGACCCCGGCGCGCGCCTCGACGCGGGCGACTACGGCACGGTCACCGGCCGTCTCGTCGCCGTGGGAGCGCACGGCGTCCGGGTCACCGTCCCGTTCGGCGCGCACATGGAGGAGCCGTCGGCCGACCTCACGGTCGAGGGCCTCGACCGGCACGGCGACCCGACGGTCACACCGTCCGCGTTCCAGTTGTTCGACACCCACCGGGACACGGCGAGGCGGTACACCCTCGGCTATCCGCAGCCGGGCAGCACCACCATCCGGGTGCCCCTGGGCGCGTACTCCCTGAGCGGCATGATCATGACGCGGGACGAGCCCGGCGACATCGGCAGCGTCGCCTCCGTCTCCCAGCTCTACGACCCGGCCGTGACGGTCTCCGGCGACACCACGGTCACGCTGGACGCGCGCGACGCGCAGGAGATCTCCTGGAGCACCGACCGGCCCAGCCGGGCGAACGGCTTCGCGATGGGACTTGCCGTCGGCCTCGACGACAGCGGGCGGATCGAGGCGGGCTACCTGACCTCGGTCCCCAGTTACGTGAAGGGCGTCTACGCACAGCGGGTCGGCCACGCGCCCGGCCTCACCTTCCTGGCCGCGGCGCGACAGACCGCCCCGCAGGCCGGCTTCACCACCGGCGGCGGACGCACCCTGGACCCGCTGCCGGTCCAGAAGGCCACCGAGTTCGACGGTGCGGGAACGGCCGAGGTCGTCCCCGTCGGCAAGGGCACGGAAGCCAACTTCGCCGCCCACGACCTGACCGGGAAGATCGCCCTGGTGGACGCCGGTACGGGCGGGGGCAACGGCTACACCTGGGCGGCGGCCGCGGCCCGCGCCGGAGCGGCCGGAGTGCTCGCTGCCGTCCCCGACAGCCAGGGCCGCTTCCAGGTCACCGGATCGGAGGGTGTCCCGCAGGCCACCATCACCTGGGCCGACGCCCTCGCCGTCAAGGCGGAGGCCGAGCACGGCACGGCCACGGTCTCCTGGTCCGGTACCGCGACGGCGCGGAGCCCGTACGTCTACAACCTCGCCTCCCTCTCGCGGGGTTCGATACGACCGGGCAGGATCCGCGTCCACGATTCCGCCCTCGCCCGGACCGACGCCCGTTACCACGTGCAGAGCGCCGCGGACACGACGTACTGGTCGGACACGCAGGTGGGTCTGCCCGGCATCGGCTCGGTCTGGGCGGGCGGCACGACGCTGCCGCTGCGCGCGCCGCAGCAGCGCACCGAGTTCTTCACCCCGTCCGGCGACGAGGGCCTCACCTGGACGACCCTGATGCGCCGCGACCTCGGCCCGTACACCAGCACCGGCTACGACGGCCCGCACACCGTCGGCCGGGGGCGGACCACGGCCCAGTGGTACAAGACGCCCTACGGCCCGGTCCGCAACACCTACGACCGGGCGCTCACGACCCGCAACAGTGACCGCCTCACCTTCGTCCTCGCACCCTTCGGCGACGCGGGCGGGCACGACAACACCGGCGGGTACAGCGACTACGGAACCCGCCAACTCCTCGTGGACGGGGAGCCCCAGGCATCGACCGCGGGCATCTTCACGCTCCCGCAGGGCGATGCGGAGGTGACGTTCCGGCAGACCTGGCGTCGGCCCGCCTCCGTGGCCGACCGCCTGGGGCTCGCGTACGCCACGGAGTGGACGTTCCCGTCGAGCGCCGCCTCGCAGGGCGCACAGCGACTGCTGGTCCCGGTCGTGGACGTCCCGTCGGACCTGCGCAACACACGGCCCGCGGGCGAGGCGACGACCGTCGGCCTGAGCGCCGTCCTCGACGGCGTGAGCGGCACGGTCGCGCTGGACGACGTACGCCTGGAGTACGCGTACGGCACCGAGGCCACCGTGGACGCCGTCACGGACTGGCACCCGGCGGACGTCGAGCGCGCCCACGGGGCGTGGCAGGGCGAGATCCCGGCGGGCATACCGGCAGGAGCGTTCGTCCACCTGCGCGTGACCCTCGCGGACACGGAGGGAGCGACGGTGAGTCAGAGCACCGTCCGGGCGTACGAGGTTCGCTGACAACGGGCGTTGGCCCGGTCCGGCTCCGCACCCGCGGACGGCCGGACCGGGCCGGCGGTCCGGCCGCCTCCCGCGCCTCGCCCGGACCGCCCGTCGGCGGGGAGCGGCGATGTCCGACTTCCGCCATGTCGGTAAGACGACATGAACATTCGACGTCGGGGCGCTGTTCCGCCGGTTGAATCCGTCCATGAGATCGATAACCACCCGCCGGTTCCTGCCGGCTGCCACCGCGCTGACCATGGCGCTCACCGGATGGACGGGGGTGTCGGCCGCGACGGCGGCCCCCGTCCAGGCCACCCCGGCGAGCAGCCTCCCGGGCAAGGCGTACGACATCACCCTGGTCACGGGTGACGTCGTCCACTACACCGACCTGCCCGGCGCCCGGGACGTCGTGACGGTCGACCCCGCCGACGCGGACAGCGGCGTGCGGGTGGAGACCCGGGGCGACCACACGTACGTGGTGCCGACCCGGGCGATGCCGCTGCTGGCCGCGGACAAGCTGGACCCGCGCCTCTTCGACGTCACCGAGCTGGTCGCGATGGGGTACGACGACGCCCGCCAGGACTCCGTACCGCTGATCGCGACGGCCTCGGAGCAGAGCCGTTCCGCACGGCCCCCGGCGGCGCCCGAAGGCGCCACGAAGGTCCGCACACTCGCCTCGATCGACGCGTCCGCCCTGCGCACCGACAAGGACGAAGCCCGCACCTTCTGGCAGGACATCGCCCCCGGCGAGGCTCCGCGCGCACTGGACGACGGCATCGGCAAGCTGTGGCTCGACGCGCGGGTGGAAGCCTCGCTCGCCGACGACACCGCACAGATCAAGGCGAACGAAGCCTGGCAGCAGGGCTACGACGGGCAGGGCGTGAAGGTCGCGGTGCTCGACACCGGCGCCGACCTCGACCACCCCGACCTCGTGGGCCGGATCGAGGAGTCCAAGAGCTTCGTCGCCGGTCAGGCCGTGGACGACGGCCACGGCCACGGAACCCACGTCGCGTCCACCATCGCGGGTACCGGCGCCGCCTCCGACGGCAAGGAGAGGGGCGCTGCGCCGGGCGCACGCCTGCTCGTCGGCAAGGTGCTCGGCAACTCGGGCTCGGGCAACGACTCCGACGCGATCGCGGGTATGGAGTGGGCCAAGGAGCGGGGCGCCGACATCGTGTCGATGAGCCTGGGCTCCAGCGACCCGTCCGACGGAGACGACCCCATGTCGCAGGCGGTCGACGCGCTGTCGGCCGACGGCGGTCCGCTGTACGTGATCGCCGCGGGCAACGCCTACGACCCGGGCACCATCGGCGCACCGGGGGCCGCGGCCGCCGCGCTCACCGTTGCCGCCGTCGACGGGAACGACCAGCGGGCCGACTTCTCCAGCCAGGGCCCGCTCTCCGTCAGCCACGCGCTGAAGCCGGACGTCTCCGCGCCCGGCGTGGACGTCACCGCCGCCGCCTCCCAGTCGGTGCCCGGCTGGACCGGCGGCCTGTACCGGACCATGAGCGGTACGTCGATGGCCACCCCGCTGGTCTCCGGCGTCGCCGCGATCCTGAAGCAGCGTCACCCGGACTGGAGCGGTGAGCGCATCAAGAACGCGCTGATGACCACCTCCGCCCGCACCCGGCCGACACCGTACGAGGCGGGCACCGGCCGGGTCGACGCCGCAGCCGCCGTGGACGCCACGGTCGAGGCGACCGGTTCGGTGGCGGCCGCCGCCTACGACTGGCCGAACGCCGACGCGAAGCAGGCCGTCCGTACGATCGCCTACCGCAACGACGGCGACACCGACGTGACGCTCGACCTCACCACGGGCACCGACGACGACGCCTACACCCTGTCGGCCCCGAGGGTGAAGGTCGCGGCGAACGGCACCGCCGAGGTCACCCTCACGCTCGACCCGTCGAAGGCCGCCGCGGGCACCACCTTCTCCGGCCAGGTCGCCGCCACCGACGTCGCCACCGGCGCCGTGGTCGCGCACACCGGCTTCGCTCTGTTCAAGGAGCGGGAGATGTACGACTACACGATCAAGGTGAGCGACCGCGAAGGGAACCCGGTCAGGGACACCGTCGCCCTCCACGACCCCGCCGCGACGGAGCCCGCGTACCTCGACGTCGCCGGTGAGCGGACGCTGCGTCTCCCGCCGGGCCGCTACTCCGTCTCGTCGTACGCGGACATCCCCGGCGACGACCCCGACTCCCTCGGCAAGGCGTTGCTGCTGGCACCCGAGGTCCGGCTCGACGCGGCCCACCCGCGGGCGACGTCCACGCTCGACGCGAGCACGGCGCGCAAGGCGTACGCGGCCCCGCAGCGGGAGAGCGAGACCACCACGGCGGTCTTCGGCCTCTCGCGGGACTACGCCGATCCGGCGGACCACGACTGGACCACGTCGATGATGCTGCCGGCCGCGTACGACTCCGTCTACCTGACGCCGACGGAGAAGGTCACCGACGGTTCGCAGGACGCCTTCCTGCACTGGCGGATGCGGCAGAAGACGCTCGACGCGCGCACCGGGAGCGGACAGGACGTCACCCTGACCGCCCAGCCCAACACCACCTTCCACGACGGCACCACAACCCTGCGGACGGTGTACGCGGGCCGGGGCGCGGCAGCCGACTACGCCGGGCTCGACGCCCGGGGCAAGGCCGTCGTGATCGACCGCGGCGACGCGGTCACGGCGAGCGCACGAGCACAGGCCGCGGCCGACGCCGGGGCGGCGATGCTGCTCGTCGTCAACGACACGGCGGGGAAGCTGTACCAGAGCTACAGCGGCGGCGGTGACGTCACCGTCGCCTCGGTGGGTCACGCGGCCGGCGCCCGGCTGATCGCCGAGGCACGGTCGGGACGCGGCACACTGAAGGTGACGCAGCGGCAGTACCCCGACTACACCTACGACATGGTGCAGAAGTTCGACGGCCGCATCTCGGCGCAGGCCCTCCGCTACGCGCCCCGCGACAAGGACCTCGCCCGGGTGGAGAACAGCTTCTACGCGGCGCCGGGCACCCTCGGCTTCGGCGGACGCTACTTCGTTCCCGCGTGGGGCCCTGCCCTGGGCGGGGACTCGTACGAGCGCTACGGCCGCACCGTCACCGAGTACGTCACCCCGCAGACGGAGAAGCTCGGTACCTGGTGGGAACAGCACGAGGGCCTGGGCGACGCGGCCGGCTACCGCGAAAGCGGCCACTCGGCCCCCTACGCGCCCGGGCGTTCCTACGACGGGGCATGGTTCAAGCCGGTCCAGGCTCCGCGGCCCGGTCAGGACTACGCCACCTACTTCACCAGCTCCAACACGCTCCAGTGGAACATCCCGATGCTCTCGGGCGGCGACGACGGACACACCGGGTTCGGCGGAACCGCCAGGACCGCGCTGCTGCGCGGCGACACCCAGGTAGCGGCGTCCAACTCCCGCTCGGGCAGGGCGTACAACCTGACCCGGGGCGCGTACCGGCTGGTGGCGACCGGGGCACGCACCGGCTCGGCCTGGACCACGTCGACAGCCACGAACACCACGTGGGGGTTCGACTACCAGCCGTTGCCGGCCGTTCCGGCGGCACGCGCCAACCTGCCCCTGCTCGACCTCGGCTACGACGTCGACACCGACCTGCAGGGCTCGGCACGGGCCGGCAAGAAACTCGGCATCGGCCTGCACGCGGCCACGTTCCCCGGTGACGTGACGGCGGACGCGGCAACCCTCCAGGTGTCCTACGACGACGGAGCGACCTGGCAGGACGCGAAGCTGAAGCGGGCCGGCGACGGCCGGTGGACGACGACGCTGCGCACGCCGCGCCACGCCGGGTCGGTGTCTCTGCGCGCCGGTGCCACCGCGCCCGGCGGGCTTTCGGTCCAGCAGGACGTCATCAGGGCGCTCACTCTGCGCTGACCGGGAGGGCGCCGACCGGGGGAGAGGAACGACGGGGGTCAGGTATGACAGAGGCGCGGGTGGCTCGGCACGCCGGACCGCCCCGCCTCCGTCACACCCAGCCCCTGTCCCTGGCGTGCCAGCCCAGCTGGAGCCGCGTGGTCGCGTCGGCCCTCGTCATGAGCGCCTGGAGCCTGCGCTGCACCGTCCGCACCGACATCCCCAGCTGACCGGCGACGGCCGTGTCCGTGAGGCCCGCGAAGAGCAGCCGCAGGATGTGCGCGTCGACCGTGTCGATGTCCGCGTGCGGCAGCTCCCCGTAGGGACGGGCACGCTCCCACACCTGGTCGAACAGCTCCCGGGCCACGTGTGCGAGTCCACCGCGCAGCACGACGGCCGGGTCGACACCGGCATCCCTTCCGCGCAGCGGCAGCATCGCCACGGCCCGGTCGCAGAGGATCAGCTTGTAGGGGACCTCGGCGACGGTACGCACGTGGACGCCGTCGGCGAGGGACTGCGCCACGTGGACCGCCGCACCCTCCTCGCCCAGGAACCCCTGGTCGATGACGGCCCGCACCCGCACGTCCCGGGAGAGGGCCGTCACCTCCCGGCTGTCCTCCGGGACGACGGCCTCCGGCGCGCCCGCGGAGAAGATGTCGAGGGAACTGCGGGCGGAGAGCTGGAGCTGGAGGTAGCGCGCGCGGATCGCGGCGGTGCCCTCGACGATCTCCACGAGATCGCGCTGGGTCGGATCGGCCGTCGCCAGACGGTAGGTCTCCGCGAACCGTGCGACGGTGAGTTCGGCACGGTGAAGGCGTTCGCGCTGCGCCGCGAGTTCGGCGCCGAGTGCCACGGCGGGAGGAGCCGCCGTCCAGCGCGGGCCGTCGGCCGCCCGTACGACCAGCCCCCGGTCCACCAGGGTGCGCAGTGCGGCGCCGATCCGCCGCGTCGGCAGCGCGACCGCTTCGGCCAGCTCTGCATATCCCGACGAGGGACGCTCCACCAACACCTCGTAGACGGCGTTCTCGTCCGCTTCGAGTCCGAGATCCTCCAGGCCCACCGCAGCTCCCGATTCCGCTCTTCTTCCACGCGCCGAACCTCAGGGACCAAAGCGCCGCACGTCGCCGCGTCGGCCCGTGACCGGGACCGACGCCCCGGAAAGCGCATCGGCACGGGATCAGGAGCTCAGACGGCCCCTGCGCGCCGCTTGGATGCCCGCCTGAAAACGGGTCTCGGCGCTCAGACTCGCCATCAGGCGGCTGATCCTGCGACGGACCGTGTGCACATGCAGGTCCAGACGTCTGGCGATGGCCTCGTCCTTCAGCCCGGCGGCCAGCATCGTCAGCAGCTCGCCGTCCTCGTCGGTGACGGCGTCCGTGCCACCGGCCCCGATCGGCAGAGCGCGCTCCCAGATCTCCTCGAACAGGGGCACCAGGGCGTTGCTCAGGAGAGAGTCGGTGGCCACCACGGCCGCCTGGGAGGGGTCGGCGACGTCGTTCGGGGGGAGGAGGGTGACCTGGCGGTCCACGGTGATGAGTTTGGTCGGCAGATCCGGCGCCACGCGTATCTCCACCCCCTGCTCCGCCAGTTCGCCGAGCCCGCGGGCACGCCCGGGGAATTCCAGGCCCGCGCGGTCCACCACCACACGCACCCGCACACCACGCCGGACGAGATCGCCGACCGCCAGCGGGGCCGGCACACCGTCCGGTGCGCTCCTGGCGTAGGGCGGCCGGTCGAGCAGGCTGACCTCGGTCTGTGCGCAGGTGAGAAGGGCACTCACCCTGTCGGATATGGCCTGTTGGCCCCTCACCGTCTCGATGCCCGCGCCCCGGGGCGGTGCGGCCCGACCCAGCACCTCGGCGGCCAGGCGGTCGACCGAAGCGGTGAGCACCTCCAGTTCCGAGGAGGCGTCGAGGAGTTGTGCGCGGCGCAGGTGGATCTGGTTGCGGATGGCGGTGGTGGGGTTGACCGCGACGGGCAGCGAGCCGCCGGCCGAGCTGGAGCGGACGAAGCCGCAGACCTTCAACCGGGTCAGAGCCGCGTCGAGTCGACGCCGCGTCATGCCGAGACTCCGGGCGATCTCCACCCGGTCCTCGTGGTGTGGCGTTCCCAGCAGCACCTCGTAGACGGCGAGTTCGTCGTCACCGAGACCCAGGGACCGCCACAGATCCCGTGTCTGCTCCATGCCTTGATCACATCCTGACTTCACCGGCCGCTCGTGATCGGCCGTCGCGCTTGTCGTGCCGTCCGGCGCGGGGGCAGGCGCGAGCCGACGGCTCCGCCACGCGGACCGTCGCCGCAGGGCCCGTCGGCAGAGCCCGGTACGACGGTCCGCGCCGATGTGCGGAGGCGCTCTCCCGGGAACGGCGACGGACCCCGGACGCTAGTCCGTCGCCGTTACTCGGGCATTACACGCCGACCTCTCCCCGGAGGGCGCAGGCCGGGTATGCGCCGGTTCGCCGGACAGCTCCGGCCACACATGTGGGCACGCACACAAGTGTGTACAGGGGACGCGTTGTTCATCCTCCGTGCCGGTACTTGCATGGCCGCATCGGAAAACGGTTCACACACTCGTGCCACTGGAGGGAAACACCGTGCGGAGCTCAGTACGCAGGAGAGCGGTCAAGCCGACGAGAGCACCTGGTGGCATAGGCGTCGGCCGGGGCACGGCGGCGCTCCTCGCCGCTGCCGGGCTGCTGGTGACCGGCATCCCGGCAGCGGCCGCTGCCACCGCCGACGTCCCGGCCGCGGCGAGCGGGGTGACCTCCGACACCGACACCCCCGCCCTGGTCGCCGGCCTGCACGAGGAGGTCCCGGCCACCGGCAGCGCCGCCGACGCCGCCCGTACCCACCTCAAGGGGAAGCAGAGCCGCTACCACATAGCGGACACCTCCTCGAATGACCTGTCGACCGTCAGCACGCAGAGCGAGGGCGGCCGGGAGACCGTACGTCTCCAGCAGAAGTACCAGGGTGTCCCGGTCCTGGGCGGTGAGTACGTCGTCCGCATGGAGAAGAAGGGCGGCAAGCGCGCCGTCACCGGTACCTCGGGCAAGTACTTCACCGACCTCAAGCTCGACACCGTCTCCCCGGAGGTCTCGGAGCGGACCGCGATCGACCGAGCCGTCGGCGCCGTCGTCTCGCAACTGGGCCAGGCGCCGCTGAAGCGCCCCGCGGCGGGGGAGGGGCCCGTCAAGGCCGGACTGAGCGGCACCACCGACGGCCTGACGATCCTCCCGCAGGGCACGGGCGTGCTGACCCGGCACGTCACCGTCACCGGCGTCAGCCCCGTCGACGGGCAGCCCGTGAAGCAGGAGGTGTACGTCGACGCGCGCTCCGGCTTCCCGCTGCTGCAGTACAGCGGCATCAAGACGTTCGGCGCCACGGGAACCGGCACCGCCGCCACGGGGGCCACCGGCGAGGCACCCGAGGCGTCCACGGCCGCCGCCGACCAGCTCGTCGTCAAGGGTTCCGCCGTCCGCTACAACGGCGAGAAGACCGAGGTGAACCTGTACAAGGACACCAAGGGCATCTACCAGATGATCGACTACAGCAAGCGGGCCGCCGACTCCCCGTACGTGGGCCCCATGCTGGCGACCTACGACGCTCGCGGTCGCGAAGTCGCCTCCGCGTCCGGTGCCTGGCCCACCGGGGTCAAGACCTTCCAGTCGACGACCCCCGAGCTCGGCGAGGACTTCACCAACTCCGGTGCGGTGGACGCCCACTGGGCGGCCGGCAAGGTCTACGACTACTACAAGAACCACTTCGGCCGGGACAGCCTCGACGGCAAGGACGGCTACATCTACTCCCTGGTCGGCGTGGTCGCGAACGGCCAGCCGTACAACAACGCCTTCTGGGACGGCCAGAAGATGGTCTACGGCCAGGGCGGCGGCGACTACCGCACCTTCTCCGCGGACACCGACGTCGTCGGCCACGAGATGACCCACGGCGTCGTCGAGAACACCGCGAACCTCGTCTACGCGGGGCAGTCCGGCGCCATGAACGAGGCCCTCGCCGACTACTTCGGCAACGCCATCGACCTGGAGGCGAACAACGTCTCCATGGACGACCCGGACGCCGGTCTGCTCGGCGAGGACCTGTGCACCACCCTCAGCCCGCGCGAGTGCGCCCTGCGCGACCTCAACGACGGCGCCACCACGTCGAAGGACTTCATCGGCGTCACCTACCGCGGTGACAACGGCGGCGTGCACCTCAACTCCACGATCTTCTCCGGCGCCCTGTGGGACATGCGCCAGGACCTCGGCGGCGACCTCGCCGACAAGATCGTCTACCGCGCCCTGTCCGCGTACATGACGCCGCTCGACGGCTTCACCGAGGGCCGCGCCGCGGTCATCGCCGCCGCGCAGGAACTGGGCGTCACCAAGGCCCAGCTGAAGACCGTCAAGCGGTCCTTCGACGCGCACGGCATCGTGCCGGGCTGGGAGAAGGCGCTCGGCGTCGACACCGACACGATTCTGTCCAAGGTCAACGTCTACAACACGGGTGTCGGCGCCGGCGGCGGCAAGTACGCCGTCTCCCGCTCCAACGAGGACGGCAGCGAGCCGTACTCGGTGTGGGTGGGCAACACCTCCGGCCAGGGCACGCCGCAGCTGATGAGCGCCAACAACGGCGACTACAACGTCTACGCGGACACCGACGGCAGGACGGTGGTCTGGGCCGACTACAGCAGCAGCGGCATCAAGATCATGGCGCGGCCGGTCAAGGGCGGTGTCACGAGGATGGTCGACGCCATCGGCAGCGATGTCTCCGGGCTCGTCGTGGACGGCGACTACGTCGCCTACACCGCGTTCAACCCCCAGTTCGGCGTCACCAACGTCCGGTACGTGAACATGAAGACCGGAGCGGCCGCCCTGGTCGACGGCGGCCGTCCGTACAACGTCTCGGGTCTGGCCTCCGTCAGGGACGGCAAAATCGCCTACGCCAGGCTGGCCCCCGACGCCAACGGCAACTTCACGCTCGGTGTCGAGGTCCTCGACGCGGCGACCGGCGTCAAGACGGAGATGCCCGTCGCCGACAGCGTCAACACGGTGAGCATCGGCCAGACGGCGATCACCGACGACGGGGTCTACTGGATCGAGGACAACGACGCCACCGACACCGGACAGGCCGCGGTGCGCCGCGCCGGCACCGACGGCTCGAACCCCGTCACCGTCACGCCCGAGGGCGGCGACGGCTCCCTGTACGCGTACACGCTGACCGCCTCGGACGACGCGGTCACCGTCACCACGCTGCCGCCGGCCACGTCGTGGGCCAACGACACGCTGCCGAAGCTCTACCAGGCGGCTCCCGACGGCGGGGGCGGCGCCCAGCGCGTCTCCTGCAACCGCGGCGACCAGGCCTACGCCATCGCCGACGAGGGACAGCGCGTCCTGTGGCTGGACGGCACCACCGGCTACACGAACCTCGTGAAGCGGGACCGCCCGGCGGGATCCTGCTGACGCGGACCCACTGAGACCGCACGACGGCCGGACCCGAGGGGGGTCCGGCCGTCGTGCGTGCCGGGGGAGACGTGCACCAGAGGTCCTGTGCGGCTGCTGGGCTCAGGCGTCGGCGAGGACCCGCGCCTTGGGAGCGAACGTGACGCCGAGCAGCGACTCCACCGGTGCGTACACCTCGGGCATGTACATCGTGGTGGAGAGGAGCAGGTTCGCGGCGGGGGCCACCAGGACGCTGACCTGCTCGCCGACCGCGACGTCGGCGGAGGCGAGCGGCTGCCCCGCCTCGTCGAACGTCGTGATCAGGTCGGGGAACGAGGCCCGTCGCCCGCCGGCCAGGTCGAGCGCCATGTACTCGTTGACGAAGTGCAGCGTGGTGCCGTCGGCGTCGTCGAGGACGGCGACACCGACGTCCAGGCCCTCCCGCTGCTCGCACCGGTACTCGCGCACACGTCCCTTCGCGACGATCTCGCCGCCGAGGTGCTGCGCCGCGCCGACCGGGCCGTCCGCCAGGAAGCGGTGGCCCAGCTCGATGGCGAAGCCGATGGCACCGGGAGCGCCGTTCTTGACGGCATAGCCGATGTCGACCGGATTGCGGGCGACGCCGACCCAGCCGCCGGCCTCGACGGAGGCGCGCCGGACCACGTTCGAGGTGGCCTCCAGGTGTCCGGAGACCGCGCCCTCGACATAGGCGTAGGGCTTGCCGCCCGCGTAGCCCTGGCTGGAGCGGTAGTCGTCCGCCAGGTGCAGGCCCATCGCGCCCATCACGCTCGACGGGTGAGCGCGGCCGTTGCAGGCCAGGTCGATGACGGGCAGACCGGTCATCGCCGAGTGGAACCAGCCGTTGATCGTGGTCTCGGCGCCGTTCTCGTTGGTGTGGATCGCGACGAGCTCGCCCGGCAGGTCGCGTCGGAGCAGCTCCAGCGCGCGCAGCAGGTGGGTCGGCAGCACCTGCGGGTCGGGCGCGGCGGGGGCGCCGACGAGGGCGACGGTCGCGGTCAGGTCCTCGTCCCGGAACTCGTCGGCGGTCCACAGCTCGGGCGTGCCCACCTGGAGGGCCAGCTCGGCGGTGCGCAGGCCCCGCTCGACGAACCCGCCGCCGCCTCCGCCCAGTACGGCACCGCCGTACACGGCCGCGCGGATGTCGTCGTGGGTCAGCTGTCGCTTCACGGGGTCTCCCAGGGTGGTTCTGTGCGGTACGTACGAATGGTCGAGCGGGTGTCCGGCTACTTGGCGGCCTTGAACAGACCGTTGCCGAACGAGTAGAGGGCGTCACCGGCGATGGCTCCGCCGGCGAAGACGTCGAGGTCCTCCTTGGCCTTCGGTCCGAGCACCCGCGGGGCGAGGATGCGGACCGCGATGCCGGCGGCGACCATCCAGCCGGCCATCGGCGTGGTGATCAGGAGGCCTGTCGCGAGCAGGATGCCGAGCTGGCGCTTGGACCCGCCGACAAGTTGCACGAGCGCGCCGGGGATCGCCCACAGGGCGAGGTGCTTGGCGGTCTCCACCGACGGGCCCGCCTTGATCGCCGCGACGTACGCGGCGTCGATCGGGGCGGTCTGCCCGTTGTCGAAGAACATCCGGTAGGAGACGACGACGACCACGATGGCGACGCCGAAGCCGATCATCGCGGCGATCAGCTGCTGGCGGCGGCCCTCCAGCTCGAAGGCCGGGTCGGCGTTCTCCCCGCGCAGCAGGTGGCCCGCCTTGAGGTCGTACCCCATGTCGGCGAAGGCCGGGCCGGTCGCGGCGGTGAAGCCGGACAGCACGACGAGCGCCTCGGGCGGGAAGCCGATGAGGATGCCCAGCAGCAGCGTGATCAGGGCGATCGCGAAGGCGGGGAACCAGCCGGAGTGCATGGAGGCGATTCCGACGAGCATTTCGTGCAGGAACGCGGCGACCGTGGCGTAGAAGAGGAAGCCGATCAGCATGCCCGGGCTCATGTGCGTGGCGGCACCCGTGCCGAACGCCAGCAGGACCGAGATCACCAGGTAGGCGCCGAAGCCCAGGCGCATCGAGCGGCCCAGGCGCTTCGCGCCGTCCGGGGTGTCCTCCGGCGCGTCGGCCGTCGTGGTCGCGCGGGCGGTCCGGGACTCGTCCGCCGAGCTCCGCCGGGTCGTGACGATGGTGCGGCCGACCTGGACCAGGGCGACCAGACCGGCACCGATCATCATCCCGTGCGGCAGATACATCGCGTTGAGGTCGAGCCCGAACAGCGGGTCGGCGTACTCGGTGAACAGCAGGCCGACACCGAAGGCGGCCATGGCGCCGAACCCGCCGATGAGGGCCACGCCGAAGGCCGACATGGGCAGCGCGAACGCGGCACCGGCCATCCCGGTGAGCAGGCCCAGGCCGAGCACCTTGGCGCGACGGCCGCCCTCGTCGCCCGCCTTGATGGCCTCGGCTGCGGCGATCCCGGGCGGCCAGGGGTTCTTGGCGGGGAAGGCGGGGGTGTCGTACATGCGGTAGAGCAGCCAGGCGTCGACCAGCATCGCGGCGGAGACGCCGATCAGCATCGGGACGATCATGTTGTCCATCCCGAAGAGGAACGGGATCCCGATCGGCAGGAAGAGGCTGTTCGCGGCGCCGAAGGTGGCCGAGGAGATGCTGGTCTGCGCCAGGTTCTGGGCGTGCACCGAGCGGAACCCCCGGAACCATACGAGCGGCACCCGGGCGAGCGTCATCGCGGCCAGCGCCCCGATCAGCGAGGTGCTGGGGGTGACGCCGAGCGTGGCGAGCAGCTGTACGCCCACGACGGCGCCGAACACGCTGAGCACCACGGTGAGGATCAGATTGCCGGGCGCGAGGGCGCGGGGATGGCGTCGCGCCTCACCGGCGCCGTGCGCATCACCCGGGGTGTGCGAAGTGTCCGTGACGGCCTGGGGAGCGGCGTCGGTACTCATGGTTCTCCCGTGCTCCTGATCGGGCGGCGGACTGTTTCGGCCACCGAAAGGTTCCATAATCTGGAACCAGGTCTTAATATGTAGATCTCTGGATCATCCATACGGCGCACTCAGCCGTCAAGGGAGAAGCCGGATTTCTCGACATACGGGCAGTCCGCGACAGCGGACGAGGGCCGGTCACGCATGAGGTCCGGCGCCCCTTACGATCGGACGACACGACTCGGGGGAGCTCGGGGGAGGCGGAAAAACCGGTGAGCACACTCGCCAACGCGCGCGACGTCCTGCGCCTGATGGCGCGCCTGCAGCGCGACCTGACCGTGACGGATGTCGCAGGGGCGCTGGACCTGCCCAAGAGCTCGGTGTCGCGGACGCTGAGCATGATGGCCGAGTACGGCTTCCTCGACCGCGATCCGATGAGCCGCGCCTACCGCCCGGGCGAGCTCGTCATGGAGGCCTCGTACCACTTCCGGGTCTCGCGCAGCACCGCCTCCCTCCTGGAGGAAGAGCTGGCCAGGCTGGTCGCCGACATCGGATACACCGGGTACGTCGACGTGCTCGACGGCGCCGAGTCGCTCGTACTCCACATGCGGATCGGTACGGTCGGCGCCCTCCAGGCGTACACGCCGGCGGGTACCAGGGCGCCTGCCTACGCCAGCTCCATGGGGCGCGCTCTGCTCTCCCGCCTCGACGACGCGCGGGTGCTCCGGCTCCTGGACCCCCGCCTCGAACAGAGCACGGGCACCGCCCCCCGCACCCCCGGTGAGCTGGTCTCCTGTCTGGCACGCGTGCGCGCCGACGGCTGGGAGTCCTCGCGCGGCGAGTACGTGCCCAACGTCGCCGGGATCTCCGCCGCCGTCCTCGACGGCGACACGGGGCAGGTCTTCGGCATAGGGATCGCGCTGCCCGCCCCCGAACTGCGCGACGAGAACGAGGCGCGCTTCGGCCGGGCCGTACGGGACGCCGCCCTGCGCGTGGGCAAGCGCATCGGCGACCCGTACTGGCTGCGCTACGCGGAGAGCGGCGCCGCCCGCTGAGCGGGAACGGCGCTCAGCTCAGCAGCGGTCCGAGGGCCGCACCCACCACCGCACCCGGTGTGAGGACCGGCACGGTGACACCGGCGGCGCGGAGCGCCCGGTGGTGCCGGTCCCCGTAGCCCATGCAGTCGAGCATCAGCGCGCTCGCGCCCGCTTCCAGGTGGGCGAAAGCCGCCGAGCGCAGCGCCGAAACGTCGTCGGCGTACGGCGAGGCCGTGGCGAACAGGGGCGCCGGAGTGACGGCCCGCCACTTCTCGCGGGCCTCGGGGACCTGCTCGGGCAGCGGCACGACCATCCCGACCCGACTGCCCCGCAGTACCGTGGAGACGTACCCCGTCACCAGCACGTCCGGCTCGACGAGCCGCGCCCGACGGGTCCGCAGCCCCGGGAACGCGCCGGTGCACAGCAGCACCACGGCATCGGCGCCCTCCTGCTCCACCTGGTCCAGGCGGGTCTGCAGACCCGTCCCGACGGCCGCGGCGTCGAGCGTCACCGGGCCGCCGTCGGCCAGCCTGCTCAGCAGCGTGGCCCCGCCGTCCACCGGCGCGAAGCGGGCTATGACCTCCGCGCGGGTCAGGCCGTCGAGCGCCCCGGCGTGCCGCACGCGCGTCGTCGGCGGCAGATGTGCCTCGATGGCGCCGGACAGGTCTGGGCGTGGTGCCTGACCGATGGTGAGAAACGCCAAGGTGCTCACGGTGCCTCGTTCTCCTGGGAGTTCCGGATTATGGACATGGGTTCCGTAAAACGTTAACCGCATCCGCCGGTGCGCGGAAGGGCTGACCGGGAGGGGTCCGACTCCCGCCCGCCGCGAGGGGGACCGTTCATCCGCCGGGTGCCGGGTGCCGGGTGCCGGGTGCCGGGTCCGCCGGTCCGCCGGTCCGGCGCACCCCGGTCCGCCGATCGTCGGACGTCCGTCGCGCCTCGGGGCTGCGAGAATTCACGACGACGCCGTCCGCGCCCTGCTGGACGGGCCGACCGGAAGGCACACCCGAAACATGACTGGGCACCAGGACCGCTGGGCGGAACTGACCGGCGGACAGGCAGGAGAGGAGTACGCCCGGCGCTTCGCACGGCTCGCGGAATCAGGCCACGACATCCACGGCGAAGCCGCCTTCTGCGACGCACGGCTGAAGCGCGCGGCCCGCGTACTCGACGCGGGCTGCGGAACCGGCCGGATCGCGATCCGGCTCGCCGAACTGGGCCACCGCTGCACCGGTGTGGACGTCGATCCCTCGATGCTCGCCGTCGCCCGCCACGACGCCCCTGCGCAGGAATGGCTCCTCGGAGACCTGGCCCGCCTGAGCGGCCTCGGACTGACGGCGGGCTTCGACCTGGTACTCGCCGCCGGAAACGTCATTCCCCTGCTGGCCCCCGGCACCGAACCGGCCGTCGTTCGGCAGCTGGCCTCCGTGCTGCGCCCCGGCGGCCTGCTGGTGACGGGGATGGGACTGGACGCGGCGCACTTGCCGCTGCCGGAACCGCCGGTGACCATCGAGGAGTTCGACCACTGGAGCGCCGAGGCCGGGCTGGTCCTGCGTCAGCGCTACGCCACGTGGAGCGGCGACACCTATACCCCGGGCTGCGGATACGCGGTCAGCGTGCACTCCCGTCCCGTCATGTGAGTCCGCGCCGTTCCGGCATCGCACAGAGGCCGCACCGGCGAGCCGGGCCCGGAGGGCCGGCGTCGGCCCTCGTGCGGAAACCGGCTCACGCGGCCCCGGTGAACCGGTACCAGGTCACGGGGCCGTGTCCGACGGTTCCCGCAGGCGCGTCCTCGCCGGGATGCGGACCCCGGTCACGGCGAGGCGCGCGCGCACCCGGGCGAGCAGGGCGGCCGGATCGGGCCGGGCCTGCAACGCGCCCAGGACCAGCAGCCACCACTGGTTCAGCCGGGCCCCCAGCTCCCGCTCGCCCGCCACCTCGTCCGTCAGGGTGTAGAGCCCGAAGAAGGAGCATACGAGGGTGGTGGCCGTGCCCGACGGGTCGATGCCTCCGGCGAGTTCGCCTCTCGCCCGCGCTTCGGCGAGCAGCCGCGTCACCGCGGCGGTCCAGCCGGCGAACGGCGCGGGTACGGCCGCGTCGATGCTGCGGCGTTCGTTCCACAGGCGCGCGCCGGCGCGGGCTATGACGTCCTCGCGCAGGGTGTGGGCGACATCGAAGCTGAGGGCGACCAGCTTCTCCAGCGGAGGAATGCCCGGAGCGGTGTACCGGGCATTCAGCTGCGGCCAGCTGGCGAACTGCGCGCGGACGACGGCCAGCGCCAGCTTCTCCTTGCTGGAGTAGTGGAAGTAGATCGCTCCGCTGGTGCGGCCTGAACGGTCACCGACCTCGTTGATACTGGTTCCCGCGTATCCCTGTTCGACAAAGAGGTGTGCCGCGGATTCCAGGAGCACTTTCCTGGTTGCTTGCGCTCGGTCTTGCACGGGTGTTCTGCCTTCGCTCACATGTCCGACCGCGTAGGGCGCAGAGCTGCACCCTGGGGTCCAGTGCCGGAGATTCGACACGCGGAGATTTTATTATTCTTCGACTGTGCCCGTGCGTGGGCGGCATTGATTAATTCGTAAACCGGTTCGCAGCCGCACCGGTCGCCCCGCCCGTGCGCGCCACCCCGCCCGTATGGTTCCCGAATGCTCAACTTGCCTTGCATTGAGCATGGTTGATGGTCGAGATGCCGCTCTTTCGATGGCTCGGCGCGGTGTTCTTCCGGGGGTTCGTGCCGACCCTGATCGGCCACCAAACACTCGAAGTAGTGATTGCGGGACGCGAGATCCCGAAATTAACGTAGCCCCTACGATGTTTTCGGGCTTACCTCGTACAAGGCGGAAATCCGTCCGTCGCGGCGTGCCCGGGAGGCGACACCGTTCGCCTTCGCGTGTGTTCACCGAGATCGTTTCGCCATCGCGATCTCAGCGGTCGAGTGCGCCTTTCCCGCAGCTCCATGTCACTGCACCCGCCGACCGGGTGGGGTCGGCGCGCTCTTTGAGAACGGCAGAGAAATGACAGCTCATCGCATTTTCTCCTGGTCTCCGTCGGCGATCGTCTTCGATTGCGACGGAACCCTCATGGACACCGAAAGTCACTGGCAGGACGCCCGTCAGCGGGTCTTCAGCGAGTTCGGCCTCCGTCCCCCGGCCGGTTTCGCCGAACGGGCCAAGGGCGTTCACTACACCGAATGCGGCGCCCTCATGGCCGAGGAGTGCGGAAAGCCCGACTTCGTCGACGACATGACGGACAGCCTGCTCAGACACTTCACGGCACTGGTCGCCGACGACCCGGTCACCATGCCGGGCGCGACGGCGCTCGTACGGCTGGCCGCCCGCCACCTTCCGCTGGCGGTGGCGAGCAACTGCCCCCTGGACATGGTGGAGTCGAGCCTCGACCGGGCCGGCCTGCTCACCCACTTCGACCATGTGGTCGTCGCGGGCGACGGCGTACGGCCCAAACCGCATCCGGACGTCTACACGGTCGCCGCCGGACTCTGCGGGGTCCCCCCGCAGGAGGCGCTCGCCGTGGAGGACTCCGTCACCGGCATCGTCTCCGCGCGGAAGGCCGGTCTCCGCGTCCTCGGCACCGGACCGTTCCCCGACGGGCCGGGCGCGGAGCACGCAGACTCCTGGGTCGCGAACCTCGCCGATCCGGACCTGGTGGCCTGGGCGCAGACGCGCATCGCAGGGGAGGACTGACAACCCCGCGGACGAACGGCCCGCCACAGGGGCACCGTGCGGGTGATGACCCGGCGGAACGGGTCGGCACCAGCCACAGCACCTCGCCGCGTTGTCGGAACGTCCGCATACATCCAGTATGCGGGCGTCCCTCCGCCGTGTGATGCGCCGCATCCGACGCCGCACGCTGATCCACCAGGAGTTGCGGGACAGCCATCAGGGATACGGGCAGGTGAGCGGCAGAACGCGCTCCGCCACCCGGCCGGTGATGCCGGTGTCTGTGAGGGAGGCCTCGGCCAGCCAGTTCGTCGCCGACAACTTCTCGACCAGCTCCGGAAGTTCATCCCGGTCCACCGGGCACCAGTCGAGGACGTCTTCCAGATCGACGCCCTCGCCGTCGGCGCCGAAACGCCCGTCGAAGCTGGTTCGGGCTGCCAGCGTCAGGGCCAGCACCCGGGTGGCGGGGGAGGCCTTCGACTTGCGGAGCTTCTTGTCCGAGACGACTCGCTGCGCCCACCCACTGAGCTTGGGGCGCATCTTCCTGCCGAACGTGAGCGGGCCCGTACCGTCTTCACGCGGCACCAGGCTGGGGACGGTGACGGGGACGGGATTCTCCGGCCGGGCGGTGAGAATGTCACCGGCGGAGCCGGGCAGGGACAGCCAGCCGCACTCGGTCAGCTCCGTCAGCAGGCCTTCCGGATCGGTCAGGTTCAACGCGTTGAGGTCCTGCCCGACGACATTGCCGCTGCCGGTGTGCGCGGTGCGCAGGGTCAGCATCACGGTCAGGAGGCGTGCCTCCGCGCCGGGTAGTGGGGCGTTGTCGGCCAGGTGCGCGAGGACCGAGCGCGCGTTGGTCCACTGCGTCGGTCCGATCAGGAACCGTTCCACCGCCGGCCCTTCACCGTCCGCGCTGGCGCCGGTGCGCTGCAGGTGCTGGAGACGGGCGGCGGTGGCGGCGTGCGCGGCGCGCTGGGCCTCCAGCCGCAGGGTGACGTCGCCCGTGACGTCCGACCAGGTCATGAAGGCCTGCGCCTTGCGCGTGTGGAGGTCCGCGAGCAGCGCCAAGTCGGGTTCGGCGCTCTTCTGGTAGGCGCGGAACATGCGACCGAGTTCGACGAGCTCGTCACGCAGGACGACCGGGCGCAGGTCGTGGGGGATGACCCGTTGCGCGATCTTCTCGTACCCCTGCGGGCGGCGTCGGGGCGTGGGACGTGGCTTCGGTACCTTCCGGGGTCCGGGCCGCGGCGCGGGCGTGGACGCGGAGTCCGGCACGGGAGAGGACCCGGACGCGGGACTGTGGGAGAACTGTGCCGCCATCGGGGGGCATTCACCCGCGACGGCCTGCGGGACCGCAGCCGCCGCGACAGCCGCCGTCGGGACGAAGACGGTGGCAGCGGTGGCGACGATCTTCGTACCGGGTGTGGCGGCGGCGCAGCGGGAGCAGCACTCCATCGCCCGCCACCAGCGGCCTTCCCGGTCGGCGACCACGGCCAGGACGACCGCGCCGCCGCACCGCCAGGACGGTGCGTGTTCGTGCCGCCCGGTGGCGGGACGGATGTGCGCGACGCACTCCTCGGACTTGCAGGCGCAGTACGCCTGGGCCCGGGGTTCAACGGCTGCCTTGAGGTGGGCCTTCAGATGCGCGACCGCCGCCGCACGTCCCTCGGGCGGCGTCGGCAGCCGCTGCTCGGGGCAGGACGGCCGGCTGCAGGTGACCCGTACCGTCGTACCGCTGCGGCCGGCCGCGTCCAGGCGCACCGTCCACCTGCGTCCCACCACGCGCTCGTCCAGTCCGCCGGCCGCCTTCGTCATCCCGCTCTTTCCTTTCCCGCCGTTCCAACTGCCCGTCGCCGTACCTGCCACGACGGACGGGCACGACAACGGACCCACCGTACGTGTCGGTGCGGCCCCATGACCCGGGAACTCCGCCAGGTGCAACCGATCTTGGGCGCGCGGCGCCGGGCTGCCCGTGCCGGGCGCCGGTGAGAGCCAGCGCACGCGCGATGCTCGTCCATATTTTCGAATGCGTGCTTGGTTCCAGCTGCCTTGACGAACGACCGCGAACGACCGCGAACGACCACGAACGACGGTGAGCGACCGGAACGGCCGCCGCCTTGCGGCCCGGCCCCTGGGCGTCCGTCCAAGCGGTGCCGCACATTCCGGCCAAGGGGATCGTTTTACTGCCATTCGCATGCAATCCGTCCGCGCCGACGGGGGGCTCCGACTAGACAGGACGCGGGGGCGGGTCTGCCGTCCCCCGGGCGGCGGTCGTGTTCTGCGGGAGGTTCGGCGGTTGCTGACGATCAATGTGGCTGTGCTGCTCGCGGTCATCGTCCTGTTCCGGCTACGGCGGCGTACGGAGGCCCGGAGCCGGCTGGACGAGAGGTTCACCGTGGTCATCGTCCTGGCGCTCGGGGTGCTGATCGCTCCGACCCCGGTGGGCAGGGGAATCCTGGACTTCCTGGGCGAACTCGTCGGCGGCTTCGGGGAGGACGGCGGATGAGCCCCCGCGCGCGGAACGACCGGTCGGCGACCGGACGCCCGCCGAGGCGGCGAACCCCCCGCAAGCCCGGTCCGCGACGGTCCGGTCCTCAGCGGTCGGGTCCTCGGCGATCGAGTGGCCGGAAGCCGGGCGGTGGGCGTCGGCGTACCGGGGACCGGCTGAGCGCATCCCTCGGGGGCGCGGTGCTCTGCGTCGCTCTCGCGGTGACGGTGGTGAACTGGCTGCTGGCACACGGGTGGGTGCTGGTTCTCCTCGGCGCGCTCGCGGGGTCGGCCGGCGGCGGCCTGCTCCACCACAGGCGGCGGCGCTCGCGGTGGGAGGCGGTCCGACGGCAGGGGTTGCGGTACGGGCTTGCCCACCTGGACGCCCTGCACCACTCCCGGTTCGAGGACGCGGTACGGGATCTGATGCGCCGCGACGGCTGCCGGGAAGCGGTCCGGGTGGGAGGCGGCGGTGACCTGGGCGCCGACGTGAAGGCCACCGACCCCTACGGGCGCCGTTGGGTGATCCAGTGCAAGCACCAGCGCAGTGGTCTGGCCGGCTCCGCGGTGGGCACGCCCGACCTGCAGGTACTCAACGGCACCGCCCGGCAGGTGCACGGCGCCGACGTCGCCGTGATCGTGACCAACGGCCGGGTGACCGCCCCTGCCGTGGCCTTCGCCGCGCAACAACGGCTGCACGTGGTCGACCGCCACACCCTCGCCGTGTGGGCGTCCGGCTCCCGTCCTCTGTGGGAGCTGTTGCGGGCCGTGCCGCCGCCCCGCAAGCCGACCGCGCTCTCCTGAAGCCCGAAGGCCGTCCGGCCGGCCTCAGCCGGTGATCCGCAGATGGGGGCCCAGGGAGCGTATGGTCCCGGCCGCCGAGGCGAAGAGCAGGGCGACACCCACGGCTCCCGGATCCGGTATGCCGGACGCGCGCTCGCCGACGTAGCTGGCGCGGCCCATCCGCGCCCGGAGCGCGGCCGTCTCCCGCACGCCCTCCCAGGCGGCGTCGGCGGCGAGGGCGAGAGCGCGGTCCGGCGGGGTCCCGTCCGGAGCGTCGCGCAGCGCTTCGGCGGCCGGCGTCAGCGCGTCCACCAGCGTCTTGTCACCGGGCTTCGCGTCACCCACCCGGCGTATCGCGGCGAGGCCGTTCTCCGTACCCGCGGCGAGACCGGCCGTGGTGAGAGCCGGGCCCTCCGCCGCGACGGCCGCGCCGAGTGCCTGGAACAACAGTCCGAAGAGCGGACCGCTGGTGCCTCCGATCTCGTCCAGGAAGGCACTGGCCGTGCTCCCCAGGGCAGCCGAGGGATCGCCCTCCTCGGTGTCGCCGACCGCGCTCCGCAGTCGCTGCGCGGCCCGTACCCCGGCGCTGAGGTTCACGCCGAAGTCGCCGTCGCCCACCTGCTGGTCGAGCGTGGTCAGCTCGGTCTCAGTGGCATGGGCCGAAGCCGCGAACCGGTCCATCCAGCCACTCGTGAAGGTGCTGTCGAAAGCTGTCGCCATGGCGTTCTCCTCCAGTTCCACGCGTCCCGATCACCGGTCGTCGACGTCGCCGCTCACCAGCGCAGCGCCGCGGTCCGTACCGGTGCGTCGTAGTAGCCCAGCGTCCGGGAATCGGCCACCAGCAGAGTGAGGGAGAACCCGCGCATGTCCAGGGCCGTGACGTAGTCGCCGACGAGATGGCGGGCGAGGTGGACCCCTCGGTCGTCCAGCACCCGGCCCAGCTCCCCGAAGATGCCGTACAGCTCCAGCGGAGTGATGGCGCCCAGGCCGTTGACCAGCGCCACGACGGGTTCCGCCGGGCCCGGACGGATCGCGGCCAGCAGGGAGTCCGTCATCTCCTCCACCAGGGCGGAGACGGGTCCCTCCTGCCGGGTGCGGTTGGCGCGCTCGCCGTGGATGCCGACGCCGTACTCCAGCTCTCCGGCGGCCAGTTCGAACGCCGGGCGGCCGGTGGTGGGTGCGGTGTGCGCGGTGGACGCGACGGAGAGCGTCCGGCAGCGGCCGGCCAGCGCCGCCCCGAGCGCGGCCAGCTCGTCCAGGCCGAGACCCGTGTCGGCGGCTCCGCCGAGTATTTTCTCGACCAGCACCGTGCCGCCCGTGCCCCGGCGCCCTGCGGCGATGTCCTCGGAGTCGGACGCGAGGTCGTCGTCGACGAGGACGCGTGCGCAGGGCACGCCCCTGTGCGCGAGACGCTCGGCGGCGATACCGAAGTTGATCCGGTCGCCGGTGTAGTTCTTCACGATGTGCAGGACGCCCTCCGCGCGGGCCACCGCCAGCGAGGCCTGGTACACCTGCCGGTTGTGGGGCGACGCGAACACCCGCCCCGGGCACGCCGCGTCCAGCATGCCCGCGCCCACGAACCCGGCATGCATCGGCTCGTGCCCCGAGCCGCCGCCGGAAAGCAGTCCGACACGGCGGGACGGTGCGGTGTGGCGGGCGGCGAGATAGCCGTTCTCCACGTCGTGGACGACGAGATCCGCATGGGCCCGGGCGAAGCCGGCCAGCGCGTTCGGAACCAGGTCGTCAGTGCTGTTCTCGAAGTACGCGGCCATACGTGGCGCCCTTTCGTCCCGGGGCCTTGTGCGGCCGGGTGAGACGACCCTCCAGACAGGTCACTTCATGCTGAAGGGAGGTGCCCGATGTGGCAACTCGCAGAGACAAACTCAGCCCATTACGTGACGGCGCACAGCAGCACGATGGATCACTCCTGTGCGCCGTGCGCCGTATCACGCCCCGGCGGACAGCCCGATCGACTCGGCGGCGTGCTTGTCCAGCGCGGCGCGCACCAGAGCCGCGGCGAGTACCGCCGGTCCGGTGCCGCGGGCGAGGGCCAGCAGGGCGTCGGCGGAGGTGGGCAGACCCAGGCGTTCCGCGCCCTGCAACGCCTTGGCGTCGATGTACGGACGGGTCTCCGGCCAGACGGCCTGCACCTCGCGTACGAAGATGTCCGCCCCGGTCGGCCCCAGCCCGGGCAGGCGTCGCAGCCCGGCGCGGAGTGCCGCCGTGTCGCCGTCCGCCTCCTGGCGCAGCCTTCGCAGGTCACCGCGCCAGTCGTCGAGGAGCAGCAGCGCTCCGTCACCGAGCTGTGTCGCAGTCCGCTCGTCGTACCGCCGGTAGCCACCCTCGCCCAGCGCGTCGACACGCTGCTGCCAGGTGGCGTCCGCCATCCGCCCGGGGGTGCGCAGGCCGTCCGCGAACAGCGCCTTCGCCGCCGCCACCGCGACGGAGGCCCGGATGCGGGTGCTGAGCAGCAGGCTCAGGACCAGGAGCTGGTACAGGGGCTGAGGGGTGTCCCGCAGGCGGATGCCGGCCTCGTCGGCGTACGTCCGCCCATACGTGTCGAGGAGGAGGCCCATGGTCTTGCGATCGCTCATGCGCCCACCGTCCTCCTCTCCGTACGGGAACGCACGCCCGTCCGAGCGGGACGGGCTCAGGGCGCGGCGCTTGCCGCACCCGCGGCGGACGGCGAGGCGAGGACCTGCTCGGTCCGCCGGGCGCGGTGCGACATCCAGGCCGCCACCAGGGCGCCCGAGATGTTGTGCCACACGGAGAAGACAGCCGCAGGAAGTGCGGCCAGCGGGCTGAAGTGGGCCGTCGCCAGCGACGCGGCGAGACCGGAGTTCTGCATGCCGACCTCGAAGGCCATGGCGCGGCTGGCGGGCGGGCCGAGGCGGGTGAGCTTGCCCGCGCCGTAACCCAGGGCCAGTCCGAGACCGTTGTGCAGGACGACGGCGATCAGCACGGTGGCAGCCGCCGACTTGATCGCGCCCGCGCTCCCCGAGACCACCGCGCAGACGATCGCGGCGATGGCCAGTGAGGAAAGCCACGGCATGGCGCCCAGCACCCGGTCGACGAGCTTGCCCGCGACGAGGCGTACCGCCAGCCCGCCGATCACCGGGAGCAGCACGGTCTTGAGGATGTCGGTCACCATGGAGCCGGCGTCCACCGGCAGGTACGCACCGGCAAGCAGCAGAGTCAGCGGGGGCGTCACCAGCGGGGCGAGCACGGTGGAGACGGTGGCAACGGAGACCGAGAGCGCCACGTCGCCGCGGGCCAGGAAGGTCACCACGTTCGACGCGGTACCGCTGGGGGCGCAGCCCACCAGGATGACGCCCGCGGCCAGTTGTGGGGGGAGCCCCAGCAGATGGGCGATGATCCAGCCGAGGCCCGGCATGATCACGTAGTGCGCGACCAGCCCGATGGCCACCGCCCAGGGGCGCTTCGCCACGCCCTTGAAGTCGTGGGGCGTCATCGTCAGGCCCATGCAGAACATGACGACGCCGAGCAGATACGGCACCGCCTGTGTCCAGCCCTCGAAGCTCCCGGGCGTGAGGAGTCCTGCCGCGCCCGCCAGGAGGACGAGGACGGGGAAGACCGTGACGGCGCGCCTCGCCGCCTTGCTGTCGGAGCCCGTGCCGTCGGTGCCCGTGTGATCCGGTGTCGTCTGTTCGCTTCGCACAGCCGCGATAAGACTCTTCTTCCGTGTGCGCCCGCAAACCCGTCTCGATATGTGGTCACTGCATCCATCATGTGTCGCACCGGGGACCTGCTGCGGCCAGGGGCCGCCGGCCGGTACGCCTTGCGCGTGTACCGGCCGGCGGCCTGCCGGGCTGCTACCGGACGGACGCCGCGGAGGTGTTGGCGGCGCCGTTGACGACGAACTGCGATCCGGGTTCGATCAGCACGTCGCCCTGGGCCGAGCCGGTGATCGTCACATGGGTCAGAGTGGCGCTGCCCCTGGCGCCTCCGTGCGCGAGGATGCCCGAGCCGTTGCGCGAGTCGGTGATCCGGACGTTGGAGATCTGCGCTCCGGGAACGGAGCCCCCGCCCGTCTTGAACTGGATGCCGTCGTAGGTCGAATCCTGGATGTCGGTGTCCCTGATCGTGACGCCGGGGATGTCGGGACCGGCCGCGAAGAGGGTGATGGCGCCGAACTCCTGCGCCTCGCCCCAGAAGGCCCCGCCCGTGCGGTACAGGGCGTTGTTGGCGATCAGGGTCTGCCCGGAGAAGGGCAGGGGGTCGTGGTCGGTCGCCAGCATGATGCCGGGGTAGTTCATCGTGTCGGAGACGATGTTGTTCTCGATGGTGTTGCCGTAACCGCCGTAGACGGCGATGCCGTTGGCCCGCCAGGGCAGGGCGATCGTGTTGTTGCGGAAGTGGTTGTCGTGGCCGATGTCCACCGACTGGTTCTTCACGTACTTGTTCGACCAGACGGCGAGCGAGTCGTCGCCGGTGTTCCGGAAGGAGGAATTGAAGACGGTCGAATTGCGGGTACCGTTGGAGAGGTTGATGCCGTCTGCATACGTATCGCGAATGCGCATTCCGGTGAATTCGACACCGTCTCCGGGGCCCCAGAGCTCGGGGATGTTGTCGTAGTCGCGGCCCACCCACACCCCGACGTTGGAGTGCTCCAGCCAGACATTCGTGATCTTGGTGTTGGAGCCGAAGCGCCCGTTGAGACCGACACCGCCCTCGGCGTTGCCGTCACCGCCCCGGATGGTGCCGGAGCCGAAGATCGCGATGTCGGAGATGGTGGTGTTGTCGTCGATGTCGAAGCCGAAGTTCCCCTCGTGCGGGTGGTTGATGCCGCCCGCGTTCTGCGGCTGGATGAGGGAGTACAGCTGCGAGTGCCACATGCCCGCGCCGCGGATCGTGACGTTCCTGATGCCCACCTGGTTGTACTGCCCCCGGTTGAGCGGGTCGTCGGTCAGGATCTTCTGCTCCTGCCGCCACTGCCCGGCCGGAATCCACACGCAGCCGATCTCGCCGTTCTGGTCGGCCGTCACCGCCCGCTGGATGGCGTCGGTGTCGTCGATGCCGTCGTTGGGCACGGCTCCGTACGAGGCGATCGAGACGCAGCCGGCGGGCTGTGCCGTCGGTGCCGCCACCTGCTCCAGGTCCACGAGGTCGATGATGTAGAAGGACGCGGTGTCGCCCGCGTCGCGCTGGAGGCGGAACTTCGTACCGACCGGGTAGGTCTGGCCGAGCAGTGCGTTCGACTCGTCGAAGAGCCTGCGCGCGTCCGCCTGCGGCTGGTTGGTCAGTCCCTCCGGACTGTCCGTGTCGCCGTACAGCCAGCTGTGCTTGGAGGAGAGCGTCAGCTTCCGGGCGAAGGTGTTGTTGACGTAGAGGCTGATCGTGGCCTCCGTACCGCCGCCGCCGGGCGCGTCGGGGATGGAGTTGCGGACCACGAGGGAGTTGGTGGGCACGGTCGAGGTGATCTCGACGTACTGGCCGGTGGAGTTGAGCCGCACCGACTGCCGGCCGGAGGACTCGGTCGCGAAGTTGGTGTGCCCGAAGGTGCGCTTCTGGTCGGCGGTGAGCAAGGTGCCCTGATAGGTGCCCTGTTCCGCCTCGTACTCGGTGTACGGCACCGCGGCGCCGCGTCCCACCACGATGGCACGGGAGAAGACGTTGTTGTTCTCGTTGGTCTCGGCGAGGACACCGGTCGCGTCAGCGGTGGCGGTCAGATTGGCCCCACCGCTCTTCGCGGTCCAGGTACCGCTGATCGGCACGGTGACCGTGCCTCCGGCGGGAATGGCGCCGGTGGTTCCGTTCAGGGTGGTGCTCTCCACCTGGAGGCGGGTCACCGTCGAGGAACTCACCGCTGTGGTACCCCGGTTGTTCACGGACACGGTGAAGGTGACGGCGGCACCGACCGCGGGACTGGACGGGCTGGAGGAGATGCCGGTGACCTGGAGGTCGGGTCCGGGGCTCTGCGCGACCACCAGCTTGGAAGCGGCGGTGCGGCTGTTGTTGCTGTTGTCCAGCTCGACGACGGTGTCGGTCGGGTCGACCACCGCCGAGACGGAGTACGTACCCATCGGGCGCTTGCCGACGCTCACCGGGACGGTGGCGGAGGCACCGGCCGCGAGCGCGTTCACCGAGGCGCCGCCGACGACCTGGCCTTCCAGGCTGACGTTGACCGTCGTCGCGGGCGAGGCGGCCGAACCCGTGTTGCGAACCGTGGCGTTCACGGTCACCGCGTCGCTCTCGGAGGGGGAGGCGGGAGACCAGGCCAGGTCGGAGAGGACCAGATCCGGATTGGGTGCGGCCGTGCCGACCACCTGGACCTCGGCGACCTGGGCGCCGGGAGCGCCGGTGTTGGAGAAGAACTTCAGCTGTACGTCGGCGTACCGCCCGCTGACCGGGACCGTCACCGTGTTTCCGTTGCCGGAGGGGGAGAAGGCATAGTCGGCCTGGCTCTTCAGCGAGGTGAACCCGGTGGCGGACTGTGCCCGCCCCAGCACCTGGAGGCTCTGTGTACGGGCTCCCCACGCCGCGTCCGGCGCGAGCTTGACGACGACGGCCGACAGGTCGGCGTCGGAGCCGAGCTTCACCGTCAGCGTGGCGGGGTAGCCGTTCGACTCCCAGTAGGTGTCGCGCCGGTCGTCAGCGGCGTTGGTGCCCACGTAGGTCTGCGCGTACGAGGACGCCTCGATCGGCTTGTTCAGCGCGAGGTTGGTGCCGGTGGGCGGGGTGCCGGGATCCGTGCCGCCCGCCGCCTCCCCGTAGACCTCCAACTGGGAGAGTTGCGCGGCGTTCCAGCCGGTGTTGGCGGTCACCAGTACGCGTACGTACCGCACCTGGGTCGCGCTGAAGTCGACGGTGACCGTGTTGTTCGCCGCGGGGGTGAACGACCGGGCGGACGAGGCGGACAGGGTGCTGAAGCCGGAGCCGTCCGTGCTGCCCTGGACGGCGAGCGTCTGGGTGCGTGCCTCCCAGGTGTTCGGCAGCTTCAGTACCACCTGGTCGACGCCGGACGTGGCGCCCAGATCGACCTGGACCCACTGCGGGAACGTTCCAGGGCTCTCCCAGTACGTCTGCTGACTGCCGTCGGTGACGTTCGACGCCGGGTAGGTGCCGAGCGAACCGCCGGCCGACGCCGGCCTGCCGAGCGCCAGGTCGGTGGTCCGTCCGGCCGCCGAGGCGGCGACCGGCAGCAGTCCGACGGCCATCAGCGCGGCTGTCACCGCACCGATGACGAACCGCCGCCATCCGCGTTGCTTCCCTCTCATGCTGTCCTCAGTTCCGTGGGCCTGCGGCGCCGGCCGGACACGGAGAGCGCATGCGCCGGCCGTCCGACGCGCGGCGTCGTACGCCCGGCGACGGCCGCGTGCGGGCTGCCGGTACGCCGGTGGGGAGTCGATCGGGACATCGGCAGGAGCGAGGAGCAGGCTGCCTGCCGTGAACTCGCGTTCCTTGATTGGTAATTTGAGAGATCTAGTTGATTTTTTGCGGTGCCGAGGTGACAGGTTTCTAGCAGGCCCCGCTTTTGTCAACGGGTCCCGCAACGGCGCGACGGCTCTTGGCATGTTCGCGCAGCTCAGCGTGGGCCCGGTGACGCAACGGGATCACGCGTGGCTCGCCGGGGCGGCGGAGTGGGTGCGGGAGGTGCTTGAGCGTGCGGCGGCGAAGAGGTGATGCGCGGGTGGGCCGGCCGGCCGCGCCACCTTCGCGTAGCAGCGACTCCCGCGGGATCGGCCGGAATGCCGGGCCCCGGCACCTGGCCGAGGCGCTCGGGGAACACCTCGGCAGGCAGGATGGAACGGCGTCCAGGAACGATTCACCGAGGAGTTCGACCGGCACGTTCCCGACGGTGACGCGCTGCCCTGGACCGGGCGCCGCACCCGCCGGGAGGAGGTGGCGCCTACTTCACCACGATGCGGCCGCGCTTCGCCCACGGCGGGGGCGAGAGGGGCCCGAGCGGGGTGTGCCCGAGGCGCCGCGGCCGAGGAGGCGAGGTGAAGGGCTCGTCGATCCGGAGCCAACGCCTCTGCAGGCTTCGGCGTGGCGACGCCCTGCGGCGAGACCGCCTCGTGCGGCGCTCACCTTCGCCGCACCTCGGACGAGGGCGAGAGCCGGCCGGCCGCCCACGTACCGCCGGCCCGCTCACATGCCGCCCGCCCGCTCACATACCGCCGGCCCGCTCACATGCCGCCGGCCCGCTCACGTACCGCCCGCCCGCTCACGTACCGCCGGCCCGCTCACGTACCGCTTTCCCGCGCGGCAGGCCGCGCCCCCTGCCGGCGTGCCGTGCTGGCCCGCACGATGAGTTCGGGTGTGACGGTCAGGTGCTCGATGCCCGTGGCCGTCCCCTCGATGTGCTCCAGCAGCAGCGCGATGCTGTTGCGGCCGAGCGCGGCGAAGTCCTGGCGGACCGTCGTGAGGGGCGGGGGGAAGAACTCCGCCTCCGGGATGTCGTCGAATCCGGCCACCGCCACGTCCGCGGGAGTCCGGAAACCCGCCTCCCGCAGGGCGCGCAGCACTCCCAGTGCCATCTGGTCGTTGGCCACGAAGACCGCGGTGAGCCCGGGACCCTGCGGCGACGCGGCGACCCGCCCGGCGAGCTGCTGCCCGGCCCGGTACCCGGACATCGGACTCCAGTCGCCGCGCAAGGGCGTCGGGATCTCGACCCCCGCCGTACGGAGTGCGCCCTCCCACCCGGCGGTCCGCGCCTCGCTCTCCAGCCAGTCGCGGGGGCCGGCGACGTGCCAGACCGTGGAGTGGCCGGAGGCGAGCAGATGTTCGGTGATCATGCGCGCCCCGAGCGCCTGATCCAGGGAGACTCCCGGCAGGTCGAGGTCGTGCCCGCCCTCCACGGTCACCACGGGACACGGAGCCTGGAGCGTGGTGAGCGCGCGCACCGCGTCGCGCTGTGGCGTGATGGCGATGATCCCCTCCACGCCCCACGCGCTGAGGTGCTCCATCGCCTCGGTCAGGGCTGCCCGGCTGGCCACCCGCAGGGTGACGGCCGAGACGAGGTACCCCCGGTCGCGCGCCGCCTCCTGGACTCCCGCGAGGGTGCTCGCCGGTCCGTGGAGCGTCGTGTTGACGGCGATGACGCCGAGCGTGTGGGTGCGCCGGGTCGCGAGCGCCCGGGCCGCCGAGTTGCGGCGGTAGCCGAGCCGCTCGATGGCTTCGGTCACCTGGGCGCGGGTTTTCACGCTCACGTTCGGGTGGTCGCTGAGGACCCGCGAGACGGTCTGGTGCGACACGCCTGCCACGCGTGCCACGTCCGCCATCGTGGGTGCCCTCGCGGCGTCTGCGGGCCGGGGCAAACCATTTCCTCTCTGTGGAGTCCGGGGCGTCGGACGTAGTGCGACCTCAAGGTACCTGCCCTGCGCAGGTGTACGAACGCCGCTGCCGTCAAGCACCCGTCCCGAGAGAGTGCGCGCTCACATCGTGGCTCCGGCCGCTCGCCCGGTTGCTCTTCAGTTACCGCTTGGGGCTTGAGTTCCTGTCATGTTAGCGCTCACAATCTAGCTGCGTCAGTACGCGTCAGGTCGCGGCGTACGGCCGACTCGTGCGTTCGGGGCGGCACGCCGCGGGACATGCGGGCCCTGCGGGGCGTGCATGGCGTGGGGGACGTACGTGACGTGTGGTCCGGGATCACCCTTCGGCGGTTCCGGAAGCGACTGCTGTTGTCCATGCCGGAGAGATGGTCCAGAGAGACGGTGAACGTGTCATGAGCGAGACCACACTCCGCGAACTGCGCAGTGAGGTGCTGGCCGCCAACCTGCGGATTCCGCAGGCCGGCCTGGCGACGCTGACCTGGGGAAACGTCAGTGCGGTGGACCGCGAATCGGGTGTCTTCGTCATCAAGCCGTCCGGCGTCTCCTACGCCGAACTCACCGAGAGGGACCTCGTGGTGGTCTCCCTCGCGGACGGCAGCGTGGTGGAGGGGCGGCTGCGGCCGTCCACCGACACCGAGACCCACCGCTGTCTCTACCGGGCGTTCCCCTCCGTCGGCGGGGTGACCCACACCCATTCCGAGCACGCCGTCGCCTTCGCCCAGGCCCGCGTGCCCATACCCGTACTCGGCACGACCCACGCCGACACCTTCAACGGCCCCGTTCCCGTCACCGCCGACCTCACCGCCGAACAGTGCGCCAGGGACTACGAGTACAACACCGGCCAGGTCATCGTCGCCCTGCTGGAGGGCGACGACCGCCGCGCCCGCGAGGTGCCGGGCGCGCTCGTCTCCCGCCACGGCCCGTTCACCTGGGGGGCCACCGCGACCGCATCGCTGGAGAACGCGATCATCTGCGAGGCGGTGGCCAGGATGGCGCTGCACACCCTCGCCCTCCGGCCGGGCGGAACCGGCGCGACACCCCCGCCGCAGCATCTGCTGGACCGCCACTTCACCCGGAAGCACGGGCCGGACGCCTACTACGGCAACCCCTGATCCCGGGTCGGCGGGCCCGGCGCCGGTCCGGTGGATGCCACCGGCCCGGCACCGGCCCGTCACACGAAGCGCCACAGGTGGTCGTCCGTGCCGTTGTCGTCCCACTGGACGAGCTGCGCGCCCTGGGCGGTCGACGCGTCGAGCACCCCGAGAACCCGGCCGCCGTTGGCGTTCCTGATGCGGAAGTAGCCGGCCGAACCGTGGCGCAGTTGCCACAGGTGGTCGGTGGTCCCGTTGTCGTCCCACTGGACCACCCGGGCCCCCGCCGCCTGGGACGACCCCTCGACCCCCAGGACCCTGCCGCTGTGGAGATTGCGGAGCCGGAACCGCCCGGCGGTGTCGCGTACGGCCAGCCAGAGGTGGTCGTCGGTGCCACTGTCGCCCCACTGGACGGCGAGCCCGCCGTTCGCGGTGGACATGTTGCTGATGCCCAGCAGGAGCCCGCTGCGCAGGTTCTGGATGCGGTGGTACCCGCTGGGGACGAACCACCAGGCGTTGTCCGCACCGCCGTTGTCGCTGTCCTGGACGGCCCGCGCTCCCGCGGCGGTGGAACCGGCCCTGATCCCGAGTACCTTGCCGCTGTGGGTGTTGCGGAGACGGTGCGTACCGTCCCCCGAGTCGAGCGGCGTCCAGAGATGGTCGGCCGTACCGGAGTCGCTCCACTGCAGCACGTCCGCGTCGTCGGCGGTGGACATGTCCCGCACGCCCAGCACCTTGCCGCTGTTGGCGTTGCGGAGCTTGAGCGCTCCGCCGTCCGCGACGAGCTGCCAGTCGTGGTCGGCGGTGCCGCTGTCGTCCCACTGGAGCGCGACGCCGCCGTCGGCCGTCGACATGTCCTGGATGCCCAGGACGAGGCCGCTCCGCGCGTTGACGAGCCGGAAGCCGGGGACACCGGCCTTGCCGTCGGCGTCCCAGTAGACGCCGGCGTTCTGGTGGTGGTTGTCGTAGAAGGGGATCAGGGTCACCGGGGCGCCGTTCGCCTGCGCGGTGAACGTCAGGGGCGTCGCCGTCGCCGCGATCGACGAGGTCGTGAGCAGGGGGAGTACGCCGCCGAGCGCGGTGCTGCCGAACGCGCCGCTGAGGACCACCGGGCCGTAGGAGACCGCCTGCACCTGGGGCCGGTCGGGGGTGCCGTTCAGCGCGAGCCGCATGGGGAACCGCAGGGTGACGGTGTCCCCGGACGCCCAGGTCCGGTCGAGCGTGGCGTAACTGCCGGGCGTCAGGGGCAGGTTCTGGGCGGTACCGTTGACGCCGACCGAGGCGCCCGACGTCCAGCCCGGCACGCGCACCCGCAGTGACCACCGGCCCGCGGCGCCCGTCACCTTCAGCACGGTGGTGTCCGACGCGGGGAACGTGGTGGTCTGCGTGACCGTGACACCACGTTCGGCCCAGGTGAGGACCGAGGGCACGTAGAGGTTCACCCAGAGCCCCGCGGAGTCGGAGAAGTACACCGAGTCCATCAGCTTGGTGTGGGTCTCCAGGCCCGTGCCCTGGCAGCAGGTGAAGGTGTCGTAGTCCCTGCTGTAGGTGCGCCGGCCACCGGGGTTGAGCGGCGTGAAGTAGCAGACGTGCCCGTGCGGATCGGTGGGATCCTGTTGCCCGACGAGCTGGTTGGTCAGTGCCCGCTCGTAATAGTCCCCGTACGCGGCCCGGCTGGGATCGAGGGTGAGCAACTCCCGGGTGAGCTTGAGCATGTTGTACGTGTTGCAGCTCTCGCAGGTGTTGTCGGTGAGGTACTGGCCGATGGCCCCGGGAGCCTTGAAGAACTCGCCCACGCTGTTGCCGCCGATGGCGTAGGAGTGGTTCGTCGTGACGATGTTCCAGAAGTTGACGGCGATGTCCCGGTAGCGGGTGGTCCCGGTCGCCTTGTACTCCCGCGCGCTGCCCACGATCTTGGGGATCTGTGTGTTGGCGTGCAGTCCGTCCAGGCGGTCGGTGCCCGCCGCCAGCGGGTCGATGACCGCCGCGTGGTCGAAGCGCTGCGCCACGGTCAGCCAGCGGCTGTCGCCCGTCTGCAGGTACAGGTCGGTGAGGACCGCGTTCATACCGCCGAACTCGGTCTTCATCGTGGTCTGCATCTGCGCGGTGGTGAGGCGTGCCGTCCGTACGTCCACCCACCCGGCGAGCGCGAGCAGCACGTCGCGCGCCTGGAGGAGACCGGCAAGCCGCCAGGCATCCAGCAGACCCGCCAGCGTCTTGTGGACGCAGTAGTAGGGCACGCCCTTGCGCACGCCCGTCTCGACGGTGTCGAAGTCCGACTCCGGGAACCCGGAGAGATAGCCGGCGCGGTAACCCTTGGGTGCCGCCTGGCACTTGGCGAGCTCGGCGACCATGTACACGAGCCGGTCCAGGAAGACGCTCTCCTTGGTGACCGCGTACGCCTGTGCCCACGCGCTGAGGAAGTGGCCTTGGCTGTGGCTGCGGAACTCGAAGTCCGGCGCCTCCCAGCCGTAGCACTGCTCGGCACCCTTGGTCGAAAGTCCGTGATTCGCGCGGAAGTTGTACAGCAGCCGGTCGGGGTCGACGAAGCGAAGATAGGCGAGCGTGCGGTCCATGTTGTCCCGCCAGCGGCCCGCCGTGAGCTGGACGCTGCCCAGCGGGAAGGGCTGCACGAGGGCACCGGTCTCGGCGCGGACCGGGGCGGCCGCGTCGGCGGTCGCGGAGGCCGCCACTGCCGGGGAGGCCGCGAGCGCCGGGGCGAGCGCGGCGAGGGCCGCCCCTCCCGAGGCGGAGAAGAAGAGCCGGCGGTTCATGGCGGTCATGGGTGGTCGTCCTTCCGAGAGGAGTGTGCGCGGCAGCAAGGGGTCTGCCGGTCCGCCCCGCGCGCGACGCGTCGTACGGGGGCGGACGGGGCAGGACCGGCTGGTGACCGGGGGGTGCGCGCTCTGCCGGGCGGTCGCCGGGGGGAACGCGGTCACTCCCGCGCGACGGAGAAGCGCAGTTCGGTGCGGGAGCGGTACACCTCGCCGGGCCGGAGGAGGGTGCTGGGGTCGTCGGCGCGGTTCGGGGAGTCCGGGAAGTGCTGGGTCTCCAGGGCCACCCCCGCGTGCGGGCCGTACGGGTGTCCGCTCTTGCCGGTGATCTCGCCGGCGAGGAGGTTGCCGGTGTACACCTGTATCCCCGGCTCGGTGGTGTGCACCTCAAGGCGCCGCCCCGAGGTGGGTGCGTGGAGCACGGCGGCACTGCGCAGACCTGCGCCGGGCGCGTCGCCGATTACCCAGTTGTGGTCGAAACCGCCACCTCCCAGGCGCAGTTGTTCGTCGTCCCGGGCG
This sequence comes from Streptomyces sp. NPDC008125, assembly GCF_042957125.1. NCBI lineage: Bacteria > Bacillati > Actinomycetota > Actinomycetes > Kitasatosporales > Streptomycetaceae > Streptomyces > Streptomyces sp. NPDC008125. Next base: position 70,524 of record NZ_JBIBHR010000013.1, read on the forward strand.
AAGACCGCGGCGAGGCGGCGGGGAAGGCGCAGATCGAACGGGGTCCCCTCGACCGGCCGGTGCGGGCCGTCCGGGATCAGCGCCGCGTCGACGGGGGTCCAGCGCGGTGCGTGGATCCGGAGCTCGTGGCCGAGCACGTCACCGCCGCCCTCTCCCTCCAGGTTCCAGTAGGCGTGGTTGGTGAGGTTGACGACCGTCGGCGCGTCGCTCACCGCGTGGTAGTCGAACGTCAGGGTGTCGTCCCGGTCCAGGGTGCAGGTGAGCCGGACGTTCAGGGTGCCGGGAAAGCCCTGGTCGCCGTCGGGGCTGCGCAGGAGGAGCCGTACGCCGGTGCGGTCGGAGCTGTGGACCGGCTCGGCGCGCCACACCCGGCGGTCGAAGCCGTCCGGTCCGCCGTGCAGGGTGTGGCCGGTGTCCTGGGTGTCCAGTTGCCGGACCACACCGTCCATCACGAGCCGGCCACCGGCGATCCGGTTGGCGTAGCGGCCCACCGTCGCACCGAAGTAGGAGGCGGGCCCGCGCACCGTACGGGCGTCGGACGCCGCGAGCACCACGTCGGCGAAACGGCCCCACCGGTCCGGGAGCAGCAGCGAGTGCAGCCGGGCACCGAGGGTGTGGACCTCGGCGCGGGCCTGCCCGGGGAAGCCGAACACCCAGCGGTCGCCCGTGCCGGTGTCGGGGAGCCGGTACGGGCGGCCCGTCGGGTCCGGATGTTCGTCGGGCGCCGACGGAGGGGCGGCCGGTGACTCGGGCGGGTGGCGCATGTGTGTCCCTCGGTCTCGGTTTCGGTGGTCCGGGCGGTCGAGCGGTGGTGTCCGGGTCAGCCCGTGGGTTTCCGGTTTCCGCCCAGGACCCGCTGGAGCACGATGAAGACGAAGAGCAGCGCGCCGATGACGATCCGGGTCCACCAGGAGCTCAGCGTGCCCTGGAAGTTGATGACCGTCTGGATCATCCCGAGGACCAGGACGCCGAGCGCGGTGCCGAGGACGAAACCGGAGCCGCCGGTGAGCAGGGTGCCGCCGATCACGGTCGCGGCGATGGCGTCGAGCTCCATGCCGACCGCGTGCAGCGCGTAGCCGGAGAGCATGTAGAACGTCAGCAGCACACCGCCGAGCGCGGAGCAGAGCCCGCTCACCGCGTAGACGCCCACCTTGGCGGTGCCGACCGGCAGCCCCATCAGCCGGGCCGAGGTCTCGTTTCCGCCGAGGGCGTGGACGTTGCGGCCGAACCGGGTGTGGTGGAGCGCCACGAAGGCCACGGCGAGCACGACCAGCGCGATGACCACGGCGGGCGAGACGAACAGCCCGCCGGGCATCACCAGCCGCGTCTGCGCGAGCGTGACCGTCGTCGGGTCGCTGATGGAGATGGACTCGGTGCTGATCGTGTAGCAGAGGCCGCGCGCCAGGAACATGCCGGCCAGCGTCACGATGAAGGGCTGGATCTCGAAGGTGTGGATGACCCACCCCATCAGGGCGCCGCCGCCCGCGCCCACCAGCAGGACCAGCGGAATGACGGCGAACAGGGGCCAGCCCTGCCGCTCCACCAGCCAGGCGGTGAGCATGGTCGACAACGCCACGACCGAGCCCACGGACAGGTCGATGCCGCCGGTCAGGATGACGAAGGTGACACCGATGGCGACCACCAACAGGAAGCTGTTGTCGATGAGCAGGTTCAGCAGCACCTGGGCGGAGAAGAACCCGTCGTAGCGCGCCGAACCGACGGCGAACATCGCCACCAGGAGAACAGCGGTGACCACCAGCGGGACGCGGGTGCGCGCGCGGGGGGAGAGGGGGGCGCGGAACGGCCGCGCGAGGGTGTCGGCGACACCCGCGATGCCGGTGCTCATGTACGTACCTCCTGCGGGAGCGGGCTGTCGTCCGCTTCGGCGTGCTGTCGGGAGGGTGCAGGTCCGCGGCGTCCCAGCACCTTCGCCCGGAACACGGGCGACTGGATGAGGCAGACCGCGATCACCACGAAGGCCTTGAAGACCAGCGTCGTCTCGGGCGGGACACCCAGGGTGTAGACCGTCGTGGAGAGGGTCTGGATGATCAGGGCGCCGAGCACCGTCCCGCCGAGGGAGAACCGGCCGCCGGTCAGCGCGGTGCCGCCGATGACCACGGCGAGGATGGCGTCGAGCTCGATCCAGAGCCCCGCGTTGTTGCCGTCCGCGCTGGACACGTTGGAACTGATCATCAGACCGGCGACGGCGGCGCACAGGGCGCAGAAGACGTAGACCACGACCAGCAGACCCGCCGCCCGGATGCCCACCAGCCGGCTGGCGACCGGGTTGCCGCCCACCGACTCGATCAGGAGCCCCAGCGCGCTGCGCCGGGTCACCAGCGAGGTGAGGACCACGATCACCGCCGCCAGCAGGACGGCGAAGGGGAACATCAGCCAGTAGCCGCCACCGATCATCTTGTACGGGCTGCTCGTGACGGTGATGATCTGGCCGTCCGAGACCAGCTGGGCGATGCCCCGGCCCGCGACCATGAGGATCAGCGTCGCCACGATGGGCTGGACGCCCAGCCGGGAGACCAGCATGCCGTTGACCAGGCCGAGCACCACCGCGCCGCCCAGCGCGATCGCGACCGCCCCGAGCACGGTGGAGACGCTGCCGGGGCTCGACGAGCCGGCGATGTGGTCGCAGGCCAGCGCGCCGGCGATGGCGACCGTCGAGCCGACCGAGAGATCGATCCCGCGGGTCGCGATGACCAGCGTCATGCCGAGGGACACCAGGATGAGCGGGGCGCCGAACTGGAGGATGTCGATCAGGCTGCCGTAGAGGTGGTCGCCCCGGACGTGGACGGCGAAGAAGTCGTGGGTGAAGGCGAGATTGCCGAGCAGCAGGGCGGCCAGGACGGCCGAGGGCCAGAACAGCCGGTGGCGCAGCAGCCGTGGTCCGACGCCGCCGGCCGGGGAGCCCTTGGCGGGGTGCGGTGTCATGAGTCCTCTCCGGTGGCGATGGTGGCCAGGATGCGTTCGGGGGTGACGGTGTCGTCGTTGGTCAGCGTGGCGACCATGCGGTGGTCCCGCAGCACGCCGATGCGGTGGCTCAGCCGCAGGACCTCATCGAGCTCCGCCGAGATGAACAGCACCGCGGTGCCCTCCGCCGAGAGCCGCGCGACCAGTTTCTGGATCTCGGCCTTGGCCCCGATGTCGATACCCCGCGTCGGTTCGTCCAGGATCAGCAGCCTGGGGTCGGTCAGCAGCCAGCGGGCGAGCAGCACCTTCTGCTGGTTGCCGCCGCTCAGGTGGCGCACCTGCGCCTCCGGATCGGCGGGGCGGATGTCCAGCGCGGAGATCCACCGCCGCGTCAGCTCCTCCTGCCTGGTCCGGGAGATCGGCCTCGTCCAGCCGCGCGCCGCCTGCATCGCCAGCACGATGTTCTCGCGCACCGTGAGCTCGCCCACCAGCCCCTCGGACTTGCGGTTCTCGGAGCAGAAGGCGATTTTGCGGGCGATGGCGGCGCGGGGGGTGCGCAGCGAGACCGTCTCGCCCTGGACGCGCAGTTCCCCGGCGTCCGCGGCGTCGGCGCCGAAGAGCAGTCGCGCCGCTTCCGTACGGCCGGAGCCCAGGAGCCCCGCCAGCCCGATGACCTCGCCGGGCCGGATGTCGAGGTCGTACGGCTCGATGAAACCGGTCCGTCCCAACTGCCGTGCCTCGATGAAGGGTTCTTCGGCCGTACGTTCCTCGGCCTCCTCGTGCGCCGCCTCCGAGAGCTCGTCCAGGGTGGCCAGTTCGCCACCGATCATGCGCTGCACCAGGGAGACATGGGCGAGTTCCCCGATGGGGTACTCGCCTTCGAGCCTGCCGTTGCGCAGGACCGTCACCCGGTCGCAGATCTCGAAGACCTGGTCCAGGAAGTGGGTCACGAAGAGGATGGCCACCCCGCGGTCACGCAGCCGCCGCACCAGGGTGAAGAGCTGGGCGACCTCCTCGCGGTCGAGACTGGAGGTGGGCTCGTCGAGCACGAGCACCTTCGCCGAGACGTCCACCGCCCGGACGATGGCCACCAGCTGCTGGACCGCGAGGGAGTGCGAGTCCAGCGGACCGGTGACGTCGAGATCGAGCTCCAGCTCGGCCAGCAGCTCGCCCGCCCGGCGCCGCAGCGCGGACCAGTGGATCATGCCGAATCTGCGCGGTTCGCGTCCGATGAGGATGTTCTCCGCCACCGAGAGGTTGGAGCAGAGGTTCACCTCCTGGTAGACCGTGCTGATCCCGGCGTTCTGCGCCTGGAGCGGATCGCCGAACGCACGGGCCTCGCCGTCGACCAGGATGGTGCCGCCGTCGGCCGGATGCACTCCGGTGAGCACCTTGATCAAGGTGGACTTCCCGGCGCCGTTCTCTCCCATCAGGGCGTGGACCTCACCCGGGTAGAGCCGCAGGCCGACCCCGTCCAGGGCCAGCACGCCGGGGAACTCCTTCCGGATGCCGTGGGCTTCGAGAACCGGTGGCGGACGGTCGGCGGGGTTCGTCTCAAGGGTGGGTGGGGCTGCCATCCGCCCTCCTCTCGTCGGGTGTGGCCGGAGGAGCCGCCGAGGCCGGGGCCCCGTCGCGTACTCTCCGCCGGCTCGGTCCGGTGGGCCGGGGCGTGGCCGGCCGACGCCGGTGCACCTCGGGGAAGTTCAGCTCGCGAGCCGGCAGCTCCTGCCGGCCGCCCGTACTCGCGGGTCGTCAGTACTTACGGGACGGGAGGGCCGCCGCGGCCTTGTCCTGGGGGAAGACGCCTTCCACGGTCTCCACGCGAGCCGGGACGGTCTCGCCGGCCGCGACCTTCTTCGTCAGTTCCATCAGCTGGTCGCCGAGGAGGGGGTTGCACTCCACGACGACATTGATCTTGCCTTCGGTCATGGCGGTGAAGGCGTCCTTGATGCCGTCCACCGAGATGATCTTGATGTCCTTGCCCGGCTTCTTGCCCGCCTCCTCGATGGCCTGGATCGCACCCAGGGCCATGTCGTCGTTGTGGGCGTACAGCACGTCTATGTCCTTCTGGGACTTGAGGAAGGCCTGCATGACCTCCTTGCCCTTGGCGCGGGTGAAATCGCCGGTCTGGGAGGCGACGATCTTGAACTTCGGGTCGGTCCTGATGACCTCGCCGAAGCCGGCCTTGCGGTCGTTGGCCGGGGCCGACCCGGTGGTCCCCTGCAGTTCGACGATGTTCACGGGGCCCGTCCCGCTCTTGTACTCCGCGGTCAGCCACTCGCCCGCGGACTTCCCCTCCTTGATGAAGTCCGAGCCGAGGAAGGTCTTGTAGAGCGAGGTGTCCTGCGAGTCCACGGCCCGGTCGGTCAGGATCACCGGGATGCCGGCGTCCTTCGCCTCCTTGAGCACGGTGTCCCAGCCGGACTCCACCACCGGCGAGAAGGCGATGACGTCCACCCGCTGCTGGATGAAGGTGCGGATCGCCTTGATCTGGTTCTCCTGCTTCTGCTGCGCGTCGGAGAACTTCAGCGTGATCCCGGCCTTCTTGGCCGCTTCCTGGACCGACTTGGTGTTGGCGGTACGCCATCCGCTCTCCGCGCCCACCTGGGCGAAGCCGAGGACGAGCTTGCCGTCGGACTTGTTGCCGCCGGCGCCGCCGCCGGAGGGGGTCGTCTCCGCGGAGCATGCGGTCATCGTCGACGCGGCGAGGATGCCGACGGCGAGGGCGTAGGGGATTCTGCGGGCCATGGTGGTGTGTCCTCTCGGAGGGATGCCGTCGGTGCCGAGGTGGTGCGATCCGGTACGCCGCACGTGGAGTGGGCCCGGCCGGAGACAGTGCGGGGCTCCGGCGAGGCCGGAAGCCCGGGTGGTGACGGCGGGAGGTTCATGGGGTGCGCCGCGAGCAGTGTGAGCGCTAACACTGCGCTATCTCAAGCCCTGTGCGCGAGTTACCTATTTGTGACATCGAGGGTGCGTGGTGGGCGCGGGGGCGAAGGTGTTGCGAGCCCTCGACGCGTCGCGAGCCCCGGGAGGGTGGCAGTCAAGTCGCTTAACACGCAGAGGAGTTGCGGATCGGCGAGTGATCTCCTCGGGGTGCGCCGTGCCCGCCCCCGCTGCGGTCGGGCAGTCATGGGGCGGCACGCAACCGCGGCGCGGTGCGCCGGCGCGCACCACGTGCGGTGCGGACTGCGCCGAAGAGGTTGACGCGGAACACGAAAGGCGAAGCGGCCGCACCGCTCTTGATTTCGCAATTGTTAGCGTTCACACTTTCGGCTGTCGGCGGTCCGCTCATCCGGCTCCGCACATCGCTGCCGCTGGTGGGCCGTCTGTCGGCCACCTTTCCCGAAGGGCAACCCTGGTGACTTTCCAACCGCCCCGTACGCCTTATGGCCCGTCAGGTCCGGCCGGTGCCGAGCAGTACACCGTGGGCGTCGACTTCGGCACCCTGTCCGGACGTGCCGTCGTCGTCCGGGTGCGCGACGGCGAGGAACTCGCCTCCGCCGTGCACGAGTACCCGCACGGAGTGCTGGAACGTCAACTGCCGGGCGGGACACAGCCCCTCCCACCGGACTGGGCCCTGCAGCATCCCGAGGACTGGTGCGAGGTACTCCGCCGTGCCGTGCCCGCCGCGGTGGAGGCGGCCGGCGTCGACCCCCGCGACGTCGTCGGGATCGCCACCGACTTCACCGCCTGCACCGTGCTCCCGACGCTGGCCGACGGCACCCCGCTCGCCGCGACGGAACTCTCCGGCAGGCCCCACGCCTGGCCGAAACTCTGGAAGCACCACGCCGCACAGGACCAGGCCGACCGGATCAACGCACTCGCCCACGAGCGGGGCGAGAAGTGGATCGCCCGCTACGGCGGAAAGATCTCCGCGGAGTGGCAGTTCGCCAAGGCGCTCCAGGTGCTGGAGGAGGACCCCGAGGTCTACGCCCGGTGCGCCCGCTGGATCGAGGCATCCGACTGGATCGTGTGGCAGCTCACCGGCAGCGAGTCCCGCAACGCGTGCGCCGCCGGGTACAAGGGCATCCATCAGGACGGCTCCTACCCCACCGAGGAGTACCTCGGCGCCCTGCACCCGGACTTCGCGGACTTCGCCCGCACGCGGCTGGAGTTCCCCCTGTCCGCCCTCGGCTCACGCGTCGGCTCGCTGACCGCCCGGGCGGCGGAGTGGACCGGTCTGCCCGAGGGGACCGCCGTCGCAGCGGGCAACGTCGACGCGCATGTCGCCGCGGCCGCCGCCCAGGCGGTGGAGAACGGCCGGCTGCTGGCCATCATGGGCACCTCAAGCTGCCACGTGGTGAACGGTCCCGCCCTCGCCGACGTACCGGGCATCTGCGGTGTGGTCAACGGCGGAATCGTCGAGGGTGCGTACGGCTACGAGGCCGGCCAGAGCGCGGTCGGCGACATCTTCGGCTGGGCCATCGGCCAGGGCGTCCCCGCCGGCTACGCGGCCGAGGCCGCCTCCCGGGGCGAGGACCTGCACACCCTGCTGACCCGCAAGGCCGCCGCCCAGCCAGTGGGCGGCCACGGGCTGGTGGCCCTGGACTGGATGAACGGAAACCGGTCCGTGCTGGTGGACCATCACCTCTCGGGTGTGATCGTCGGTCTCACCCTGACCACTCGCCCCGAGGACGTCTACCGGGCCCTGCTGGAAGCCACCGCCTTCGGCACCCGGGTCATCGTGGAGACGCTGGAATCCGGCGGGGTGCCGGTGCACGAGTTCATCGTCACCGGAGGCCTCAAGAAGAACGCCCTGCTCATGCAGATCTACGCCGACGTCCTGCGCCGCCCCGTCTCCCTCGCCGCCTCCGAGCAGGGCTCGGCCCTCGGCTCCGCCATCCACGCCGCCGTCGCCGCCGGAGCCCACCCCGACGTTCGCACCGCGACCGCCGCCATGGGCAGGCTCCACCGGGACGTCTACGTCCCCGACCCCTCCCGCGCCGACGCCTACGACGCGCTCTTCGCCGAATACCGCCTCCTCCACCAGGAGTTCGGCGTCCAGGACGGTCTCCTCCACCGGCTGCGCCGCATCCGCAACCACGCGCTCACCAGCACCCCGGCCGGCTGACCCGCCGGACACCCCGCCACCTCGCCCGCCACACTTCACCCACCGGGAGTCCCCGTGCCCAGCCAGGCCCCCTCCGTCCGCGAAATATGGTTCCTCACCGGCAGCCAAGGCCTCTACGGAGAGGAGACGCTCCGGCAGGTGGCCGAACAGTCCGGCACCATCGCGGCCACCCTCGCCGACTCCGCGGCGCTGCCCGCCCGGATCGTCTGGAAACCCGTACTGACGGACTCCGCCGCGATCCGCGCGATCTGCCTGGAGGCCAACACCGACGAGCGGTGCATCGGCCTGATCGCCTGGATGCATACCTTCTCACCGGCGAAGATGTGGATCTCCGGGCTGGACGCGCTGCGCAAGCCGCTGCTGCACCTGCACACCCAGGCGAACGTCGCCCTGCCCTGGGCCACCATCGACATGGACTTCATGAACCTCAACCAAGCCGCCCACGGAGACCGGGAGTTCGGGTACATCCAGTCGCGCATCGGCGTCGCGCGCAAGACCGTCGCGGGCCACGTCACCGACCCGGCCACCCGCGCGCGGATCGCCGCATGGGCACGGGCCGCGGCCGGGCGCGCCGAACTCGCCACGCTCAAGGTCGCCCGGTTCGGCGACAACATGCGGGACGTCGCCGTCACCGAAGGTGACAAGGTCGACGCCCAGCTCCGCTTCGGGGTCTCCGTCAACACCTACGGAGTCAACGACCTCGTCGCCCACGTCGACGCCGCCACCGACGCGGAAGTCGGCGAACTCGTCAAGGAGTACGAGGACACCTACCGGCTCGCCGCCCCGCTGAGGGCCGGCGGCGAACGTCACGAGGCACTGCGGTACGCGGCACGCATCGAAGCCGGCCTGCGCACCTTCCTCACCGACGGCGGGTTCGGCGCCTTCACCACCAACTTCGAGGACCTCGGCGGACTCCGGCAGTTGCCCGGTATCGCCGTGCAGCGGCTCATGGCCCAGGGATACGGCTTCGGCGGCGAGGGCGACTGGAAGACAGCCGTCCTGCTGCGCACCCTCAAGACGGCGGCCGACGGCCTGCCCGGCGGCACCTCCTTCATGGAGGACTACACCTACGACCTCACGCCCGGCAACGAACTCATCCTCGGCGCCCACATGCTGGAGGTCTGCCCGTCGCTCGCGGACTCCGTCCCGAGCTGTGAGATCCACCCGCTCGGCATCGGCGGCCGGGAGGACCCGGTCCGCCTGGTCTTCGACGCCGCGGCGGGCCCGGCCGTCGTCGTCGGGCTCACCGACCTCGGCGACCGGTTCCGGCTCGTCGCCAACGAGATCGACGTGGTCGCCCCCACCGAGCCGCTGCCCGCGCTGCCCGTGGCCCGCGCCGTGTGGCGGCCCCGGCCGAACCTGCGGACCTCCACCGAGACCTGGCTCACCGCCGGAGGTCCGCACCACACGGTGCTCACCACCGCCCTGGGAGCCGAGCACCTGGACGACCTGGCCGAGATGCTGCGTACCGAACTCGTCCTCATCGACGCGTCCACCACACCCCGGCAGTTCGCCCGTGAACTGCGCTGGAACCAGGCCTACCACCGGCTCGCCGGTGGTCTGTGACAGGGCCCGGCGGACCGGGATGCGGGGAGTGGCCCGGCAGGGCGGGCCGGCCACGTGCTGGATCCCGCTCAGTCCTGCGGCGTCAACCCGTCCACGAGGTAACGGAGTTCCCGCATCAGCCAGGACGCCTCTTCGCGGCTCCGGGCGATGCACAGGGCGCCGAACTTCCCGAATTCGGTGACCGGGCTCATCAGATGCAGCACCACGCCCGTCCTGCGCACAGGGTCGAAGCCGATCGGTGAACCGGTGACGGCCTCGATGAGCTGGGCCGGACGCAGCCCCCGGTAGCGGCGGTCCATGATGACGTCCGACGCCTCGTAGACGTACTCGACGCCCTCCACCTCGAACCGTCCGTCCGGCGTCGGCTCCGCGCCGAGCAGCCCCACCGCCATGGTGAAGGGGTGCTTGGTGGCGGTGGCCCGGAGGTTGATCTCGCAGCCCAGCAGACGCCATCCGTCCCCGGACCGGGTGGCGAGGAAGTCCACCCCGTAGTCACCGCTGCCGACGCCCCGCTCCCTCAGCACCTCGCCCACCCGCAGACCGTGGCCGATGAGCAGCTGCCGGTAGCCGGAGGCGGCGGGGAAGGTGCACCCGTGATAGGTCTGCCCGTCGTCGGCGAGGACCTGGTCGTGCGTGGACACGGCCTCGACGGTGCCCCGTTCGGTGATGCGTCCCTGGAAACTCGGGCTGAGCAGGGGCACTTCGGCGATCATCTCCTCGACGATCACTCCGTCCTCCTTCATCAGGGTGACGTACTCCTGCCAGGTGAGCTTCTGGTCCATGAGCGCAGCCCCGGGCAGCGCCTTCGCGACCCGGCCCTCGACAGTGTCGCCACCCGGTGAGGTGATGCCGTCGTCGAGGGTGAGCAGGGCGTTGCCGAGGCCCCCGCCGAACGCCGTGCTGTCCAGCTTCAGCACCAGCTCGCGCAGCCCGGTCGCGGCGAGGCGGGCGACCTCCGAGGCGAGTGCCCCGGGGTCGTGGCACACCCCGCTGCCCGCCGGTACGGGGATCCCGGCGGCGGCGAAGATCTGCCGGCCGGAGTGCTTGGTTCCCAGCGGGATATGGACGGAAGAGGGCTGGGTACCCGGCAGGTCCAGCTCGCGGGCCAGCTCTTCGAGCGGCTCGGACGGCTCGAAGTAGCTCAGCCGTACGTCCGCCCCGGAGCTCCGGTGCTGATCGGCGAACTTCCGCAGTTCGGAGCGTACTTCGGCTGCGCGCGGGTTGACGGGGTCGAGCACCTTGGTGCTGAGCCAGCGGGTGGTGGCGTCGTCGAGCGGCAGTACGGTTACGAGTTCGCGCAGGCGCCGCACGTGCTCACGGTCCGCGGCGGGCGTGCCGCCGAGGAGGAGCCCGAGGTAGTAGTCGATCTGTTCCTCGCCGTCGATCACACTCGGCGCCGTCACGTAGAGAAGATGGCCACCGGCACGGCAGACCGTGGTGACGATCGCGGGCCCCAGCAGCCGTTCGGGGAAGTACGTCGCGCCGGTCAGTCGCTCCAGCACCTCGGGGCTGCATTCCCGGCTCTCGATGTGGATTCGGGCCGTGGGGCGTCGATGCGTTTCGGTCACAGCGTCCTCGAAGCTACGGGTGCCGGATGGGACTGTGCAAGGCGACAACTCGGGAGACTGCCTCGGGGGCACGGGTGGGGAAATCGACGAAGAGGAATCCGTGTTCGATGATCAAATGTCCGGACGAAATTTTCGGAGGGCGCGGAAAATCCCGGCGGGACGGGCCCCGCGGCCTCGAAGCGTGCGGTGACGAGCCGTATCGAGCAGAACGCGACAGGGTACGAAACGCGCGGGAAAAGGCCTCGGACGTGCATGTGGACGACCGGAACGAGACGGTGAGCGGCGGTTCCGTGAATGTTCTGCCCCTTCCGTGAAACGGAGGAAACAACCACTTAACTTTGCCCCAGGGGCCCCGTGTGTACAAGGCCGCTTTTCGCCGACTCCTTCCGCGGGTGCTTGAAGGAGAACAACGGAAACAGGGCCGGCAGACGTGCTGCCGACCCTGTCCGGATCTGTTCGCGTGCGCTCGGGACCTCAGGAACTTTCAGGGCCCCGGGGCTCGGGACGGGCGATCGTCCCGCCTTTTCAGCAGGCGCCGAGATCCACCCACACACCCCACTGTCCGGTGGTTCCGGGCACCTCGCCCTGCGTCCACCACTGGGCCTTCCAGGTGTGGCCCTGGTACGAGACCGTCTGGCCGCCGGTGTAGATCGACGCCGCGGCCCACGGGGTGGCCGTGCACGGGGTCGTCGCACCGCCGGTGATCTTGAGCGAGTAGGTCGCGGTGCGGCTTCCGGACGCGCCGGTGCCGGTCACGGTGATCGTGTACGTACCCGAGGCGGCGGCCGACGTCGTCGCCAGGGTGAGCGTGGAACTGCCGCCCGCCGTCACGGAGGCGGGGCTGAGCGACGCGGTGACACCCGCCGGGGCGCCGGTGACCTTGAGGGCGACCGACTGCGCCGAACCCGCGGTCACTGCGGTCTTCACCGAACTGGTGACCGAGCCGCCGGCGGTGACCGAGCCGGAGGCCGGGGTGGCGCTCAGCGAGAAGTCGTTGGCCGGGGTCGTGGTGGTGCCGCCGGTGAAGGGCGCGAAGATGTGCGAGAAGTCCCAGGTGTTCTGCTGGATTCCGGAGCAGCCGTCCGCGGCGGCGCCGCCGGGGCAGCTTCCGTTGTCACGCTGGAGGGCCCAGAAGGACAGGAAGTTGATGCCCTTCGAGACGGCCCAGTTGTAGACCTGGGTGGCGTTGGCGAGGGTGAAGGTCTCCGCCGGGCCGAAGTCGTCGACACCGGGCATCTCCGTGATGCCGACCATGTTCCACAGCTGGGCCGAGGTCTTGGCGGGGTAGAGGACCGCGAGCTGGTTGACGAGTCCCTGGGCCGCCGTCTGGGTGTCGTTCGCCATGTCGTGCGTGGCGTTGTCGTAGTAGTCGAACGTCATGAGGTTCGCGACGTCGACGCGCGCCCCGTTCTTGACCGCGTTCTGCAGCACGGCGAGCGCGTTGGACTCCAGGCCCGAGGTGGTGGTGGGCAGGGTGTAGGAGATCTCGACCTTGCGCCCGTTGGCGGCGGCCCAGTCCTGGAGGATCTTGATGGCCTTGTTGCGGCGGTCGATGCCCGCGGTGTTGCCGAGGGAGTCGACCTCGATGTCCATGTCGAGGCGGGTCACGTCGTACGTGGTGACGACCTTCTCGTAGGCCGCCGCGATCTGGTTGACGTCGGTGCAGCTCTCGGCGATCTCGGTGCCGGTGGTGTCTGCCGTGTACCCGCCGAAGGACGGGATGACGTCGCCGCCGTTCGCCTGGATGGTCTTGATGTCGCTGCCGAAGGAGGACGTGGCGATCGGCATCCCGGTGTCCCCGCTCCAGTACGGCGTACACGAACCGGGCGTGGCGGTCTGGAGGAACGCCATGGTGAGGTGTTTGGTGCCCGACTGCGCGGCCAGCGCGGCGGGGCTGTCGCCGGTCCACGTCTCGAAGAACGGGGCGAAGACGTGGGAGGGGAGAGGCGTCGCCGCCTGGGCCGGCCCCCCGATCAGCGTGAGGCCGGCGGCGGCCACCGCCGTGACCGTGGCGGTGACGACCGTGCGGAGCGAGCGCGTGAGTCTCATGGATGTCCCAGCTGTGAGGAGGGGCAAGAGCCGCCGACGGCCTTCCGGTAGCGGCATGGTGCATGGAATCGGCGGTGGCAGATGCACGTCAATGGTCTGGACCAAGTCGGGAGTGGACCAATTTCTCTCGGGGTGGGCTTTTCGCTGGTGGGAGGTGCCCCGGGGGCTGGACCACTCGACCGCGTTTTTACCGGCATTTGGCCAACTTGGCCTTCGGGGAGGCTGGTTCGGGGTCCAGGTGCCTGTTCCGGCCACGGCGGGCGGTGGCGCTCGGAGGGGGTGGGGGGACGGGATGGAGGCACTGCGACGGGAGACCACCCGGAATCGGCCGGACGGCCCGGCGCGCACGGCGGCCCACGGTGGGGGAGTGGCCTCCGGGGTGCCCGGGGCGGATGTGCGGGTTCCCAGAACGGCTGACGCGGCAAGGCTGCGGCGGACCCTTCTTCTGGCACCTTGAGCGCCGGGCTCCGAACCGGTGACACCTCGTCGGCTCACCGGCGGGCGCGGGATCATGCCGCGTTCGCTGCGGCGCGCCGGCGTACGCCCGACCCGAGCCACAGCACGGACCGCGCAGGCAGCACCGACCTCACCCACAGGGGGCACGCCCATGCACGTCCGCACCGCAGCACCGACGAACAGACGCGTTCGAGCCGTTCTGCTCATCATGGGGATGCTGGCCGCCCTGCTGGCGGCAGCCCTTCCGACCGCCGGAGCCGCGCAGGCCGCCGTCCCCGACCGCTGGGGGTTCGCCTACCTGGACAACCCGACGCCGCCCTCCGGCTACGTGCCCGACCCCACCCGCCAGTGGGGCAGCTGGACCTCGCCGTCGGCCAACCCCGTCAAGGTCGACCAGCTCGGCCTCGGCTCGTACGTGGCGCACTTCCCGTTGATCGGCGGCACGGGCGGGATCGCCCACGCCACCGCGGTCAACAGCACCGCCCACTGGTGCCAGATCGCCGCCTGGAAGCAGGTGGGCACCGGCGAAGACGTCTTCGTGAACTGCTATCTCCCGAGCGGCGCACCGGACAACTCCACCTTCACCGTCCTGTACACCACCAGCAGCGGCGCGCCCGCCACACCGAGCGGCTCGTACGGCTACATCTACTCCGACACCAGCGGCGCGGTACTCACCCAGTACAACTCCACCTCCGCCGTGAACACGGTGAGCAAGGGCTCGACCGGCATCTGGAAGGCGTGGCTCCCCGGCCTCGGACAGTCCAGCTACGCGGGCGACTTCCAGGTCACCGCGGTCGACCCGAGGCAGGGCGCGCACTGCAAGGTGGCCGACTGGGCGCCGGGAGCCACCGGGCAGACGGCGGTGGTCGCCTGCTACGACGCGTCGGACGCCCCGTACGACGCCAAGTGGACGCTGAGCTACTCCTACCTGCGGGCGGTCCACGGGCCGGCCTTCCCGCCGAAGTCGTTCGGCTACCTCTGGTACAACGGATCGCTGCCCGCTCTCACCAACTACAATTCCACCGGCGCCACCAACACCCTCGGCGGCTCGGGAGCGCCCTTCGTCGTCACCCTCCCGTCGGTCGCCGTCCCCTCGGACACCGCGCACGCCACCGCCTACGGCAGCGGGCCCGGATACTGCGGCCTGTACGCCCCCTGGGCCAGGTCGGGCGGCACCGTGCAGCTCCCCGTCAACTGCTTCGGTCCTGGCGGGACTCCGGTGAAGGCCCCGTTCTTCACCGCGTACACCTCGGCGTTCTGACGCCGTAGACGGTCTCCGGCGGACGAAGGCCGGACACCACCCAGCCACTGCGTCGGTCCCGGGAGCGGTCAGGCTCCCGGGACCGACGTCGTGCCGTGCGCCCGAGCCCGTCATGGACGGCAGCCGAGAACGGGTCGCCCGTGGGGCGCGCGCTCTCCACGGGCCGGGGCGGACGGACGGGCCGAGCGGCCCTCGCGCGGCCTCCCCGGCGGCGATCCGCGCGCCCCTCGGCATGTACCAGGGAGCGCGCCGGCGGAAATTTTCGGGAGTCCGGGATCTTCGGACGACTGGTTCCGAGGGGCGCCCGCTCGTCCAGCAGGCAGAGCGGAGGCGTTGATTCCGGCCGCCGGGCGAGGTGTCGCGTTCCTTCGCGAAGAACGGTCGGATCACGGTCGTGAGCTGCGGACATCTTGGTCCGCGCCCTCCTGGTGAGGATCGGTCGGCACGCCAGGGGCGTTCAGGGGTGTGAACCCGGTTCGTGGTGCGGGACGACCTTGCATGGGCCCGGCGGGTGGGCCGGCTTCGGTCGCCGGTCGCGGTGGCGCTCATTTCCGTACGCGTCCAGAACCTTGCCAGCCTCGCGACGGCCGCCCTATCCTCGCGTTCAGAAAGCGCTTTCCCTCTCCAGGGCCCCGCACCGGTGAACGTGAAGTCACCTCATCCGCAGGCGACTTCACCGGCGAGCCGCCACCGATCCGGAACGGTGCCGCATCCAGGACGTCGCCGCGCCACGGAGTGAAGGGTGTACGCCATGATCCATGCCCGCCACGCCGTCCGTCACGGTTCGGGCAGCGACGACTTCCTGCAGCGGATGGCCGGTCACGCCGTCGGAGTTCCCGGCGGTGGTCCACCGGGCGGTGTTCTCGCCCCGGTGTGACGTGAGCGGCGGGAGTGGGCGGTGGTGCGGACGCGGAGACCCCGCGGCCGGTGCCGCCGGCAGTGCAGGCCTATGGGTCGCGGCAGAACGGCCGAATCGATCCGACCGGCGCGATCGAGCCCGCGCCAGGGGTGGTCGGAGCGTAACCGGTGTGTGTCGGCGGGCTCGGTACGGCTTCATGAATGGCATGAGCATGTCAATGCTCAACCCCGTATTCGAAGACGAACAGGGAGACACCAGAATGAGGAAAGCAGTCGCACTGCGACTCTCCGCGGCAGTGGCCACGGCGGCCCTGGCGGCGGCGACCGGCGTCATCGTGTCGATGCCCTCGGCATCGGCCGCGACCGGCGGTGTCACCGGCTACGCGACCCAGAACGGCGGGACCACCGGCGGGGCCGGCGGGCAGGTCGTGAAGGCGACCACCGGTACCCAGATCCACCAGGCCCTGTGCGGTCGCGCCACCAGCAGCACCCCGATCACCATCCAGGTGGAGGGGACGATCAACCACGCCAACACCGCCAAGGTGTCGGGCGACAGCTGCAACACCGCGGCCGGTGTGATCGAACTCAAGCAGATCAGCAACGTCACGCTCGTCGGTGTGGGAAGCGGCGCCGTCTTCGACCAACTGGGCATCCACATACGCCAGTCCAGCAACATCATCATCCAGAACGTGACGGTCAAGAACGTCAAGAAGTCCGGCTCGCCCACCTCCAACGGCGGCGACGCCATCGGCATGGAGAGCGACGTCCGCAACGTCTGGGTCGACCACTCCACCCTGGAGGCCTCGGGCGGCGAGGCCGAAGGGTTCGACGGCCTCTTCGACATGAAGGACAACACGCAGTACGTGACGCTGTCCTACAGCATCCTGCGCAACTCCGGGCGAGGCGGCCTCATCGGGTCCAGCGAGACCGAACTCTCCAACGGCTTCATCACCTTCCACCACAACCTGTACCAGAACCTCGACTCCCGCACCCCGTTGCTGCGTGGCGGCATCGCGCACATCTACAACAACTACTACGTCAACCTCAACGAGTCGGGCATCAACTCCCGCGCCGGGGCCAAGGCGAAGGTGGACAACAACTACTTCAAGGACTCCAAGGACGTCCTGGGCACCTTCTACACCGACGCGGCCGGCTACTGGCAGGTGAGCGGCAACACCTTCGACAACGTGACCTGGTCCGCCCACGCCTCCGACAACAACCCGGCCGGGCCCAACCCCACCTCCAACACCACGGTCAGTATCCCGTACTCCTACAGCCTCGACGCGGCCGGCTGCGTGCCGAGCATCGTGACCCAGACGGCCGGCGCCAACAAGGGCCTCCAGGTCTCGGACGGCAACTGCACGCCGACCACCCCCACCGGCAACCCCACCACGCCCACGCCGAGCCCCACCACGGCAACGCCGTCGCCGACCACCGGACCGACGCAGCCCAGCGGCACCAACCTCAGCCTCTCCGGCGGTGCCGACGGCTCCAGCAAGGCGAGCGGAACCAGCTACGGCAACGTCAAGGACGGCAACCTGAGCACCTACTGGTCGCCCTCCGGCTCGACGGGCTCCGTCTCGGTCAAGTGGGACGCCGCGACCACGGTCTCCTCGGTCAACATCCGCGAGGCGTCCGGCTCCAGCATCGGCTCGTGGCGGGTCCTCAACGGTGACACCGGCGCTGTCCTGACCTCGGGCAGCGGAGTGGGCACCATCTCGTTCGCCTCGGCCTCGCTGCGCAAGGTCACCTTCGAGATCACCAGCTCCAGCGGCACCCCGAAGGTCGCCGAGTTCGAGACGTACGCCTGACAGAGGGACCGGTGGGGGCCGGGACCGTCGAACACGACGGTCCCGGCCCCCACCGGCGTTCCCGCCGGTGACGCCGTGAACGCGCGGGAGACCCGGCTCAGCCCTGCGACGGGACCGTGCGCGCGTCGGCCGACACCCCCTCGTCCTCCGGCAGGCCGAGCTGCCGCAGCCAGTCGTCGTCGAAGACCTTGGAGAGGTAGTTGCGCCCGGAGTCCGGCAGCAGGACCACGACCAGGTCGTCCGGGCCCAGACCGGCCGCCACCCGCAGCGCGCCGGCCACCGCCGTACCGGCGGAACCGCCGACCAGCAGTCCCTCCTCACGCGCCAGGCGCCGGGCGGTCAGCAGCGAGTCCCGGTCGCTGATCCGCTCGTAGCGGTCGACCACCGAGGGGTGGAAGGACTCGGGCCAGCTGTCGTCCACCGTCTCCGGGTGACGGAAGTAGCCGATGCTCTCCACGTGGTACGGGCCGCCGTCGCCGCCCGAGTAGACCGAGGCCTCCGGGTCGGCGCCCACGACCGTCACCCTCCCGCCACTGACCTCCTTGAGGTACTCGCCGGTTCCCGTGATGGTGCCGCCGGTACCGACCCCCGACACCAGATGGGTGATCCGGCCCTCCGTCTGCCGCCAGATCTCCGGCCCGGTCGTGCGAAAATGGGCCTGAGGATTCGCCGGGTTGTCGTACTGGTTGGCGAGCCAGCCGCCCGGAGTCCGGGCAGCGATGCGGACGGCCGTGGCGTGCACGTGTTCGGGATGCTCGCGCGGTACGTTGCCCGGGCAGACGACGACCTCGGCGCCGTACGCGCGCAGTACCGCGACCTTCTCCGCGCTGCTCTTGTCCGGGATCGCGAACACGCACCGGTAGCCCCGCTGCGCGGCGACCATGGCCAGGCCGACCCCGGTATTGCCCGACGTGCCCTCGACGATGGTCCCGCCGGGCCCCAAGAGCCCCTGCTTCTCCGCCGCTTCGACCATGGAGAGCGCGATGCGGTCCTTCACGCTCCCGCCGGGATTGACGTACTCCAGTTTCGCGTAGACCGGTGCGAGAGCCGTGCCGGTGACGCGGTTGAGGCGTACCAGCGGGGTGTTGCCGACCGCGTCGGCCAGTGAGTCGTGGACGTCCATCTGCGGTGCTCCTTGCGTCTGCTGAAGCTGATGCCACCGGATGATCCGGGAAGGCGCGGGCGGCCGACGCACGCCGCGCCGGGCATCCCGCGTCAGGCCGGGCGTGCGGGGGCCGGGGCGTCACCCGTCGGCGACGCCCCCGAACGTGGCAGCCCGGACGCCGCGACGAGAAGGAGACCTGGGCGGGCCGGGCGGGGCATCAGGCGGCCGGTCCGCCGCGCTCCACGGGGATGCGCTCGCCGGCCTCGACCGCGACCGGGAGACGGTTCTCCTTCGGCGGCAGGGGGCAGGTCGCCAGGTCGGTGTAGGCGCAGGGAAGGTTGGCGGCACGGTTGAAATCGATGCGGACGGCGCCCTGTTCGTCGGGAGCACCGATCTGGACGGAGCGGTTCGCCGCGTAGGTCGTCACACCGGAGGTGCGGTCCGTGAACAGCGCCATCAGCGAGCCGGGACGCTTGCCGTTGAACGTCGTGAGCCGGTGCGTCTCGCCGCCCAGCTCGAACTCGACCTGGCCGGGGGAGTCGTAGACGTGCTCCAGACCCTCGACCGCCGCACCGACCGTCACCGGACGCGGCTCCTCGAAGGGGATGAACGTGCCGGGGCGGACCCACCGTGCGGCGGGGGCGAAGGCGGGGGTGCCGGTGAAAGCGGTGCGCAGGACGTTCTCGGGGTGGCGGGGGCGCACGATGTCGTGCCCGCCGCGCTTGGCGACCTCGATCACCGCATCGCCGTACGCCGGGTACAGGCTGTCGCGCTCAGCGATGACCCCGAAGGAGTGACGCCCCGTCACCGTCGCACCGTCGAAGATCAGTTCCTCGCCGTCCGCCAGCTCCACCACCACTCCCTCGGCCGAGGTGGACCAGGCGCCCGGGGCATCCTCGAAGCGCTCCGGCTCGGCGCTCAGCCAGCGCAGACTCGTGATCGCGAGGAACCCGTGGGGGCCGGCGAGCTGCTCTTCTTTCT
Organism: Streptomyces sp. NPDC008125; assembly: GCF_042957125.1. NCBI lineage: Bacteria > Bacillati > Actinomycetota > Actinomycetes > Kitasatosporales > Streptomycetaceae > Streptomyces > Streptomyces sp. NPDC008125. The sequence goes on from NZ_JBIBHR010000013.1 coordinate 90,172, forward strand.
CGCGGTGCCACAGTTCCCACTCCTCGGCGAACGTCTCCGGGTCGGTCTGCGGGACGGTCATGTGCGCTCCCTCGTGCTGTGCGGCGGGCAGGGCCCGCGGGGCGGCTGTGCGGTTCTCCAGAGCGCAACTCCTCCCGGTACGCGCTTCATTCCCGGATTCTGCGAACGGAGTATGAACGGATTCCGCGAACCGGTGCGGTGCTCCGGAGCGGCATTGTCCGGCGAGTCGCCAGGGGTTAGCCTGCAACGAGATCACCCGAGTCCCCACGTGGTGATCCCGCGCATCGGCGGCCGGACCGGACCGCCGACCGACCCGAAGAGTGCGAGGTGACCGGCGTGCGGGCGCGACTCCTCAGGGATCACGGCAGCCGTCTTCCGCACCCAGGCGGGTCGTTCGCGTTCCGCGTCGTCCGGCGCCACGTCGATCTGCTCAGGGTGAGCAGCGCGCTGTGTACGGGCCCCGTCCCGCGCCGCTGAGCGCGCCCTCCGCGGCCGTCCCGCGCGACACGTGTCCGCTCCTCGTACCCCGCCGACCGTGAGGTCCCTCGGCGAGGGCTGAACATTCTCCGCGTCCGCCGGTGCTCCCGCGCGACCTTCCCGCTGTCGTGATGCTCCGTCACTTTTCACGTGGTCACGCGAAAGCGCGACCGCCGCGCCCGGCTTCCCGCGCGCCCCGAACGAGAGGATCATGGTGCCCGAGAACACCGCACGAACAGGGGTGTTCACCGCGCTGCGTGTCCGCGACTACCGGATCTACTGGAGCACCGGCCTGGTCTCCAACATCGGCTCCGCGATGCAGGGTGTGGCCCTGGACTGGTTCGTCTTCGACCTCACGCACAGTGGAACGGCGGTCGGCTGGGCGGCCGGTCTCCAGTTCGCCCCGGTCCTGCTCTTCGGCCTGTGGGGCGGGGTACTCGCCGACCGGTACGACCGTCGCACCCTCCTGCTGTGGGCGCAGTCCCTGTACGCGGTCCAGGCGGTACTCCTCACGGTCGCGGTGCTGACCGGCCACGCGCCCCTCTGGTCGGTCTATCTGCTGTCGTTCGGCCTCGGCTGCGTGTTCACCGTGGAGAACCCCGCACGGCTCTCCTTCGTCACGGAGCTGGTCGGCCTCTCGCTGATACCGAACGCGGCCGGGCTCAACATCCTGTCGCTCAACGCGGCCCGGCTGATCGGACCCGCGATCGCCGGAGTGCTGATCGGACTCATCGGCCCGGGCGGGGTGTTCGCGGTGAACGCCGTCTCCTTCGTGGCCGTGACCCTGGGGCTGCTGACGATCCGGCCCCGTCCGGCACCTCCGCCCGGCACCTTCGGGGCCGGACCGTCGCGTGGACCGGGGCTCGTGAGCGGGCAGGGGACCGTGAAGCGCGCGCGATGGTCGGGCGCGGGCGCCGAGGGCCTGCGGTACGTCGCCGCCCGGCCCGAACTCGCGGGCGTGCTGGCCCTCTTCGGCCTGGTGGCCACCTTCGCGGTGAACTTCCCCACGACGCTCACCCTGTTCGCCGGGCGGGTCTTCGACGTCGGCTCCGGCGGACTCGGCTTCATGTCGACCGCACTGTCCGTGGGCACCGTCGCCGGGACGCTCGCCGCGACCCGCCGCGCGGCGCCCCGGGTACGGACCGTGGTCGTCGGCGCCGTCCTGTTCGGCGCGAGCGAGGCGGTGGCCGCGCTCATGCCCTCCTACACCACCTTCCTGATCCTGCTGCTGCCCACCGGATTCGCTCTGATGACCCTCAACACCGCGGTCAGCGCCTTCGTCCAGTCGGAGGTCACCGACGCCATGCGCGGCCGGGTGATGGCCGTCTACACCGTCGTCTCGATGGGCGGCGCCCCGCTCGGCGGCCCCGCGATCGGCTGGGTCTCCCAGCATGCGGGGGTGCGGTGGGGGCTCGCCTCGGGAGCCACGGTCGCCGTGCTCTCCGCTCTGGCGGTGGCGCTCCTGCTCTCCCGGCGGCGGGGAATCGCCGCCCCCGGCCCGGCCTCCCGGGCGTGGGTGGCGGCCGGTCCGGCCGTGGCCTCCCTCCGCGCCCGTACCCGTACCGCCTCCCCGCCCCGGGAGCCGGCGCCGTCCCTCTCGTCGGCGCACGCCGACCCGTGCGTTCCCAGACCCCCTTCGACCGGAGGCAATCCTCATGACTGATCACGACACCGGGCCCCTCGGCCTGTACCTCGCCCTGGAGGCGGACGGCGACGGCGCCCACCCCGCGTCCTGGCGGTACTCGGGACGCCCGCCCGCCGCGGTCCTCGGACCGCGGGCCCTGCGGGACGTGGTGACCACGGCCGAGAACGCGGGCTTCGCCCTCGTCACCTTCGCGGATTCGCCGCTGCCGCCGGGCGCGCCGGGCGGACCGGCCGGCCGGGTGGAGGCCGGGACCCGGGCCGCGTACGTCTCGCCGCTGACCGACCGGATCGGTCTCGCGCCCACCCTGCACATCACCACCACGGAACCGTTCCACCTCGCCACCCAGCTCGCGAGCCTGGACCACGCCTCGCACGGCCGGGGCGCCTGGGTCGTCGGCGCGGCGAACGGAGCGGACGCCGCCGCCACCGTCGGCGAGCCGGTACGTTCCGCCGCCGAGCTGGCCCGCGAGACCGCCGACGTCATCGACACCGCCCGGTCGCTGTGGGACTCCTGGGAGGACGACGCGGTCATCAAGGACCTGGCCACCGGGCGCTTCCTCGACGCGGACCGGGTGCACCCCGTCGACTTCGAGGGCCCCTCCTTCTCGGTCAAGGGCCCCCTGATCACCCCACGCCCCCCGCAGGGCGGACTCGTCGTGCTGGTCCCGGACGAGCTGGACGCGGACGCCCGCGCCGACGTCGTACTCGTCGGCCGGCCCGGCCTCCCCGCCCTCGCGGAGCGCGCCACCGCGGCCAAGGAGGCCGGAGCGCCGTTGGTGTTCGCCGAGGTGGAGGTGGTCCTCGACGCGGACGCCCCTGCGGCCGGCCGGCTCGCCGCCCTGAACGGGGCCGCCCCGTGGCCGGAGACCGGTCGGCTGCGCCACGTCGGCTCGCCCGAGGCCCTGGTCGGTCTGCTGCGCGAACTGTCCGGACTGGTCGACGGGGTCAGACTGCACCCGGCCGTGCTCGCCGTCGACGTGCCGGTCCTGACCGAGCGGGTGCTGCCGGCCCTGGCGGAGACCGGGGAGCGGCCCGTACCGCGCGCCGGCGACACCCTGCGCGACACGCTCGGCCTTCCCCGCCCCGCCAACCGGTTCGCCGCCGCCCCGGCGGCCACAAACGCCTGAGGTGACCGACATGACCGTACCCAACCCCCGACCCCAGCTCCACCTCGGCGTGTTCTACACCGGCGTCGGACCCCAACTGATCTGGTCCGACCCGGACGCCCCCTCGCACACCGCTGTCGAGACCTTCGTCGAGATCGCCCAGATCCTCGAACGCGGTCTGTTCGACGCGTTCTTCCTGGGGGAGGGGCTGCGCGTACGGGAGAACAGGGGCCGGGTCTTCGACCTGGACGTGGCCGGCCGGCCCGACGCGATCACCCAGCTCTCCGCGCTGGCGGCCGTCACGACCCGCATCGGGCTGGTGGCCACCCAGAACACCACGTACAACTACCCGGCCGACCTCGCCCGCCGACTGGCCGGTCTCGACCTGCTTTCCGAGGGCCGCGCCGGATGGAACATCGTCACCACCGACAACGCCTGGACCGGAGCCAACTTCCGGCACGGCGGCTGGCTGGAGCACGAACGCCGCTACGAGCGCGCCGGGCAGTTCGTCGAGGCGGCCAAGGAGCTCTGGGCCTCCTGGGCGCCGGACGCGATCGCCCGGGACGGGAGCGCCGCGCACTGGGCGGTGCCCGGTGCCATCGGCCCGGTCGAGCGCGGAACCGACCTCGTGAGGTTCCGGGCCACCGCCACCGTCCCGGGCAGCAGCCAGGGCCGGCCGGTCCTCTTCCAGGCCGGTGACTCACCCGGCGGCCGTGAACTCGCCGCCCGCCACGCCGACGTGGTGTTCTCCGCCAACGCCGAGTTCGGCAAGGCCACCGCCTACGCCGCCGATCTCCGCGACCGGCTGGCCCGCCACGGCCGTACCCCCGACTCGCTGCGCATCCTGCCCGGCGCCAACGTCGTCATCGGTGACACCCCGGCCGACGCGGAGGAGAAGGCCCGCTGGGTACGCGGCGAACAGATCAACGGCCCCCGCTCGATCGCCTTCCTGGAGCAGTACTGGGGCACCGACCTGTCCGGCTACGACCCCGACGGCCCGCTGCCCGACATCGAACCGAGCGACCAGGAACTCGACCCCTCCCGGGGAACCCTCGCCGTCGAGCAGCGCAGCGGCAAGCTCGCGACCATCAGGAAGTGGCGTGAGCTGTCCGCCGAACGCGGCCTTTCCATACGCGCGTTGGTGACAGAGGTGTCACCTGGGCACCCCTCCTTCGTCGGTACCCCCGCGTCGATCGCCGACGAGTGGAGCCGGTACGTGCGCGAGGGGGTGGCGGACGGCTTCAACCTCCTGCCGCACCTGCTTCCGGCCTCCGTCACGGACATCGTCGACAAGCTCGTCCCGGAGCTCCAGGAACGGGGCATCTACCGCACCGAGTACCGGGGTACCACCCTGCGCGAGCACCTGGACCTGCCGCCGTTCCCCGCGATCGGCGGCTGACCGGGCGGGTCCCGCCGGCCCGCGGGGCACGGGCCGGCGGGACCGTACCCGACGCCGCCGGCCAGGACGGGGCATGACCGAGCGGCAGGGGGCGTCCGGATCAACCTTCTCAGTGCGGCAGTGCGGCAGTGCGGCAGTGCGGCAGTGCGGCAGTGCGGCAGTGCGGCAGTGCGGCAGTGCGGCAGTGCGGCAGTGCGGCGCGGCGACCGGAAGCACAGCCCGGCGACGGACCCGCCCGCCACCGTCGCGGCGCCGGCGACGCATACCGGTCGCGTTCCCGAGGTGGCGGCGGCCACGCCCGAGAGGCAGTACGTCAGCGGAGCGAGTCCGGGCGAGAACAGTCCGGAGGCGGCCGGGACCCGGCCCAGGTACGCGGGAGCGCGTAGTGCTCGCGCTTGCCGGGCGCCCGCGTCATCCGTTCTGTCCGCCCCCAGGTTCCGGAGGTCGCCGGCCGGTGCCGAACCCCGCCGTCGACTCGATCGGTGCGCCTTCCTCGTACGCGAGAGGGGGAGGAAGGGGGCGTGAAGCACCACGGCCGCCAGCCCCTTCCCGTCGGTCATCCCCTCCGCTGCGGGCGACCAGTTCGCGGTCGAGTGGTCGAGGCGGTCGGACGCCGCATCGATGTCGCCAAGGAATCATCGCGCGACGTCATTCTTACGGTCGGCAACTGCCCCTGTATCGTGCACACATGAGCGAACACCTCGTACGCGGGCGCGGCACGGGCTCTCCGGCAACGGGCGCGACACCCGTGCCACGGCCGCCCGGCCTCCTCGCGCTGCCCTCCTATCTCGCCAGTCACGTGGCGCGCCTCGGGCACGAGGCGCTGGTGGACGCGGTGGGCCGACACGGCCTGCGGCTTCCGCATTTCGCCACCCTCACGGCGCTCGCCGACTTCGGCCCGCTGCCCCAGCACGTCATGGCGGACCGGCTCGGATTCCAGCGCAGCCACCTGGGCGGGTACCTCGACGCCGTCGAGGAGCGGGGGCTGGTGCGCCGGGAGCGGGACCGGGCCGACCGCCGCCGCCAGCTCGTCGCGCTGACCGAGGAAGGGGCGGACCTCCAGCGCCGGGTGCGGCTCGTCGCCGAGGCCTCCCAGGACGTCTTTCTCGCCGTCCTCGCCCCGGACGAACGGGAGACCCTCACCACGCTGCTCCGGCGCGTGCTGGATGCCTCGGAGCAGAGCTCGTGAGGAGCGGTACGGCGCTGGGCGCCGACAGCACGGGCCCTGCGGGCGAGGCCGGTTCACACCGCCCCGGTGGGCGGCCCCGGCGGCGCACGGCGCGCGGCCGGTTCTGGGCGCTCGCGGCCTGCGGGGTCGTCCTCGCCGTCCCCGCCGCGTTGCTCGCCGTACGGCTGACGGGACGGGACGCGGGCACGTACCTCGCCGTCCCGATGGTGCTGTTCCCCCACACGGCTGTCCTGGCACTGCTGGTACTGGTCCTCACCACCTCCGTTCGGGCGGTGCGGTCCTGGAGTGCGGCGGCCGTGGCGCTGCTCCTGATCGTCGCCCACGTCTGGCTGGTGGCGCCGAGGTTCGTCTCCGACTCCGTCACCGTCCCGCCGTCGGCCGCCCGCCTGCGGGTGGCGACCCTCAACACCGACGAGGGGGCGGTGGACCCGGCAGCGGTGGTGGAGATGGTCCGCGCCGAGCGGATCGACGTACTCGCCGTGGAGCAGACACCGGCGCGAGGGCTCGACGCGCTCGACCGGGCGGGCCTCGATGCCCTGTTGCCGTACCACGCGCTGCACCCCGAGTACGACTCCTCGATCTACTCCCGCACCCCGCTGACCGGTGCGGACACCACGGACATCGACACCGTGTGGCCGCAGACCATCGCCGGAACCACCGTCGGCGGACGCACCGTCCGGCTCGTCGCCGTCCACACCTACTACCCGCTCGGGAACCCTGGGCGATGGAGTAGGGACATGTACTCCCTCGCCGTTCTGGCACGCGACGAGGGACCCGACGCCGTGTTTCTCGGTGACTTCAACGCCACCCTCGACCACGCCCCGATGCGGTCCCTGCTGGCCGCCGGACTCACCGACACCCATGCCGAACTCGGCGAGGGCTGGGCGCCGACCTGGCCCGTCGGCGCGGGGATCGTGCCTCCTCTCGTCCAGCTGGACCACGTGCTGCACGGCTCCGGACTCGCGGGGGTCTCCGTCCGCGAACGCACCCTGCCGGGGACGGACCACCGGGCCGTCGTCGCGGAGCTCGCGGTCCTCCCGGAACGGGCGGCCGCCCCGGTCGCGGGCTGACCCGCCGGACCGCCCCGCCCCGCCCGGGACCGCGGCGGGTCCGGGACGGGTCACCGGGGAGCCAGGACCCGGACCTGCGAGCCGGACAGCTTGGTCCACCAGTGGCGGTAGCGGCTGTAGGCCAGGGGATCGCGGTCCGCCAGCAGAGTGCTCAAGGAGCGGGCCTCCTCGGTGAGCGCCTCCCAGACGGCGGGATCCAGATCGCGGAAAGCCGTCACCTCGACACCGCCGTCGACCGGACGCCACACCCCCGCGACGTAACCGTCGACCAGCACCGTCGGCAGTACGTCACCGTTGACACGGATCACCTCGCGCCGGTACTCCTCGGGGATCACCCGGCTGCGGTCGGCATACGCCAGCAGCACGCTGTCCCACATCGCCATCAGCCGGGGCGGTGCCGGGACTCCGGCCTCCGGACGACCGGCCCCGACGGCGTCGAACACCACCGTCCCGTCCGGCCCTTCGAGCTGCTCGACGACACCGTCGAGAGCCCGCAGCGCCTCCCGCACCGGTCCGCGCCGCACCATGGCGAACTGCGCCACGTCCGCGACCGAAGCGGGGCCGAACGCCTTCAGGTAGCGCAGCACGAGGTGGCGCATCGCCTCCGGCACGTGTTCCTGCCCCGTGGCCGCCGGGAGGGACGCCGCCGCCACGTACGACGTTCTGGCCCCGAACGACCACGGCCCGCCCGCCGGGGCGTGCAGCAGGGGAGCGTAACCTCGCAGCCCCCACAGCGCCCCGGCCTTCTTGCCGGCGCCCACCCGCGTTTCGAGCCATGCTTCCAACTCCTTCACGGTGCGCGCCCGTTCGGCGAACTCCAGCAGTTCTGGCACCAGTCGGAAGGCGTCGTCCGGGGTGAGGCCCGCCGCCGCGAACCGGAACCCGAGCCGCGAGGCGTACAGCGTCTGCTGCATCGCCTCGCGCAGCACCCGGTAGTCCTCGGCGTGCACCGCGTGGAGCGTGATCCGCATCAGCGTCGCCTTGACCACCACGCCCTCGGTGAACGCCGCGTCCAGCTCCGCCGGATCGAAGCCCGCCAGCCGGTTCCACAGGGCGACGTACGGCGAGGCGGGCTGCTGAGCCTGCAGGGCGAGCACCCGGCGCGCCCCCTCGGCGGCGTCCAGCGGCTCCCGCCGCAGCAGCAGTTGGCGGTCGAGGGTCGCCCGGTTCAGTTCGCGCGCGGTGATCTTCATGGCGGGCATTGTGCCGGGTTCCGCCCCGGCGCGGGCAGGTGCCGCTCGCGGCACGGTCTCGTGGACCGTCACGGCCAGGTTCCGCCGCATCCCCTCAACGGTGAAGCCGCTTCCGCGCGGACGCGAGCAGCGCGCCGGTCTCCCGCAGGCGCGGCGGGCGCGTCAGCGGGGCGACCCCCCTGCACCAGGGCTGCCGCTCCGGCCGGGGCGGCCACCGGATCGCCGGCCCCGGCGCAGGCCCTGGCCGTACCGAAGGCGAGCGCGGCGGCGGGCAGAGAGGCCACGACCAGCCGGACCCGCGCCCACGACGTCGCTGACCGCCAGGGCGCTCGGCCCCGCCCGCCCGGCGCGGCCGGCCTGCGGCGCAGGCCGAAGACGGCGATCACGACGAGGTCGTTGAGGACCGGGGCCCACATCATCGCGCCGAACCGGCCCCGGGCGTGGCGTACTTGACCCAGCAGTGTGCAGAGCTTCCGGCGCAGCAGACCGCAGGTGTGCGCGGCGAGTATCTCTTCTCGTGGACGGCGGGACGGAGTCGCATCCCTCCAGGCCGCCCGCGTCGAGTGCCTCCCGCCGACGCCGGCCGTACGCGGGGCAGCGGGCGATTCTGCGGCCCTTCCCGGCGCACCCTGCGGTGGCGGATCTGCGACGCGTCGCCAAGTCGCCACTCAAAAAGCGGAGTTGATGGCAACACCCGCTGTCACGATCGGACGCGTCCCGCTTCCGTGATCTTTGGGGGTCCTCTCCGTGCATGTCAGATCCATCGCAGCCGTCGCCGGCTTGATGGCGGCACTCGTACCCGCCTCCGCCGCCCACGCGGCGGGTCCGGCCGCTCCGGCCGCCGGTCCCCGCACACCTGCTGTCACCACCCTCACGGTGCCACTGCCCACCGGCGACGCCGTGACGGTCGAGCGTTCCGGTGCGGATATCCGTTCGGCCACCGTCACCCCCGCACCCGGGCGTGCGAACGTCACCTTCACGACCAGTTCCACGGGGTCCGACGATGTCAGCGTCGTTCCGGCCGACGCCGAGCCGTTGCTCGCCGCCGGCCGGCTCGACCCCCGGCTCTTCGACGTCAAAGCACTGCTGGAAGCCGGATACGGCACCCAGGGCACCGGAGCACGAGGCGCGGTGCGGCTGATCGTCCAGCACGCCAAGGGCCCGGGTGCCGCGAACAAGGCCCGCGCGGCGGCCGGCGGCGCGGCACGCCCGGGGAGCGCGATCTCCCGCCTCGGTCTGACCGCACTCGACCCGCGCGGCAGCGCCGACGCCGCCACCACCTGGAAGCGCCTGACGTCCGGTACCGGCCGCTCGCTCGCGGGAGGGGCGAACAAGTTGTGGCTGGACGGCCGGATGCACATCGCCCTGGACGGAAGCGTCCCCCAGATCAACGCTCCCCAGGCCTGGGGAGACGGATACACCGGCAAAGGGGTCACGGTCGCGGTCCTCGACAGCGGCTACGACTCCGACCATCCCGACCTGGCCGGCCGGGTGACGGTGTCGGCCAACTTCCTCGGCGGCGCCACCGCCGAGGACGACAACGGCCACGGCACCCACGTGGCGTCCACCATCGCCGGTGTCGACAGCACGTACCGCGGTGTCGCGCCGGACGCCTCACTCGCTGTGGGAAAGGTCTGCGACAGCACCGGCTCCTGCCCCACGTCCGCGCTTCTCGCCGGCATCGACTGGGCCGTCAACACCGTCCACGCCAAGGTGGTCAACCTGAGCCTGGGCGGCCCCGCGGACGAGACGGATCCGGCGATCGCGGTCATCGACGACCTGTCGGCGAGCACCGGCACGCTCTTCGTCGTCGCCGCGGGCAACGACGGCGAGTACGGGACCGCCACGGTCGGCGCGCCCGCCATCGCGAACGCGGCGCTCGCCGTGGGCGCGGTCGACGCCGACGACCAGCTGGCCGCCTTCTCCAGCCGGGGTCCGCGCGTCGGCGACAACGCCGTGAAGCCCGACATCACCGCGCCCGGCGTCAACATCGTCGCGGCCAAGGCGGGCGGCGGTCACACGGCCAAGAGCGGTACGTCGATGGCGACGCCGCACGTGGCGGGCGCCGCCGCGCTCGTCGCCCAGGCGCACCCCGGCTGGAGCGGTGAGCAGATCAAGACGGCACTCATGAACAGCGCCGAACCGGATGCGAAGCGCTCGGCCCACCAACAGGGCACCGGCCGGGTGGACGCGGGCCGCGCCGTCCGGCAGACCGTCCTCGCCTCTCCCGCGAACCTGACGACCACTCCTGACTGGGCGGAGGGGGCAGGCAGGAACGCCGAGCACACCGTCACCTTCACCAACTCCGGTGACAGCGACACGACGCTCGACCTCACCCTCGACCGGCCGCTGTCGCCCACCGCCCAGCCCGGCAACGCCGAACAGTTCGCCGTCGACCGCGACAAGGTCACGGTCCCCGCACACGGCACCGCGACCGCGACCGTCACCACCCGCGCCGCTCTGCTGCCCCACGGCCCGTGGTCCGCGATCCTCACCGCCTCGCAGGACGGCACGCCCGTCACCCGTACGATCCTCGGCGTCGACAGCCCGATACCCACGCACCGGCTCACGCTCCACGCACAGCAGCGCGACGGCACCCCGGCGACCGGGACCGCCCTGGTGGTCAACCGCTGGACCGGTGACCGCTACCCGGTCCGTGTCAACGCGGGCACCGGATCGGTTTCCGTACCCGAGGCGCAGTACTGGATCGGAATGACCATCACCAGCGGCACCGGCACCGAACGCACCACCACGATGGCAGTCACCTCGGTCACGCCCGTCACGGACACCGCGGTCGGTCTCGACGCCCGCACCGCGGCCCCGGTCGGCGCGGACGTCCACGATCCACGGGCCCGGGCCACGGCCGTGCAGGCCGCGCTCGCACTGCCCGCCGGTGCCGGAACGTACACGCTGAGCGTGGTCACCACCGGTGCGCTCGCCGGACAGTCGCTGTACGCGACACCGTTCGACGAGGCGGACGCCCGATACCGTACGTTCGCCGTGTTCGCGGCCGAAGGCGCCTCCTCGTCGGCGCCGAGCCCCTTCTTCTACCACGTGACGCGCGACTGGAGCCACGGCGTCCCCGCCCGGCCCTCCTTCTCCGTAGGGCGCCGCGATCTGACCGACGTGCGCGTGCACCTCGACGCCCAGGGCACCCCCGCCGCGGGCACCACGGCGGCCGCCCCCGACGACGACAGCCTGCTGCCGCTCTTCATCGACCAGCAGGTCCGCTTCCCCTCGGCCGTGCACGACTACCGTACGGCCGGCGAGTGGCTCGACCGGGCCACGATCGCCGGCCGCCAGTCCATCGCGACCCCGGCGCGGGCCTTCGGCCGGAGCGCCGTGGACCGCCTGGAATTCGCGGCCGCGGTGGTCGGACCGGCGCTCCCGGCCGCGCCCTTCTACCGGGTCGGGGACAGCATGGTGTGGACGGCGACACCATGGTTCGTGGACGGCGACGGCAGCAGGGGCGGCAGCGACTGGGGTGCGTCGGGCACGCTCACGCTGGCCAGGAACGGTGAGAAGGTGAACACCTGGAACGCCGTCGGCACCGGCAGGTCCACCGCCGTTCCGGCCGGTCCCGGTCACTACACGCTCACCGCGGACCTCACGCGTGACCAGTCCTATGCCGCGCTGTCGACGCGTGTGCGGTCGGAGTGGACCTTCGATTCGGACACCGACGACGGCGCGGGAACCATCCTGCCGCTCATGGCCGTCCGCTTCACGCCGCACGGCCTCGACGCGTCCGGCGGCGCGGCCCGCCACGCCACGACGCGCGTGGACGTGGCGGTCCAGCGGGCCCCGGGGGCGACGGCGGCCACGGTCGGTCCGGCGCGGCTGGAAGTCAGCTGGGACGACGGCGTCACCTGGCGCCGCGTCGGGCTCACCCGGGGTGGGCACGGAACACCCGCCCACGCCGACCTGACAGCGCCCGCGGGTGCCGCGCACGCGACGCTGCGCGCGACGGCCACGGCGAGCGACGGCAGCGCGGTGGAGCAGACCGTCACCCGTGCCTTCCAGGTCAACAAGTCCGGCCGGTAGGGCGTCGAGCGGGCCGGTGTCCGAGGAAACCGGCCCGCTCGCACCGACGGAGCAGGAACAGGCGGCGCACCCCCGCTGCTGATACTGCCGCGGTCCGACACGGGGTGTGGCCGATGCCCGGAGCCCGCCGGCCGGTCAGCCCTTCGGCGGACGCAGCCCCAGGTGGTCCCGGAGCGTCGTCCCCTCGTACTCCGTACGGAACACGCCCTGCTCCTGGAGGAGCGGGACCACCGTGTCGGCGAACTCGTCCAGACCGCCGGGCACCAGATGCGGGGCGAGGATGAAGCCGTCGGACACCTCGCTCTGCACCGAGTCGTTCACCGCCCGCGCGACCGTCGAGGGCGAGCCGATGAAGGTCTGCCGGGCGCTGGTCTCGATCACCAGCTCCCGGATGGAGAGGCCCTCCGCCTTCGCACGCTGCCGCCACTCGGCCGCGGTCGCCAGCGGATCGCGGACCATCCGCACACTCGCCCGGCCCCGGGTCACCGTGTGCTCACCGGTGTCGGGGTCGATCTCGGGCAGCGGCCCGTCCGGGTCGTAACCCGACAGGTCCCGGTTCCACACGTGCTCCAGGAACTTGATCGCGGTCTGGCCGCTGACCTGACTGCGCCGCACCTCGTGCGCGCGCTCCTCCGCCTCGGCGTCCGTGTCGCCCAGTACGAAGGTGGCCGCGGGCAGGATCAACAGGTCGTCCCGCTCGCGTCCGTGGCGGGCGAGCCGGCCCTTGACGTCCTGGTAGAAGGCACGGCCGGGCTCCGGGGCGGAGTGCCGACTGAAGATGGCGTCCGCGGTGGCCGCCGCGAACTCCCGGCCCTGGTCGGAGTCGCCGGCCTGGAAGATCACCGGGCGGCCCTGCGGGGAGCGCGGCACGTTGAAGCGGCCCGCGATGTCGAAGTGCTGGTCGCGGTGGGCGAACGTACCGGCGTCCGCGCTGCGCAGGAACTGCCCGCTCTCCGCGTCCGCGAGGACCTCGTCCTCGGCCCAGGAGTCGAACAGCTCCCAGGAGGCCCGCAGGAACTGCTCGGCGCGGGTGTAGCGGTCCTCCTCCGCGAGGAAGCCCCCGCGGCGGAAGTTCTCGCCCGTGAACGCGTCCCAGGAGGTGACGACGTTCCACGCCGCACGGCCGGCCGAGAGGTGGTCCAGGGAGGCGAACTGCCGTGCCACCTCATACGGTTCGTTGAAGGTGGAGTTGATCGTGCCGGCCAGGCCGATCCGCTCGGTGACCGCCGCCAGCGCGGCGAGGATGCCGAAGGTGTCCGGACGGCCCACCACGTCCAGGTCGTAGATCGCACCGCCCTGCTCGCGCAGCCGCAGCCCCTCGGCCAGGAACAGGAAGTCGAACTTGGCACGCTCCGCGGTGCGCGCGAAATGGCTGAAGGAGGCGAAGTCGATCTGACTGCCGGCCTCCGGGTCCGACCAGACCGTTGTGTTGTTGACCCCGGGGAAGTGGGCCGCGAGGTGGATCTGCTTCAGGTTGTCGCTCATGACTGTCCTCCGGCCCGGACCCGGGCGTAACGGTTGGCGGGACGCGAGAGGCCGAGGAGGCCGCGCAGCGAGTCGGCTTCGTACGCGCGGCGGAACGCGTCACGGCTCTGGAGCTCGGGCACCAGCCCCCGGCTGATGGCCGGCAGGTCGTGGGCCGCGACCGCCGGACGGAGCCGGAACCCGCTCAGGCCCGCCCGCTGCCAGTCCAGCAGCAGATCGGCGAGCCCGGCGGGGGTGCCGGTGAAAATCTCGGCGTCGCTCGTCAGCGGAGCGCCCGCCACGTCGTCGAGACGCCGTCGGCGCTCCTCCGCCTTGCCGGCCGTCTCGTCGAGGAAGACCACCAGGTCCCCGAAGACATGGACGGTCTCCTCGTCCCGCCCGGCCGCCTCCTGCGCGGCCCGGATCTCCTCGGTCACCGCCCGCGCCTCGGCGGCGTCGTGCGGGGTGACGTAACCGACGTCGGTGGATCCGGCCACCAGCTCGTACGGAAGGGACGTGTGGGCCAACGAGGTCACCAGCGGTTGCCCTTGCGGCGAACGCGGCGTGATCGAGGGGCCCTTGACGCTGAAGTGCGTGGACTCGAAATCGATGTAGTGCAGCTTCTCACGGTCGATGAACCGGCCGGTGGCGGCATCGCGTATTTCCGCGTCGTCCTCCCAGCTGTCCCAGAGCCTGCGGAGCACCTCGACGTAGTCGGCGGCCTCGGCGAACAGCTCGCGGACCAGTACCTGCGTCTCTGGCAGCAGATAGTCCTGGGGACGGAACGGCGGCAGGTCCCGGCGGCCGAAGTGGGCCGCCTCGTGGGGCGAGGCGGAGACCTTGACCCGGACCCCGGCACGGCCACCGCTCACGAAGTCCAGCGTCGCGATGGCCTTCGCCAGATGGAACGGCTCGGTGTGGGTGGCCACCACGCTCGGCACCAGCCCGACGTTCCGGGTCAGCGGCGCCACCCGGGAGGCGATCAGCACCGCGTCGAGACGGCCGCGCACCTGGTCGGTGCGCCGGTCGTCGGCGGTCGGGTCGGTGGACTGGAGGGACAGCGCGTCCTCGAAGGTGACGAAGTCGAGAAGGCCGAGCTCCGCCTCCCGCACGGCGTCCAGCCAGTACCCGGCGGAGAAGAGCTCGGAGGCGCGGGCCCCCGGCTCGCGCCAGGACGCGGGGTGCCAGCCCGTGCCGTCGAGTGCCACGGCGAGATGGAGGGGTTCGGGGGGTGAGGAGGGAGACTGCGACATGGCGGGGAAGTGCCTTTCCTGATCGGCTGTGAAGTACGGGGAGGCGCGGCCGGTCCGCTCCGGGGGTCAGTTCCCCGGCGCGACGGCGGGGTCACCGCCGGGGACGCGGACCACGGCGAAGAGATTGCGCCGGCGCAGGGCGAAGCCGATCGAGAGATAGAGGCGGATGGCGTTCTCGTTGGTGGCCGCCGCGTGCAGGAACGGAACGTCCCCGCGGTCCCGGATGCCGTCGGCCACATGGCGGACCAGCCTGGTCGCGAGGCCCTCGCCGCGGTGCTCGGCGTCCGTGCAGACCGCGCTGATCTCCGTGTGGCCGGGGGGCCGCAGCCGCTCCCCGGCCATCGCCACCAGCTTTCCGCCGCGCCGGATTCCCCAGTACGCGCCGAGCTCGATGGTGCGCGGGAGAAACGGCCCCGGTCTGTTCCGCCCCACCAGGTCCAGCATCTCGGGGACGTCGGCCGTGGTCAGCCGGACGGCTTCCGGATCGGAGCCCGTGACCAGGGTGTCCGCGACGAGTTGCACACCCCCCGCCTCCTCCACGGTCTCCCAGTGGTCCGGCACGCTGCCGAGCCCGGTCACCGCCGTCTGTGCGCCGGGCCCGAGGAGCGCCGCCAGGTCGTCCCAGGCCCGCGGGTCCGAGGAGTCCCTCAGCGCCACGAAGGGGGCGACGTCGGTCTGGTAGCGGGCGGCGGAGCCGACGATCTCCGCGAAGCGACGGTGCGCTCCGGTCAGAGCGGCCCAGGCGGCGTTGTCCAGCACGTGCGGTTCGGACGGCGTGGGCCGGGCGGAAACGGGTTCGGACCTGGGGAGAATGTGCGGTGGCTGGACATCGGTGGACATGTGAGGCCGTTCTTCCTTCGGTGGGACCATGCCGTCTTCCGGCACGGTGGGCGGGGTCGGCCGGGTCAACCGACGGTGCCGGGCAGGGCGCGACCGAGGGCGAACCGCCGGGCCCCCGGCCGGCCCTCGACCAGGTCCGCCGCCAGCTCGCCGATGACGGGGGCGAACTTGAATCCATGACCCGAGAAACCGGCGAGCACCGTCACCGGGCCCCGCCGGTCGACCACGAAGTCGTGGTCGGGGGTGGACGTGTAGAGACAGGTGACCGGTTCGGATACGGCCTGAGCCAGGCCGGGCAGCCAGGTGCGTACGTACGCTTCCAGCCGGTCGACCGCCACCGGATCGGGGGTGCGGTCCCGGAGGTCGGGGTCGACGACCGGACCGACCGCGTGGAACCCCACCTTGACGCCGTCCGCGCTGCCGAGTCCGTACACCCCGCCCGGCTCGTCGAACCCGGCGCCGGGGTGGTGCACGAAGGCCGGCCACTCCAGCGCACCGTCCACCGCGAAGTGCAACGGCTGCTCCTGGGTGACCCGCAGCGGCGGCAGCCCGTCCACCACGTCGGGCAGCACGGACGGCGACCAGCCGCCGACCGCGACCACGGCCGCGTCCGCGACGACCGGGCCACCCTGGTCGGTCCCGACGGTGACGCCGCTTCCCGTCGGACGCACGCCGCGCACCCGTACCCCGTGCCGGACGTCCGCGCCGAGGCCCGACGCCGCCGCGAGCAGCGCCGCCACGGCGTCGTCGGCGTGCAGCCGCCCGCCCTCCGCGTGATGCAGCACGGCCGTGTCGGAGCGCAGCCCGGGCCAGCGCTCGGCCGCTTCGGCCGGGCTGAGCACCTGCCCCGGACGGCCCGCCGCCGCCAGCGTGGCGGCCAGCTCCCCGACGACCCGGGGCGACCCGTGGTCGATCGCCCCGGTGACCGTCAGCACCGGCCGGCCGGACTCCTCCTCCAGCCGTTGCCACAGCGGCAGCGCCCGCAGGGCGAGTCCGACGTACCAGGGGTCTGCGTACGTCAGCCGGAAGATGCGGGAACTGCCGTGCGAGCTTCCCCGGTCGTGGCCGGGTCCGAACCGTTCCAGCACCGTGACCCGATGGCCGCGTGCCGCCAGCCGCCAGGCCGCCGCCGCGCCCATGACTCCGCCGCCGACGATCACCACACTGGGTGCCATGACGGGTCTTCCTCTCTGCTGTCGTGCGTGCGACCGCACCCCGGTGCGGCCGGGGTCCGGCCCCGATGGATCAGGAGTTGGTGATCGGCAGGCCCGGCGGGTTGACCTCGGCCTTCTGCACGGCCTCGTCCTTGAGGTTCCACGCCTCCAGCCACTTCGCGTACTGGCCGTGCTCGATCAGGTAGTTGATGGCATCCGCCAGCGGCTTGGCGAGCCCGCTGTCCTTCTTCGCCGTGGCGCAGATCAGCCCCTGCAGCGAAGCCCCGGCACCCGAGTACGTACCGCCGCTGCGGGTGGCCTGCGGCGTGCTCGCGGACTGGGTGACGTGGTAGGCGATGGCCGGGTTGGGGCCGAAGTACCCGTCGATCTTCTTCGAGTTCAGCGCCAGGTACGCGCTGTTGTTGTCCGCGAAGTACTTGACGACGAGCTTCTTGCCCTCGGCCTTCAGCTTGTCCCGCCACTCCAGCAGGATCTTCTCCTGGTTGGTGCCGGAGCCCACGGCGATGGTCTTGCCCGCCAGGTTCTTGTAGTCGCCGCCGAAGTCCCAGCTCGCTTCCTTGCTCACCTCGAACCCGAGGTTGTCCTGGCGGTAGCAGGCGAACTCGTACTTCTTCTTGCGCTCCTCGGTGTCCGTGATGTTGGAGAAGCCGGCCTCGGTGCGCCCGCTGTCGATCCCCACGAACAGGTTCTCCCAGGTCGCGTTCTTCGGCTCGGCCTTCAGGCCGAAGACGGCGGCGACCAGGCGCCCGAGGTCGGGTTCGGAGCCGGTGATCGTCTTCTGGTCGTCACCGACGTAACCGAGTGGCGCGGAGCCGGCGGGAAGCATCCCCAGACCGATGGTGAACTTCCCGTCCTCGATGACGGACTTGGGCAGCTGGGCGCGGATCGCGGCGACCTCGGGGACGTCCAGCGTGATCTCCTCGGCCGCCCCGTTCGAGGCGGCGCCGATGACGACCGATCCCTTGGCGGCGGCCGAAGCGCCGACGGAGTCCTCGGTGTCGCTGTCACCGCAGGCGCTGAGCCCGGCGGCGAGGGCCAGGACGGTGCCGGCGGTGGCGAGGGTGGACAGACGGGATCTGCGGCGGGACATGTCGGTTCCTTGAGGGTGATGGAGCACAGGTGAATGGACGTGTGGGGGAGGGGAGTATCGGCGCAGGGGCCTTACTCCGACAGGCGGCTGACGTTCGATCGGTTCACGGTCCGGTGTGCGGAGAGTCAGAGGACCTTGCCCAGGAACTCCCTGGTGCGGGCCTCGCGCGGGTTGTCCAGCACGTCGGAGGGCTTGCCCTGCTCGACGATCACGCCCTGGTCCAGGAAGACGACTTGGTCGGCGACCTCGCGGGCGAACCCGATCTCGTGGGTCACCACGATCAGCGTCGTGCCGCCGGTCGCCAGCTCCTTGATGACGGACAGGACTTCCCCGACCAGTTCCGGGTCGAGCGCCGAGGTCGGCTCGTCGAAGAGGATCACTCCGGGTTCCAGGGCGAGCGCCCGGGCGATGGCCACCCGCTGCTGCTGACCCCCGGAGAGCTGACGGGGATAGCTGTCCGCCTTGTCCGCCAGCCCCACCCGGTCGAGCAGGGCACGGGCCAGCTCGCGGGCGCCGTCGCGGTCGGCGAGACCGATGGCGGTGGGCGCGGCGGCCACGTTCTCCAGCACCGTGAGGTTCGGGAACAGGTTGAAGTTCTGGAAGACGAAACCGATCCGGCTGCGCTGCGCCCGGATGGTGCGCTCGGGCAGTTCCTTCAGCCGGCCGCGGTGATGCCGTACCCCGATCGGCTCGCCGCCGACGGTCACATGGCCGATGTCCAGCTTCTCCAGGTGGTTCACCGTACGCAAAAGCGTCGACTTGCCGGACCCGGACGGCCCGAGGATCACCGTCACCGATCCCGGCTCGACCGTCAGATCGATACCGCGCAGGACCTGGTGCTCACCGAACCACTTGTGGGCCTGGTGGATCTCCACCGCCACCGGCTCGGCGCGGGCGGGGCTCTTCGTGCTCCGGGGGGCGATGACGCTCATATGCTCGATCCGATCGCGATCCTGGAGCGGGCGGCGCGAACACCGGCCCGGAGCTTCTGCAACGGGGTCGGGGGTACGGTGCGCAGCGCGCCGCGCGAGTAGTGGCGCTCCACGTAGAACTGGATCACCGAGATGACGCTGGTGAGGATCACGTACCAGAGCGTCGCCACCAGCAGCAGCGGGACGATGTCCCCGGAGTAGGTGGAGCCGAGGCTCTGGACGGTGCCGAACAGGTCGAGCAGCGAGACGTAGAAGACCAGCGAGGTGCCCTTGACCAGGCCGATCAGCTGGTTGACGTAGGAGGGCACGATCACCCGGAGCGCCTGGGGGAAGACGATGCGGCGGAACTGGTATCCGCGCGGCAGCCCGAGCGCCGAGGCCGCCTCGTGCTGGCCCTGGTCCACCGAGAGCACGCCGGACCTGACCACCTCGGCCGCGTACGCGGCTTCGTTGAGGCTGAGGCCGACCACGGCGACGGTCATGTCGGTGGCGAGCCGGGACTCGTCGAACTCGAAGAAGGCGGGCCCGAACGGAACCCCGAGGCTCAACGTCTGATACAGCGCACTGAAGTTGTAGAGGAAGAGGAGCACGACGATCAGCGGTACCGAGCGCAGCAGCCAGATGTAGACCCAGGAGACCGATCGCAGCACCGGATTGGGCGACAGCCGTCCCAGCGCGAGGATCACTCCGCCGATCAGGCCGAACACCGCGCTGAGAGCGGCGACTTCGAGCGTGATCAGCAGGCCGTCGAGCACCACCGGGCGGAAGAACCAGTACGAGAACCGGCTCCACTGGTAGAACGGGTTGCTTACCAGCCCGTGGACGAACTGCGCCACCAGGACGACGACCACCGCGGTGAGTACCCACCGCCACGGGTGGCGGAGCGGCAGCACCCGCTCGGCCGCAAGACGCGGATCGTGTGCCGAGGCGGCGCGGGCGGCGGCCTTCGGGGCCGGGGGCTCTCCGGGCGGGGCGGAGGGAGACCCGGCGGTGACCGGATCTTCCGGGGGCGCGGACGTCTCGGGCATGGGTGCTCCAGCGGTCAAAGGGCGGCCGGACGGCGTGCGGCACGCGGTCGGGCCGGGTCGGGAACCCCGGCCGGAGTCCGGGCAGGGTGCGGGGGAGACGCGGAGGGGGCGGGCGGACGTGGTCCGGCCGGTCAGCAGCCGCAGTGCGGTGCGCAGGCCGGCAGCCCGCAGGTACACGAGCGGCATGCACCGCACTCGTGCGACTGCGTACGCGAGGAGGAAGGGGACAGCGTGGCGGACGGCACGGCGGAGCGGAGGCCGCGGACGCCTGCCGTCCTCTCCGGTGCGCTCTCCATGCTGGTCATCCTGGTCTCTCTGCCGCAGTGAGCGCGCCGCTGGGACACGTTCGGTGGAACGGGCGGTCCACGGGACCGTGGCCGCCGGACCGCCGGGGAATCACCGGGCCGGTCCGGCGTCAGTTAATCCATCCGAGGGAGAAGGCGTCAATATGATCCGGAGTCGTGTGAACAGGTGTAAAGGGGTGGTTCCACCGTGCTGGGTGGACCCGCTGACACCATCCTGACCAGCGGAAACGGCATCAGGTGAGTCCCTTGTCGCGACGTCCGCAACGATGCCGGACGCCGCGTCGCACGGCGTTCATTTCGTGATCCTGTAACACGGGCTTCATGCCCGGTCATACGGCGACCACGGCAGCCGGAGCACCTCCCGGCGCACGACGCCGGACCGTGCGGTCACGTCCATCTCCTGGCCACGGCCCTCCACCGCCCCGAGGACCGCGTCCGTCGCCTTGCCGAGCAGGGTCGGCAGCACGATCGCGAGCAGCGGGACGTCGGTCCGCCCGGTGTCCTGACTACCCATCAGGAGGAGCCCGGGAGCCATCGACGAGGCGATGAGCTCGGCCGCGACCAGCAAGAGCCACCTTGGCCTGTCCCAGCCGCAGCCCCGATCACCGAAGGCGCCGCCGCGGGGACCGGCACCTGGGCGAGCAGCACGGGACCGACCCCCCCGGCGCCGCCACCTCGGGTGCGGAACCGGCCCGGCTCACTGCCGCCCGGCGAACGGAACGATGGCCGAGAGCGCGGCTGCGCTCGCGAACGGGTGCTTCCAGAGCCCGCGTCGCGCCAGGACCGGCAGGACGCCTTCCCCGAACCAGTACGCCTCCTCCAGGTGCGGGTATCCCGACAGGACGAACTCCTCGATACCCAGGGCCCGGTACTCGGTGATCAGATCGGCGACCTCCTCGTGCGAACCGACCATGGCCGTGCCCGCACCCCCGCGCACCAGCCCGATGCCGGCCCACAGATTCGGATGGATCTCCAGTCCGTCCCGGCCGCCGCCGTGCAGCGCGAGCATCCGGTGCTGCCCCTCCGACTCGCTGCGCGCGAGGCCCTCCTGCACGGACCGGATGGTCTGCTCGTCGAAGCCGTCCAGCAGTCGTCCGGCCTCGGCCCACGCCTGCTCGGAGGTGTCCCGGGTGA
Organism: Streptomyces sp. NPDC008125; assembly: GCF_042957125.1. NCBI lineage: Bacteria > Bacillati > Actinomycetota > Actinomycetes > Kitasatosporales > Streptomycetaceae > Streptomyces > Streptomyces sp. NPDC008125. Next base: position 111,512 of record NZ_JBIBHR010000013.1, read on the forward strand.
TCACGTGCAGCCGGATGCCGAAACGTACGGTCCGCCCTTCCTCGGCGGCGAGCTTCCTGATCCAGGCGATCTTTTCGGCGACGGCCACGGGCGGCTCGCCCCAGGTGAGGTAGACGTCACTGTGCCGGGCCGCGACCACACCGGCGGCGGGGGACGAACCGCCGAAGTAGATCTCGGGGACGGGGTCGGGCACCCGTGCCAGCTTGGCATCCTCCACCCGCAGGTGCTCGCCCGCGTGGTCGACGGTGCCGCCTTTCCACAACTCCCGCACGATGTGCAGGAATTCGCCGGTGCGCGCGTACCGCCCCTCCTTGTCCAGGAAGTCGCCGTAGGCACGCTGCTCGTGGCTCTCACCACCGGTGACGATGTTCAGCAACAGCCGGTTGCCGGTGAGTCGTTGGTACGTCGACGCCATCTGCGCCGCGAGGGTCGGCGAAACCGATCCGGGACGGAAGGCCACCAGGAACTTCAGGCGCTCGGTGTGCCGGCTGACCAACGCCGTCGTGAGCCAGGCGTCCTCGCACCAGGCGCCCGTCGGTGTGAGCGCACCGACGAAGCCCAGCTGCTCGGCCGCGAGCGCGATCTGCGTGAGGTAGGGAACACTCGGCGGGCGGTCGCCGCCCGCCGCCGTGACCGGCGTGCCGTGACCGCCTCCCACGACGTGCCGGCTGTCGCCGTTGGTGGGAAGGAACCAGTGGAACGTGAGAGACATGGGGGAGGGCCCTTTCGGTGCGGGGAGCCGGATGCGGCGGGGCGGGGCGGGGGGGTGCGGGGCGGGGAACGGGCGCCGGTCAGAGGAGTCCGTGGCGGGGTGGGCGGGTGCCGTTGAGCGTCCAACGGCCCAGATGCTGCACCTTCCAGCGCGTCGGGTCGTGCAGGGTGTGGGTCCGGGCGTCGCGCCAGTGCCGGTGCAGATTCAGGGAGTCGAGCGCCGCACGGGTACCCGCCACTTCGAAGAGCGCCGAGCCGGTCTCGACCGCCGCCTCCGCGGCGACGACCTTCGCCGCCGCGACCGCGAGGGAGGCCTCGGCGGCGGAGAGGCGGGCGAGTTCGGCGTGCGGCAGACGGCGCTCCGCGTCCCGCGCGGCGGCGCCCGTGCGGAACTCGGCGGCCAGTTCGGACACGAGGGCGAGTGCCTCCGCGTCGTCGCGGACCACATGGGCGGCGGACGGGCCATCGGCGGACGCGCCACCGGCGGCCGGGCCGTCGGCGGAGACGGGGGGAGGGGCGGCGAAAGCGGTCATCGGTACTCCGGAGGTCGGGCGCGGACGTGCGGGCGGTGGCGTGGGAGCGATGAACTCGGGCGGGGAGAGCACGGGGGCTCCCGTGCCGTGGCGATCGGGAAACCTGTGCACCCGCGGCGAGGGTGAGGACGCGTCGCGGCGCACCGGGCTACCGGAACGCCTTCACCGGCCGGTTCGTCACCGGACGTCGCGCTTGACCACGACAGGCATGCTCCGCCCCCGCCGCACCTCCACGCGAAGGGGCCGACGGGACGCACGAGCAGAGTGCGGCCAAGGAGACGGAACGGGCGGAAGAAGCCCGGAAGCCCAGCGGGACTCGCTACGGCTAAGTGGTCAGCACCCGTGGCCGGGACGACAGCCGTGGCAGAGGCGACAGACGGCGCTGGAAACACGCGCGAGGTCGACATGCCGCCGCCGCGTGAGGTCCACTCGCTTGTCCATGGTCACCGATCCGCTGGGAGGGGGTGGAGCTGTCCGGCCGGGCCCCGCTCCACCCGCCGAACGGGGAACCCGGGCCACCGGGGAACGGGGTCCGCGCGGCCTTCCCGGCCGCCCGCTGTCCGCTCCCGTCAAGGAGCGTACCGGCAGCCGGGCCGTCGGCGGGAGGCGGTATCGGCGAACGGTTGGTTGGGTTCTCCTCCCACCTGCTCCTTCGGAAGCGGCGGTTGCCGCCCTCCGCGGCGGCGCCCCTCTTACGAGACGGGACGTGTGGCTCCGGGCGAGTCCCACTCGGGCCGCCCGCTCCAGGTACGCGGGACGCGCGGTCCGCCGACGGCCCTGCAGCGTGTCCATCCCCCCGACCCCGACGCCACTGACGGGTGAGGGACTTCCACCGGGCGGCCGACCGGTTCGCCGAGGCCCTGGGCGGCGGTGAAGCCGTCGTCGTACACGGTGTCGAGGTAGCGCTCGGGCCCGTCGGGGAAGACCGTGACGACGACCGCGTCCGGGTGGGTGCGGGCCGCCCAGGCGGACACGAGGGCAACGGCTCCGGTGCTCCAGCCGCCGCTGACGAAGTTCCCGGTGGCGAGACGGCGGCAGGCGTGCACGGCTTCGGCCGGACCGACCCAGTGGACCTCGTCGAACGCCTCGTAGGCGACATTGCGCGGGCGGATGCTGCTGCCCAGGCCGCGCATCAGGCGCGGGCGGGCCGGCGGGCCGAAGATCGTCGACCCCGCCGCGTCCACCCCGATGAGCCGCAGGCCGGGCCGGCACAGGCGGAGAGGTCCGGCGACTCCGGCGCTGTGGCCGCCCGTGCCGACACTGCACACGAGGATGTCGATCCGGTCGAGCCGGGCCGCGAGTTCGGCCGCGAGCGAGGCGTAACCGGCCACGTTGTCGGGGTTGCCGTACTGATCGGGCCAGTACGCCCCCGGCGTCCGTGCCAGCAGTTCGCGGAGCCGTACCAGGCGGGCCGTCTGCCAGCCCCCCTGGCGTGCGGGACGGTCCACGAACTCCAGCCGGGCTCCGTAGGCGCGCAGCAACTTCCTTATGGAGGGTTCGAGTTCGACATCCACCACCAAGGTCACCGGGTGCCCCAGGGCCTGTCCGGCGAAGGCCAGCCCGATCCCGAGCGTTCCGGAGGTCGACTCCACCACGGGCGCACCGGGCGACAGTTCGCCGCGCTCGCGGGCGCCCAGCAGCATCGAGACCGCTGGGCGCGCCTTCATGCCCCCGACGCCGAGTCCTTCGAGCTTCGCCCAGAATCCCGCGTGCGTCCCGGCGAGATCGGTGGTGATGCGCGCCAGCGGGGTCCGTCCCACGAGGTCGAGCAGCGCGCGGTTCCCCACCGGGGCATGGACGGCGATGGTCACGGAGTGCCTCCGGCGCGCCCGCCGTAGAGGTGGACGGAGCCCGGGCCGCCGTCGAGCCAGAAGAACGGGTACGGCTCGGCGCACACCGCGGTGACGCCCGCCCCGAGGAGCCGGGGCAGGATCGCGCTGCCGGTCTGGGCGAACATCACCAGCGGCTTCACCTGCCGTGCGGCGCGGATCCGCAGATCCTCGAACGTGCCGTTGCCCAGAGTCATTCCGGACGCGAGCACGGCGTCGCAGCTCTCCAGAGCCTCGACCGCGTCCGTGGTCACGGGCTCGCTCCACTCCGTCGTGCCGCCCTTGAAGTCGCACGGGACGTAGGCCAGTCCGCGCCCACGCAACGCCTCCAGCAGCGAGTTGACGACTCCCACCACCAACACGGTGCTTCCCGGGCGAAGCGGCAGCAACCCCACGACGGCCCGGGCCCGGGCGCGCGACCTCAGCAGCGAACTTCCCCCCGGCAGAGGGAAGTCCACGGCCCCGGAGGCGGGCCCGTGCGGACGGACGTGCATCAGGTAGGCGTCCAGAGCGGCCACCCGCACCGGCAGCAGCCGGTGCCCGAGCAGGCGCCGGGCATCGGCCCCGGCACACTCCGCCACGACGTCGCCGGGCAGCGAGCCGGGCTCCACCGCGCACGAACCCACCGCCCCGGCCAGCCGGAGGCTCAGCACTTCGTTGCGGTAGCCGGTGTGCCGCCCGTCGTGGCGTACGGCCTGGTGGGTGATGAACGCCGAGGAGATCCGCAGGGTCTCCGGGAAGGGGCCGAACGCCCCGCCGGTGACCTGCTCGACGAGTTCGGGGTACGAGCTCGCGTCGGCCCCTGGGCATGTCAGGGCCGGCCCGGCCGAGCTCGCGCACGTCAGGGGGGTCATGGTGTCTCCTTCGCGGTGCGGTGCGGTGCGGTGCGCCCGGGCGCGACGGCAGAACCCCGCGCTCGGAGGAGGGCGCCCGGAGGGACCACGTTATCGACAATCATTTTCATTGTCATCCGTGCCGTGGGTGAGAGTCGTTGCCGTGTCCGGCCGCACCCGACGCGTCGACAGGAATCGACGGGTGCCCCTCCGAGCCCCGTCGAGCGGTCGTCAGTGTGCGTGGCGGCTGAGCCTGAGCCGGGAAAGTCCGGCTGACGGGGGAGACGCCTTTTTCTCGTCGCGTGGTGCTGCGGAACCAGGAGGGTCGTCGCACGGATGAGGGTTCTGTTCGTTCCCGGTGACGCCGGGGTCGACGTTTCCGGCGGGGCGGGCGACCTCGTCCGCGTGGCCCTCGTCCTTGCCGCCGGTGGGGGCCGCGTGGAAACCACTGCCTCGGCCGAACCGCGTTTCGGTGGCACCGGACTCACTGCGGTCGAGGTGGTGGACGCCGGCGGCCCGGGCGTCCGTCGGCGGGTCGACCGGGAGCACCGCGGCCTGCTGATCGAGGGTGACCGACGAGGCTTGACCGCCCTCGCTGACGACGTTCGGTGGACAGCGGAGGCGGACGACGGCGGGCACCAGCACATCGAGTTCTTTCCGGGGCACCTTCGTCCTGCCGCGGGATCACTGGCCATGGTCGTGAACAGTCCGCACGGGGGCATGCCGGCGCAGTGACGATGTCGGCACGAGGGTAGGCGGAGGAGAAGCCGCCGACGTCGCCGAACGCGGTGTACACGTCCTGTTGGCGCAGAACCATCCGGACGTCCGCACTTCACTCCTGTCGTGCGGTTTCCCGGAGTGCTCCGGCCGTGAGCGCGGCCACCTCACCGCCCGGCCGAACTCCCCCACGGAGGCGCCACCCGGGCATCCGCGCGACAGCCCGGAGGGGCAGCGCGTGGTACCCGCTGCCCCTCCGTCGTACTGTGCTCCGGCGTCCGCCGGCCGCGCCTCAGTCCACGTAGGTGATGTCGGACGAGCTGTAGACGCAGTACGTGCCGTCGGCGCCCGAACCGGTCTCGGACGGCTCACCGCTCGTCGTTCCCTTGTACTTCTTGCAGATGTCGATGTCGCGGTCCGCGTCGTCGTAGATCGTGACGCCCGAGATCTTGGCGGTGTCGCCGTAGTTGGTGTTGATGCCCACCACGGACGTGCCCGGTGCGGTGATCCAGACGTTCGAGATCTCGACGTGGCGGCCGTACTGCGTCGAGCAGTTGCCGCAGGAGCGGTACAGCTTGCCGAAGTCGTCGACCTGGAAGTTCTTGATGACGACCGTGCCGGCGCCGTTGTGCTGGAAGACCTTGTCGTCCGCCAGCCGCGCACCGCCGCCGTCGACTGTGGCGACCTGTGAGGAGGAGCTGCCGCGGAAGGTCGCCGCGTCCTCGCCCACGTCCTCCCACCAGACGTTCTTGAGTGTGCAGGCACCGGCGCAGTGGACGCCGTCGGCAGCGGGGGAGCCGAGGATGACGTTCTGCAGAGTGGCACCGGCGGCCAGTTCGAACATCGCCGGCTGGTCCTCGTCCTGGCCGTCGCTGCCGAGGTCGCCGGTTCCGTAGAAGCGCTTCAGGCTGCCGTCGTAGGTGCCGGACACCTGGATGCTGGCCGAGACGGCCTGGCTTCCGTTGGCGGTGGGCCAGGCGGGCTTCGACCCCGAGCTCGGCGGCGGGGTCGTGGGCGGGGTCGTGGTGGGCGGGTCGGTCGGGGGCGTGGTCGACCCGGCCGCGGTGAACGTCCAGCGCTTGCTGGTCACCGAGTCGCAGGAGTTCTGCTGGACCAGGGTCCCCGCGGCAGTGGCGGAGTCCTTGGTGTTGAGGCACTTGCCGCCGTTGCTGTTGACGACCTGGTAGACACTCCCGCTCACCTGCGTGAGGGTCCACACCTGGGTCGCCGCACCGCTGCACGTCTGCTGTTCGACGGCCTTGCCCGCGCTGGTGGAGGCGTCCTTCACGCCGGCGCACTTGCCGCTGTGCGAGGCGATCAGGGTGTAACCGCTGCCGGAAGCCGTGAGCTTCCAGGTCTGCGCCGCACTGCCCGCGCAGGTGTTCTGGGTGAGCTGGGTGCCGGCGGAGGCGCTGGCGCCCGGGACTTCCAGACACAGTCCGCTGCCGGCGTTCTTCAGGGTGTACGAGCCGGCTGCGGGTGCGGCCGAGGCCGAGCCGGTGGCGAAGAGGGCGGTGAGCGTCGCCGCTATGAGTGCGGCGATCGCGAGGAACGAGGCGGCTGCCCTGCCGCCCCGCCTTCTGGCATGCTGATTCTCCGTGCGCATTCGAGGGTCCTTTCACCGCCTGCGGCGTCCTCCGCAGGCACCAGGAAGTGTTGGTGCGGTGGTAAAGGCAAGCGCTCGGCCGGGAAAGCGTGAGGAACGTTGTTCGTTCTTCTGAACCGAGTTCTTGTATGCGAACGCCGGTGACGGTACGTCAACCGGAATCGGCGGTCAATGGGTTGCGCGCGAACCGGTACGCAGGCTCCCCTGGGCTGTCGGGCCGGCCCGGCGCAGAAGCCGGAACCGGCCTCGACGGTCCCGTCAGCCGGCCTCGGAAATCCTCGGCCGACGCCGACGCGCGCCGTTGCCGCTCAGCCTCCGGCTCAGCCGGCGCAGCCGGGGGTGACGCTCGTGCAGCTCGGCCGACCGGCGGTCGAGTTCCTCACCGAGCCGCTCCGTACGCTTGTCGATGTCCAGCTCGTCGAGTACGCGGTCCACCTCGGCCAGCAGGGCGCCGTGCAACTGCCACTGCCTGGGGTGCTCCTGCACGTCCTCCAGCAGCAGATCGGCGATCCGGTCGCGCGTCTCCCGGCCTCGCGACAGCGCCTCGGCGAGACGGTCCTCGGCCTGCTCGCCGCCCGTCGCGAGCGGCGTGGTGATCAGCCGCGCGAACGCCTCGATGGCCTCGGCCATCCGTTCGAAGAGTTCGGTCAGCCCCTCACCCACGTCGTCGGGGAACATCTTCTCCTCGGTGCGCTGCTTGGCCAGATCCGTCAGGGTGCGGGTGAGCACCCGCAGCACGACCGCGCAGATCTCCAGCGTGTCCAGACCGGTACGGAGCACGACCCGGTTCAGCAGCCCCTGGCGCACCCGCGGGTTGAGCATGAGGCTCTCCTCGGCCTGCCGCAGCGAGGCGTCCACCTCCACGATGTCGTGGTCGAGGCGGCGGGCCTCGTGCAGCCGGGCGGCGGCTTCCGGTACGGGGATGTGGCCACCGATCTCCTGCCCCATGGCGCGCAGCATCGAGCCCATCCGGGTGGCCAGCCCCTCGATGGAGGCGCCCGCCGTCTGCACCCACACCGGCGGCGCGAAAAGGAGGTTGAAGAGCAGCCCGACCCCGGCGCCGATCAGCGTCTCCAGGATCCGGTCCCAGGCGGTGTCGGCGATCTGGGAGACGCCCAGGACGAGCATCGCGCTGATCGCCACCTCGGGCACGAACTCGTTGACCCGCACGACCCGGCCGATCAGCAGGGCAGTGAAGATCGTCAGTCCGAGACTCCACCAGTTCAGGCCCACCAGCGCGCTGAACCCGATCGCGATGAGGACGCCGACGACCACCGAGTTGACTCTGCGGATGCCGGTGGTCAGGGTCGCGTAGAGGGTGACCTGTACGACCAGCAGCGCCGTCAGCGGAGCGGTCAGGGGCGCCGGCTGAGGCAGCGTCGCCTGGGCCACGGAGAAGGCGATGACGGCCGCGGCCGTGGAACGCAGGGCCTGCACGGTCGCCGGTTCGGTGGTGCGCCGGACAAGTTCGAGTACGGGTGCGGAAACTCCAGACATTCCTACAAACTGCCCCGAAGATCGCGTTCGCAGCACCCCCGGGTCCAGGTGCCTCCGTACGGACGCAGCGCGGCCGTGCCGGGGAGCCGGGCACGGGTGCGGGCCGTGCGGCGCCCGGTGGTGAGTCGCCTACCAGGCCATCCCGCCCAGGACGGCCCCGATCCGGTCCCGCTCCCAGGCGCCGTCCGCGATCAGCACCCGGTAGCGTCGCTCCAGGGTCCGGCCGGGACCGAGCACCAACTCCTCGTGGAACGCGAACGACGGGGCCATGCCCGCGTAGGAGTCGTTGCGCACGAACCAGTGCGCCGGATGCGTTCCGCGCGCACCGGTGTGATCGTTCTCGGGCGCGTGGGCCATGACGATCGTGGCATGCCCGTCGAAGCCGTCGTGTTCCCCGGTGTACGCGAGCCAGTCGGACTGCTGCCTGTTCAGCCCCGGACCCTCGCCCTCGGCGGAGAGGACCCGGCCGCCCCGGAAGGCGCGGGGGCCCCGCCAGAACAGTCCGGTGTACCCGGCGCCCGTACGCCCGTGCGTGGCCGGGCTGCCGAACCGCAGCGGCTCCGCCCGCCGGTTGGTCACCGCGCTGGACCACGTCAGGGCCCAGCTCCCGCCCGCCGGATCGATGTCGTGCACCTCCACCCGCCGTACCTCGTCGGCCCAGTGCTCGCCGGTGTACGGATGCCAGGTCAGCCGCTCCGTGAGGGTGACCCCGTCCTCCCGCGCCGAGACCTCGTCGAACCCGGCGTGCGCCATCGAGCCGACCCGCTCCGGCAGCGGCCGGTAGCCTTCGCCGTGTACGTAGGAGTTGCCGCCCCAGAGATTCTGCCCAGACAGGTGCGAGGCGGTCATCGACAGGCCCTTGTGCCAGCGGTGGTCGTTCGGGCGGTAGTCGGTGACGATCCGGCCGGCGAGGGTGCGCAGCGGGTGGATGTAGGGCTTCGGCGCCTCCCAGGCGGCCTCGGCCCGGTAGACGTACCGCAGCAGCTCCACCCCGGAGGAGGCGACGAGGACACGGACGTCCTCGCCGTGCCGGTGGACGAGGAGGGGCTTCGCGGTCATGCGGTGATCTCCGTACGGGTCCGTGGGACCAGTGGTGTTCGTGGGGCTGTGGCGTTCGTTGAGGCGATACCGGCGGTACGGGCTCGGGTGCGGTGGGGAGTGGGCAGGGCGGGGCCGGGCGCGAAGGGAAGGCGTCCACCCCTCGGTGTAGCAAGCGCTTTCTGTCCACAATCTAGGCGCCCTGCCCGGAGGGGTCAAGGGAGGCGACGAAGAGGCCCGCCGGAACCGGGAGGTGGCTCAGTGCGGTGCATCGCCGCTGGTGAACGGCGTACACCTGCATGGCCCCGCCGAGGGGAGCGCCGTGCTGCCCGCCGCTGAGCCGCACCCGCGACGGCAGCGCGTACCGGCGCCCGGAGGAGCCCCCCGGGCACCGGCCTCCGGGGCACCAGCCGTCGTCGCCGACCCGGGGCGGAACGAGCCGCGCCGGGTCCGTGTGCTGAACTGTCCGGAATCCGACTGATTCAGGAGCAGTACTGTGAGCAGTTTCCGCCACCCCGGCGTCGTCTTCACGGACCACAGGTTCACCGTCCCCCTCGACCACGCCGATCCCGCGGGCGAGCGCATCGAGGTCTTCGGCCGGGAGGCGGTCGCACCGTCGAAGGCCGGCGAGGACCTGCCCTGGCTGGTGTACCTGGAAGGCGGCCCGGGGTTCGGCGCGCGGCGCTTCGTCGGTACGGAGGCGTGGCTCGGCCGCGCCCTAGAAGACTTCCGCGTCCTCCTTCTCGACCAGCGGGGAACCGGACTCTCGACCCCGGCGAACCGGCAGACCCTGCCGATGCGCGGCGGCCCCGCCGAACAGGCCGCGTATCTGGGCCACTTCCGCTCCGACAACATCGTGCGGGACTGCGAACTGATCCGCGCGCGCCTGACCGGCGGGCGCCCCTGGACGGTTCTCGGCCAGTCCTTCGGCGGGTTCTGCGCCGTCCGCTATCTGTCGGCCGCCCCGGAAGGCCTGGCTGCCGTACTGATCACGGGCGGACTGCCGTCGCTCGACGCCCACGCGGACGAGGTCTACCGGGCCGCGTACCCGCGCGTCGAGCGGAAGGTCGCCGCCCACTACGCCCGCTACCCGCAGGACGTCGCGCGGGCCCGCGAGATCGCCGCACACCTCGCGTCGCACCGCGTCGAGTCTGCCGGTCACCTCCTGACGCCCGAAAGCTTCCAGTCGCTCGGCATCCTGCTCGGCGGCGGCCAGGGGAGCCACCAGCTGCACTACCTGCTGGAGAACGCCTTCGTCCCCACGCCCGACGGCCCCGCCCTCTCCGACACCTTCCAGGAAGCCGTCCGTGCGGCGAACTCCTTCGCCGGGCACCCGCTCTACGCCCTGATGCACGAGGCGATCTACGGCCGGGGCGAGCGGCCCACCGGCTGGTCCGCCGAACGTGTCCGCGCCGAGTTCCCGCAGTTCGACGCCGGAACGGCGCTCGCCTCGGACGGTCCGTTGCTCTTCACCGGTGAGAGCATCCACCCGTGGCACTTCGAGACGGATCCCGCGCTGCGCCCGCTGCGCGAGACCGCCGAGCTGCTGGCCGCGCGTACCGACTGGCCGGAGCTGTACGACAAGGAGCGGCTCGCCGCCAACGACGTCCCGGTCGCGGCGGCCGTCTACCACGACGACATGTACGTGGACACGGCCCACGCACTCGCCACCGCGGCGGGCATCCGCGGGCTGCGGACCTGGGTGACCAACGAGTTCGAGCACGACGGTCTGCGCGCGGGCGGACCGCGCGTGCTGGACCGGCTGCTGGCCATGGTCCGCGACGACGTCTGAGCGGGCCAGGGGGCCCTTCGCCCGGATCGGGCCGGATCAGGGAGAGGGGCGGACTCGGGGCCGTTGCCCATGGGGTCGCCTCTGACCGACGCCGCGAGCGGAGAGGGGGCGGGCGCCCTCGGCCTCGCCTCCCCGCTCGTGGAACAGGGAGGACGCGGGTGGACGCCCTTCACGCCGGCGGGGCGGTCAGTTCGACGGAGCGCAGCGCCGCCGCGAGGGCCGGTCCGTCACCGACGTCGAGGGCCGTGCCCGTCAGCTTGATGACGTGTTCGTCGCCGTGCACCAGCCAGAGCCTGTTCCAAAAAGTCAGGCGATACGCCGGGACGGGGTAACAGGCCCGAGGAGGAGGACCGGCCCAGGGCCTGAGGAGTGCCACCACTCAGCCCTCACCCGGCCCGTTACTCGCTCACCGCCCCGGCGCCACCGGAAACCGCAGGCTGCGGGCCCGCGCGGGGCCCACGCCCACATCCTGCCGACCACCTGCGTCTCCGCGTCTCCGCGGACCGGATCGGTGCCGCGCGGACGCGTAGGGCTCAGCTCTGGAGAGCTTCCAGTGTCTCGTTCAGCTCAGGGGCGGTCTGCGGGGCGCGATTGTGCGGCAGCTTGGAGAGCGCCGCCGCCATGCCGCAGGTGTCGCTGACCGCGGAGAAGACCAGGCCCGAACCGATGCCGGCCGACAGCCAGCGGGCCGCGGGAAAGCGGCGGCCGACGAGCAGGCCCGCCACCACGAGGGAGCCCGCCGCGAGGCGGACCTGCCGCTCCAGGGGCCAGACGGCCTTCGCCCCGGCCGGACGGTCCAGTTCGTGCCCGGCACTCACCCAGGCGGAGGTGCCCCCGGACAGGGTCGTGGACGCTATGTCGGCGTCGGCGAGTATCTCGGCCGCGCGGGTGGAGCGGACGCCCGACGCGCAGACCACGAGCAGGGAATTGCGGGCGGCTGCGGACTTCAGTGCCGGGAGCGCCTCGGCCACGCGGTCGAGCGGGACGTTGTACGCGCCGGGTACGTGCCCCGAGGCGTATTCGCCGGGACCCCGGACGTCGATGACGGTGAATTCGTCCAGACGGGAAGCGGCCTGGACGGGGGAGAGGGAAGCCGGGCTGGTCACGAGCGGGGTGTCCTTTCGGTCGAGAGCAAGCGGAACGGGTTCCTCCTGCCCCGGCGAGGATAAAATACCCCGGGGGGTATGCGGAGGAGTGTGTGTGGAACCCGACATGACGGCCGGCGAGCTGAAGGCCGTGCTCAACCGCCTGCGCCGCGCGCAGGGACAGCTCGGCGCGGTCATCCGGATGATCGAGGAGGGCCGCGACTGCGAGGACGTCGTCACGCAGATGGCCGCCGTCTCGCGCGCGCTGGACCGCGCCGGGTTCGCGATCATCGCGACCGGGCTCCAGCACTGCCTGACCGAGGGTACGGCGGAACCGGAGGACCGGGAGCGGATGCGGGCCCGGCTGGAGAAGCTCTTCCTCTCCCTCGCCTGACGCTCCCGAGCCACGGCCCTCGTCGGCTCCGGTGCCGCGGTGCGCTCGGCCACGGTGCGCGGTTGACAAAAGCCGTTGCCGATTCTGCACACTGGTCGGTATGGACGAACAGGCACCGGGCGACCCCGAGCTGGACGCGGTGATCTCCGGAGTGGGCCCCCGGCTGCGCCGTCTGCGCAAGGACCGCGAGGTGACCCTCGCCGCCCTCTCGGCGGCCACCGGCATCTCCGTCAGCACGCTCTCCCGGCTGGAGTCGGGCGGCCGTCGCCCCAGCCTGGAGCTGCTGCTGCCCATCGCCCGTGCCCACGAGGTTCCGCTCGACGACCTGATCGGCGCGCCGCCCGTGGGCGACCCGCGGGTCCGGGCCGAGCCGGTCGTCCGCCACGGCCGGACCATGTTCCCGCTCACCGCCCGGCCCGGCGGACTCCAGGCGTACAAGCTCGTCCAGCAGGGCGGTACGGGCGAACGCCCCGACCTGCGCACCCACGAGGGCTACGAATGGCTGTACGTCCTCTCCGGGCGGCTGCGGCTGCGCCTCGCCGACCACGACCTGGTGATGGGCCCCGGCGAGGCCGCGGAGTTCGACACCCGGCTGCCGCACTGGTTCGGGCCCGCCGGGGAGGAGACGGTGGAGTTCCTCAGCCTCTTCGGGCCGCAGGGGGAGCGGATGCACGTCATCGCCCGGCCCAAGGCCGACTGACGCCACCGGCGCGGCCCACCCCTGACGTGCGGGCCCGCCCGTTTCCGGGGTCGCGGAGTGTTCCCAGGAGGCAAGCGACCGCTTAGTATGCGCCGGAGCAGGAGTTACGCCGACAGGTTTGTGGAGGCCTTCATGCAGGCATGGCGAGTGCACCGGAACGGCGAACCGAGCGAGGTGATGACCCTCGACGAGACGGACCGCCCGGTACCGGGCGAGGGCCAAGTACTCCTCGCGGTGCGGGCGGCCGACATCAACTTCCCCGACGCGCTGCTCTGCCGAGGCCAGTACCAGGTCAGGCCCCCGCTGCCCTTCACGCCCGGGGTCGAGATCTGCGGCGAGACCGAGGACGGACGCCGGGTGCTCGCCACCCCCGCGCTTCCGAACGGCGGCCTCGCCGAGTACGTCGTGGTGGACGAGGCGGCCCTGCTGCCCGCCCCCGACGCGCTGGACGACGCGGAGGCCGCCGCCCTGCACATCGGCTACCAGACGGGCTGGTTCGGCCTGCACCGCCGTGCCCGTATCCAGCCCGGCGAGACCCTGCTCGTGCACGCCGCCGCCGGGGGAGTGGGCAGCGCCGCCGTCCAACTCGGCAAGGCCGCGGGCGCCACCGTCATCGGCGTCGCCGGCGGGCCCGAGAAGACCGCCGTCGCCCGCGAACTCGGCTGCGACCTGGTCATCGACCGGCGCAGCGAGGACATCGTCGCCGTGGTGAAGGAGGCCACCGGCGGGCGCGGCGCGGACGTCGTCTACGACCCGGTCGGCGGCGACGCCTACGCCAAGTCCGTCAAATGCATCGCCTTCGAGGGCCGGATCGTCGTCGTAGGCTTCGCCGGCGGCACCGTCCCCACCCCGGCGCTCAACCACGTCCTCGTCAAGAACTACTCCGTCCTCGGACTCCACTGGGGCCTCTACAACACCAAGGACCCGGCCGCCGTCCGCGCCTGCCACGACGAGCTGACGAAACTGGCCGACCAGGGGCTCGTCAAGCCGCTGGTCAGCGAGCGTGTCCCGATGTCCGCCGCGGCGGACGCCGTCCAGCGGGTCGCGAACGGCACGACCACCGGACGCATCGTCGTCCTGCCGACCGGAGGCACCCGATGACCACCACCGTCGACGCCCCCGAACTGCTCCGCCGTACCCGCGAGCTGCTCGCCGCACACCCCCCGGCCACCACCGGCCGCACCGCATTCCTGGGAGCCCGCTTCGACGCGGGCCTCGCCTGGGTCCACTACCCGGCCGGCCTGGGCGGCCTCGACGCCCCCCGCTCCCTCCAGCCGGCCGTCGACGCCGAACTCGCCGCCGCCGGCGCCCCCGACAACGACCCCCGCCGGATCGGCATCGGCCTCGGCATGGCCGCCCCCACCATCCTCGGCTTCGGAACCGACGAGCAGAAGCAGCGGTTCCTGCGCCCGCTGTGGATCGGCGAGGAGGTGTGGTGCCAGCTCTTCAGCGAGCCCGGCGCCGGCTCCGACCTGGCCGCGCTCTCCACCCGGGCGGTCCGCGACGGCGACACCTGGACCGTCGACGGACAGAAGGTCTGGACGTCCAGCGCCCACCTCGCCCGCTGGGCCATCCTCATCGCCCGCACCGACCCCGACCTGCCCAAGCACCGGGGCATCAGCTACTTCATCTGCGACATGACCGACCCGGGCGTCGAGGTACGCCCACTGCGGCAGATCACCGGTGAGGCCGAGTTCAACGAAGTCTTCCTCACCGGTGTGCGCATCCCCGACAGCAGGCGCCTCGGACCCGTCGGGGAGGGCTGGAAGGTCGCCCAGACCACGCTCATGAACGAGCGCGTCTCCATCGGCGGCATGCGCATTCCCCGAGAGGGCGGGATGATCGGCCCCGTGTCGCGCACCTGGCGCGAGCGCCCCGAACTGCGCACCCCCGACCTGCACCAACAGCTGCTCACCCTCTGGGTGGAGGCCGAGGTCGCCCGGCTCACCGGGGAACGGCTGCGCCAGCAACTCGTCGCCGGGCAGCCCGGCCCCGAGGGCTCCGGCATGAAGCTCGCCTTCGCACGGCTCAACCAGGAGATCAGCGGGCTGGAGGTCGAACTCCTCGCCGACGAGGGGCTGCTCTACGGCGACTGGACGATGCGCCGCCCCGAGCTGGTGGACTTCACCGGGCGGGACGCCGGCTACCGCTACCTGCGCTCCAAGGGCAACTCGATCGAGGGCGGCACCAGCGAGGTGCTGCTGAACATCGTCGCCGAACGCGTCCTCGGCCTGCCCGCCGAACCGCGCACCGACAAGGACGTCGCCTGGAAGGACCTCTCCCGATGACCGCCCCGCATCAGCCGTCCGCCACCCCCGACCTCCTCTACTCGGAGGCGGAGGAGGACCTCAGGTCGGCCGTCCGCGCCCTGCTCGCCGACCGGTCCGGCGCGCCGTCCGTGATCGCCCGCACCGAGTCCGACACGCCGTACGACCAGCACCTCTGGAAGACCCTCGCGGCGGACATCGGTGCCGCCGGACTGCTGGTCCCCGAGAAGCTCGGCGGCCTCGGCGCCACCCACCGCGAGGCCGCCGTCGTCCTGGAGGAGCTCGGGCGGGCCGTCACCCCGTCCCCGTACCTGACCAGCGCCGTCGTCGCGACCGCCGTCCTGCTCGCCCTCCGCCCCGAGGACGGACCCGCGGCCGGGCTGCTCGGCGACCTCGCGGCGGGGCGCCGCACCGCCGCCCTCGCCGTACCGCTCGCCGCCGCGCCCGGCGCGGACCACGCCGCCGACGTGACCGCCGACTGCGGCGCGCTGACCGGCACCGTACGGGGCGTCGCCGACGCGGCCCTCGCCGACGTGCTGCTGGTGCCCGCCCCCACCGGGCTGTACGCCGTCGAGCGCGCGTCCCAGCAAGGGGCCGCCGTGGTCCTGGAGCCGCTCGTGCCGCTCGACCTCACCCGGCCCCTCGCCGGAATCATCCTGGACGGAGCCGCCGCCACGCTGCTCGCCGGACCGGACGAAGGCGCCGCGGCCGTACGGCACGGGCTGCTGACCGGAGCCGGTCTCCTCGCCTCGGAACAGCTCGGAGTCGCCGAATGGTGCCTCGCCGAGACTGTCCGGTACACACGGGAACGCCACCAGTTCAACCGGCCGGTCGGCTCCTTCCAGGCACTCAAACACCGCATGGCCGAACTCTGGCTCCAGGTCGTCTCGGCCCGCGCAGCCGCCCGCAACGCCGCCGACGCGCTGGCCACCGCAGCCGCCGACGCGCCCCTCGCGGTCGCCGTCGCCCAGGCGTACTGCTCCGGGGTGGCGGTGCACGCGGCCGAGGAGTGCGTCCAGCTCCACGCCGGGATCGGCATGACCTGGGAACACCCGGCCCATCTGTACCTGAAGCGCGCGAAGGCCGACTCCCTCGCTTACGGAACGGCCGGCCGCCACCGCGAAGCCGTCGCCGACCTGGTCGAGCTCCCGGCCCCCTGACGGCGCTGGAACGGGGCGGCAAGACGCGTTGCGCCTCTCCCGTCAACGCCCCGCCGCCCCGTCGGCACCACCTTTCCCGGCGATGCCGTCACACTCGGTCAACACCCGTTCGGCGGACACGCCAGTCCGCCGAACGGCGCTCGCCCTCCGCCACACTGGCCGCGACATGCCGCACACCGGGCGCGGCGGAGGAGGCGGGGCATGGTCATTTCCATCTCACTCGTGGTGTTCCTGTTGATCATCGCGATCATCTTCATGCGCAACGGCGGCCTGAAAATCTCGCACGCCATCGTCTGCGCCCTGCTCGGCTTCCTCATCGCCGGCACGCGGATGGCGCCCACGATCCACGACGGCATCGCCTCCACCGCCGAGATCGTGAGCGGGCTGAGACCCTGACGCCCGCCCCCTGCGCAGAGCCCCGGTCGCTCCCGCCGACTTCGCGGGATGCGAGCCGCGCACGACCGCCCGCCGCGTTCACCCCCGGCGGGCGGTAACGTCGTCCCCAGGTCCCCGTCCGATTTCCGGCGACCCGGAGCGCCACCGTGCCGCTCCCCGTCGCCCGTCTGGAGCACTCCGCCATGTCCTTCCCGCCCTCCGGCCGTCACTCCGGCGCCGCGCACCACGAGTACTGCAACAGTGCCCTGTGCTGCCGGTGCCAGACGCGGACCTGGTCCACGCACGTGGCCGGCGAGCGGCTCTGCGGACCCTGCAGCTCCTGCTGCCGTGAGTGCGGACGTGCCCCGGCGCCCCACCTGGACGGCCTCGACCAAGGTCTCTGCGCCGACTGCCGGGGCATGTGCGGGCGCTGCAACAACCCGAAGCGGCCGGACGGCTCCTGCGGCTGTGAGGCGTGGCACCGCTTTGCCGGAAAGGACCCTTTCGGCTACGTGCTGAACGCCCTGCCGCAACCGCTCATGCAGGGACTCGGCCGCAGGCTCCCGGCCGAAATTCTCGACCTGGTCCGCCAGGAGCTCGGACGGGGGCGGACCGCCTTCCAGCTCCGGGAGCGGATCGAGCGCCGCTGGAACCTCCGCTGGGCACACGCCCTGCACGAGACCGACGAGGACGGCAACCGCCGCTGGTCCCCGCAGGACATCGCGGAAGCCCTGCTGACGCGGGGCCGCTGCCCCGATCCCGACTGCGAGGACGGCTACCTCATCACCACGGACCTGCCCTGCGGACGGTGCCGCCAGCCCACGTATCGCTTCGTGCCGTCCGTCTCCGAGCGGCGGGCGACAACCGACCACGCCCGCCACACCGCCGCCGGGATCCGGCGCGGCCTGCTGGAGAACCGAACCCGCACCCGGCGCGCCCCGCGCGGCTGACCCGTCGCCGCCGGACCGGGACCCCTGCCCGTACGCCCTACGCAGCCCGGGACGGGTGAAGCCCCGCGTACACGCCGCCGCGGCGCATCAGTTCCTCGTGGGTGCCGATTTCCGCCATGCGGCCCCCCTCCATAGCCACGATCCGGTCGGCGGACCTGATCGTGGACAGTCGGTGGGCCACCACGAAAACCGTCCGTCCCCGCACCAGCCGGGCCAGGGCCTCCTGCACCAGCGCCTCGGAACGGGTGTCCAGAGCCGAGGTCGCCTCGTCGAGGATGAGGACCTTCGGGTCCCGGATCAGCGCGCGGGCGATGGCCAGGCGCTGCTTCTGGCCACCCGAGAGCCGGGCCCCCCGCTCGCCGACCACGGTGCGGATGCCGTCCGGAAGGGCCTCCACGAACTCCAGCGCGTTCGCGTCGCGCAGCGCTCGCCGGACCGTGCCCTCATCGGTGTCGCCGAGACCGTAGGTGACGTTCTCCTCCACCGTGCCCTCGAACAGGATCGACTCCTGCGGGACGACGGAGAGGAACCGCCGGTACGTCCGCAGGTCCAGCGACGCCATGTCCCTGCCGTCGAGCAGAATCCGCCCGGAGGTCGGCCGGATGAACCCGATCAACAGGTTGAGGACGGTCGACTTTCCCGCCCCCGAGGCACCGACCAGGGCGACCGTCTCGCCCGGACGGGCGGAGAGCGTGAAGTCCTTCACCGCGTCGCCGGAGGAGCCGTCGTAGGAGAACCCGGCGTTCTCGAAGTCGATACGCCCCTCGACGCGCTCGACCCGCTCCTTGCCCGCGTTGATCTCCAGGTCCGGCGCCTGGAGCACCTCGCCCGCCGAGCGCACCGACTCCAGCCCCTGGCTGATCACCGGCGCCAGGCTCAACAAGGTGGACACCGAGCCCGTGAGCGTGGTGAAGAAGGCGCTCAGCATCACGACGTCGCCCGCGGTGATCGCCAGCCAGCCGTGGTACGCGACCAGCGCGGAACCGGCGAGGCAGCCGACACCGAGCGAGTTCAGCAAAATCCAGGCCATGGCGCCGAACCGCCCGTTGAGCACGTCCAGCCGCAGCCCCGCCGTCAGCACCTGGCTCAGCGGGCCGTCCACCCGGCCGAGCGCGGCCTTCTCCAGGCCGTGCGCCCGGGTGATGGGGATCAGGCTCGTCATCTCGCTCACCCGGGCCGAGAGTTGCTCGACCTCCTGACGGAACGACTCGTTATGGGTGCGCAGTCGGGTACGCAGCTTCATGACGAGGAACGCGGCGGCCGGCACGACCACGAGGAACACCGGAAGGAAGGACGGCACCCGGACGGCTATCACGGCGAGGCCGCCGATCAGGGTGACGATCCCCGCGAGTCCCATGTCCGCGCTCTGCTGGACCATGTGCTCGACCAGTTCGACGTCCCGGACCACCTTGGCCTGCAGAACACCGGCGCTGGTCCGCGCGTGGTAACCGATGGAGAGCTGCTGCATGCGCCGGCAGAGCGCCTGCCGCAGGGACGTGCCCATCCGCCGCACACTGCCGTTGAGGCAGCGTACGTACAGCAGGTGCATGGGGTAGTTGAGGACGAGGACGAACAGCAGCGCGCCCGCGTTGAGCCACAACTCCCGTTCCGGGCTGTGCCGGACGACGACGTCGATGATGTTGGCGGTGATCAGGGGGAGCAGCCAGATCGGGCTGTGCTTGACGACGAACGCCAGCACCGCGAGCATCAGCCGGGCCCGGTCCGGGTGGAGCAGGTAGCCGAGGGTGCGGATGGGATGTTCGCCCCGGTAACGGTGGTCGAGCGCGGAGAGCCGCGGAGGAAGGGCAAGCGTGTGCTGCATCCGACCAGCCAAGCCGCCCGCCCTCGACCGCCGCAAGACCCCGTCCGCATCGTGGGCGCGCGTCCCGGTGAGAACCCGCTGGTCACGGGCGGGGCGCCGGGCTTCCGGTCGGTGACCGGGGCCGGTGACGGCGCATCCGCGTCGTCCTTCGTCACCTGGTTCCCGGCTCCCGGGTGCCACCGGGAGCCGGGTGTACGCGGTCGCGAGCGCCCCGGCCGTGCCGTGGAAGATCCACGGGTGGCCCGGTTCGGCGGCGTGCTCGCCGACGTCCCGCCGGACCCCTGCGGATCTTCCACACCTCTGGTCGTGTCACCCATGCGACGCACGGTCGCTCCAGGGGCGCGAGCCCGCCCTCCGGGCGTCAGGCGCGGCGGCAGAGCAGGAAGAGGTGCGGTTCGGCCGTCGCCTCCGGATGCGCGGGGGTGAACAGCGAGCTGCGGCCGGAGACGACCGTGAACCCGGCGTCCGTCACCAGCGCGGTGAACGCGGGACCGTCGAAACTGGTCACCCGCACCGGGCGGCCCATGAAGAGACCGTCCACGCCCTCCACGTCCAGCGGGACCGTCGCCACGGCGAGCAGCCCGTCGGGGCGCAGGGACCGGGCGACCTTGGCCAGCAGCGCCGCCTGTTCGCCGCGGGTCATCTGGAGGAGCGAGAAGTAGACGCATGCGGCGTCGAAGGACTCCTCCGTCAACGGGAGTTCGCGGATGTCGGCGTGTACGAAGGAGGCCCCGGGGACCTGCCGGGCCGCCAGTTCCACCATGACCGGCGAGACGTCGACCCCGTGAACCTCGTGACCCGCGGCGACCAGCGTCTCGGCCGTCGGGCGGCCGGTCCCACTGCCCACGTCCAGTACCCGGCTGTGCGGCGCGAGATGTCCGGTCAGCTCCCGCAAAGAGGCCCGGTGCGCCGGCGAACCGGCGAAGGCCCGCTCGTACCGGGCGCCCAGCGCGTCGAACACCGCAGCGGCCGAGGTGCGGCTCACGTCGTCCATGGGTGCGTTCCTTCCGCGGGCCGGCCGGGTCACCCCGGATCGTGCCACCCGGCGCGCCCGCCCACAACGGGGCGCGGGCCGCGGCCGGTCACCGTACGAACGACCGCGTCCCCGGTCTCCGCGGGTGCGGGGCCGGGGACGCGTACGCCGTGCGGGGATCAGGCCCCGGAGGCGTCCAGCATCGCCGAACGCTCCACCACCTTGATCCGCTCGCGGCCCTGCTCGGCACCGAGCGCCTTCTCATGCGCGTCCAGGCGGTGCCAGCCCTCCCACGTGGTGTAACGGACCCCGCGGCCCTCCAGGTGGGCCACGACCGCGTCGGGCTCGGGCTGCGCCGGGGCGGGGAGCCGGCCCTCGGCCCGGTCCTCCAGCAGGCACTCGACGGTCTCGTTGGCGTCGCCCTTGGTGTGGCCGATGAGACCGATCGGACCGCGCTTGATCCAGCCGGTGACGTATACCGACGGCATGTGCTCCGAGCCGGCGACCACGCGCCCGGCGGCGTGCGGGACCGTGCCGGACGCCGGGTCCCACGGGAGCTTCGGGAGCTCGTCGGAGTAGTAGCCGACCGCGCGGTACACGCTCTGCACGTCCCAGTCGGTGAAGGTGCCGGTACCGCGCACGTTGCCCGTGCCGTCCAGCTCCGTGCGCTCGGTACGCAGACCGACGACGGAACCGTCCTCGCCGAGCACCTCGACCGGCGACTCGAAGAAGTGCAGGAACAGCTTGTGCGGACGGTCGCCGACATCGCGGATGGCCCAGTTCTCCAGCGTCTGGGCGACCATGTTGGCCTGCTTGTTGCCCCGGCGGGTCTCGATCGAGCCCTCGTCGTAGTCGATGTCCTCGGGGTTGACGATGACCTCGATGTTCGGCGAGTGGTCCAGCTCGCGCAGCTCCATGGGGCTGAACTTCGCCTGGGCGGGACCGCGGCGCCCGAAGACGTGCACCTCCAGCGCCTTGTTGGCCTTGAGGCCCTCGTACACGTTGGCCGGAATCTCCGTGGGGAGCAGCTCGTCGGCGGTCTTGGCGAGTACGCGCGCCACGTCCAGCGCCACGTTGCCCACGCCGAGCACGGCGACCTTCTCGGCCGTCAGCGGCCAGGTGCGCGGAACCTCGGGGTGACCGTCGTACCAGGAGACGAAGTCGGCGGCACCGTAGGAGCCGTCGAGTTCTATCCCGGGGATGTCGAGCGCGCGGTCGGCCTCGGCGCCGGTCGAGAAGATCACCGCGTCGTAGAAGGAGCGGAGCTCGTCCAGACCGATGTCGTTCGGGTAGTCGACGTTGCCGAAGAGCCGGATCTGGGGCTTGTCCAGCACCTGGTGCAGCGCGGTGACGATGCCCTTGATCCGGGGGTGGTCGGGAGCCACGCCGTAGCGGATCAGACCGAAGGGTGCGGGCATGCGCTCGAACAGGTCGATCGAGACACCCGGGTCCTTGGCGGCTTCGGATTTCAGCAGCGCGTCGGCCGCATAGATTCCGGCAGGACCGGCTCCGACAATGGCGACGCGGACGGGGCGTGTCATGGGGCTGTAGTTCCTTCGTTCCTCGGGGCGGGCGAACGCGGGCAGGGTGCCGTCAAGGTAAGGCTTGACTTACTACACCCCCCTACACGCTATGTCCTCGCCTTCCGGGGCCTGTGGCCGGGGTCGCCAGGAGGCGTCGCCCGCACGCGGGCGGCTGCGCGGGACAGTCCGTGAAAAATTTTTCCGTACTTTTCCGCAAGGGATTGCGGGTGGCTGTGGGCGGCTGCTTGACTCGCTCCCGTCCCGCACGAGCCGCGACCCCGGGGAAAGGTCCTCCTCCCATGAGCAAGGAGAACGACGTACTGGTCCTGGGAGGAGCGGGCGTCGACACCATCGTGTACGTGCCCGAGCTGCCGGTCCCGTACGCCGACAGCCACATGATCCGCCCCGGCATCACCGCGCGCGCCGGGCAGACCGGCGACTTCGTCACCCTCGGGCTCGCCTCACTCGGCCTGCGCACCCATCACATCGACCTGATCGGCGACGACCACGAGGGCGACCTGGTGCGGGCGTTCCACCGCGACCGGTCCCTCCCCCTCACCGGCGTCCCGCAGCCGCTCGGCACCAAACGCGCGGTGAACCTCGTCGGCCCGGACGGCCGGCGGCTCTCCCTGTACGACGACAGCCGCGCGGCCGAGAGCGACCGGCTACCGGAGGCCACCGTGCGGGCGCTGGCAGCGAAGAGCCGCCACGCGCACGTCTCGATCACCCATCCCTGCGCCTTCACCCTCCCGCTGCTGCGCGAGGCGGGCCTCACGCTCTCCACCGACCTGCACAACTGGGACGGCGTCAACCCCTACCACGAGCCCTTCGCGTTCGAGGCGGACCTCGTATTCCTCTCCGCCACCGCCCTGGCGGACCCCGGGGCGACCCTGCGCAGGATCGCCGACCACGGCAGGGCCCGCGTCGCCGTCGCCACCGACGGGGCCGCCGGTTCCCATCTGCTCGTCGACGGTGAGCTGACACATGTCGCGGCGATCGCCCCGCCCGAACCGGTCGTCGACTCCAACGGTGCCGGCGACGCGTTCGCCGCCGGCTTCCTGCTCGGCTGGCTGGCGGGCGAGAAACCCGCACGGTGCGCTCTCTTCGGCGCTGTCGCCGGGGCGTACGCCTGCACCGTGGAGGCGACCCGGGCCGATGCCATCGGCCGTGACCTGCTGTTCGCCCGGGTGGCGGAGTGGGAAGCGGGTGCCGGGACGGTGTCCGGCGCGACGCCGCCGGCGGCGCGCGTCTGAAACCCGGCGCGGTGCTCGGCGTGCGCGCGGTCCGGACGGGGACGACCATCGGAGTCAGGTGTCCGCCCGGGCCTTACGCCCGTAGACCCGCGCCGGCGGACCCCGGAAGGCGGTCCCCGTGCCGGACACCCCCCGTGCCCCCTGTCGCGTCACGCTCACCGAGGACGGACCGCTGCTGTTGGAAGGGCCCGTGGAGGTGACCTTGCCGGACGGCGCCACGGTGGTGTCGGACCGATTCGTGGTCGCCCTGTGCATGTGCCGCAAGAGCCGTATCCACCCCTGGTGCGACACCAGCCACCGGCGCAGGGTGAAGGGTGAAGACGGTACGGGCGAAGGAGGCAAGGGCCGGGGCCGAGGGGGCGCATCACCGTGAACCCGGTGGCGCCCGGCCTCATCGGCACCGACGTCGACGCGGGCCGGCTGCGCCGCGATCCGCAGGCCGACGCCCACGCGGCGTCGCCAGCGGCGCTGGGCCGGATCGGGCCCGCCGGTAGACGCGGCCGACATCGTGGCCTTCCCCGCTTCCGACGGCGCACGGTGGGTGACCGGCCGGGTGGCCGACGCGACGGGCGGATCCGGGCTGTGGCACCCCCGGGCCGGGCCGCACCCCCGTGAGGTCCCGCCCGAAGAGATCCGCAGGCGGAACGCGTCCGAGGGCCCGATGAGCCGGTTCTTCAGCCGCAGACCTCACACGGCAGGATGTGCGGCCGGGGAGCCGGCGCGTACGGCGCGTACGACCACCAGCTCCTCGCTCTGCGCGCCCAGCCCGAGCAGGCCCCGGTCGCGCAGCCACGACCGTCGCGAGCGCAGCACCGGCCCCAGCGGAACCCGGGCCCGCTCGCGCACCTCCGCGGGCAGCCCCGCCCGCTCCAGGCGCTCCACGGTCAGGTCCGGGTCGCAGAGCGCCGAGTGCACCATCAACAGCACCCCTCCCGGCCGCAGCGCCTCCCGCGCCCCGTCGCAGACGCGGTCCAGGACGACCCGCCCGTCCAGGCCCGCGTCCCAGGCCCTCGCACGTCCGCGCCCCGGGACCTCGGGCGTCGGTGAGGGCACGTAGGGCGGATTGCACAGCACCAGGTCGAAAGCATGGCCCCGGACGGCCGCGGTCAGATCGCTGCGCCGTACGTCGATGCGGCGGCGGTGGAGCCGGGCGTTGGCCCGGGTGGTCAGCACGGCCCGGCGGGACAGGTCGACCGCTGTCACCGACCCGCCGAGCTGGGCGGCGCGGATCGCCAGCGCCCCGCTCCCCGTACCGAGATCCAGCACCCTCGCGCCCGGCGCGAGGGCCTCGTGTTCGAGCACCCGCATCAGCAGACGGGTGTCGTGCTGCGGCGCGTACACGCCGGGCAGGGTCAGGACGAACGGGGCGGGCGACGCCACATCGGTGGCCATCGGGGCTCCCTCGGACGTAAGGATGAGCGGTCTGTCTCAGATTGGGGCGGAAACGCTCGGGTCACCACTCGGCGCCTTCCGAGGTGTGCCTCCCCGGCGAGGGAACGCCCTCAGCGGGCGGGCGGCTCGCGCCAGCCGGCCAGCAGCCGTTCCCCGAGCCGTTCCTCCAGGAAGCCGGTGGCGGTGACGCCGAACGCGACGTCGGCCGCCAGCTCCGGCTCGTCCGCCAGCAGCCCCGCGACGACCTCGCGTCTGACCACCTGCTCGTGCACGGCGTCCGCCTCGACGTGCTCCACGTAGAAGAACTCGGCGGCGGTCCCCGCCCCGACGCGCCGCATCGCCTGGGCAAGCCGACGCGAGGCGGGCGACGAGGTGATCTCCACCGCCGCGAAATGCCCCACCAGAGCGCCCCGCAGACGCCGGTGCAGCCCGAACAGCGACATCAGATTGACCAGAGCCAGCATCTCGGCGTGGCCCTCGTTCACATAGTGGCCGTAGGCGGTCTCCAGCCCCAGGTCGGCCATCAGATCGGCGAAGAGGCGCGCGTGGACGCGCTCCGCGCGCCCGGCCCCGAACTCGTCGTACTCGATCGCCGCCATCCCCGCCTTGGCCCGTCCGCCGAGTCTGGGCAGGACCCAGGCGTGCGGGTCGGCCTCCTTCAGGTGGTACAGCGACCGCTGGACGGCGTACTCGCGGACGTGTCGCAGCTCGCCTTCGTCCTTGAGGAAGTCCGACACCCCCTGACCGCGCACCGGTTCCACCAGGAGCCCGGCCAGAACGTCCTCCAGGGAACCGGTGCCCGTGGCGTCGCGCCGCAGCGCGGCCAGGAAGGAGTCCTCGGCGCCCCTCCGCACGGCCAGCAGGTCCGGGTCCCACTCCAGGTCCGGGTCCACCCCCGCAAACCCCCGGTAGTGCAGCTCGTAGCACGCGTACAGCGCCAGGTGGAGATCCTCGCCGTACGGATCGGCCGCGCGGGCGTCCCCCGCCCGCGGCAGCCCGCCCGCACCCCGCAGATGAGCGAGTACCGCGGCCGACAACGGCCCCCGGGCGCGGGGGAGTTCCGGTGACCGATGCGCTTCCCTGCCGTACGTGTCCATCGTCAGTCCCGCGGCAGCAGGGACCCGAGGGGCCCCAGGTCCAGATTGAGGTCCTCGGGGCGCACGCCGTGCTGCTCGCAGAGTTCGGTCATCCGCTGGTCGAGCATCATCAGGGTGGCGCCGATCTCGTCGGCCTGCTCGTCGGTGAGATCGCCCTGGTCGACCCGGCGGATCGCCTGCCGTTCCATGAGCTGGCGCAGCAACTCCACCACGGTGAGGACGAGCGTGACGAGGTCACGACCCATCCGCTCCCGGTCGAGGTCGAGCCGCGCCCCGGTCACAGCGGTCCTCCGTCGGCCCAGGGGGCGGGCACGCGTTCGCTGACCGAGGACAACAGCGCGTGCAGCGACAGTCGTACCAGCGGAACGTCCGCGATCGCGATCACGAGATCCCCGCTGATGACCACCCCGGTCGCGAGCACCCGGTCGAGCAGATCGACCAGCGGCACCCCGATCGGACCGCTCAGCGGCTCGGCGGAATCCCAGGGCACCACCTCGCGGTTCATCCCTCCACCTCGCCCACGAACGAGTACGGCACCCAGGGACCCGACAGGGTGACCCGCACGTCGCCCGGCTCCCGCAGCGACTCCGCAAGCCGGTGCAACTCGGCCGACCGGGCCTCCGCCACCAGGTAGGTCGCGTTGAGGACCTGCACGCCTTGGTCCTCGGAGGCGGATGCGGAGTGCAGCCGCAACCGGCGGGCCTCCGCCGCGACCCGGCGGAACGCCTCGTCCACCGCGTCGGCCCTGAGCCCGGCTTCGACGTGACGGCGCTGCCGGTTCTCCTGGATGTTCCGGCGCCGGTTCAGATAGGCGAGCCCCGAACCCACGGCGGGCCTCGCCCGGTCGGACGGTGCGGCAGCCGCCACCTCCCGGCTCGTGTGGTCTCGGGCCATCGAGGGGGACAGGAACACCTTGACGCCCCACTCGGCGTGGTGGGCGACCCGGTCGAGCGCGCGGTCGAACCGCGCCGCCTGCGACGCGAGCGCCGCCCGGGCGCTGCCGTCACCGTGGTAGAGCGTGGCCATGGGGAGCGGCACGGTGGGCGCACTCCCGGCGACGGCGGTGACCACCGAGTGGTGCGCCCGCGCGTAGCGTCCCAACTCCTCCTGGTCGGCCAGTCGTTCCTGCCACACCTCGTCGGTGAAGTCGTCCGCCCGCACGGTCTGCACCACCGCCGACAGGCGCGCCCCGAGAGGCAGCACCCGTGGGGGTTCCTCGCCGGTGAGGCCCGGCGACCGCCCGAGGGAGTCGGGATCGAGGTCGCGGCACACGGCAAAGACGTAGAGGGCGCCGCCCCCGGAAGCGGAGCCGCTGCGAAGGGTACGGGTCATGTGCGTGCGCGCTCCCTGGATCTCTTCCGTCCGTCGGCGTCGGCGTCGTCGGGTGACTCCAACGCCTCGATGCGTTCGCGCAGTTCGCGGTTCTCCTCCTGGAGGGCGCTGCGCGACGCGCGTGAACTGAGTGCGGGATCGGTCTCCCACCAGTCGATTCCGGCCTTCTTGGCGGTGTCCACCGAGGCCACGAAGAGCCGGAGCCGGATGGTGAGCAGTTCGATGTCGAGGAGATCGATCTTGATGTCTCCCGCGATGACGATGCCCTTGTCGAGAACCCGTTCCAGGATGTCGGCGAGGTTGGTCGTCTGCGGACCGGGAACGGTGTCGCCGGCCTGCCGGTACGCCAGGTCCGTCACCGTCGTCCGCCCCCTCTCCGCTTCCGGGGACGAGGCGCCTCTTCTTCCTCGTCCTCGCCGTCATCCTCGTCCTCGTCTTCGTACTCGCCGTCGTCATCCTCGTCTTCGTACTCGTCGTCCGCGTCCGCGTCCTCTTCGTCTTCGTCCTCGGCGTCCTCGTCCTCGTCCTCGGCGTCTTCGTCCTCGAACTCGCCGTCCTCCCCCTCGCCGTCTTCGTACTCGTCCTCCTGGCCTTCCTGCTCTTCCTCCTCCGCGACCGCGTCCTCGTGCGAGACGACGACCTCTCCGTCGCGGATCTCACCGCGCCAGCCCTCGGGCGGTTCGGCGCTGAGAGTGACGTAGCGCTGGAAGTGCTTGAAATCCAGGCGGATGCGGCGCCCCTGGACGCGCCAGAGGTTGCCCGTCTTCTCGAAGAAGCCCGCCGGGTAGTACTCCACGACCAGGACGATCCTGGTCAGGGAAGGCGCCAACTCGTGGAAGCTGACGGCGCCGCGTGTGCTGCCCTTGGCTCCCTCGGACGTCCACACGATCCGTTCGTCGGGAATCTGCTCCTGCACGGTGGCCTTGAAGCCGCGGGAGGAAGGTCCGATCTTCACCTTCCAGTCGCTCTCCGTCTCGTCGCCCATCGAGACGCTCTGGACGCCCTTGGTGAAGCTGCTGAACTGGTCGTACTGCGTCCAGTAGTCGTACGCGTCGCGCAACGGCACGCCCACATCGAGTACTTCGATGATGTTCATCGACTTGCCGCCCGACTTGCTCTTCCCACCCTTTCCGCCGCCCCCGCCCCCGCCCCCGTCGCCACCCCCGCCGAAGGCCTCCTTCGCCTTGCCCACGACGTTGTCCTTCACTCCCTTGGCTTTCTCGGAGACGAAGGCTTTCAGCGGCGATTCCCCTTGTAGGACACGCGCGCCGATGGAGGGCAAGGACCCGCCGTTCTTTGCGACATCGGTGAGCTGACTGGTGACGTCCGTGAGCTTCTCCCCGGCCTTACCGGCCAGTCGCTCCACCTGACCGGAGAGATAGCCCGAAAGCTCCTCGCGCAGCCGCTCGATACCTGACGCCTGGTCCTCGGGACCGTCCTTCTCGTTGCTGGCCATGGCTCGCTACCTCCGGCGATCGGCGCGCTTGGAAGCCGTCCGCTTGGACGACGACGTCTTCTTGGCCGCCGCGCTCTTCTTGGCGGGTGCCTTCTTCGCGGCGGCCTTCTTGGCGGGTGCCTTCTTCGCCGCGCTCTTCCTGGCGGGAGCGGCCTTCTTCGCCGGAGCGGACTTCTTCGCCGGGGGAGCCTTCTTCGCTGCCTTCTTGGCGGGTGCCGACTGCTTGGGCTCCGCCTTCTTGGCCGGTGCCTTCTTCGCCGCACTCTTCTTGGCGGGAGCGGCCTTCTTCGCGGCACCGCGCGCGGGGGGCGCGTCCGAGCGCTTACGGGAGCGGGGGCGCGGTGCGGGCTCCTCCTCGGGCTCTTCCTCTTCCTGCTCCTCGGGTTCCTCCTCCTCTTCTTCGTCCTCCTCTTCTTCGTCCCCTTCGTCCTCCTCGGGCCCTTCGTCCTCCTCTTCCCCCTCCTCGGGCTCTTCGGGCTCTTCGTCCTCGGGTTCTTCTTCGTCCTCCTCTTCCTCGCCCTCCTCCTCGGGCTCTTCCTCGTCCTCGCCCTCCAGCTCCCCTTCCTCGGGACCCTCGTCCTCGTACTCCTCGTCCTCGTCCTCGTCCCCGCCTTCGACCTCCTCGGCCGGGCGCCCTCGTTCGCCGAGGCGGGCCGTGCGCTCGCCGATCGCCTCGGCGAGCGAGACCATTCCGCGGTTGGCGGCCGCCGAGACCGCCTCGCGGCCCGCTTCGAGGACCTCGCCCCGCAACTGCTCCTGCAACTCCGCGATCTGCGGTACGTCGCTCAGCCGCCGCATGCCCTCTGCCGCGAGTTGCTTCGGTTCGAGGCCGAACCGCCGTCCCGCCAGGTAGGTCGCGACTGTGATCGCGAGCCTGCCCTTCTTCGTCCGCCCCAGTACGTACCCGCCCACCACTGCGGCAGCGAGCGTCACCTTGGCCGTGTCGTCCATGGGTCAGTCACCTTCGATCGTCCGGTTCGCCGCCACGCCTTCGGCGTGGAGCCGGTCGAGCAGCAGTTCCTCTTGATGTTCGAATTCTTCGATGTCGATGTGGCCGGCCTCCAAATCGCGGTTGAGCGCGGTCAATTGGGCCCTGAGGACGGTCGGATCGTTCAGTTCGTGCTCGGCCGCCCCGTGTACTTTGTCCGCCACCCACACCACCCCGCGCACAGGGGCGAGGGGGAGCAGGAGAATCCCCGTGATCAGCCCCATGCCGCACCCGTGTGTGCCGGAGCGAGCGAGGTGGTGCCGGCCACGAAGCTGTAGCAGGGCAGCGGGCCGACGATCCTGAGGTCGACGTGGTCGGGGCGCGCGTCGGCGAGGCGTCGTGCCGCCCCACGGAACTCGCTTTCCCGGGCCCGGTCGACCAGGAACGACACATTGAGCGCGCAGTCGCGCACCTCGGGCCCCTTGGCAACCCCGTGGGCCATCGGCGTGAGCTCGGCGAGGATCTGTTGCCCGGCCTCGGCCGCCCTGCGGGCCAGCGCCTTCGCCACCGCCTCGCCCAGTCGTACGGAGGCCTCGTAGCCCGGGGTCCGGCGGGCGTCCTGGCGGAGCCGGCGCACCTGTGGCTCCTCGGCGACCACCGCGGAGAGCGCGTCCTGCGCGGGGAACGCCTTGACGTTGATCTCCACGCGTCCGGCCAGTTGCTCCAGGGCTTCCAGACACGCCTTCTCGGTCACGGCCAGTTGCTGGAGCACGGTCTGCTCGCCCGTCGCCACCATGCCGAAACGCATGGGCAGTACGGAGTCGACCTCCGCGAGCCTGACCAGCAACTCCTGGTGGGCCATGAGATCCCGGCGCCGGGCGCGCATCCGTGCGGGCGCCTCGCTGACCACGGCGCGTACCGCTCCCCGTCCGATGGTCGTGAGACGCGCGGGAGGAGTGCCGACGCCGCCCAGTCCGGTCGGCACCGCGGTGGTGTGGCGGACGATGCCGTAGACGTACACACCCTGTGTCGGCATGGCTCAGGCCTCCACGGGACGGCGGCGACGTGCGCTGCCGGAGCGCTCGGGGGCTCGCCGCTTCTTGGGGCGTACGGGCTCCTCCGCCTCGTCCGCCTCGTCCTCCGGGTCGGCATCGCGGTCGTCCGCGCCCACAGCCTTGCGCACCGTGTCCCCGACCGTCGACGCCGCCTTGCGCACCTTGCGCTTGCCGATCGACTTGGCCGCGGTCCCGCCGAGCAGCTCGGGGATCGTGGTGCTGCCGGAATCCCGCTCCAGGTCGAGCCGGTTGCACGCCTCCGCGAACCGCAGATAGGTGTCCACGCTCGCCACGACGATGCGGGCGTCGATCTTCAGGATCTCGATCCCGACCAGAGACACCCGGATGAAGACGTCGATCACCATGCCGCGGTCGAGGATGAGTTCCAGTACGTCGTAGAGAGTGCCGGAACGTGGCGGGCAGGTGACTTCGTCGGAGTAGGAGGTCGTGGCCATGGGGGTCCTTCCGGTCTTGGGGCCGCCGCGTCACTCGTCGGCGGAACCCCGTCGGTAGCGGCGCACTCGGCGGTATTCCACGAGTTCGCCCTGCTGGTCCAGCCGTACCTCGTAGGAGGCGAGCAGGCTCGTGGTGTCAGGAATGCGGGGTACCTCGAGAACGTCGACGACGACGTGCCAGCCGTCGTCGTCGGCGCGCCGGACGGCGGAAACGCCCTCCAGCGGATGCGCGATCAGGCCCTCCAGGCTCTGGCAGGCAGCACGGGCCGCTCCCTGAGGGCCGCCGTCCGAGGAGCTCTTGCGTGCGGCGGGCGAGGGGTGAGCGGCCCGCTTACGACGTGTCTCTGCCATGGTTCCCAGTCTGGGTGCCACGGCGCTCGGTGCATCTTGGACGGCGCCATCGGCGCATACCCGCTGGTCCACCGGGCGCGGCGGTGATCCTGCTTCCGTGAGCCCGTCGGGGGAGCGGCGCGCATACTGGAACCACGACGGACGGAGGACGCCATGATTGTTCTCGGTGTGATCCTGCTGGTGATCGGTCTGATCACCGGGCTTTCGTTCCTGTGGACCATCGGCATCGTGCTGCTGGTCGTGGGGGCGGTGCTGCTCCTGCTCGGCGCCACCGGGCGTGCGGTGGGCGGCAGGCGGCACTACTGGTAGAGCGGTGCCCGTCAAGAGGGCGGTCGGCGGTGCCGGGTCTCCGGCGGCGGCCCTTCGGCCGGTTCACCTACGGGCGGAGTCGGGGGCTCGTCGGCTGTCGCCGAATGATCGGAAGGGGTGACACCCGCCTTTGCGAGGGCTGGGTGTCACCTCTCCGTGTGCCGTCGCCTCCGTCGCAGCCGCAATATGACAAAGCGGACATGTGGCATTAGATTCCCGTCGCAATGAACGTGTGTCGGATCGACCGGAGCGCATCGTCCCCGCGCGGACCGGAAGAGGCACCTCGCGGAGGGGAAGTATGACCAACGCCGAGGCCGGCACCGGCACTCCCGCTGAGGCGTCGTCGCCCGCGGCCAAACTCACTCTGCTCACCCTCACGACGATGGTCGTCGGTTCCATGGTCGGCGCCGGCGTCTTCTCACTGCCCCGGCGCTTCGCCGCGGAGACCGGTGTCGCCGGCGCCCTGATCTCCTGGGCGGTCGCCGGCATCGGCATGCTGATGCTCGCGTTCGTCTTCCAGAAGCTCGCGGTCCGCAGACCCGACCTCGACGCGGGTGTGTACGCCTACGCCAAGGCCGGGTTCGGCGAGTATCTGGGTTTCTTCTCGGCCTTCGGCTACTGGGCCAGCGCGTGCGTCGGCAACGTGACCTACTGGGTGCTCATCATGTCCACCATCGGGGCGATCGCACCGGCCCTCGGAGACGGCGACACGGCGCTCGCCATCGTGCTGTCGTCGGTGGGGCTGTGGGGGTTCTTCTTCCTCATCCGGCGAGGAGTGAAGGAAGCCGCGGCGATCAACCGGATCGTGACCGTGGCGAAGGTCGTCCCGATCCTCGTCTTCGTGCTTCTCGCCCTCTTCTGCCTCGACACGTCCGTCTTCGCCGACAACTTCGCCGGGGCCGACTACGCGGGCTCGCTCTTCAACCAGGTGCGCGGGACCATGCTGGCCACCGTCTTCGTGTTCCTCGGGGTCGAAGGGGCCAGCGTCTACTCCCGCCACGCCAAGCGGCGCGAGGACGTCGGCCGGGCCACCATCCTCGGCTTCCTCAGCGTCTTCGCCGTCTTCGCCTCCGTCACCATCGTCTCGTACGGCATCCTGCCGATGGCCGAGATCGCCGAACTCCGCCAGCCCTCCATGGCCGGGGTCCTGGAAGCGGCGGTCGGCACCTGGGGCAAGGTCTTCGTCAGCGTGGGGCTCATCATCTCCGTCCTCGGCGCGTACCTGGCGTGGACACTGATGGCCGCCGAGGTGCTCTTCGTCGCCGCCAAGGACGACGACATGCCCCGCTTCCTGGGCCGGTCCACCCCCGCCGACGTGCCCGTACCCGCCCTGCTCATGACGACGGCGCTCAGCCAGCTGGTCCTGGTCATCACCGCGTTCTCGGACGACGCCTTCAACTTCGCGCTCGACCTGACCAGCGCCCTCACTCTGATCCCGTTCCTGCTGGCCGCCGCCTTCGCCCTCAAGATCGCGCTGAGGCCCGAAAGGGAACGTGCCGAAGGCCGCATCACCCGGGGGGAGCTGGTGGTCGCCGCGCTCGCGACCCTCTACACGGCCTTCCTCCTGTATGCGGCGGGACTGAAGTTCGTCCTCGTCTCCTTCATCCTCTACGCCCCGGCGACCTTCCTGTTCGTCAAGGCCCGGCGGGAGCAGAACCGCCGCCTCTTCTCGCCGGTCGAAGCGGTCATCTGCGCCGTCTCGATCGCGGGTGCCGTCATGGGTGTGATCGCTCTGGCCGCCGGCTGGATCGAACTCTGACCCGTCCCGCCCCGGCCGCCCCGCCGGTGAACCGCGAAAGGCTTCCCCATGACTGACACGACCGCCCAGAGCCCCGCCCTCGGCGTCCACTCCGAGGTCGGCAAGCTGCGCAAGGTCCTGGTCTGCGCACCCGGGATGGCCCACCGGCGGCTCACCCCCACCAATGCGGACGACCTGCTCTTCGACGACGTGATGTGGGTGGAGAATGCCCAGCGCGACCACGCCGACTTCGTCAACAAGCTGCGGCAGGCGGACGTCGACGTCGTCGAACTCCACGAACTGCTCGCCGGGACCATGGCGATCCCGGCGGCCCGGGACTGGCTGCTGGACCGCAAGATCACCGCCAACGAGGTCGGCCTCGGGCTCATCGAGAACACCCGCGCCTTCCTGGAGTCGCTGGAACCCGGTCGCCTCGCCGAGTACCTGATCGGCGGGCTCGCCACCGCGGACCTCCCCGACGAGTTCCGCTCCGGCTACCTGGCTCTGGCCCGCGAGTCGACCGCCGCCCGCGAGTACCTCATGCCGCCCCTGCCGAACACCCTGTACACCCGGGACACCACCTGCTGGCTCTACGGCGGCGTCACCCTCAACCCCCTGTACTGGCCCGCCCGCCACGGCGAGACCCTCCTGATGGCCGCCGTCTACGCCTTCCACCCCGACTACCGGGGCGCGAAGGTCTGGTGGGGCGACCCGGAACAGGACTGGGGGCAGGCCACCTTCGAGGGCGGCGACATCATGCCCGTCGGCAACGGCGTCGTCCTCATGGGTATGAGCGAGCGGACCTCCCGCCAGGCCATCACCCAGGTCGCCGCCTCCCTCTTCCGCGAGGGGGCCGCCGAGCGGGTCATCGTCGCCGGCATGCCCAAGCTGCGTTCCGCCATGCACCTGGACACCGTCTTCACCTTCGCCGACCGCGACATCGTGACGCTCTATCCGAGGATCATGGACGCGGTCCACACCTTCTCCCTCCGCCCCAGCGACAGGACTCCGGGCGTCGAGATCACGGACGAGGGCTCCACTCCCTTCGTCGACGTCGTGGCCGAGGGACTCGGACTGCCCGCGCTGCGGGTCATCGAGACCGGCGGCGACGTGTACGCCTCCGAACGCCAGCAGTGGGACAGCGGCAACAACGCCGTGGCACTGGAACCCGGGGTGGTCTTCACCTACGACCGCAACACCCACACGAACACCCTGCTGCGCAAGGCGGGCGTGGAGGTCATCACCATCGTCGGTGCGGAGCTGGGGCGCGGACGCGGCGGCGGTCACTGCATGACCTGCCCGCTCGTCCGCGACCCCGTCTCCTTCTGACCCGCCACTTTCCGCAGGGGCCTCCGGTGGTCAGGCCGTCAGCTTTCCGGGGAGCCAGGCGAGCTGCGCGGCCTCCTGGTGGGGGCCGCCGCCCTCATGGTCGTTGAAGTCGTACACCTCTATCGACTTGTCGGTGTGGGCGTACGCGTTGAACGCGGCGAACACCGTGGACGGCGGGCAGGTGAGGTCCTCCAGCGCCGTCGAGAACAGCGCCGGCGCCGTGGCCCGTGCGGCGAAGTGCACCCCGTCGAAGTAGGCGAGTGTCTCCTTGATCCGCTCGGTGCGGCCCCGGTGGGTCTTGAGGTAGTCGCCCACCTCGCGATAGGGGTTGCGGTCGGTCACCGTGAGGGCGCGCGGGAAGTCGCAGAGGAACGGGACGTCCGGCGCCACGGCGACCAGGTCCGGCACAAGACCGGCGACGGCGAGCGTGATGCCGCCGCCCTGGCTGATGCCGGCCGCCGCGGTGCGCGACGCGTCGACGAGCGGGTGGGAGCGGGCGGCCTCCACGGCCCGTACCGCGTCGGTGTACAGCCGCCGGTAGTAGTAGTCGTCAGGGTCCTCGATGCCCCGGGTCATGACCCCCGGGAACGCGGGCCCGCTGCCCACCGGATCGGCGGTGTCGCCGCCGGCCCAGCCGCTGCCCTGACCCCGGGTGTCCATGACGAAGTGCGCGAACCCGGCCGACGCCCAGAGCAGATGGGTGTGGGCCAGGCCGCGCCCGCCGTTGTACCCGATGAACTGCACCACAGCCGGCACCGGTTCGGTGGTGCCCGCCGGAAGCACCAGCCAGCCCTTCACCGGGTGGCCACCGAAACCGGCGAAGGTCGCGTCGTACACCTCCACGGTCTTCAGGCCCGTGTCCGCGCGGAGCTCGAAGCGCGCGTCGAGCGGGTGGCTGCGGGTCTCCTCGAGCGTCCTCGACCAGAACGTGTCGAAGTCGGCGGGCTCCACCGAAGCGCTTCGGTACGTACGGAGTTCTTCGAGAGGCAGGTCGAACAGGGACATGCGGGCCGCTTTCGTCGCACGGATGAATGATCACACGGTACGTGCGATCACCCGGTCCGCAGAAGCCCGGTTCCGTCCCCGAACGGAAAGGTTTCAGGGCCGCCCGACGCGTACTGTGACCGTCTTCGGCCGTTGGTACTCGTCGAGGGCGAGCACGCTCAGGTCCGTGCCGTGACCCGACGAACCCCTCCCGCCGTGCGGGAGTTCGGCCGTCTGCACCAGATGGCAGTTGACCCACGCCTCGCCCGCGTCGAGCCGGGACGCCAGGTCGATCCCCCGCTCCAGGTCGGTCGTCCACACACTGGACGCCAGCGCCTGCGGCACGCTGTTGGCCCTGGCCAGAGCCTCCTCGACGGTGGCCACCCGCTCGACGGTGAGCAGCGGGCCGAAGACCTCCTCGGTGATCGCGGGGTCGGCCGGCGGCAGATCGACCAGCACCCGGGCCGGACGCCAGTAGCCCTTCTCCTCGCCCGCCGCCGTCTCCAGGGGCCCGGTCACCGACCGTCCCGCCTCCGAGGCGGCGACGATCCGGTCGTAACGGGCCGCCTGGTCCGCGTTGTTCAGCGGCCCGAAGTCACGGCCCGCCACCCGCCCCGCCATCGCCGTGCCGAGCAGCGCGACCACGCGCTCGTAGTTCTCCGCCAGCGTGATCACCCGCGCGGGCGCCGCACAGCTCTGGCCCGCGTTGTACGTCGCCGCCTCCGCGAGCGCCGCACATGTCTCCGGCGGGGCGTCGGGGAGGACGATCGCCGGGGCGTTACCGCCCAGTTCGAGGCTGACCCGGCGGATGCCCGCCCGTGCCGCGACATCCCGGCCCGCCTCCGGGCTGCCGGTGAACGCGACCATGTCGACCCCGGACTCCACCAGCAGCCGCCCCGTCGCCCGGTCGCCCGGCAGCACCTGGAGCACCCCCTCGCCGAGCACCGCCGTCGCGTGCGAGGCGAGCAGCAGCAGGGAGTCCGGGGTGGTCTCGGCCGGTTTGACCACGACGGTGTTCCCGCCGGCCAGCGCGGGCGCGCACCGCCAGGCCGCCATCATCAGCGGGTAGTTCCAGGGCACCACCACGCCGACCACACCGATCGGCTCCCACCGCACCCAGCTCTCGTGGCCCGCCACCAGCGCGCCCGAGGCCGGTACGGTCCGGGTCCGGGCAGCCGTGGCGTAGAACCGGAAGAGGTCGGCCACCTGCGCGACCTCGCCCACCGCCTCCGACTCCGGCTTGCCGGTCCCCGACCGCTCGCACGCGGCGTACTCCGCCGCGTCCGCCTCGACCGCCGCGGCGAGCAGCCCCAGGCGTCCGGCCCGCTCCCGCGGAGTGAGGGCGCTCCAGCCGGGCAGCGCCGCTCTGGCGGCCGACACCGCCCCGGCCACCTCCGGCTCCCGCGACACGGGCGCCGTACCGCGCGCCAGACCGGTGCGGGGGTCGGTGAGAGTGGTCTTCATCGGTGGGTCCTCCGGCAGTTCGGGTGGTGTCTCCTGCGGCGCCCGGAGCCCGGGCCGCCCGTCAGAGGTCGTACGAACGGAGCCAGAGCTCCAGCGTGAGGACGAGCCAGAGCTTGCCCCCCTGGCGCGGCAGCAGCGTGCCCTCGCCCTTCAGCCACGTGCGGATCGTGTCCTGACGGAACAGGCCGCGCTCCCGGGCCCCGCGCCCCAGCAGCAGTTCGTTGCCCAGGTCCCGCAGCGGACCGGTGAGCCACTGCTGCACCGGCACCCGCATCCCGCTCTTCGGGCGGTCCACGACGGTGTCCGGCAGAAGATCGCGCACCGCCTCCTTGAGGACCCATTTCTCCACCGTGCCCCGGAGCTTGTACGTCGGCGGTGTGGCGAAAGCGTGGTCGACCACCCGCCGGTCGAAGAGCGGGGCCCGGCCCTCCACTCCCCGGGACGAGGTCAGCCGCTCCACCTTGGTCAGGATGTGGTGGGCACCCTTGGTCCGCAGATTGCAGTGGAGCAACTGGTTGAGCAGGCTGCTCATGCGGTACGGACTTGCCGGGCCCGGCAGCAGGTACGGTTCGACGAAGCGCTGCGGTCGGGGCGCGTCGGCCAGCGCGTCGAGCGCCTGCGGGGTCAGCAGCACCGGAAGGTCCGTCCAGCACTTGCGGTACGACCGCAGATAGGCGGTCGCCCGGTCCTCGTCCCATGGCGCCCCGGCCTCCCGGTGCATCTCCTGCACCAGCATGGGGAGGTTCTTCGGGCCGCCGAAGACGGGGTCGCCGCCCTCGCCGTTGAGCACCACCGACGCCCCCTCGTCCGCCACCGCCTCCGCGAGCAGCAGGTTGGGCACCGTCAGCGGGTCGCCCACCGGACTGTCCAGCAGGGCCGCCGCCTCCGCGAGCCGCGCCGCGACCGTCGCACCGGAGACGTTCAACACCCGGTGCCGGGTCCCGCAGCGCGCGGCGACGAGACCCGAGTAGCCGAGCTCGTTGGGGAGTTCACCGCCGAAGCTGATGGAGTACGTGCGGACCGGACGGCTGTGCAGCTTCGCCGCGAGCGCGGTGACCAGCGAGCTGTCGATGCCCCCGGAGAGCAGGACCGCCACCGGCTCCGCCTCGGGCAGCCGGCGGGCCACCGCGTCCTCCAGCAGGGCCCGCAGCCCGAGAACATGGTCCTGCGGGCCGTCGGGCGCTTCCCCGCCGAGCCTCTCGACCGGTTCCCAGTGGACGGTCTCGGCCACCGAGCCGTCCGGTGACAGCCGCAGCACCCGGCCCGGCAGCACCTCCCGTACGCCCGTCAGCAGCGTCTCCTCGCCGGGCAGGTAGGCGAAGGTCAGGAACGAACGGACCGCGGCCACATCCAGGGACGTGCCCAGCGCCGGCCATCTGCGCAGCGCCCGCAGCGAGGACGAGGCCGCCCAGGCCCCGTTCGCCCGCGCGTAGAACACCGTACGGGCGCCCACGTGGTCGCGGATCAGCACCAGGTCGGTGCCGTCGAGCACTGCCAGCACGAACATGCCCTCGGCGAGCGCCACCCCCTCCGCGCCGAGCGACGCCCAGCAGCGCAGCAGCAGTTCGGCGTCCGGGCAGCGCGCGGGGGCGGGGGTGCCGTGCTGTTCCAGCGCGTCCCGCAGCACCGGCGCGTTGTGGAGGGTGACCTCACCGGTGGCGGTGAGACCGCACGCGGTGAACGGGCCCTCGGCCGGACCGGGTTCGCCGCGCAGCAGGGCCGCGTCCGCGCGCGGGACGGTGACCTCCGGCCCGATGCCGGGGATCGCGCCCATCGCCCGGACGTGGGCGCGAGCTCCGTCCGTCGTGGGGGCCAGACTCACACAGAAGCGCGCCATCGACGGCTCCTCTCCGCTCTGTTCCTCGCCGGGATTCCTTCGTGCGCCGCTCTGGTGGTGTCCGGCCTCGATCCGCCGGACACCACCCCGGCGCCTCAGCCGAAGTCGTCGTCGCTCCAGCCGCCGTCGTCACCGTCGCCCCAGCCACCGTCCCAGTCGTCGTCCCCCGAGCCGGCCGGTCCGTCCGAGTCGCCAGAACCCGCCCCGTCGCCGCCCGCGCCGCCGTCCCCTCCGGAGTCCCGCGCCTGGCGGCGCAGCTCCTCCTCTTCCTCCGGGCTCAGGGTCAGCGGCGGCAGTTGCGCCTCGGTGACGGCCAGAGCCGTCGCCCCGATTCCCGCGAGCAGCAGGCCCATCCGGCCGCCGAACGAGGTGCGGTTGACCGTGAGGGATTCGCCACGCCCCCACACGGTCCGGCCGTATCCGAGGTCCCGGCCGTAGGTGGCGGTGCCGTTGGAGACGCGTTTGACGATGCGGTCGCCGAGGAGTTCGTCGGTGCCCGACGCCCCCACGTTGTCGTGCCAGCGCACCAGCCCCGCCACCGCCGGATCGCGTCGCCGCCACTCCTGCCGGCCGTCCTGGTAGGAGCGGTGCACCGTGCCGTCCGCCAGCAGCTCGTCGCTGTAGCCGATCTCTGTGGGCCTCATCATGGTCTGCTGTCCTCAGGGTCTTCCGGTCGGATCGGGCCAGCTCAAGAAGCCCGTGGCGCGCAGGTCCCGCAGCCCCGTCCACACCGAGGCCCGCGGCACCCGGGGCCCGCGGGTGAGACGCAGTACCGCGCGGACCAGCCGGCCGGGCGGCACGGCGGCGACCTCGGCGAAACGGCCCTGCGCCAGCCACGCCGTCTCCTGCTGCCTGAGGGTGCCGGGCAACGCGGCCAGTTCCTCCCTCCGGACCGGGCCGCGTCCGGCCGGCAAGCGCATGGCCCGCGCATGACGCGGTACGAGCCCGATGGAGGAGACCCGCACGCCGGGGGCGGGGCCGAGGGAGGCCCGGACCAGGCCACGCAGCGCGATCCCCCGGGGGCTCGCGTCGTGGAGCACGTACACCGTCGCCCCGCCCGCGCGCTCCAGCGCCGTGGTCAGCCGCGGGTCGAAAGGCAGCGCGCCGGCCACCGCGAAGACCGGGCAGGCGGCCTCCAGATGGACGTGGTTGGCGAGCAGCATCCGCGCGATCGCGCGGTCCTGGCAGACCAGGAGACGGGGCAGTCCGTAGTCGTGGAGGTCGGGTTCGCTCTCCCGCTGCGGGGCGGGAACCCCCTCCGGCGGGGGCGGCAGCAGGCCCGGAACGGTGTCACGGCCCCGGGCGTCCAGGGCGCGGGTGAACGACGACAGCCGCAGGTAGGGCCGCACGGTGCGAGGAACCCGGCTCAGCACGGGCAGGGCGGGATCGAGCACCCGGCAGGTCTCGAAGTACAACTGCCGTTCGGTGAACCGGAGACCGTCAGGTTCGGCGGCCCGTGCGGCGGCGGTGTCGATCGCCGTGTGGAGGGCGGCGTCCAGCGCACGGGCCATCAGGCGGGTGCCGGGCCCGCGGGACCCGGCTGCGAGGGCGCGCGCCCCGGTGAGGGGCGGACGTCGGGGCGTCATCACGTGCTCCTGTCGTGCTGGTGGTGCGGGCCGGGGGTGCGGGAGGCGCCGCGCGGCGGCTGGCCGACGGCCTCCGGCCAGGTGAGGAACCCCTCGGAGAGCGGGCTCCCGGGGCGGTCCGGCCTCGGGGCGGGTGCCGTCACGGCGTGCTCGACCGCCTTGGTGACGGCCTCGGCGAGTACCGGGGGCGGCACCGCGGCGGCCGGCCACCACCAGCCCTCGGCCAGCCGTGCGGCCTCGTGCTCGGGCAGACCGGCCACGGTACGCAGCAGTTCGGCGTCGTACCCGGAACCGGCGGAGTAGCGGCGGACGGCACGCGGGTTGCGGGCGGCGGTCCCCGGCCGGAGACCGGCGTCCACAACGGCCCGGCCGGGGTGGGCCGCACGGAGCGCCGGTGCCAGCACGGCGCCCGAGGCGTCCGCGTCGTGCAGCACCACGACCGGCAGGCCGGCCCGCTGACCGGCCAGCAGTTCCAGGGCCTCGCGCACGCGTCCGGGGCCGTCCGTGCCGCCGATACGGTCGGTGGCCTTCGTCACCAGGAGGGTGTGCGGCCGTTTCGGGAGCCCGTTCTCCCTGAGGAAGCGCGCGACGACCGGCTCCGTGCAGAGGATCACCACTTCGGGCGGTCCCGACCGGCCCTCGGCAGCGCGCCGCGCGGCAGTGGTGCCTGCCGCGCGCCTCTCGTCCACCACACCACCAGGCAGCCCGCCGTACGTCGTCGCCCAGGCGCCGTGCATCAGCGCCCGGAACGCGTTCTCCGACGGCTGGACCAGCGCGAACGCCTGCCGCCCCGGACGGTGGCGCAGCGCGGCCGCCAGGACCAGCACCACAGGGACGAGCCATGCGGCGACCGTTCCCAGCGCGCCGCGTGCCACGACGGCACCCGCCACCAGCGCGGCGGAGAGCGGGAGCGCGACCGCCCAGCGCACCCACGCCCGGACACCGCGCGGCACCGACGCCTCCGAGAACGGGTTGGACGACCGGGACGCGTACCAGAGCTGGGTCAGGGTGATCCTCAGCCGGGCGTTGCCGGTCGCCCGCTCGACGCAGCGCCGGATGCGGACGTCGTGCATCCCCGGCCCGTCCGACCACGGGTCCAGGGCGTAGCGCCGCCCGCACCGCACACATCTGCCGCCGACGCGTTCCTTGCGGGTGATCCGCGCCTCGCAGCCCGGACAGATCACGTGCCGGGCCCCCGTCCGGTGCCGGGGGAGGGCCATGTCAGGAAGCCCAGACCGGCCGCCCCGGCGCGGGCGGGATCGGGCCGCCCGGTCGCCCGGGCGGCGCACCGCACGACGACGTCCAGCAACCGGGCCGGAGGCAGCCCGACGAGCGGGAAACCCCAGCCCCGCCCCAGCCACTTCAGCTCCGCCTCGCCGAACTCACCGAGAGCGGCGAGTTCACGCCGTGCCGCCGCGTCGGGCCCGCGCCACCGGTCGCGCACCGGCACCGCCTGGGCCAGGCCGCGGACCTTGCCCACGGGGAGACCGGCGTCGACCACCGCGGTCCGCGGAAACGCGTCGCGGGTCCGCCGGACCAGGAGCACCCCGTGCGCGTCCGCGTCGTGCAGCACGATCACCGGCCCCCGAGGTGCCAGACCCACGGCCTCGTCGAGGGTCCGGACGAGCACGAGGCCGTAGTGCCCGGCCACGCCCTCCGCCGCGAGGAACGCGATGACCGACGGATCGGGGCAGAGCAGGACCCCGGGGGCCTCGGCGCCGGGTGCGGGCTTCCGCGGAGAGGGCGGGGCGGCGTAGGGGCTCCGCTCCCGTACGGGCTCGTCCACCAGGCCGGGCGGCAACGCGCCGTACACCCGGAGCCACGGGGCGAGGACCACCGAGCGGAACGCGTCGCGTTCCACCCGGGGGACGCCCCGCCCCACCCCGGCACTCCGTGCGACGACCACCGACAGCGACACCAGCAGGAAGACCGCTCCGGTGAGGAAGGCCGGTACGAAGGGGACCAGGACACCGGCGAGCAGGAGGACGACGCCCGCCACCGTCAGCAGCGGGTTCCACACCGCGCCGAGGCTGCTGGTCCGCAGCGAACGGCGCGACAGGGCGTACCACAGCTGGCCGGGGGCGACCGCCACGTGACCGTCGGCCGACAGCGCGGCCATCACCCGCCGCACCCGGAGGTCGCTGAGGCTCAGGGGGTTGGTCTTCGGATCCAGCGCGTAGAGGCGTTTGCAGTACGCGCACCTGTTGCCGGGGCGTTCCTTGCGGAGCAGCTCGTGCTCGCAGTGCGGACAGATCACCGGTGGTCCTCCAGCGCCGTGGCCACCCGGCGCAGCCGGCCCGCCAGCCGCTCCCGGAGCGTGGCCGGGGCGATGCCGTGGACCCGCTGGCGCTCCTCCACGGAACGCAGGGCCGCGGCCAAGGACCGGAAGTCGGTGGCGGCAGCCGTGGCGAGTGCTCCGCCGCGGGGTTGCGGCGAGATCCCGCCGAGGGCCCGGCGCTCCGCCTCCGGAGCGGTGATCGCGTAGTCCTCGTGATCGATGCCGTAGCCCGTGTTCGCCGTGAGGATGGTCAGGGGCCGCTTGCCACGGTTGGCGAACGAATGGGGCATCATCTCGGGGATGCGGATGAGCATCCCCGGCACCAGGCTCACGTCGGCGGTCCTGCCGCGCTCGGTGTCGTACAGACCGCACGACGCGTGGCCGAGCGACAGCACGTAGTGCTCGCCGCCGTGGGCGTGCGGGGTGAAGGCGCTGCGGGGACCGACCATCCCGAGCTTCACCGTCGCGTTGGACGGCCGCTCCGGGGACGTCGCCGCGTCTCCGACCAGGTAATGGGCGAACTGGCCGTCGTCGATGAAGGGAATCATCTGGCCGCCGGGACCCAGCGGGCGGCATCCGTCACGGTCGGCGACGACCACGGAACCGTCCGGCCGCACGTGATAAAGGCGCACCCCGCGGGGCAGCGCCCCGCGTAGCCGGTCCGGTATCTCCTTGCCCGCGCCCATTGCGCCTCCCCCCGCCCCGGTGGCGCGCGGCGCGCGCGTCACGAGGGAATCGTAGGGCCGGACGGCACCCGAGCGGGAGGCGTGAGCACGTCTCTCCGGTGAAGTCGCGGTGAACGGGAGGTGCGAAGGGCGGACGAACGGCGCGGTGGACGGCCGACGGGCGCCCGAATGGCGGCACCCAGGCCCGGGGCCTACCGTCGGACGGGTAACGCGTCCGGCCCGCCCGGGCCGTGGACGCCGCCGTCGGCAGACGTGAGTACTGATATGACGGACTCTCCCACGCATGTCGCACATCTGGCCGCGCCCCGCAACGAGGGACGCGGCAAGGGCATGGCACTCCTGGTCATCACCTCGTGCCAGCTGATGGTCGTGCTCGACATCACCATCGTCAACATCGCGCTCCCACACATCCAGTCCTCGCTGGGCTTCAGCACCGAGAACCTCTCGTGGGTGATCAACGCCTACACCCTGACGTTCGGTGGTCTGCTCCTGCTCGGCGGACGGCTGGGAGACATCCTCGGACGCCGCAGAGTCTTCATCTTCGGTGTCCTGCTCTTCGTGTTCGCCTCCCTCCTCGGGGGCCTGGCGCAGGAATCCTGGCAACTGCTCGGCGCCCGCGCGCTGCAGGGGGTCGGCGGCGCCATCGCATCCCCCACGGCGTTGTCGCTGATCACCACGACCTTCCGTGAAGGCCCCGAAAGGAACAGGGCGTTCGGCGTCTTCGCCGCCGTCTCGGCCGGCGGCAGCGCGATCGGGCTGCTGGCCGGCGGTCTGCTGGTGGAGTGGCTCGACTGGCGGTGGATCTTCTTCGTCAACGTCCCGATCGGCCTGCTGATCGCACTGGCCACCCCCCGCTACATCCCGGAGTCCGTACGCCACCCGGGCCACTTCGACCTCCTCGGCGCTCTCACCTCCACGCTCGGCATGGTGATGCTCGTCTACGGTTTCATCCGGGCCTCGGAGGACGGCTGGAGCGACTCGATCACCCTCGGGGCCTTCGCGGCCGCCGTGGTGCTGCTCGCCGCATTCATCGCCAACGAGCAGCGGTCGAAACAGCCGATCACCCCACTGTGGATGTTCCGCGACCGCAACCGCGCGGGAACCTACGGAATCATGCTGTCCCTGTCCGCCGCGATGTTCGGCATGTTCTTCTTCCTGACCCTGTTCGTGCAGAACGTCCTCGGCTTCAGCCCACTGCGCGCCGGGCTCGCCTTCCTCCCGGTGAGCGCCATCATCGCGGTCGGCGCCGGGATCGCGTCCCAACTGCTCCCCCGGTGGGGGCCGAAACCGTTCATGGTGACGGGTGCGGTGCTGGCGGCGGCGGGGCTCGGCTGGTTGACCCTGACCGACG
The DNA here is from genome assembly GCF_042957125.1 of Streptomyces sp. NPDC008125. Taxonomy (NCBI): domain Bacteria; kingdom Bacillati; phylum Actinomycetota; class Actinomycetes; order Kitasatosporales; family Streptomycetaceae; genus Streptomyces; species Streptomyces sp. NPDC008125. The sequence goes on from NZ_JBIBHR010000013.1 coordinate 156,198, forward strand.
CCAACAGCACCTATCTGGGCAGCCTGCTCGGCCCGGTGCTCGTCTTCGGCTTCGGCATGGGACTCCAGTTCGTGTCGCTGACGCTGATGGCGGTCTCCGGCGTCCGCCCCAAGGAGGCGGGAGCGGCCTCCGGCATCCTGAACGCCACCCAGCAGGTCGGCGGATCGCTCGGACTCTCCATCCTGGTCACGGTTTTCGGTACCGCGAGCCGCAACGAGGCCACCGACCAGATCCCCCCCTTCATGCAGGAGGCGACCCCGGCACAGCAGCTGGAGTTCCGCAGGACCGGCGAACTGCCGCCGCCCTGGGGCAACGAGGTGCTGTCGTCCGGTGTGTCCGCCGCCTTCATCGTCGCGGCCGTGCTCGCCGTACTCGCCGCACTGATCGCCCTCTTCGTCATCCAGGTCCGCGCCTCCGACCGCGAACGGCTCCAGGGCGGCGCGGCCCCGGCGACGGACGACGACGCGGACGTCGCGCCGGGTACGGGTACGGGTGCGCGGACGGCCGCCGACAGGGACGGTACGGCGCCCAGGAACGGCGTGGCCCTCCAGGACCGTGCGCCCGACGACGGACCGCCGCCACCGGGGACCTGACCGGCGCTCTTCGCCCCTGTGGCGGGGGCGGGGCCCCCGCCGGGGGGGCCCCACCGCGGGGCCTGCCAGGGGGGGGGGGGGGGCCGGGGGGGTGGTGGGGGGGGGGGGGGGGCGGGCCCCAGG